>JBDHLB010000114.1:0-5252 GCA_039586095.1 Gemmatimonadota bacterium
GAGATTGGCCGCCACCGAATCCCACACCGGTCGCTCCAGTTCGGTGAGGAACAGTCGGTCCAGGAACCGGGCCTGATAGTGCAGCCGGGAGAGGTCACCATAGCTCTCCCCGAAGCTCGAGAGCATCGGGATGCGGCGTCGGGTCAAACCGATGATGAGGCCATCCAGACGCGCGAAAGCCAGATCTCGGTCCCGCGGAATTGGTCTCCAACCGGGCGTCGAGTCTGCCCCGAAGTCGGCCCATCGCCATTGATCCGCGTGGCGGTCGAAATCCCCAGTCAGGACATCCAGCAAGCGAGCCCTCAGATAGGCGGGGGAGTGAACTTGTACCCTCGGGTCGACATGGGTGCGCTCGACCATCTCGAATGCGTCAATGATCTCGTCCACACCGGAGTAGGTGGCGACCTCGCCTTCTGACGTGGTCGGCCGTTCCGCGAGGATGCCCAGCTCGCCAGCGAAGTCTTCCCTGAACTCTCCCAGCGCTTGATCGTCGGGCAGTACGTAAGCGCGAGGATCCGTATGCAGGACTCCGGCGGCGTGCTCCAGTCGTTCGACCACCAGCGGCCCGAACGGGTGCTGCAGGCACATTTGATCCCGTGCCAGCTCTTCGACAAAGGTGCCGCGAAGCACTTCCGGGACCATGCGCGAAGCGCTCTTGTGGATGGAGCGAAACGCGTACGGTCTCCCGTTCGCACCCGCAAACCAGAGCGATTTCGTCTGGAATCCGCCTCCGGCAGACAGCGGAGTCAGACCGTCAGCGAACTGACCGAGGTCGAGGACCGGAACGGAAACCTCGGTTGTCCATGCGTCCCGATAGTGGTCACCCCATAGGAACCGGTAGAGACCACCGGCCGCGTACTGTGCTCCGGGTATCACGGTCGTCACCCGCGTGGTATCCTGCGGCACAATCGACCCGGAAGCCCCCACTCCGGCCGTCGGTGACAGCGCGTTTGTGGTTGAAGCGGCAAAAGTAAGTGTGACGAGTACGAAGATCACGGCGCGCCGCAGGGGCACCATAAGCCACCGTGCGTATCCGGTCAGAACCGAAAAGTCACGTACAGCCATGTCGCATCCTGTAGAGAGCTGGAAACGGCTTCCGACCCCGCTCGCTCATTGTGCCAATTCCAGAGCGTCGTCGAGCTGAAGTAGCCCGACGCTCCGCCCACTAGCACGTCCGAGAGCCAATGAGAGTCCGAGTACATACGGCCCAGGCCCGCGATACCGGCGAGCGCGTAGAGGCCGATGGATGCCCACCAGCGGTCGATCTGTCGGGCGAGGATGTTTGAGATGCCGAAGGCGCTCCAGGCATGACCGGAGACGAAGGAGGCGTAGTCTCCGTCCAGCGTAAAGGGCCTGAACGCGAGATGGCCCAGTCCTAGGTGCGGTCGTGCCCGTCCAGCAACAATTCGAAGTGGCTGCTGGATGAGCGCGACCAGCAGGAGGGACTCTGCCATCATGAGACCCGTATCTCGCACGGAGTCCGAGTCGAAGAGGACACCGGCGGTATATGTGGTCACGGTGAACGGCACGGTGAATACCGGCGAGCCGTACCAGTAGCCCACTCGCTCGAGCGCATCGCCGACGTCGCTCGTGGCAGCCTGGAAAACGTCTCGGACCGACTCTTCGAAGGTGACCGAGGCGACTGTGGTGCTGGAGACTACGGCAAAAGTGAACCAGTCGTCGGCATTCCACCTTGCGGGCGAGGATAGCGTGTGCTCGATGGCCTCCCAGCCGAGTTGGATGTCGTCCCCGACCGTCCGCTCGGATTCGGCCTGGAGTGCAATTGAACTCCATTGGGCTTCGCCAGTCGAGCTCGTCGACAGCAGAAGCAGGAGCGAAAAGACCGAGGGCCTCTGCATACATCGTCCGGTCTCGAAGTCGCGGAACGCCGGTGGCCGGCGCCACCGGCTGTAGCACGGCCGCCGTTGACAGCAAACTAGCCTCTGGGAGCCGGTCTGTCTGTCGGGAAAAACCCTACAAGCGTGTGGGGAAAAACCCTACAAGGGCGGCCAGGGTGCGGTTGAGCCCGTAGAGGCAGGAGGTCGGGACCGTCTGGTAGGCCCGCCCGGGAATCCCCCGGTCTTTCTGGCTCGCGGCCATCTCGAAAACCGCGCAAACTGCTGCTGCGCAGCAGCCTTGCGCTTCGACGGTCACGCCTCGAAACTTAGCCTTTCGTGCGGGCCGAACGGCATGCCAAGCGGTTTCCTCTCCTTGTGACTGGTTGACCGAAGCCGGACCCTGCACGATCGATATCAAGTAGACATACGGACTAGTCTCCTTTGCACGCTGTTGGCCGTTCGGCCCATGGATGATTCCAAAGCCCTGCCCTCCCTGGCCCAGGCGATGGGCGTGTACACCCATTACACGGACGGTCTGAAACGGCCCGTGACCGTGGCGCCCGAAACGTTGGTGCGTGTGTGCGGCGCGCTGGGTGCTCCGATTGCCGAGCCGTCGGACGCTGCAGAGGCGCTGCGGGCCTTCCACTCGGCCTCGGGAGCCGAGCGCTTGCCGCCCGTGATCGTCGCCTGGGACGGAATGCTCCCCACCGTCTCGATCCCCGAGCCCGCCGAGGCTGGAACGCCACGAGCCGAGCTTCGGCTCGAAAGCGGCGAGGAGGCTCGGCTCGAGATCCGGGAAGGGCAGCTCCGATCGATGGAGCCGCTCCCGCCGGGCTATCACAGGCTGACAGTAGAGACACCGGGCGAGACCTCGAAGTGCTCAGTGATCGTCGCACCGACGGAGGCGTGGCGGCGGCCCGACTCGCGACATAGCTGGGGGGTCAGCACGCATCTCGCCGCTCTCCGCTCGAACCGTAGCCGCTCCCTCGGCGACCTTCGGGATCTGGAGTCCGTGTGCCGGTGGGTGGGTGACCGTGGGGGAGACCTCGTCGTCGTGCTGCCCCTGAATCCCACCTTCAACTCGCCGCCGGCGGAGCCCAGCCCGTATTCGCCGGTAAGTCGCCTCTTCTGGTCAGAACTGATCCTGGACCTGGGGGATAGGCATCGCCCGGCGGATATCTCTACCACGCTGGACGTGACGCGGGCGGACGCCGAGGTTCGCGCCGCACTGGCCGGGCTTCCGATGCCGGACCCGGACACCGTGGATGCCGAACTGGCCCGCTACGCCCGTTTTCGCGGCGCCCAGGCGCTGCTCGGCAGAAACTGGCGCGACTGGCCCTCGAAAGCGCGCGCGGGAACGCTGGACCGTGAGCAGATAGATCCGGAGGAGGAGCGCTTTCACCTCGTGGCTCAGGGGCGGGTGCGCGGACAGCTGGACGACCTTCGACACCGCCTGGACGACGAAGGGCTACGTCTGGGATTGGACCTCGCGGTGGGTGTCCATCCCGACGGCTACGATCCCTGGTCCCGCCAGGCCCTCTTCGCAGACGGCATGTCGGTGGGCGCCCCTCCAGACGAGGGTTTTCCGAGCGGCCAGGATTGGGGTTTTCCGCCGGTTCTTCCGGAGGCATCGCGTCGCGAGGGTCACCGGTACCTTGCCGCGGCCATCGCCCTGCAAGCCACGCTCTCCGGCGTGCTTCGCGTCGACCATATCATGGCCCTCACGCGGCTATACTGGATTCCCCACGGATTTGGGCTGCACGAGGGCACGTACGTCTCGTATCCACCGGAGGAGCTATTCGCCATCCTGACCCTCGAGTCCCACCGACACCGCTGCGAGGTGGTGGGCGAGAACCTGGGAACCGTGCCTCCGGAGATCGACGAGGCCCTGCCTCGCCACCGGATCTGGGGCATGTACCTGGCGGAGTTCGAGGCGGCCGATCCCTCCGGCCGGTATCCCAAGGCGACACACGGTACCTCGAGCGCGGCCGACGCGGCGTCGCAGCGGGCCGAGGAGACCGAATCGCCCGCGTCTGAGAACATCCGTCCGCCAACCGCCGCGGACATCCAACCGCCGACATCGACCGACATGGCGCTGATCAACACGCATGACACGCCCACCTTTGCAGGGTGGCTGGCTGGCGTGGATATCGACGAACGAGTGCGTTGTGGGCTCTTGGCTGAGGAGGCGGCCCCGCGCGCTCGGCGGGAGCGCGCCGACTCGGCTAACAGACTTGCCGAGCGGTTGGATTGCAGCCTGTACGACCCGCGCACGTTTCTGGCCACGCTTCTCGAGTGGCTCGGCCGCTCCGACAGCCCGCTGGTCGTCCCCTGGTTCGAGGATCTATGGCTCGAGGATCAGGGGGTGAACATCCCCGGGACGCGCTCTTCAGACCATCCGAACTGGCAGCGTCCGATGGCGAGACTTCTGGACGAGATCTTCGCCGACCCCGAGGTTGAAGCGCTGATCCGTCGACTGAACGAGGCTCGCCATCCGACGTGAGCTCGACAGCCAGAATCCACTAGCAGAGTCCAGGTCGACCATGGAAGCACGTAGCGTCACCGCCCCCGAAGCCGTGCGGCCCAAGCCCCGTCTCTCGTTCTGGGAAATCTGGAACATGAGCTTCGGCTTTCTCGGCATTCAGTTCGGTTTCGCCCTGCAGAACGCGAATGTGAGCCGGATCTTCGAGACGCTGGGTGCCAGCGTCGAGAACATTCCGATTCTGTGGATCGCCGCACCGGTGACCGGTCTCGTGGTTCAGCCCATTGTCGGCTATTTGAGCGACCGCACCTGGAACCGGCTCGGCCGCCGTCGTCCCTACTTCCTCGGCGGGGCCATTCTCGCATCGCTCGCCCTGATCGCCATGCCGAACTCTCCGGCCCTGTGGGTCGCGGCGGGGATGCTGTGGATCATGGACGCCTCGATCAACATCTCCATGGAGCCCTTCCGCGCCTTCGTGGGTGACAACCTGCCCTCGGAGCAGCGGACCACCGGGTTCGCCATGCAGAGCTTCTTCATCGGCACCGGAGCCGTCGTCGCCTCGATGCTGCCCTGGCTCCTCACGGGACAGCTGGGTGTCAGCAACGAAGCCCCGGAGGGCGTGATTCCCGATTCTGTTCGGCTCTCCTTCTACATTGGCGCTGCCGTGTTCTTCGTCGCCGTCCTGTGGACGGTCATCCGCTCGAAGGAATACTCACCCGAAGAGATGGCCTCCTTCGAGGAGAACCAGGAGCGCGAAGGATTCGTCAGAGATCTGCGGACGGCGGAGGAGTACGCGCGGAACGGGGGGCGCCAGATGCGTCTTGGGTGGCTTCTTTTCGCCGTTGGCGTGTTCTTTTCTCTCGTGCTGGCCCGCGCAGCGCTCTATCAGGTCATGATCCTGTCGGCCGGGGTCGGATTCGTCGGCGTCCTTC
>JBDHLB010000047.1:0-29822 GCA_039586095.1 Gemmatimonadota bacterium
CCGAGGCGCAGGCCGCCTCCGCGACGTGGCGGGCTTCCGCCCAGCGGATGCCGTTCTCATCCGTCACCGAGCGCGATCCGTCGGCACCGAAGCGGTCGAGCAAGGCGTCGCTCATCCAGGCGAGCGACGAGTCGCCAGTGAGTTCGAACGGAGGGATCAGCGAGCAGATGGTGAACCGGCCGGGCGCTACCGAGTGCCGGGACGACTCCGGTTGGCCGGCAACCGAGGGGCCGGCACCGAGCACGTACCGTCGAAAACCCGCCACGAGGGAGGCACGGTAGAGCTCCGGGTCGATCACCACGTGGCGGCCGCGCTTCGCCGGACCCCTCGTCGTCCCGCTCGTACGGAACTCCAGTTGATCCGGTCCGGGGCGACGCGCCAGGACGTCTACGAACAGAGAGACTTCGCGGAAGGCGGCGGTGGGAACGGCCGGCACGTCGTGCCAACGCCCTACAGCGGCGGGCTCGACTCCCAGGCGATCGCAGTACCGCCGGTACGGAGGGCTGCTCTCGTATTGGATGGCGAAGGCCCGGCGAGCGAGCTCGTCAAACCGTTCCTCCGGCCACGGCTCCGCAGACAGCGACCAGGAAGTGAAAGCGGACTGGAGCTCGGCGGAGAGGGCCGCGAAACGACCCGCGAGGCTGGAGCTTACTCGCCCTTCAGGATCCCTTCCATCTGCCGCCCGCGCCGCACCCACTGGATCGTCAACGGACCGCCCTTCGGCCCGTGCCTCAGTGCCGCCCGCAGGTCCGACAGACTCTCGCACTGCTGCCCTCCCGCATTCGTCACGACATCGCCCGGTCGAAGACCGACTTTGGCGGCGGGCGTTCGGGGTAGCACGCGAAGCACCAGGAGACCCTTGTCCACTCCCTCGAACGCTTCCGCGAGCTCGCCGCCCAGCTCCTTGAACTCGGCTCCCGCCAGGTGGCGACCGAACGTCACAACGCCGCCATCCCGAGCCCGTCGCAACGACCACTCGAGCGCGTTCTCACGCATCTTCTCGGTAAGCATAAGCTTACGCAGGGAATCCAGCTGCACGCGAGCGTTCACGAACACGGAGTCCTGAAGCGCCTTCAGCCACGTACCCAGTTCGACCTGGGCCAGCTTGGAACCTGCCTCCTCGAGGGCGCGCGTCACATCGACGGTCAGGTTCTCGAGCTCTACGAGGACGATATCCTCTCCGTCGATCGAGATTCGCCCGGGCCGGACCACCAGAACGCCCTCGTCATCCGTGCGAATCGTCACGGCGACGGTGCTGTCGCGCAGACGGGTCAGCGGCTTCAGGGGCAACACGTAAGCATCCGATCGGTACGTGAGCTGGCCGCCTCGCCACGCGACCGCCGCAAGGTTGGAAGGCCGCCTGACCGGCACGACCTGCAGCGTCTGCTCGTCTCCGTCCCGACCCACCGACAACCAGGCGGGGTCCCCCGCCCGCAGATTCGCGAAGTGGCGCATGCGCGTTTTCGGATCGTCGAGCGTGTGTCCGTCGATCGCCACCAGGCGATCGCCGGGCTCCACACCGGCGCGATCCGCGGGGCCATCGACCATCACCTCCTGGACCACCAGCACGCGCGCACACGGCTTGCGATCGGTCTCGGCCTCCCACTCGCACTGCAGCCAATCGTTGATGCGCACGCCCAGCCAGCCGTGCGGGCCGCGCTCAGGCTCCTGGGCATGGAGCAGCGGCGCAAATCCCGGCACAATCAGGGCGGCGAGAACAAACGCTCGCGTGACCGCACGGAGGCTCCTCATCACCAGCTCTCCGTCGTCGTGAGCCGCGATGACTCGTACATGCGTCGGGTGATCGCCTCGCGCTGTTCCATGAGCTGGAACAGCATTCCGTTCACGATCGGGTCACCGGGCGACTCCTCGACGGCCGCCTCCGACGCCTGGATCAGCGCGTTCAACTGCGCGAGCAGCTGGGCGGTGGCCACCGGGTCGAGCGTCCCATCTTCCCGCTCCAGCTCCGCCATCTGTACGGGAGAACGCATCGCATCCAGCTGGCTCAGCGTGCTGAGGTAGGCCTCTTCAGGCGCCAGATCCGCACCCGGAGAAGTGACCGGGGAGACGGCCACAGGAAGCCTGTCCGGATCGAACGGTTCCCCGGGAGGCCCGCGCTCCACGAGTTGGGTGCCGGCCAGCAGCCCTCCCGCGAACAGGGCGAACGCGGCCGCCGCCTGCATGGGCCAGCTGCCGAATCGCCAGAAGGGCGGGCGGTGCAGCGGAACCACGTCTCGGGCTATGAACGGACTCGCGTCGAGACGGGCCTCGATCGCCGCCCATTCTCCTGCGGGTGGCTCCAGGTCGTCGAGCGCAGAGAGCGCCATGCGCATGCGGCTCATGTGCTCGTAGTCGCGGCGGCAGATCGTACAGCCCTCGAGGTGGCCTCCCGCCTCCATGTCGGCCCATGGCTCCTCGAGCAGGGCCGAGATCCGCTCCGGCGTCAGGTGTTGTTCGGACATCTTCTCGTCAAACCTCGCTCCCAGCCTCGCTTTGGGCGCTCACCGGTGCGATCAATGAACGCATTCGGGCGCGCGCCTTGTGCAGCTGCGATTTCGATGTCCCGGCCGAGCACCCGAGGGACTGTCCGATCTCCTCGTGTGTCCAGCCCTCCACGTCGTGCAGGACCAGGACCTGTCGGTATCCGTGGGGCAGCTGATCGATCGCTGCCGATAACAGTCGTCTGTTCACCACCATGTCGTCGGGCGGCGGGCTGACTCGCGGCATATCGGCCGCCGACTCGACGTCTCCGCGCTTGGAGGACCGTCGCAGCCGGTTCAACGCGACATTGGTCGCCAGCCGGTACAGCCAAGTTCCGAACGCCGCCTCTCCGCGAAACAGGTGAAGCTTTTCGAACGCGCGTATCCACGCTTCCTGGGAAAGGTCCTCCGCCAGGTGGTCATCTCCAACCAGGCGGCGCACCACCGTATAAACCCGTCGCGAGTGGAGCTCGTACAGATCACCCATCGCGATCCGGTCGCCGGCTTTTGCGCGTTCGACCAGCTCGAATTCTCGCACGCTGACTCTCGAGCCCTCCCGTGGGTCAGTCATACGTTTGATACACAGCTTCTCTCACGGGTTGCCTCGTCTCACGACGCCCTTGCGAGGTGCTCCGAGGCGAATCGCCCCGCCGCCGCGCGAAGCAGCTCGCACGCATGGTCCATCGCCTCCGCCCCGGCCGTATCACTCGAGCCACCCCTAATGCATGACTCCACAGCGCTGATCCCATGCCGGGCGGCCTCCTGCTCACCCACTTCGGCCCGGCCGGCGATCACCGCGACCGGAACGTCCTGCCGGGCGGCCCGTCGTGCCACCCCGGATACGACCTTGCCACGCAGCGACTGCGTGTCGAATCGACCCTCGCCGGTCACGACCCACGCGGAGCCCTCGATCGACCCGTCCAGACCGGTCGCGTCGGCTATCACCTCGAAGCCGGGCTCCAGAGCGGCACCGAAGAACGCGGCTGCCCCCGCGGCAAGGCCGCCCGCCGCTCCACCGCCGGGAAGAGCTCTCACGTCCGTGCCGACGTCACGTTCGATGGCGTCCGCCAGGCTGGACAGGCCTCGCTCGAGTCGTTCGACCACGTCGGGGGCAGCTCCCTTCTGGGGACCGAACACGCGGGCGGCACCCTCGGTGCCCAGCAGAGGGTTGTCCACGTCGCAGAGAACCGTGATCGGCGGCAGGGCGACCGGTCGGGAAGGTTCGTCGAGCGCCGGGGGCTCGATTCGAGCGATCCGTTCCAGTCCGCCGGCGCCGAGGCCCACGTCCTTCCCAGTCGCGTCGAGAAAACGCCACCCCAAGGCCTTGGCCGCGCCGACTCCGCCGTCCACCGTCGCGCTGCCACCCACGGCGAGCCACACGTGACGCGCTCCCCGCCGCGCGGCTGCCTCCAGCAGCTGTCCGGTACCGAACGTCGTCGTCTGCAGTGGATCGCGCTCCGCCCGGTCCAGCAGGGTCAGCCCGCTGGCCGTCGCCATCTCGACCACGGCAACCGCCTCCCCGGCCTCGTTCTGCCACCACCCGTAGCCGGCATCCACCTTCCGGTCGGAACGCGGCCCCATCGTTCGACAGCGAATCCAGCGCCCGTCTCGCGCCGCGATGAGGACACGGGCCGTTCCTTCGCCACCGTCCGCCATCGGTTGCACCCGCACCCTTGCCGTCGGGCACACATCGAGGAGCCCGCGTCGCACGGCCTCGCAGGCCTCGGGAGCCGACAAGCTCCCTTTCATCGAGTCCATCGCTACGAGGATGTCGATCAGGTGCGCAGGTCCACTCTGCGGTCCATACCCCCGAGGCTGTTCACGAGCCGGGGGGTCGCGATCCAAATGGCGAGCGCCAGCGCGGCTCCGGCAGCCGCGTCGACTCCGTAGTGAAAGCGCCCGTATACCGTACCGAGCGTCAGGGCCAGGAGGGCCGGCAGCAGCCACCAGAACAGCCTTCGGTCCTCGCGTCCCGCAGCCAGAACGGCAGCACCCGCGGCCGCGATGTGCGAGCTCGGAAACGCGGTGCCCTTCGACGAGCCGGCCTCCAGGATCGTGTGAACCACTCCGTACACGGTGCCTTGTGCGATATCGCCACCGATCGGATCGAAATCGTACCGGGGGCCCGCGACGGGAAACACGGCGAAGATCGCGTAGCTCACGTAGAAGGCGAGCGCGACGGCGAACACGGTGCGCTCCAGACCGGCGCTGCCTCCGAGAAGGTAGGCGCCGATCAAGCCGGCGGGCACGAGCAGGTAGTAAGACACGTAGCCCAGGTGCAGGAACTCCGACAGCACGACCGATGGAAACCACTCGCTGGCGGTCACGCTGAGCTGAACCCCGAACAGTGCCGTCTCCCAACCCTGGACCATTTCGTCGAAAGTGCCGGCAAACAGGAACTGATTGACCGTCGCGAGCTCGGCGTAGAACAGGGGCGCGATGGCGACCGGGTAAGCGATTCTCAGGAATCGGAGCACCCGATTCGCGGGCACCGGCAGGCGGCTCAGACCCCATACCGCGGCCACGACGACGGCGTGCACGGCCGCGATCAGGGCGCCGGTCCGCCCTCCGGCCACCAGGGCCAGCAGCCCCGCGTACACGACATAGCCGAGGAACAGCTTGTCGGTGGCCAGCAGCCGTGGACGGCGATCCGAGCCAGGTGCGCCGAGCCGCTCGCTCACAGCCAGCGGTGCTCCCGATACCAGCGAGCGGTCCGGCCGAGGCCGTCTGCCAGCGGGACTCGGGCGGTCCACCCGAGCGCTTTCTCCGTAGCGGTCACGTCGCAGGTCCACGAGTAGCGGGCCAGGTCCTCCGCGCGCCGCCGGTCCAGCTCCGGCACACGTCCGAGGGCCCGGGCGGCCACCTCGCTCAGCAGACCTCCTCCCTCGAACACGGTGCCTGGCAGCGGGATGAGCCGAACCTTCTTGCCGAGAGCCGATCCCAGCACACGGGCCACCTCCGACCAGGTATACCGATCGGGCTCGGCGATGGGGAAGGGTCCGAACCCGGGCGCAGTCTCCGTGGCACGGACGGCAGCGGCGGCCACATCGTCCACGTAGACCGGCTGAAGGAAACCGCCACCGGCCGGCGCGATCAACAACCCCCATTTCGCCATTCGGAACAGCGGCAGAAGGTCCGTGTCACGAGGCCCGTAGACGCCAGCCGGCCGGAGCACCACAGTCCCGGAGCCGCTCATGACATCGCGCAGCCGGCGCTCCGCCTCTCTCTTGCTGCGGCCGTAGTCGCTGACCGGACCGTCCGAGCCATCCGGGCCCCGCGCCGCCAGACTACTGACGAGGACGAACCGCTGGACGCCTTCAGCCGCCGCGGCGGCCGCGAGCCGCTCTGTCGCATCCGCGTTGACCCGTTCGTATTCGCTCTCGGATCGAGCCCGGGTGAGGCCTCCGACATGAACGACGACATCGACCCCTCGCACGGCACGTCGGTAGTCGGCCGCGAGAGCCAGATCGAGCTCGACCAGCTCCGGTTGTAGAGCTTCGATCGGCCTCGTGTCGCTGCTCGCGCGAACCGTGCACCGCAATCGGTAGCCGGCCTCCGCGAACGCGGCAGCGGTGTGGCTGCCGATGAAACCGGTCGCGCCTGTGACGAGCACCAGCGCGCCCGTGCCGTTCGTTCCGTCTGATCCGTCCGTCACAGCTCGATATCGTACAACCGGTATCGTCGGTACACGCGACCGTTCAACTTCTCGATCGCGGCCCGCATTTTCAGGTTGTCCTCCAGGACCCACGACTGCTCGCACTCCGTGATGCCACGGGCCGCGCCGTTCTGAATCAGGCCCAGGTACAGCAGCCCATCGATCCCCTTGCCGCGGTACTCCTCGACCAGACCCAGGGCGATGACCCGCATCTGGTGGATCTTCCGGCCGTGGTAGAGGGCCTTCAGGACTCCGAAGGGGAAAAGTCGGCCGTTCATCCGCTGAAGCACGAGGTTGAAATTCGGCAGTCCGAGGGCGAAGCCGATGGATTCTCCGTCCGGCGTGTCGACGAACAGGGCCAGATTGGGGTCGACGATCGGCTTGAGCTCGGCGGCCATATGGTCGATCTCGGCGTCCGTCATGGGGACGAAGCCCCAGTTCTTCTCCCAGGCCTGGTTGTAGATGGAACGAACCGTCGCCAGCTCTTCCGTGAAGCGGTCCATGCGCATGGGACGAAGACGGACCTCGTAGCGCTTCTCGATCAGCGGGGCGGCCCGCACGAGAAAATCCGGCGGGATGTTGCTGTCGATCCAGTACGCCACCAGCGTCTTGGCCTCCCGAAAGCCGTACCGCTGCGCAAGCTCGATGTAGTACGGGGGGTTGTACGCCATCATCAACATCGGCGGGCCGTCGTCGCCATCGATCAGGAAGCCCGTCGTCTCGTTGGTCGAAAAGCTGGTCGGTCCCCGCATCACCCGCAGGCCTCGTTGGCTCACCCAGCCCGCCGCCGTGTCGAACAGAGCCTCGGCCACGGCCTGATCGTTCACACACTCGAAGTATCCGAAGAACCCGACCGGCTCCTCGTGGAATTTCTCGTGATTCCGGTTCCGGATCGCGGCGATACGGCCCACGGGTTTGCCGTCCCGGAGCGCGAGGAACGCCTGCACTTCCGAATGCTCGTGGAACGGGTGTTTGGAGCGATCGAACGCGCTCCGAACGTCGCGGATCAGGGGTGGCACCCAATTCGGATCGTCCCGGTAAATGCTCCACGGGAGACGAATGAAGGCGCCGAGCTGATCCGTGCTGCGAACCGGGATCACCTGCATGGCGTTAATCTCTGGGTCTTGAGCTCAGACGACTTGCAGCTCTCGCGCGATACGCTCGACGAGCTCGAGCACGAAATCGAGCTGGTCCTCGGTATGGGTCGCCATGTAGCTCGTCCGGAGACGGCAGCTTCCCTCGGGAACGGCGGGGGGGACGACCGGGTTCGTGAACACGCCCGCGTCGAACAGGGCGCGCCAGAAGAGGAACGTCTTCTCCATCGGGCCGATGAGGATCGGCACGATCGGGGTCTCGGTCGGGCCGATTTCGAACCCGATGCTCCGAAAGCCCTCCATCATCTTGCGGGTATTCTTCCACAGACGCTCGCGTCGTTCGGGCTCGCTCCGGATGATCTCGAGCGCCTTGAGCACCGTGGCCACCGCGGCCGGCGGCATCGAGGCGCTGAAGATGAGCGCCCGGGCGTGGTTGCGCAGATACTCGATGATGTCGGCCGACCCGGCGCAGAAACCGCCGATGGACGCGAACGACTTGCTGAACGTGCCGAGAATCAGGTCGACATCATCAGTCACTCCGAAATGCTCCGCCGTTCCCGCCCCCGTGGGTCCGAGCACGCCGACCGAGTGGGCGTCGTCCACCAGAAGCCCGGCGCCGTAACGGTTCTTGAGGTCGATCAGGGCGGGCAGGTCGGCGATGTCGCCCTCCATGCTGTAGACGCCATCCACGGCGATCAGCTTGCCGCGCTCCTCGTTTTCGGCCTCCAGCATGCGGCGCAACATCTCGTGGTCCCCGTGACCGAAGCGCTGGATTCGACCAAAGCCCAGCCGCACCCCGTCCTGAATGCTGGCGTGGTCGAGCTTGTCGACGAAGACGGTGTCGTTGCGGCCGATCAGGGCGCCTAACGTGCCGAGGTTCGTCTGATACCCGGTGCTGAAGACGAGGGCGGCCTCCTTGCCCGTGAAGTCCGCCAGCTCCTCCTCCAACCGATCGTGGAGGTCGAGATTCCCGTTCAGGAAGCGGCTTCCCGTGTTGCCACTGCCAAACCGGTCGATCGCTTTCTTGGAGGCCTCTATGATCCGCGGGTCGTGCGTCAGCCCCATGTAGTTGTTGGAGCCGACCATGATCTTCTTCTGGCCGTCGATGATGACGTAGGTGTCGTGCGACTCCTGGATGGGCATGAAGTACGGATACAGGCCCGCCGCCCGGAGCTCGCGCGACGCCGTGAAGTCATGGCACTTCGCGAACAGCTCCGCTTCCTTCGGCCCCTCGGCTGCGGGCTCGGGACCGTTCGCAGGCCGTGCTGAAGCGATATCTCGCATGGAATTCTGCATCGCCCGAAGCTACCCGAGACGTAGGCACAGGGCAACGTTGAGGGTGCGTCGCTTGCGTTCCCGGGCGGTGGCTCTTCTTGTGTGGGCCTATGGCCGACAAAGCGTTCGACATCGTTGCGATCGGTGGCGGAACGGCGGGTCTCGTCACGGCCGCCGGCTCCGCCGGGCTGGGCGCTCGCACCGCCCTCGTGGAGCGTGATCGCCTGGGCGGCGACTGTCTGTGGACCGGCTGCGTGCCGAGCAAGGCCCTGATCGGGACGGCTCGACTGGCCGAGGCGTTCCGTCGGGCGGACGCGTTCGGACTGGAGCCTCAGCAGCCGATCATCGACGGATCGGCCGTCCTCGAGAGCGTCCGCGCCGTGCGGGCTCGCATTCAACCGCACGACGACCCCGAGCGGTTTCGCGGCATGGGCGTCGACGTGATCGAAGGCGAGGCGCGGTTCGTATCGCCGCACGAGCTCGAGGTGGACGGCCAGCTTGTCCGCGGGCGCAAGTTCGTGATCGCGACGGGCTCCCGAGCCGCCGTGCCCCCGATCGAGGGTCTCGAGAACGCAGGCTATTACACGCACGAGACGGCGTTCGACCGTGCCGAGCTCCCCGAGTCCGTCCTCATCGTGGGGGGCGGTCCGATCGGCATCGAGTTCGCGCAGGCGTATCGCCGGCTCGGGATCGACGTCACCGTCGTCGAGCTATTGGAGCAGATCCTGCCCCGCGAAGACCCGGAGCTGGTGGAGCGTCTGCGCGCGATTCTCGAGGAGGACGGAGTCCGCATCCTTACCGGTCGAAAGGTGGTGCGGGCGGAACGGGTGTCGGGCGGCTCGGTCGGTGGCGACGGTCCCGGCGGGGGGGGCGCCGGCGACCGCGGGGGCGCGGACGGCATCGCGCTTACCGCCGAGGGAGCCGACGGCACCGAGCGGCTGAAGGCAGCGGAAGTGCTGGTGGCAACCGGCCGCCGACCGAACGTGGAATCTCTGGGCCTCGAGCTGGCGGGTGTGGAAGTGGACCGGGGCGGTGTGGTGGTGGACGACCGTTTGCGGACGTCGCAGAAGCACATTTTCGCCGCAGGGGACGTGACCGGAGGCTACCTGTTCACGCACGTGGCCGACCACGAGGCGCGCACCGTGGTGCGGAATGCGCTTTTCCCGTTTCCCACCCGCATCTCGTACCACGCGATTCCGTGGTGCACGTTCACCGAGCCGGAGCTCGCCCATGTGGGTCTTACGGAATCCGAGGCGCGGGAACGGCATGGGGACAGCGTGCGAGCCTTCACCTACGAGTTGAGCGGTCTGGATCGCGCGATCACCGATCGGGCCGACCGCGGCGCGGTGAAGCTCGTGGTAGACAAGAAGGGTCGAATCATGGGCGGGCACATCCTTGCATCCGAGGCCGGCACGATGATCTCCGAGGTGGCGCTCGCCATGAAGCATGGCGTGAAGATCGGCCACCTCTCGAGCCTGGTGCATCCCTACCCGACGATGAGCGAGGGGGTGCGGCGGACCGCGGACCTCTACATGCGCTCGAAGCTCACGGACCGGACGCGGGGCTGGTTGAACCGGTACTTCCAGATGGCGAGGCGGTTCAGGTTATAGCGCGGCTCAAGCTATAGCCCGGCGGAGGTTATGGCGCGGCGGCCGAGATTGCAGACCTAACGCAGGACGTCGCTGGTGACGAGCTCCCAGTAGCTCCGGTAGCGGCCAGCCGACCAGCCTGCGAGCAACGCCTCCACGGAGTGGACGAGCTGCGTGCTCCCGTATCCGGACACGGCATTCGGGTGCGGCCCGAATACGCTGTGAAAGACGCTTCGGATCACGACACTCGACGTGTCTCGGGGCAAGGCACGAACGTTGTCCACAAAGGCCGCGAAGGTCCCGCTGCGGGCCAGATAGAATTCGACGTTCGACGTGTAGAAGGCGGAGAGCGCCAAGCCGCGATCGGACATGTAGCGGCCGATGGCCTGAACGGCATGCGGTCCGGCCAGATCGCCCACCACAGGGACCACCGCATCCGCCTCCTGCAAGCTCTTCAGAAAGGCAAAGCTGTCCTCCGAGGCCAGGTAGTGGCCCCGCTCACCGGTCGCGTCGGTTTCGAGCATCAGGTCGCGGTAGGACGGATAGTAGTAACGCGGACTCCGGCCGTGACTGCGGAACTTGAGGGAGGGCCCTTCTTCGATGAACGTGCGGTGAAACCGGTCGATCGCCGCATAATCTTCGTCCGACAGGGGCAGGCCGAACGTGCGTATCGTGTCATCCACTCTGCTTCGTCCGTGTTCAACGGACTCTTCATCCGCTAACGCCACATTCAGGTAGGCAATCAGCTCCTCGATCGGTCGATTGCCCCACGCCGACGCGTCCGGAGGTGTTGGGCGGCCGAACAGCAGGGACAGGTATTCGATCCGCGTCTCCGCGAGTTCGAACAGCGCCTTGAAGACGAGATGCAGAAGGAGGTTGTCCCGCCGGATGTCGACCAGGAAGGCGACTTCGGGACGGATCTGCGCCATGTAGCTGAAGTTCTGATCCGGCCCGACTCCCACGTACGCACCGCCCTCGACCCGGTGGCGCTTCAGTACGGGCAGGACGTGGAGGTAGGAGCGCTCGTTGGTGATGAGGTTGTCCGTGTCGAAATAACCGCCCGGCTCGGAGAGCGACTCGACGAGGGCCGCGAAGGAGCCGTTCGTCGCTTCCTGGCCCGAGGAACGGCCCGCACACGCACCGGCGAGAAGAGCGAGAACCAGGAAAGCGAGTGCTCGAGCCCGCCCCCGTAAAGGTCTCATGTCCGGCTCACCGTGAAGATGCATGCCTGCCAAGCTGCCTCGGCGATTCGGTCGGGTGCCAGCCCCACCTCGCGGCCGATGGTCTGGAGTTCTGCCAGAGTGAGCCCTTCCGGGGAGACGACGGCCCGCCCGCGCGAGTCGCGCTCCCTGGCGGCGGCCTCGAAGATCCCCTTGACTTCGTCTTCCTTGTATCGACGCTCTTCCGACATCTTTCACGGCCTGCGGCTGGGACATCTACATTGGCGACGCGGCGACGCGCAGTACCCCGAGGGGTCCGAAAAAGTAGCGACGCGGGTCCTTCCCCTTCCCTGGCACCGGCACTACCGTGGAGCGCAGTCAGGCCTACCACAAGGAGGGTGCCATGCGTTGGCGAGTCTCGATCCTGCTTTGGGCTGCAGCCTTCGGCGCGTGCGCGCCGCAACCGACGGTGGACCAGACAGCCGAGGAGGCCGTGATCCGCGAAGTGGCCGAGGGTGCGATGCTCGGTGCGGCCAGGGCAGGCGATCTGGATGGCGTGGTCTCTGCATACTCGGAAACGGCGGTGATGATGCCACCGGGCGCCCCGTCGGAACGTGGACTGGATGCGCTGCGAATGCTCTGGGCGTCGTTCCTGGAGCTGCCGGGCATCGACATTCAGCGAATGGATGAGGCGGTCATTCACGTGTCCGATTCGGGAGACATGGCGTACTCGCTTGGCGGGTACCAGTTCGGCTATATGGACTCGGAGGGAAACGCACTGGTCGAGCAGGGTAAGCACGTGAGAGTCTGGGAGAAGGGTGCGGACGGCACCTGGAAGATCGCGGTCGACATCTGGAACGCGAACCCATAGCCGTCGCATCCGCTTCGCAGATCCCGGAGCCCGCTCGCACGGCACGGAGGGTGCGGCGCGGCTGGGGCGGGAACGTATGGACGGAGTGCGAGAGGACGGGTGCGGGCATATGACGTGGGGCATGGGACGAGACAGCTACGTCGGGCGGTCGATCCGCTGTCAGCGCGGTGTCGAGCGCCTTCTGATGGTGGCCGTACTGGCCGGAGCCAGCCCAGGCTGCGCTTCATCGCCACCCCCGCCGCCTGCCCCGATCGACCCGGTCGGATCTCCTGCGCTGCGGGACTGGTGGGTGCCGGCCGACATTCAGAAAGTGGCGCCGACTGATGTCGTTTTCGCTCATCGTGCGGCCAGGGTCCCCTCACCTCCGAAGCTGTGGATTCCGCCCGCTGTCCGCCTGTCGCCGAAGGAGCCTCGCGAGGGCAGCGCCGTTGCGGTTCATCTCCTTCCGCTCGCCGCCGCACAGCAGCCTGTCGAGGCCGAGGTGGAGCTGGCGGGCCGGCCCTTGACCCTCGTGCGCACTCGAGAGGGCTGGTTCGGGGTCGGCGCCCTGCCCGTGGGATCGAGCGGCCGGCACCTGCTCGCCGCGCGCTTCCGGGCAGCGGACGGCACCTGGAGCGAGGTCTACGAACCGGTCGTCGTGGCAGGCCGTTTCTATCCCGCCACCGAGCTCCGGGTCGCGGGACGCTTCATGAATCCGCCGGCTGACGAGCTGGCTCGCATCGCGGAGGAGCGCAAGCGAATTCGAGGAATGCTGGAAACTCCCACACCCGAGTGGCTGGCGCACGACGGATTCGCACTGCCGCGGCAGGACCGCACGACGAGCCCGTTCGGCCAGCGACGCGTGTTCAACGGCGAGCTCCGCAGTCGCCATTGGGGCCTCGACATCGACGGAGAGGAAGGCGAGTGGATTCGGGCGGCTGGGGCTGGCCGCGTGAGTCTGTCAGGCGAATTCTATTATCAGGGGAACGCCGTGTATCTCGATCACGGTCTGGGCGTCCACACAGGATACTTCCACATGTCGGGAATTGCGGTCCAGGATGGAGAGTGGGTAACTCGAGGCCAGGTCATTGGCCACGTCGGCTCGACCGGTCGCGTTACAGGCCCGCACCTGCACTGGTCACTCTACGTGGGCGGCGTGAGCCTCGACCCGGCGAGTCTGCTCGAGATCGACGTGTCGGGACATCACAGCCTCCCCGGCGCCGAAAGGGTGAACGCTGCCCGCGCGTCAGTCGATGCCGAGAAGGCCAGCAGCGGCGGTGCCCGCGTTGAAGATGCCTCGACAGGCAACCAGGAGAGTGGGGGCAGCCGTTGATCCGGCTCGCGCTCGTACTCGGCGGAGGCGTGTCGCTCGGCACGTATGTGGCCGGTGCCGTGACCGAGATTCTTCGTTCGCTCGAAGGAAACGGCCGCGGAGGCGTCAAGCTGTATGTCGTGGCCGGATCGTCGGCGGGATCGCTCACGGCCGCGATGGTGGGACGCGCCCTCGCCATCAACCCCACGCTTGCTCCGTGGCTCGAGAGGGTGTGGGTGGACATCGTCGACTCGGAGGTTCTGCTACGCTCCGATCGGGCGGATCGCTCCGTCTTCATGGATCCCGAACCCCTCGAAGCCCTCAGTCGTGCTCTGGTGACGGCTCGAGCGGCTTCGGACGATCGCCGCTCGGCTGCTGCGGGAGATCCGATCCGTCTCGGTTTCAGCCTCTCGAACCTGCACGGCATTCCGTACCAGTTCCGCTACGGTTTCCTGAACGCTCCGGAACGCTTTTACGGGGGCCGCGTGCACCGGGACTGGATCGAGTTCGAGCTGGCCGGCGGAGTGGGTCCGACCGACCCCGTTTGGGAAGAGGTGCGTCAGGCGGCCGTGGCCTCGGCAGCGTTTCCGTTCGCGTTGCCGCCGAGCGGGATCGATCGCTCGATCGAGGACTACCCGGGCGCCCGGTTTCCGGACCCGAAGGCCGAGCAGGTGCGGATGTGGTACACCGACGGAGGCCTGTTCGACAACGAGCCGATTCGGCTCGCCAAGCAGCTTGTCCAGCGTTTCCCCGATCACCGGAGTGCCGAGTGGCGCTACATCCTGGTCGATCCCACCCTGGAGGAACCGGGCACCACGCCGGCTGGTGGCGTGCAATCGCCGACGTCGCCGGCGCGGATGGCCGGCCAGTTGGCCAGAGCACTGTTGGGTGAGGCCGCGATTCGGGACTGGATCGAGACACACAAGATTAACGCCCGGCTCGAGATCTTCGAGGAGTTGGTCACACGTCTTCCCGGGCTGGCGGCCTCCCTGTGTGATCCCGCGGCACTGGATCTCGGCCGGTCGGTCGGGGAGCTCGCAGAGCGCGTCGCCGAGATGAAGGTGGCCGTGTCGAGGGAGCCCGTGGCGACATCGGTCGACCCGGCCCTCGCATACCTGGACGACAACCTGCGGCGGATCGAGGCGGATCGACGGTTCGCGCCGGCCCTGCAGGGAGTCGAGGGTCGGGCTGCTCGCACGCGTCTCGCGAAGCTCATCTTCGTTCTGGAATCGGCGGCCGGCCTGCGGGACAAAGACGTGATGCCGCTGTACCTGGTCGCCCCCACTCGATCAGACGAGCTGAGCGGTGACTTCATGGGCAACTTCGGGGGCTTCTTCCACCGTGAGTGGCGCGCCAACGACTTTCGGGCGGGACGCCGCGACGCACGTCGGCTCCTCGAGCGACACTTCCACGACGTGTTGGACTGCCGGCCCGACGCGGATTCGGCGTATCGCGTCGAGCCTCTGGATGCTTCGTTCGACACGATGCCCGAGCCCTCGCGCCGACAGCTCGAGCGCTACGTGAACCTGGAAGCGGGTCGTGTGCTCGACCGACTCAGCCCCGGTCTTCTCGCGAACCTGTTTGGCTTCGTGTGGAAGCCCGTGGTACGCCGCTGGGCCAGCCGCCGAATCCTGGATGGCCTCCGCGACATGGGCTGAGGTGGCTCACTCGCTCGGGTGCAGGGTGTACCACTCGGTTGTCTGTTCGTAGGCGTGCCCGATTCGGCACAGCATCGGCTCGCTTAGCCGCCCCCCGAGGAACTGCATCGTGTAGGGGACGCCGGACTCCGACACGCCACACGGCATCGCGAGCCCCGGGGTCCCAGCGAAGTCGGCCGGCGCCGTGAACCGAAGCTGTACCATCGGCATCACCGGTGCGAAATCTGCCAGGCCGCCGCGTTGCTGCTCCTCCGACATCGGGAATGGCACGCCCCCCGCCGGCGCGACGAGGGCATCGACACTCGCGAGCACCGCTCGGAACTCGTCGTTGAAGGCGGCCCGAAAGCGACTGGCCTCCTCGTAGGCGGCATCGGTCACCGCAGAGCCAAATTCGAGAAAATCGCGAAAATACGCACCGTACTCTTCCGCCCGGGAGGGGAAGTTCGCCGCATGCGCTTTGTGGGCCTCGTACGAACAGATGCTGAACCACGCGTTGCTGAACGCCTCTGTGTACAGCGCCTCGGGCACCTCCACGTCCACGATCTCCGCACCGACGCTTTCCAGCTCACCGAGGGCCGTTTCGATGGCTTTTACCAGGCCCGGGTCGACACCCTCGGTGGCGTACCGCCGATCGAAGCCGAGCCGGAGACCCGACACTCCCTGAGCCAGGCTCGCTCGCATGTCGGGCACGGGCTCGGGGAGAGAAGTCGGATCATTCGTATCGAAGCCCGCGATGGCCTCCAGAACGACGGCCGCGTCGGCCACGCGGCGGGTCAGCGGCCCCACGTGATCCATGGATTCGGCGAGCGGCAATACTCCGTAGCGGCTCACCCGGCCGTAGGTGGGCTTGAGCCCGACCGTCCCGTTGGCCATTGAGGGAAACCGGATCGATCCCCCCGTGTCCGTGCCAAGGGAAGCGAAGCACAGACCGGCAGCGGTCGCGACCCCGGAGCCGCTGGACGAGGCGCCCGGCCACAGATCCGCATCCCACGGATTCACGGGCACCTCGAAGTCGGGGTGATATCCGCCCATGGCGCCCTCGGTCAGGTTCAGCTTGCCGAGGAGCACCGCGCCAGCTGACTCGAGCTTCGCTACGGCCGTTCCATCGTAGTCGGGGACGAAGTCGGCCAGGACTCCGAGGCCACCCATGGTGCGCACGCCCTTCGTGTAGCACAGATCCTTGACGGCAACCGGAATCCCGTGCAGCGGCCCACGGTACAGCCCCGACCCGATCTCCTGGTCGGCCCGGCGGGCGGCTTCGAGGGCGTGCTCGGCCATGACCGTGGCGTAGCTCCGCAGACGCCCATCGACGGCCTCGATGCGGTCCAGCATGCGTTGCGTGAGTTTGACCGGCGAAACCTCACCCGACTGTATCCGTTGCGCGACGTCGACCAGACTGGCGTAGTGAAGCGGTTCTTTCATGGCGGTCGTGTCCGCGTTCGATGAAGCTGCCGCTGGGCCCCGCGAGCAGGACGCATAAAGGGCAGCCAGCGCTCCGCCTCCGATCACGGCGAGCGCCTCACGGCGAGTGAAGTCAGGGACCGAAGGTCTGCTCATGGGTGCGCTGTCCCTCGTTTCGTGGTGGATCTCTCAGAAGCCGGGCGATAATCGAAGCCACCAGACTCCGACGCAAGACACTCGGCCGGCAGCGGTCCAAGGCTGCTGTATATACATTGTAATTACTATTGTACACGAATGTAGTGCCGGGTCGACGTTGAGACGGAGTTGAGATGCGAGACGAAGCTCGGGGTGTGTCCAGCAAGATCATTCGGATCGGCAACTCGCAGGGAGTCCGCATCCCGAAGCCGTTGCTCGAACAGGCCGGCCTCGAAGGACACGTCCGGCTGCGCGTGATAGAGGGTGGCATCGTCATCGAGCGATTGCCGGCGATCCGGGAGGGCTGGCGAGGGGCTGCGAAGGAGCTCGCCCAGCGCGGGGATGCCGGATTGGTGGACGAGCCGCTGGCCACTGAGTTCGACGACACGGAGTGGACGTGGGACTGAGCACCCCGCGTCGCGGCGAAGTCCACCTCGTAGCGCTGGACGCGACTCGCGGCGTCGAGATCCGCAAAACGCGTCCGTGCGTCGTCGTGTCACCGAACGAGCTGAACGATCACCTGGGAACGTTCATCGTGGCGCCGATGACGACAGGCGGGCATTCCTACCCCTTCCGCGTCGCCTGCAGGTTTGGGAACCGCGAAGGCTATGTGGTGCTCGATCAGCTCCGAACCGTCGATCGATCCCGTCTCGTCCGCCGGCTCGGACGGCTCAAGTCCTCTACCGTGGGCGAACTGCTCGCAACGCAGCGGGAGATGTTCGAAGGTTAGAGTACGCCGACTGGACTCCAGGCTGATGCCGCCGCACCGCTTACTCTCTTGCGCCGCGTCCCCCGGTGGGTCCGAGATCCTCGATCCGTCCGGCACCCGCGTACAGGTTGAAGCCCTCGGCCTTCGCAAAGCCGACCAGCGTCATGTTGAATTGCGTCGCGAGATCGACGGCGAGACTGGAAGGGGCGCCCACGGCCACCACCATCGAAATGCCGGCCGCTAGTGCCTTCTGCATGATCTCGAAGGACGTCCGGCCGCTCACGGCCAGCAGGCGATCGACGATCGGGACCCGGCCCCCAAGCAGCTCGTGGCCGATCACCTTGTCGACCGCGTTGTGCCGGCCGACGTCCTCCCGGAGAGTGGTGATTTCGCCGCTGGAGTCGAACAGTGCAGCGGCGTGCAGCCCGCCCGTCCGCTCGAACACGGGCTGCGCCTCTCGGAGCGCATCCGGGATCTGCTGGATCACGTCCCTCGGGACCCGAAGCTCCCCGGCGGGCAGCGGCTCGCACCCCCGCACTTCGACCGCTTCGAGCGATGCCTTCCCGCACACGCCGCAGCTCGAGGTCGTGTAGAAGTTGCGCGTGAGAAGAGCCGGATCGAAGGCGTCTGGATCGCTCAGCCGCACGGTCACGATGTTGTACTCCTGCGGCGTCACGTGCTGGCAATAGCGCAGGTCCGCGATGTCGGAGCGATCGGCCAGGATTCCCTCGGTGAACAGGAAGCCCGCGGCCAGCTCGAAGTCGGCGCCGGGGGTGCGCATCGTCACCGACACGCTCCGCTCCCGCACGCCGTCGCCCGCAGCGAGTTCGAGTCGGATCTCCAGCGGCTCCTCGACAGCCACGACATCGTCGCGATTGGCCCCGCGACCTCCCGCGAACCGGTCGATTCGAACCCGAGATGTGCTCTTCTTGCGTGACGACATGGCGCACAATGTACACGCTCGACCGGCCGCGGGGGTCGGTCCTCCGTCACACGGCGGTCGACTCGATTGCTGGCCCCTCGGTGGCAACGTAGTGTTTTCTCACACCTGGGGATGCAGAGTGTCGGCTGGCGGCAGACGGTTGCCGAGGTCGGCCCTGTGTCCGGCCGGCTGGCAGCTCGCAGCAGTCGCTCGCAGCACGAGGTCACGATGACGGTTCCCTCGAACCAGGAATTCATCGAAGCCTGGCGGCACGAACCCGCACCGCTCCTGCCGGTCCTGCACGCCATTCACGACCGCGACGGCTATCTGTCCGAGGATGCTCTCAGAGAGGTTGGCGAGGCGCTGCGCATCCCGATCGCCGACCTGTTCGGCACGGTCACGTTCTATCATTACCTCGCCAGGCACTCTGGCGGCCGCGCCGCGCCGCATGTGTGCGACGGGCCGGTGTGTCGGCTGCGGGGCGCGGCGCGTCTGTTGGACGAGCTCGACTCTGCCGTCCCGATTCCGTGCCCTGGCCGCTGCGATCAGCCGGTGCCCGTGTTGTCCGGGGATCGCGTGATGACGGGCCCGGCGGCCGATGCCCTGGCCGACGCGCCCTCGCCCCTTCCCGCACCGCCTCCCGATGGCGTAACGGAATGTGTGTTCGCCTCGATTCGCGAGCCCGGACGGGCAGGGATCGAGGGGTATCGACAGACCCGCGGCTACGAAGCGCTCGAGCGCGCGTTATCCGCGATGACGCCGGAGCAGCTCCTCGAGGTGGTCGGCGAGAGCGGTCTCGCGGGACGGGGAGGGGCCGGCTTCCCGACCGGTCGAAAGTGGCAGGCGGTGGCCGACGCCCAGCGAGGGCCGAAGACCATCGTGTGCAACGCCGATGAGGGCGAGCCGGGCTGCTTTAAGGATCGGGCGCTGATGGACCACGATCCGCACGGAGTCATCGAGGGCATGATCCTCGCTGCGCGCGCGACCGGTGCGACCCGCGGCTTTATCTACCTTCGCTACGAGTATCCCGAGACGTTCCGGGTCCTCGCGCGCGCTCTACAAGAGGCCGAGGAGGCGGGGTGGCTCGGGGAAGGAATCGGCGGTACCGACTTCTCGTTCCGAATTCATCTTCGCCGCGGCGCGGGGGCCTATATCTGCGGAGAGGAGACTTCGCTCCTCAACAGCCTGGAGGGCGGGCATCCGTTTCCCCGCAACCGGCCCCCGTACCCCGTCACGCACGGCTACGAGAACCTGCCGACGGTGGTCAACAACGTGGAGACGCTGGCCGCCGTGCCGCCCATCGTGCGGCATGGGGCCGAGTGGTATCGAAGCCTGGGAGTAGGCGAACATGCGGGGACGAAGGTCATCAGCCTGTCGGGCGACATCGCGCGGCCGGGCAACTATGAAGTCCCGATCGGGCTCCCGCTTCAGACGCTCCTCCACGAATGGGCGGGCGGCCCGGGAGAGGGCCGCACGATTCAGGCGGTCACCATGGCCGGTCTTTCCGGTGGCTTTCTCGGCGGAGACGAGCTCGATGTCACCCTGGACGAGCCCTGCATCCGCGAGAAGGGATCGTTTCTCGGCGCCGGCGGGATCATGGTCTTCGATGACACCCGCGACATGGTCTCGGTGGCCCACAGCGCCATGGAGTTCTTCGCCGACGAATCGTGCGGCAAGTGCTTCCCGTGCCGGATCGGGACGAAGCGACTCACGGAGCGGTTGGCCGATGGAGGGCCGACGGAGCTGGCGGCGTGGGTGGATGAGGTCACGGACCTCGGTCAGACGATGAGACAGACGAGCGCCTGCGGGCTGGGCATGGCCGCACCGTTGGTCACGGAGAGCCTGCTCCGGCTGTTTCCCGAGCAGGTCACCCGACACGTGGAAAACGGACGCGTGGGACGCGCGGATAGCGGCGGATAGCAGAGGAAGGTGACGATGGGCATCAGTCGCGAGGAAGATCGCACGCTGAGCATGAAGCTGGATGGAGAGAAGGTCTCCTTCGCTCCCGACGAGACGATTCTCGAGATCGGTTGGCGGCTCGGGAAGCAGATCCCCACGCTGTGCTTCGATCCGCGGCTCGAGCCGTTCGGCGGCTGCCGCTTGTGCATCGTCGAGCAGGAGCTCGAGATGGTAGCATCCGAGAACCGCGAGCTCGACGTGCATCCGCTGTCGGGACTCCGCTCGCAGGAGCTGGTGGAGTGGATCGATCGCTACGACGCGCGCACGGGGCGCTTCGCGGGGGCGACGTCCGGGACCAGCCGTCCGGACGACCCCAACCCCTTCATTCTGCGAGACTACGAGAACTGCATCTCGTGCTATCGCTGTGTGCGTGTGTGCGCCGAGCAGGAGGGCGACTACGCGATCAGCGTGATGAACCGCGGCTTCGACACGCAGATCACGACCGACTTCGAAGGTCTGCTGAAGGACTCGACCTGCACGTTTTGCGGACAGTGCATCCACACCTGCCCCACCGGCGCCCTGGCCGACATCAAGGCGCTGGCCAACAAGAATGTGCCCGGCGAGACGGAAACGACGCGCACAATCTGCCCGTATTGCGGCGTCGGATGCTCGGTCGACGTGATGACGCGCGGCGAGCGCATGGTCGGGATTCTGCCCGCCATGGACGGGCCGGCAAACGAGGGCGCTTTGTGCGTCAAGGGCCAGTTCGCCTTTGACTTCGTGCAGCATCCCGACCGTCTCGACACTCCGCTGGTCCGTGGAGACGACGGGGAGCTGCAGCCCACCGACTGGGACACGGCGCTCGACAAGGCGGCGGCGGGCTTCCGCGCCGCCATGGAGGAGTACGGGCGACACAGCATCTATGGCGTCGCTTCGGGCCGAGCGCCCACCGAGGCTTCCTACATGATGCAGCGCCTCATGCGGGCGGGCTTCGGGACGAATCAGATCGACAATTGTAGCCGTGCCTGACACGCCCCCACGGTCGCCGGTCTGGCGGCCTCTATCGGACGGGGCGCGATGTCGAATCCGCTGGCGGACATGGAAAAGCCCGATGTGATCTTCTGCATCGGGACGAACATGACCGAGTGCCACCCCGTGGCGGCTACCGGGATCAAGCGGGCGATCGCCCGGGGCGCAAAGCTCATCGTCGCGGACCCGCGCCGCATCCGTCTCGCCGAGCTGGCCGACCTGTATCTGCCGATTCGGGTGGGCTCCGACTCGGCGCTCCTCCTCGCCATGGCGCACGTCATAGAGCGCGAGGCCTTGGTTGATGAGGCGTTCATGGCCGCTCGTACCATGGAGGGAGAGTCGTTCCTCGAGCACGTGCGCGAGTTCACGCCGGAGTGGGCGGAGACGATCACGGGTGTCCCGGCGGCCGACATCGAACAGGCCGCTCTCTGGTACGGGGCCACTGACCGTGGGGCCATCTACTACACGCTGGGCGTGACCGAGCACATCTGCGGGGTGGACAACGTCCAGAGCCTGTGCAACCTGGCCCTCATGACCGGCAACATCGGGCGAGAGGGAACCGGCATCAATCCGATGCGCGGTCAGAACAACATTCAGGGCGCCGGCGACTCGGGCGCCTTGCCGAACAACTATCCCGGCTTCCAGTCGGTGGAGGATCCGGCCCATCAGGAGAAGTTCGCGAACGTCTACGGGCGGAAGGCAGATCTGGAGAAGGGGCCGACCAAGGTGCAGGCGCTCGAGATGGCCGGGGACGCGATCCGCGCCATGCTGATCGATGGCGAGAACACGGTCGTCTCCGATCCGGATCGTGCGCACTGCGAAAAGGCGCTGGAGAGCCTCGACCACCTGACCGTGATCGACATCTTTCTGACCGAGACGGGGCGGATGGCCGATGTGGTACTGCCGGCCACGGCGTGGGGCGAGACCGACGGCACGTGCACGAACACGGAGCGGCGCGTGCAACGCCTGCGGGCGGCCGTGCCGCCGCCGGGCGAAGCCAGACCCGACTGGTGGATTATCGCGGAGCTGGCGAAGCGGATCGGGTTCGAGGGCTTCGACTTCGCGTCGGCCGCGGAGGTGTTCAACGAGCTGTGCGAGCTGTCGGCCACCTACCACGGCCTGAACTGGGACCGGGTCGCGCACGGCGAGTACCAGTGGCCGGTGCCACACGAGGGGCACCCGGGCACGCCTCGCCTGCACGAGCACGAGTTCGTGAACGGACGGGGGATCTTCAAGTTGATCCGCTACCGCGACCCGGCGGAAACGATCAGCGACGAGTACCCGGTGTGGCTTACGACGGGGCGTCGATTGGCCTCCTACCATACGCGCACGCAGACCGGACGCTCTGGCGGGATCGACTACCTGCTTCCCGAGGAACGGCTCGAGGTGAACCCGGCCGACGCCGAGGCTTGGGGCCTGGAGGACGGCGGGTGGGCCGAGGTGGCCAGCCCTCGGGGCTCGGTGCGGATCAAGGTCGAGGCGACGAACCGCTCGCCCCGGGGCACTGTGTTCGCCAGCTTCAGCTTCGACGATGTGCCGGTGAACGTGCTGACGGGCGGAGGCTACGATCCGATCACCGACACGGCGGAGCTCAAGGTGTGTCCCGTGAGCGTTCGCTCGTGTGGCGGTATCAAGTAGCCGGCCTCTCGCTGAGCCGGATCCTTGTGGAGCGGGCGCGCAAAGCAAGGCTCGGCCAAACTGTACGCCGCCTGCGCGACCGTGCGGATGGCATCCCACATGGCGACCCGGTTCGAGAACGCGAAGTAGAGGGGGAGGAAGTGCAGGAACTCGAAGAGGTTGTCGCGCGCGAACGCCATCGCGAAGCGGTCGCGATTCGCCTCGAGCGGGCTGGACGAGGCTCCGCTCTCCGCCCGAGCAGATCGGACGCGGTCCGCATACTCGGGATCGTACAACGGCAGCGGCCCGATTCCCTCGAAGCCAACCACGGCCACACCGTGGTACCACAGATCGACGTGCGGCGACCCGGTCAGGACCCAGCGAACATCCGTCTGTGGATCGGGAGTCGCGTTCGGGGCGGCCGGTTCCTGACCGACGGCCCCGCCCGCCGGCGCCAGACCCGGGCTCGATGCGAACGCGATGACAAGACCGATCGCGAGGCGAGGCATCATGGCTGTGCGGCGGCGCGCGGCCGGTAGGCGACGATGCGGCCGGCGAGGGCCGACGCCATGCACGTGTACGGGCTCGCCAGGTAGACCCTTCCAGGCCCGCTGCGACCGGGGAAGTTGCGATTGATCGAACTGATGGTCACCTGCTCAGGAGACGTGCTCACACCCGGTCCCGCATTGATGCAGGCCCCGCAGCCGGGCGCCAGGAGCTGAAAGCCGGCCTGTTGCATCAACTCGTCGTATCCCTTCTTCCGACAGTATTCCTCCACATCGATCGAACCGAACTGGGCGTAACACGTCACCCCTTCCGCGACCGTGAGACCTTCCTGCAGCGCTTCACCGAGCACTCTCGCGTACATGTCGAAGTCTTCGCGCTTCGCGCCCGTGCAGGCTCCTATGTAGACGATGTCGAGCTCCACAGCGTCAGTCAGTTCTCCGACCGGTATTCCGTTCCCGGGATCGCCCGGCGTCGCCACCATGGGTTCCAGGGTCGACGCGTCGATCTCCATCGTCCACTCGTAGGTCGCGCCGGCGTCGCTGTGCAGCCCTTGCGTAAGCGCCTTCAGCTGGTCGGTCGACAGCCCGCGCCGTTCCGCCAGCCACTCCACAGTCGTCCGGTCCGGCGCCACGATCCCCGTAAACGCCCCGATCTCGGCTGCCATATTCGTCAGCGTGGCACGCTCGTCGACACCCATCGCCTCGATGGCCTCGCCCGCGTATTCGAGGATCTTCCCGATCGCCAGCCCATCCTTCACGTACGGGTGTCGCAGAATCTCGAGTACGAGGTCCTTGGCCGTCACGCCGTCGAGCAGACGTCCAGTCACCTCGATTCGCACGGAGGCCGGGACTTGCAGACGCACGTCGCGCGTGGCCCACGAGTTCACGATCGCCGAAGTGCCGACCCCGAACGCGACGCAGCCGAGGGCGCCCGAGTGCGGCGTGTGCGAGTCGCTCCCGACCACGACCTGCCCCGGAAGGGCATACCGATCCTGCACCATGACGTGGCAGATCGCCTCGCTTCCGATCCTGCCCTCCAACTCCCCGTGGAGTCGAATCTTTTTCTCCGCGGCGAACTCGCGTTGCCGGTCGTGGAGAGCGTGCGCGGCGTCCAGCAGACCCTGTTGCTTCCTCTCCTCCGAGATCACCTGGTCCAGAAACGCGAGGTGGTCGCGGAAGAAGTAGATGCTGTCGGGCTCGTTCAGGCCCGCATCGCCTGCAAATCGCTCCCAGAACGTGGAGGCCATAGGCGTCACGTACTCGTGACTGAAGCGGATGTCGGTGCGCACGAAACCGGTGTCGCCCGCCTGCACGGCCGGCACCCCGATCGCCTCGGTCGACAGGTCCCGGACCCAGTGCCGCGCGAGAATTTTCTCGGCCAGTGTCTGCGGCCGGTCAGGCGTCGTCTCGATGTCCGGCACCTGCACGAGGCCCTTGAGCCGGGCCACGGCGTAGTCGAGCAGGCCTCCGTACTCCACGATATCCCGCTCGATCTGGCCCGCGTCGGTCAGAAACGCATCCAGCGGAATTTCCTCGCCGTTTCGAATCTTCTCGATGAGCGAGAAGTCGGTGGAGGCCAGCATGCCCAGGTTCTGGCAGTTCTCCCGATAAATCCGCTCGATGTTCTCGGCGATCACGAACTGGATGCCAGCGGCTCTCTCTGCATACGGCGCGGCCTCACGGCTCGAGCCCTTGCCGCGGCGCTTGCCGGACACGCTGGCCACGAAACCGCCGCCGATCACGTCTCCCTTCCCGATGGGGTGCTCACCACTGCACTCGAGACCCACGTACGGATACTGGCCGAGCGTGTCGTCGTAGTGATAGCACACCCAGCCCGGGGTGATCTCGTCGGTGCTGATGTCATCCCGTAAGGGAATGGAGGGGTCCCACTCCAAGTCCTCGCCGGCCAGCTGGCGCCGAATCAGCTCGGGATCTTCCGTCAGAAACAGGATGCGGCCTTGCAGCCGCACCGTCGCGGGTCGCTTCTCGACGTGGCGTACCAGAAGTTTCTCCAGCATGGTGGGATCTCTCGCGTGGTTCCGTAGTGTCCGAGCGGGGCGACCCGGGGCTCCGATGACCCCCGGAAGCCACTTCATGGCTCGTCATCATACTCGGCGCCCGGCGGAGCGGCGAGCGGAGCCCGGCCTGCACGCCTTGCCCGCACGTCGCCGAGCCCGACAAACTCTACGAGCTATGCAGACCGGGAGATGAGAGTGGCTGGAACAGGACTCACGTTGGTGGCGGGCGGAACGGGCTTTCTCGGAGCGGCCTTTGTGCAGGAGCTGGTCGCGGCCGGAGGAAGCGTGGCGGTGTTGTCCAGGCGCCCCGAAGCGGTCTCTGGTCGCTTTCCGGATCTGGCGGTCGAGGGCCGATTCGGCGACGTGACCCGGCCCGAGTCGCTCGCCCCGTCGTTGCTCGGTGTGGAGACGTTGGTTCAGTGCGTGCAGTTTCCGGGATTCCCGGTCGAAGCGCCACGCCTCGGTCGGACCTTCATGGAGGTCGACGCAAAAGGCACGCAGAACGTCATATCGGCGGCTCGCGACGCCGGCGTCCGCAAAGTCGTCTACCTGTCCGGCGTGGGCGCCGACTCCGAGGCATCCCAGCACTGGTTCCGCGCCAAGGCGATCGCGGAGGAGGCTGTGTCCGGCTCGGGGCTCGCGTATGTGATCGTGCGACCATCGTGGGTCTACGGACCGGGCGATCGCAGCTTGAACCGTTTCGTCGACCTGATCCGCACGATCCCTTTCTTCTTTCCCCAACTGGGCACCGGGACGCAACGGATCAACCCGGTATTCGTGGCGGATGTGGCCGCGCTCGTCGGGCGCGCCGTGCGTCACGACGCGGCGGCCGGGGCCACCATCGAGATCGGCGGCCCGGTCACGTACAGCATGGACCACATCATCGACCTGCTCATGGAAACCCTGGGACGCCGCAGGTCGATCCTTCACACGCCGCTGTCCCTGGCGATGATCGGGGCGGCAGTGGCCGAACTCGTTCCGGCTCAGCTCATGTCTCGAGATGCCCTTCGGTTCGTCGTTCAGGAAGCCGTGGCAGACAATGCGGAGCTCCATCGTCTGTTCCCCGACCTGACGCTTACGTCTATGCCGGAGGCGTTGCGGTCCTACCTCGGGCAGCGCGACGGTTGAGCAGCCGGGGCTCGGGCTCGCGGTGCGGGGGGCTGCGGCATCGTTCTTGCCGGACGCGTAAGGCCTTGCGGGATCGAGGGTGCGGCGTTCACCTTGGGCGGCAACAGGGGCTTCTCTTTCGAGAAGTTTTGCTACATATTTAGCGTCGGCTTGTTGCGCGGGTGGATCGACGCGTCGCCGGAGGGGTGTCGGCGCGCGCCGCTATGCGCATGAGGGTTGGACTCTTACGGTGTCTTGCGGCCGGTCACAGATAACCAGGAGGATAGCGATGGTGCGGTACAAGAAGTTGGGGTTGGTGCTCGGGGCGGTGGCGATGCTCGCGCTCTTGCCGGCGAAGGCGGATGCGCAGTTCATTCGCTATTCACCGATCTTCTGGTCGTTTGATGTGAACGCGGGTATCGAGCTTCCCATGAGCGACCTGAGCGACGTCGCGAAGCCCGGCTTCACGGTGGGCGCCGGGTGGTCGTACTTCCTGAACCCGCGCCTCGCGCTGACCGCCAGGGGTGGTGTGGGCTTCCTCTCCGGCGAGTCCAACGCCCTGTTCAATTTCGAGGGTGGTGTGGCGCCGGACCTGACGCTGTTCCACTACACGGCAGGCATCGAGGGCCATCTGGCAGACCCGATGGGCGATCTTCTGGCCACGATTAATGTCGGGGCGGGTGGGGCGACCTTCAACTCGGACCTCTTCGTGCTGGAAGACGTGGACTGCAGCGGCCCGGCGTGCATCGACTCTCCAGGCGCCTCGACGACCAGCACCGGTTTCGATCAGACGTACTTCGCCCTGCAGGGCGGCCTGACGCTCGGTTACAACTTCTCGCGCTCGGGCACGAACAACGTCCCGGTCGTGACGCTGTTCATCTCCGGGAACGCGCACCTGATCTTCGGCGACGAGGACCACACGAGGATCTTGGCCGCCGGAGGATCGACATCGCCGTGGAGCACGATGTTCACGATTCCGATCACGGCAGGGCTGCGGTTCAACATTCCGTAGCGCAGAGCACGGGGACGGACGAGCGGTTTCGTCCCCAGTCACGAGGGTGGAAAAGCGCGGGATGTCACAGTTGGCAACTGTCGCCGGTCGGTCTCCCCCTCGGATGAAAGAGAGTGTGAGTTTTGGCCCTTGCGCGGCCGCCTTCGGGCGCCGCAGTCTTGGGCACGCTTGTGACATAGGGCGAGCGGGCGCAGGCCCGCCTGGTCTCCGAATCGTCGATATTCGAGTCAGTGAACTGTCCCGCCCTGCGAAAAACTGAGGAGGGCTAATGGTTAGCATGAGAAGTCTGATCGTACTCGTGGCAGGCGTGGCACTTGGCGCGTCGGGCTGCACACACCTGGTTCACGAAGAGGACTACGAGCCGTTCGATCCGACGCCGCTCGAGACGCGCATGTCGACGATCGAATCCGATGTGGCCGCGGTTCGCAATGACCTCAACGCGTTGCGGCAGAGCATGGCGGACCTGGAGCGTCGGATGGGTGCGCACGTCGAGGACGACGACATGCACGGCGCGATGCGCGTCGCGCTGCCCGTTCACTTCGACTTCGACGCAGCAGAGATTCGTGACGTCGACCGTCCGATCTTGGACGCGTTCGCCGCGGGGATCCGGAACTCGTATCCGGACGCCGTCGTCACCGTGGAGGGCTTCACGGATCGGGCCGGTTCGCCAGCGCACAACATGCGCCTGTCGCAGTCCCGGGCGGACAACGTGGCGAACTACCTGATCGAGACCGGCGGCCTGAATTCGGATCACGTCAGAACGCAGGCGTTCGGCATGACCATGGCGCGTCAGGTGAATCCGGACGCACAGGGACCGGGTCAGAGCGGCATCGAGAATCGCCGCGTGACCTTCGTGGTCGATTACTCGGGCTCCACAAACTAAGGCCCTCACTCGGTTCTCCCGCGCTTCGGCCGACTGCCGGGCGCAGACAGGGCGGTACGGAGCTCCCGGGCGTGAGCCCGGGGGCTCTTTTTACTATGGTTAGAAGCATGCAGGCCACGCGCGAGTCGGAATCGATCGCCTCCCAGTACACGGCGCTGGTGGAGAGCGTGGCTCTCGCGGAGAGTGAGGAACGGGCGATCATCGCAGGGTCGGGCCAGCGGCCCGCGGCCATGTTGAGCGGGCTCGTCACCAACGATCTGGCGCCCCTCGATGCAGGCCGGGCCGTCTACGCGCTGGCCCTTACGCCCAAGGCAAGGCCCATCGCGGACATGCGGATCGTGCCCGCAGACACCCTGTGGCTGGATACGCCGGCGGCTTGTGTCGGGCAACTGCTCGAGCATCTGGCCAAGTACGTGCCTCCCCGTTTCGCGAGCTTCGACCGCTCCAGCGACGTGGCTCGCCTCTCACTTGTAGGACCGAGCGCTGGCGAGGCCGTGCACCTTGCCCTCCGCGCGCTCGGGTGGGCTCGCGCCGAGGAGGGTCCCGCCTCCCCCCTCGAACCCCTCGAGGTGGTCAGGTGGACGGACGAGACCTCGGGGTCGACAGTGTTCGTCGTCGGGCGAGAGAAGATCGAGGGTCCCGGCCAGGACCTCTACATCCCGCGGAGCATCCTCCCTCCGGCCCAAGAGGCGCTCGAAAAGGCGGTCCGGAGAGCCGGCGGAACGGTCGCGTCTGCAGCGGCCTGCGATATCTGGCGTGTGGAACGAGGCGTACCGGCCTTCGGGCTCGACTTCGGTCCCGACAACCTGCCTCAGGAAACCGGCCTCGAAGATCGCGCGATCTCCTACGAAAAGGGGTGTTACACGGGACAGGAGGTGGTGGCGCGAATCCACTACCGCGGGCATGTGAACCGCCGCCTATGCGGCCTGAGCCTGACGTCTCACTCCACGCTCGCCGAGGCCACGCCCGCCGCAATGCCGGATGCTGCAGGAGCCCCCCTCGAGTTCGGGGCCGGGCTGTACCGCGGCGATCGGTCCGTAGGCCGGATCACGACCTCCGTCCGATCGCCCCGCTTTGGGCCGATCGCGCTCGGCTATGTGCGACATGAGATCGAGCCCGGCGAATCGTTGAGCCTCGAGCCGGATGGCAACGCCCGCGTCCGCGTGCACGCGTTACCCTTTACGTCAACGTAAAGCGCATTCCTGTGCGCGTCGGTCGGCGGCGGCGATCCGGTTGAAGTCGCCACCCGGCTGCCGTATGTTCGGGCGGACCCTCCGCCGGCAGGCCGTGCATCACCCGCGGTTCGGGAATCGCCGCCGGCGCTTCATGTCCCGACGATCGGGGAAACCGTGGCCGCCCAAGCCCAGGATCTCAGGCAGCTGTATCGGCACCTGTACCTCACACGTGCCTTGGAAGAGCGACTGGAGCGCCTCGTCGACAGGGGCCGCGTC
>JBDHLB010000048.1:0-28045 GCA_039586095.1 Gemmatimonadota bacterium
CCCCATGTAGCCGACGCTGTAGATATGAATGATCCCGCTCACTCCAGTGACGATCAGACCCATCAGTACCGAGAGCTGATCGAACTGAAGCGCGAACCCGATGCGGAGGTCTCCCGAGTCGATCCAGGTGAACAGCTCCACCACGACCGGATCGTGCAGCGCGGCCGCCCGCATGGCGAGGAAGTCCGCGACGACCACCGCGAACGAGGCCAGAATCGCGGCCGGACCGACGAAGCTGGGAACGGCCTTACGGTCCCGCCACAAGAAGGCGCCGATGCCGTTCATCGCTGCACCCAGCAGCGGGAAGAGGAGGATCAGCGCCGGCAGTACCGGTGAGAACTCGCCGTTCATCGCCGCCTCACCATCGCAGCACGCTGAACCGGTCCAGGTCCACGACGTCGTAGTGACGGAAGATGGCGATGATGATCGCCAACCCCACGGCCGCTTCGGCCGCCGCAACCGCCATCACGAAGAACACCAGAATCTGACCCTCGAGCCCCAACGACTGGGAGAACGCGACCAGCGTCAGGTTCACGGCGTTGAGCATCAGCTCGACACACATGAAGACGATGATCGCGTTGCGGCGCAGCAGCACACCGGCGACGCCGATCGTGAACAGGAGCGCGCTCACGACCAGCGCCACATCCGCCTGGGTGAACGCCGCGCTCATGGCGCCCGCCTTCGGGCCAGGACGATCGTTCCGACGATCGCCACGAGCAACAACAGCCCGGTCAGCTGGAACGGGACCATGTACTGCTCGAACAGGGGCCGTGCGACGACGCCCACGGCACCCTGCTCCACGATCGCGGCACGCATCGCCGACACCGTCGGCTCGTCAGCCACGCGCGGGCCCGCGGCAAAGAGGTAGCGCGTGGCGACGGCCAGGAAGGCGACGGCGGCCGAGCCGGCCAGCAGCCGACCGAGCGGCCCTCGCATGTCGGTCCAGGCGGCGTGACCAAGATTGAGCAGCATGATGACGAACAGGAACAGGACCATGATGGCACCGGCATACAGGATCACGTTCAGCGCCGCGATAAAATGCGCGTCCAGCAACAGGAAGAGGCCAGACACGCAGAAGAAGACGACGACCAGGAACAGCACGCTGGCCACCGGGTTCCGGCGCGTGATGACCAGAATGCTCCCGAGGACCGCCCCCGCCGCGAACAGGAAGAACAGGAAATCCTGTATCATTGGGATCGCGGGTCGGAGGGGTCCCACAGCGCGGTGACCGGATGCTCCTGCTCGCACAGACGCTCCAGATCGTACACCCAGCGCTCCCGGGTGTATTCCGCGTTCTCGTAGTGGACTCCCAGGTGAATGGCCTCCACCGGGCACACCTCCTGACAGAAACCGCAGAAGATGCAGCGGAATTCGTCGATCTCGTATACGGCGGCGTACCGCTCGCCGCTCTCGTTTTCGGCCGGGATCAGCTTGATGCAGTTGACCGGGCAGACGGTGGGGCACAGGCCACACCCGACGCACTTCGCCCGTCCGTCTTCATGCGTGGCCATGCGGTGCGTGCCTCGCACCCGCGGTGAAAGCTCCCACTTCTCATCGGGATACTGCTGCGTGACCACGTGCGGACTCAGCAGATGCTTGAGTGTCACGCCCATGCCTTTGACGGCGGCCCGCACGTACGAGGCCTCTCCGGAGGGCCGCTGTACGACCTTCGCTTCACCCGGCATCGTCCAACCTCCTCACCCGACCTCGGCGGGCTCGCGACGTGCGCGGCGCGTGGACTCGAGACGCTCACGCTGCTCCAGGCGGGCACGGTAGCCCGCCCCCTGGATCACCACACCGCGGTCCAGAACGAAGAACAGCAGGATGGCGAGCACCACGTTGAGCCCGAACAGGATCCCCGCGTACCCGAGCCCCATCGGCACGCCCACGGCCTCGAGTACGAGAATCGCGAGCGCGATCACCAGGATGTAGACCGTGACGGCCTCGATGAGGAACTTCCAGCCGAGGTCCATCAGTTGATCGTACCGGAACCGCGGCAGCGTCCAGCGGATCCAGATGAACAGAACGACGATCAGGAACGACTTGAGGCTGAAGGCCGTGAAGGTCAGCAGCGTCTTCCACCACGTCGGATCGCCGATGACGGTCCCGTCCTGAAGCACCCGGACGTTGTCGCCCTGCCAAAACGGGATGTCCCACCCGCCGAGGAAGAACACGGTGATGAGCGCCGCCGCCGTCACGATGTGCGCGTACTCGCCAATCATGAACATGGCGAACTTCATCGCGGAGTACTCCGTGTGATAGCCCGCGAGTCGCCGGCCCCTCGACGAAATGCTGCTGCATGGAGATCAATTCGGGAATGCGCACGTCGCCCGCCAGCAGGATCACCGGCACGAGGCTGAGGGCGAGCGCGACCTCGTAGCTGACCATCTGTGCCGAGGCCCTGAGCCCTCCGAGGAACGCGTACTTGCTGCCAGAAGCCCAGCCGGCCATCACGAGCCCGTACACGCCGAGCGAAGCGATCGCCAGGACGTATAGGAAGCCGATGGACACGTCCGCCACGATGACCTCCACCAGACCCCACTGGGTCGGCAGGGGCGACGCGAAGGGGATCACGGCGAACAGAATCGTTGCCGGCACGATCGCCAGGACCGGAGCCACCATGAAGAAGGACCGAATCGCCTCGCGCCCGTCGGCGATGACCTGGAGAAGCCCCCATGGCCCGACCCGATTCGGACCACTGCGATCCTGAATGAACCCGGCCACTTTCCGCTCGACGATCGTGACAAAGGCCACGAACAGAAACATCAGGGTGAAGAAAACGAGCGCCTTGGCGGCCGTGAAGAGAACGAAGGCCGTGCCCGTCATCTGACTCATCCCGCGGCCTCCCCCCCGACCGCTTCCGTCCCGACACCCTGGTCGACGGGCTGCGTCAGGATCGCGCCGCGCGCTCCGAGACGATCCCACTGGAGTCCCTCAAAAGCGCCCGCTCGGGCCGACAGTTCGGCAAACGCATCACGGGCTCCGAGCACGGCCCGTCCCTCACCCAGTTCTTCCAGAAGCCTCGACAGCACCATCCAGGCGGGACGTGCGATCCCCGGGGGCGCGAGCGCCTGATGGAAGCGCTGCACCCTGCCCTCGAAATTGGTGAAGCTCCCGTCCATCTCGGCGAATGTCGTCACCGGAAGGATCGCGTCGGCGCTGCGAGCCTCGGTCGGGAGCCGAGTTCCGATGTACAGGAAGAACGAAGTCTCCTCTCCGAACGTGGGTGGAACGTCGTGCAACGCATCGTCCAGCACGACGAGCGCCCCCCCTACCGCCTCGGCCAGGTCGCCGTATACCTGCCCATACCCGAGTGCGCGTGCACCCGTCGCGTTGGGCGCCCGCTCGGCCCGAAGCTGTAGCTTCGGAAAACCGGGCAGCGTCGCCGTGTCTCCCGTTTCGACGCGGAAAGAGCCGCCCCGAACGCCCAGATAATCGAGCAGCCGACGCAGATAAAAGAGGCTCTCATTGCTCGCGTGCGGTGAGACCAGGGCGTATCCGGTCGAGGCACCACCCTGCCTCGACGCCCCGCCGGTGAGCGCCTCGATCCGATCCGTCACCCATTCGAGCGCCCGACCCCAATCGACAGGAACCAAGCGGTCACCCTCTCGGATGAGCGGCACCTCGGCTCGCACGCCGCGATTCGACATGACCAGATGCTTTCGCCCGTGGTCGCACATCCAGTACGAGTTGACGTCCGGGTTGAAGCGCGGCTTGAGCCGCAGGATCTGATTCTCCTTTACGTCGATCGTGACGTTGCAGCCCGTCGAGCAGCCGGGGCACACACCGGGGGTCTTGTCCAGATCCCACGCGCGCGCCTTGAACAGGAAGTCCTCGTGCACCAGGGCTCCCACCGGGCATACGTCGACGATGTTGCCCTGGAAGGGGTTGTCCAGATCCTTGCCCGGGAAGGTGTCGATATACGCCTTGTGCCCACGTCGAGCCACGATCAGCGCGTCATCTTCCGCCACATCCCGCATGAAACGAACGCAGCGTGTGCAGATGATGCACCGGTCCGCAAAGTAGAGAATGTCGTCCGCGATTCGGTCCCGCCCCATCACCTGCTTCTCTTCGTGGAGTCGGGTCTCGAGCTGTCGAGTCTCGAGCGCGTAGTCCTGAAGCATGCACTGCCCGGCCGCGTCGCAGATCGGACAGTCCAGCGGGTGGTTCAGCAGGAGGAACTCGATCACGGAGCGCCGGGCCAGTTTCGCGCTCGCGCTCGCCGTGCGGACCACCATCCCGTCCTGCGCGACCGTCACACAGGAGGGAAGCAGCTTCGGTTCATCCTCGACCTCGACGAGGCAGATGCGGCACTGGGCAGGCGCACTCGGGATGCCGGGATGGTAGCAATAACGCGGAACCACGACACCGGCTCGCTCTGCGGCCTCCATCAGGCGTGTGCCTGCGGGAACGGTGAGCTCGACACCGTCGATGGTCAGCGAGACGGTTCCGTTCTCAGCCATCGACCCCACCTTCCTCTCGCCGCCCGCGGTGGCCGACACTCGACCGGGGCCGCCGGGGACGTGGGGGAAGCCTCAAAGCCCCGTCGTTCGCACCCGCAGGGGAGCCGCTGCTCCGGGTCCCCATCACGTGGCCGTGCACGCGTCCCTCCGGATGTGCGCTTCATACTCGTCGCGGAACTTGTCCAGCGAAGATCTCAGCGGAAACACGACGCTGTCGGCCAGCACGCAGATCGTCCTCCCCGTCAACTGCTCACACAGATGGTACAGGGTGTCGATGTCCTCCATCCGGCCGTCGCCCTCTTCGATGCGTCGGAGGATCTTCGTGATCCACGACGTGCCCTCACGACACTGGACACACTGACCACACGATTCGTGGGCGTAGAAGTGGGCGATCCGGCGCATCGCCTTCAGCAAACAGGTGCTCTCATCCATTACGATGGGCGATGCCGTACCGAGCGAGCTGCCGGCCTCCATGAGACCCTCGTACGTCGTCTCGCAGTCGAGTTCGTCGTCGGTCAGGAAGGCCGTCGAGGAGCCGCCGGGAATCACGGCTCGCACGCGCTTCCCGTTCGGTGCCCCGCCGCAGACGTCATAAACGATGTCGCGCAACGGAACTCCGAGAGCGATCTCGTAATTGCCGGGTCGGCTCAGGTGGCCCGAGCAGCACCACAGCTTCGTGCCGGGAGACTTCTCGGTTCCCCACTGCCGGTACCACTCCGACCCGTTCTCGACGATCATCGGGACGGAGGCCAGCGTCTCCACGTTGTTCACGGTGGTCGGCATCCCGAACACGCCCGCCTGCGCCGGGAACGGGGGCTTGATCCAGGGCTCCGCCCGGTTGCCCTGCAGCGAGTTCATCAGGCCGGTTTCCTCGCCCGCGATGTACGCGCCCGCCCCGATATGGACCGTGAGATCGCAGTTCCAGCCGCTGCCCAGAATGTCGTCCCCGATATAGCCCGCCTCGTACGCTTCCGTCACAGCTCCATTCAGGGCTCGCGTCACGGGGAAGTACTCGCCGCGCACGTAGATATAGACGTGTTCCGCCCGAATGGCGCGTGCCGCGATCAGGCACCCTTCAATCAGGAGGTGGGGCGTCCAGCGCATGATCTCGCGGTCCTTGAACGCGCCCGGCTCGCTCTCGTCGGCGTTGCAGCACAGGTAGTGAGGCCGTTCGGAGGTGGGCTCCTTCGGCATGAAGGTCCATTTCAGACCGGTCGGGAATCCGGCTCCGCCACGGCCTCGCAGTCCCGATGCTTTCACGACTTCCGTAATCTCGTCGGGCTGCATGTCCAGCGCCTTCTTCAGCGTGGCGTACCCGCCCCGCTCCAGCCAGCCCTCGAGGCCCAGCGCCTCGGGATCGCCGTGATAGCGAGACAGAACGGTCGTCGTCTCCAGCTCGTGCCGGTGCGGATACGACATCTCAGGTACTGCGCCTGCTTTCGAGACGCGGCTTCATCACGGTCTCAATCCAGACCCTCGAGGATCTCGCCCACCTTCTCCGGTGTCACATCCTCGAAGTACTCGTCGTTGATCTGCACGGCGGTCGCAAAACCACATGCGCCGAGGCATTCCACTTCCATCACCGTGAAGCGGCCATCTTCCGAAATCTCGCCGGGCCGCGTTCCGGTCTCCTCCAAGAAACGTTCGAACACATCGTCGGCCCTGTTCAGGTGACACGCGATGCAGGTGCACACCTGAATCAGGTGCCGCCCGGTCGGATGCAGATTGTACATGGTATAGAAGGTGGCCACCGACCGGACGTACGCGGGCGTCAAATCGAGATGCTCGGCAATCTCCTCCATCGCCCCGGCCGACACCCAGCCGTGTCTCTCCCGTGCGTAGTTGAGCAGCGGGCCGAGCGCCGCCGTCTTGATCGGGTACCGGCTGAGCACCTTCCGGAGTCGCTCACGCCCCTCCTCGGATTCGAACAGGGGTCCGGAATCTTCGTCACGTTCCGCCAACTGGTACGGCTGCGCGCTCGCGACCGCCGGGTGGATGTCCTTCTCCTTCATCGATCGATCTCCCCCAGCACGACATCCAGCGAAGCGTTGACCGCGATCACGTCGGCCACCAGCTCGCCCTGCACCAGATACGGCAGGGCCGCGATGTTGATGAACGATGGCGCCCGGAAGCGACACCGAACCGGTTTCGTACCTCCGTCGGAGATCAGTCCGATCCCGAGCTCACCCTTGGAGCTCTCGATCGAGTACCAGGTCTCTCCCGCCGGCACGTGCAGGCCCTCCATGACCAGCTTGAAGTGCGCGATCATGGTGTCGATAGAGCCCATGGCCTCGCTCTTCGGCGGCAGGACCACCCCGTAGTCGTCCACGTCGATCGGTCCATCGGGCAGACGCTGAAGCGCCTGCTCTATGATCCGCACACTCTGACGCATCTCTTCCAGGCGGACCAGATAACGATCGTACACGTCCCCGTGCGACCCGACCGGGACGTCGAAATCGTATTCTTCGTAACCCAGATAAGGGCGGGCCTTGCGCACGTCGTAGGCGAGGCCGCTCGCGCGCAGGTTCGGGCCCGTCAGACCGAAGCTCACCGCGTCCTCGGCGCTGATCGTCCCGATGTCGCTGAGCCGGCCCATCCAGATCGCGTTGCGCTTGAGGAGCCGATCGCACTCATCGAGAGTTGCCGGGAAGCTCTGGATGAAGTCGAGGGCCGCGTCCACCCACCCGACCGGCAGGTCGGCGACCATGCCTCCGACGCGCGTCACGGATGTGGTGATTCGGCCGCCGCAGTAAGCCTCGTGAAGATTGTAGATGCGCTCGCGTTCCTTGAACGTGTACAGAAACACCGTAAACGCACCGATGTCGATCGCCGTGGTTCCCAGCCAGAGCAGGTGGCCCAGAATCCGGTTCAGCTCGGACAGGATGACCCGCACCACGCGACAGCGAGGCGTGATCTCGAGATCGAGCAAGCTCTCGACGGCCCCCGCGTAGCCGATGTTGTAGAGCATGGGTGCCAGGTAGTCCATGCGGTCCGTGTACGGCACCACCTGGTTCCATTCGCGGTATTCGCACGTCTTCTCGAATCCCGTGTGCAGGTATCCGATGTGGGGGATGCACTTCAGGATTCTCTCTCCGTCCAGCTGGAGAACGAGTCGGAGCACGCCGTGGGTCGCCGGGTGCTGAGGGCCCATGTTGATGAGCATGGGCTCTCCCTCGAGCTCCTCGGTCGAGGCGTCCTCGAGGCGCTCTTCCGGTTGCAGCTCGCGCAGTCCGGAGGCGCCGTCGCCCGTGTAGCCCGCCAGCTCCAGCTCCCGCATCGCGTACACGTCCTCGAAGCTGCGCGTCAGACAGCGGCGCACCTGTTCGGAACGGCTGAACCGGCCCCGCAACGGGAAGTCCTTACGGAGTGGAAAGCCTTCTTCGTAGTTCTCCGGCATCAAGATGCGGCGCAGGTCCGAGTGCCCGCGGAAGGTGACGCCGAACATGTCGAACGTCTCCCGTTCCAGCCAATCCGCCGTATCCCACAACGACGTGACGGAGTCGATCGTCAGGTCATCCAACGGCGTCTCGCACACCACTCGAAGCTGCCGGCCATGGCGCATCGACCAGAGCTGGTACCAGACCTCGATCGGCATCCCCACGCCGCGATGGGCACCCGTGAGGTCGGCGAGCAAGTCGTACGACTGCCCCGGGTCCTCGTGCAGGAACCGAAGCGCGGCCAGGTTCCGCGCAGGGGCGAGCCACACGACGGGATAGCCCAGCGCGTCCGTGGTGACACGCCGCACATCCGAACCGAATCGCTCCCGCAGCGCGATGACGGAGGGATGATCACCCGGGTCCGCGCCCTGAACGGGCTCGGACCGGATCAGCGTTGTCGAGGCTGGCGTCTGAGTGAGGGTCACTGGGTCGTGATCTATTTTATCCCCGTCAGGGTCTCAGTCCTTGTGCTCCGCAAGCCGCTCCTTGCGATCTCTGGGGCGGTTGACGGCGGCCGTCTGTACGAGCCCGCTCATGCGATTCTGCTTCGTCGAGTTTCCGAACGGCTGAGCGACCAATTCGATCGCCTCGGGCGGCAAATTCGGCCGACCCACCGAATCGGGGGCCTCGTCGCGGACGCTCGAATCAGACAGCGTCTCGCCCTTGATCTTCTCCTGGATCATGAGCAGAGCGTAGATCAAGCCCTCCGGTCGCGGCGGGCAACCCGGAACGTACACGTCCACCGGGACGATCTGGTCGATGCCCTGCACGATCGTGTAGTTGTCGAACATGCCGCCGGAGCTGGCGCACGCGCCCATCGAAATGCACCACTTCGGCTGCGGCATCTGATCCCAGATCCGGCGCATCACCGGCGCCAGTTTGTACGACACGCGTCCGGCCACGATCATGAGGTCGGCCTGACGGGGGCTGAACGACATGCGCTCCATCCCGAATCGGCCGATGTCGTACTTCGAGGCAGCGGCCGCCATCATCTCGATCGCACAGCAGGCCGTCCCGAAGGGCATGGGCCAGATCGAATTGCGCCGCGCCCAGTTCACCACGTAGTCGATCTTCGTGGTCAGCCAGCTGCGGGGAATCCCCGTGTCGAGCTCGGTCCCCTCGCCCCCGATGACGTTCAGCGGCTTGGGCATCTCACTCCCACTCGAGGGCACCCTGGCGCCAGGCATAGGCCAATCCTACGCCCAGTACCAGAAGGAAGATCAACATCTCGACGAAACCGGCGATACCGAGCTCACGGACGATGGTCGCCCACGGAATCAAGAAGAGCGTCTCGATGTCCAGCACGATGAACAACATCGCGACGATGTAGAAGTTGACCGAGAAGCGTTCGCGTGTACCGCCGAGCGGAACGATGCCCGACTCGTAGGGACTCTCCTTGACAGCCGTCGGGCGGCGAGAACCGATCAGGTGGGTCAGGGCGAGGATCAACACGCCCACCGACACGCCCACCACGCCGAGTATCAGTATGCCCAGGTACGGGTCCAGCACGTCGTCGATCGCTCCTTGTGAAAAGATTCACGAGGCTGCGCGAAGTTAGCGCGGCTCCAGGTGTGCAGCAAGGAAGCCAAACGTGGTTGCCGGGCCTCGATCGGGGCCGTCATATTCCCGTCGTTCGTGCCCCGATCGGACCCTCATGAGCGAGCGCTTCACAGACGTTCAGGTTACCGAAGGGCGACTCCACGTCAGCCTCTCGGGGAGTGGGCCTTCCGTCCTCTGTCTTCACGGACTGAGCGCGAGCCACCACGTCTGGCGACCGGTCGCACACCGGCTGGCGGACCGCTTCTCGTTCTACCTGCCCGACCTGTTGAGCCGCGGAGCATCGACGGCGGTGCCCGACGTCTCCTACTCGCTCGCCGACGAGCTCCGGCGCCTGCGGGAGCTGTTACGCGGTCTTTCCATCACACCCGAGCTCGTGGCCGGGCACTCGACAGGAGCCTCTCTGGCCATCGCTCTGGCTGCCCGGAACCCGGGGGTGCACGGCCTGCTTCTCGTAAACCCCGTCACACCGTGGACTCGCCGACCGATCTCGCTGACCATCCTTCGGTCGGCCTTGATGCGCCACCTGGCGTCCGGCATTATTCGGCCGTTCCGGCGACCTTTGACGCGCTGGGTCCTCGCCCGTGTGTACGGTCCCGGTCACGTGGTGCCGGTCGATCGCATCCGTACGTACAGCGAGCCATACGGGAACGCGGTACGCGCGCGCGCTCTCATGCGGGTTCTCGCAGACTGGCGGCCGAGCGAGCTCGGGCCGTATCTGCCGGCAACTCCCCCGGTCGCGATGGTGCTGGCGGGTGAGCACGACCCACGGATCGACGTGCCGTCGGCAGCCCGACTGGCCGAACGGCTGGGGGCACCGTTTGACCGCATCGACACGGGCGGTCACGCGCTCCCGGAAGAGGAGCCGGAGCGAGTCGCGCGTGCACTGGTTTCGGTGTACCGGCTATCGAACACACGGAGAGATACCGAACGATATGGCGATCAAGAGCGATCAGTGGATCCGGCGAATGGCCCTTGAGCACGCGATGATCCAACCTTTCGAGGACCGTCAGGTGCGAACCGGCGTCATCTCGTACGGCGTCAGCAGCTACGGATACGACATGCGCGTCGCGGACGAGTTTCGAATCTTCCACAATGCGCTCTCCCCCATCGTCGACCCGAAGGCGTTCGACGAGCGCTCGTTCGTGGAGTATCAGGGCGACTTCTGCATCATCCCTCCGAACTCCTTCGCCCTCGCTCGCTCGGTCGAGTATTTCAAGATCCCGCGCGACGTGTTGACCATTTGCGTGGGCAAGTCGACCTACGCCCGCTGCGGGATCATTACGAACGTGACGCCGTTCGAGCCCGAGTGGGAGGGCCACGTGACCCTGGAGATCAGCAACACCACGCCGCTCCCCGCGAAGGTGTACGCGAACGAGGGCATCGCCCAGGTGCTCTTTTTCGAATCTGACGAGCCGTGTGAGGTGAGCTACGCCGACAAGGCGGGGAAGTATCAGGGACAGCGGGGGGTCACGCCTCCTCGCCTCTAGGCGCGAGAGACGTCTGCGGCCCCCTGCCGTCTAGCCGGACCCCATACCGGAACGCAGAGCGGCCACGAGCACGGCGAGCCAGCCGGCTAGAAAACACACGCCACCCAGGGGTGCGATCGCGCCCAACCACCGGGCGCCGGTCAAGCTCAGTGCGTACAGGCTGCCACAGAAGAAGATCGTCCCGGCGGTGAACAGGACGCCGCCGACACTCCACCAGCCGTCGGGCCAGCGGGAGGCGGCGAGTGACACCCCGACGAGGGCGAGCGCATGGTACATTTGGTAGCGTGCCGCCGTTTCGAACGTGGCCAGTCGGGCGGGCTCGAGTTGAGCCCGCAGGCCGTGGGCGCCGAAAGCCCCTGCTGTCACGGACACGAACGCGAACGCGACGCCGAGAAGGAACAGAGCTTTGGTCACTGGAGACCGTCCTGGTGTTGCGGTGACCGCAAGTCAGCGTATTTGTGAGTGAGCCGCATCCTTCGTACAAGCAAGCAGGGGAAGATGCCATGCACAGTGAGGGCTCGCGAATCGTCGCCCTGTTGAGTGGCAACGCGGACCTGGACCGTGGGACCCGCGAAGCCCTCGTGAGGGTCGATCCTGAATTCAGGGCCGAGTCGGAAGTGGCGGCGACTCTGCAAGCGATCGGTCCCCGGACACGGCTCGTCGTCGTAGATCTCGCCCGCGCCGACCTCGACGTCGGCGACCTCGTATCCCGACTCGAGGCGTCCGCGGACTTCACGCCACCTGCCGTTCTTCTGGTCCTGCCAGCCGGAGCCGACGTGCCGGCAGAGTCGGTCGCACACGACCACTACATCGGGCGCCCGTTGCGGCCCGAGACCTTCACGGTGCTCTGCCATGCGCTGGTGCAGCAGCAGGAAGCGGAGACCGGACCCGTGGAGTCGCCTGCACCGGTCGTGCGTGCGAGGCGGCCCGCCCGGTTCAGCGCCCGACCCCTTCACGGAGAGGCCGTTCGCTTCGTGTCTGAGAGCTTCGAGAAGGCGCGGGATGGCGTCGCCCCCGATCCGGACGCGGCGCGCTTGCTCGCGGAGAAGTTCCACACCTCACTTCGACAGGGCAATCCGCTCCTGTTGCGGGCGTTGGAGCCGTACCCGGCCTTCGAGTTGCCCGTGCATTGTGTGAACGTGGCGATCATCGCAGGCAAGATCGCGCTCGGGCTGGATCTTCCACTGGAGGAGGCGCTGCGCGTCATCCAGGCCGGGCTTCTGCACGACGTCGGAATGGCCTATCTGCCCGTCGAGCTGCTCGAGAAGGCGGGGCCGCTGTCCGATGACGAACGAGTCGAGGTGCGGCGGCATCCGTTGTATGGCGCAGAGATACTCGCCGGTCTCGGCGAGTCTTTCGAATGGCTGCGTCGGGCCGTGCGTCAGGAGCACGAGCGTTGGAACGGCGAGGGCTACCCGGAAGGACTCTCCGGCGACGACATCGATTCTATCGCGCACATCCTCGGACTGGCCGACGTCTTCGAGGCGCTCTCGCACATGCGCCACTATCGCACGCCCTTCTCCACCTACGAGGCGCTGGAGCGGGTGCTGACATTGCGCGAGGAACAGTTCGCGCCCCACATCGTCGAGGCGCTGGCCGATGAGATCTCGGTGTTCCCGCTCGACAGCTACGTGCAGTTGAGTGACGGGAACATCGGCCGCGTGGCGTCGACGAATCCCGAGAACCTGTTGCGCCCGCTCGTCGAGATTCTATGGAACGAGCGCTGGGAACCGCTCGAGGAGTCTCGGGAGGTTTCTCTGGCCGACTCGCCGGACCTGTCGATCGCGCGCCCCCTGCACGAGTCGGAGGTTCCCATCACGTAGCGCCCGGGCAAGCGCGTGCCGCCCCCGCGCCGGTGGGACGCAGGGGCCGCGCCGCGTCCGGAGTGTCATCCTACAGCGAGACGAGCCCCATCGTAGACTTCACGTCTTCGGCCGAACTGTGGAGCGCCTCACGCTCTCCATCGGTCAACTCGACCTCCATCACCTGCTCCACTCCGGCCTCTCCGAGCTTGACCGGGACCCCGACGAACACGTCGTTCAGCCCGTATTCGCCTTCCAGCCACGCGGCGCACGGCAGCACCCGTTTCTTGTCCCGCACGATGCTCTCACACATCTGGACCGCCGCCGAGGAGGGCGCGTAGTAGGCGCTGCCCGTCTTGAGCAGGCCGACGATCTCGCCCCCACCCTTTCGGGTGCGTTCTACGATCGCCTCGATTCGTTCCCGGTCGAGCAGCTGGGTGAGCGGGATGCCCCCGACGGAGACGGTGCTCACGATGGGGACCATGCTGTCCCCGTGACCGCCCAGTACGAGAGCCTGTACATCCTCGACGCTCACGTTCAGCTCCATGGCGATGAAGCAGCGGAAACGGGCGGTGTCCAGGACCCCGGCCATTCCAACTACCCGTTCTCGCGGAAAGCCGGTTACCTCCTTCGCCACGTACGCCATGACGTCAAGCGGATTCGTGACCATCACGACGATGGCATCGGGGCTGTAGCGTGCGATCTCCTCGGAGATGCCCTTGATGATGTCGGCGTTGGTCGTGACCAGGTCGTCGCGGCTCATGCCCGGCTTGCGCGCAAGGCCCGCCGTCACCACATACAGACCCGAACCTGCCGTCTCTTCGTACGTCTGGGATCCGACGACGCGGGTGTCGAACCCTTCGACCGGCGCCGATTCCCACTGATCCAATGCCTTTCCCTGCGGCAAGCCTTCGATGATATCGACGACGACCACCTCACGTGCCAGCTCCCGCTCGGCGAGACGCTGGGCGGTGGATGCGCCAACGTGGCCTGCCCCCACGACCGTGATCCTGTTCATCTATTCCTCGATGATCCCTGGTGGGTTGACCTCCTCGACCGCCGAGCTCGGAGACCCCCGTCGCCCGCCCGCGAAGGGATCGAAGAACCGCGGGCTGGCGAGCGGCTTCTATTTCGGACTCAGTGCACCAGCCCGACGGGCCGCCTCGTCAACGATCGTCTCCATCATGTGGTCCCAGCGCTCAGGACTGTTCTGCTCGCTGACCTCTTCCAGTATCGCGACCAGCTCGCGGGCTTCCTCGCGCGTCACCGGAGTCCAGGGCTCCCCCGCTTCCAGTCGCTCTCGCAACGCCGTCAGGCGCTCGGTGACCTCTCGGTGCTTGATCCGGCTCTCGTACGTCATACGCTCATCTCCCCAACCGAGCTCAGCCGCCGACCTGACTGAGGGCTTCCAGCCCGCCGCTGCCGACCGCGGTTCCGAGCTGCAGGTAATGGCGTTTCGGCTTGCCGGCGAGCGCCTCCCGGACTGCGCTCTGTATGCAGCCCGTCTCTCGCAGCGGTGATCTCAGGTCCACCTCGTGATCGCCGAACAGGCAAGTCCGCAGACGACCGTCCGCCGCAAGACGCATCCGATTGCACCGCTCACAGTAGTTGTGTGACAGGGGTGTGATGACCCCGACCGTGCCCGGCGAGTCCGGGAATCGAAAATACCGGGCCGGGCCGTTGCCCGGTGGGCCGGTGTCCGGCTCCAGTCCGCCGACGCCGTGGACCCTGGTCAGCACCTCGGTCGCGGGCACGAACCGATCCGTGAGGTGGAGATTGCGACCCACGGGCATCAGTTCGATGAAGCGCACGTGCCACGGCCGCTCCCTGGTCACCGCGGCGAAGTCCGCCACCTCGTCGTCGTTCAGACCCCGCAGCACCACGGTGTTGATCTTGATCGGATCGAACCCGGCCTCCTCGGCGGCCCGCAGGCCCTGCATGGTCTGCTCGTAAAACTTCACGGAGCGTCGAGCGATCGCCTCGAAGCGGTCCGGCCGCAGGGTGTCGAGGCTCACATTGATCCGCCGAACGCCCGCCTCTCGAAGCTCGTCGGCGTACCGCGGCAGCAGAATGGCGTTCGTCGATAGCGCGATATCGTCGATCTCGGAGATGGCGTCGAGCATCCTCACCAGCCTGGAGAGATCCCGTCGGACGAGCGGCTCGCCTCCGGTAAGTCGCACACGTCGGAGCCCCATCTCTCCCATCTGGCCAGCGACGTCCGCGATCTCCTCGTACGTGAGGAGCTCCGGTTTCGGAATCCAATCGAGGCCCTCGACCGGCATGCAGTAGGTGCAGCGAAGGTTGCACTTGTCGGTCACCGAGATCCGGAGGTACTCGATCGACCGTCCGTGGGCGTCCTTCACGCCTGCACCTCCTCCGAGCCGACCCAATCCTCCGAGCCGTCGGTGTAGCGCTCACGCTTCCAGATCGGCAGTCGGTCCTTGATCTGCTCGATCACCCACCGAGACGCCGCGTAGCAGGTGTCGCGATGAGGGGCGCTCACTGCGACCGCGACGCTCGCCATGCCGGGTTCCAGCCGCCCGATTCGATGCGCAGCCACGATCTGGCCCACATCGAACCGGACCACCGCCTCGTCCGCCATCGCGCGCAGCTCCTTGACGGCCATCTCCTCATAGGCAGAGTACTCCAGCTCGCGAACCCGCCGACCCGCGTTCTCCTCTCGGACCCGTCCTTCGAACACCAGCCACGCGCCGTCAGCCGTCGAACCGATGTCGCGCAGCTCCGGCACGGTTTCCAGCGGGCAGTGCGTGATGACCGCCGCGACACGGTCACCGACCAGGCGAGCACCTTCCGTTCGAGCCCGAGTATCTTGCGAGCGGGTCATGCCCATTCGCCTCAGCCCCCCGCCACCGGAGGAATCAACGCGACCTCGTCGTCCGATTGGAGGGCATGGTCCGCACCGACATAGTCCAAGTTCACAGCCACCTTGGTGTCGAAGGGGAGGCGCTCCAGGCCCGGGCTCGCACGCAACGTGGCGAGCAGATCGGCGACGCTCGCCCCTGACGGCAGTGTGACATAGCGCTTCCCCTCACCCGCCCACTCACGGTACAGCGCGAAGAAGCGCACGCACACGGCCAGCGACCCGTCGGACGTCGCGGCCGAACCCTCCTTCACGAAGCGGCCATCGAGCCGGCGGACACGGAGTCCAGATGGGCGATCAGACGCGGTACGAGCCCTTCCTCTCGCAATGTGGTGATGCGCACGCGCGTACGCGTCGGGACTTCCGGATCCTCGAAGACCGCAACGGCGAGATTGCCTCGAAACGTGCACAGGGAAAGGTGGCGACCGCTCTCCGTCTCCAGCCACGCGGCGGGCTCGGCTCCCGGCCCCAGAAAGAAGTCCCGGGCCGCCTGGAGAGCCTGCTCCGGCGTCAGGTCGCTCGTGGTCTCGGTTGTCACGTTCAACCGGTCTCCTGCCGGCGCTGCGTCCCTGTTCGACGCGCTTGACGGCCGCAGCGACGGCCTTCTAAGATCTCGCTACCGCTCGCCTCGCGCGTGGAAGCGCGCGGTACGGGCTCCATGATCGAAACTATCGACGGGCTTCTCTGCCTTCAATCGGCCAACGTCACGACAGCCAGCGAGTTCCTACTGTGGACTTCTCAGCGAACATCGATTCGCTCAAGCCTTCGGCGACTCTCGCTCTCGCCGCGCGAGCCCGCCAGCTCAAGAGCGAGGGCCGCTCGGTCGTCGACCTTTCGGCGGGTGAACCCGCCTTTCGTACCCCCCCGTATGCTGCCCAGGCCGGGATCGAGGCGATTCGGGCCGGGCACACCGGGTATCCCCCCACGCCCGGTATTCCCCAGCTGCGGCAGGCGGTGGCGGATTACCTGTCCGACACGACGGCACATTCGACCGCCGAGGCATCGGCCGTCATGGTAAGCGCCGGCGTGAAGCAGGCTTTGTTCAATTGCGTGTACTGCCTGTTCGGACAGGGAGACGAGGTGCTCGTTCCGGCTCCGTATTGGCCGACCTATCCGACCCTTGTGGAGCTGGCGGGGGCGCGGCCCGTCGTCGTCGAGACCGCATGGGAGGAGGGCTTCCGTCTCGACGTCGACCGCTTGGAGCGCGCGCGGACGCCGCATACGCGTGGCCTGTTCCTGAACAGCCCTGGGAATCCGACCGGCGCTGTCTACGATCACGACACCATGCGCGACATCCTCGCGTGGTGCGATCGACACGGCGTGTGGGCCCTATCCGACGAGATCTATCGTCTCATCGCCTTCCACGGTGCGGCCGCCCCCTCCGTCTACGATGTGGCCGACCGGGGAGAACGCGTCGTGCTGTTCGACGGGGTGTCCAAGGCGTTCTGCATGCCGGGTTGGCGGATCGGTTATGCCGTCGGACCGCACGAGCTGATCCAGAAGGCGACAGACCTCCAGAGCCAGACGACCTCGGGCGCGGTCAACCCGTCGCAGCACGCGGCGGCGGCGGCCCTTGGCTCCCGCGACGAACGTGACGCTTCCGTCGCGGAGCTCGTCACCCGACTCGACGGGCTCCGTCGCATGGGGATGGACATCCTGAGCGGAATCGGGGAAATGGAGGTGCGCGATCCGCCCGGCGCGATCTATTTCTATGGGCGGCTGGTGGGGTCCGAGCCGTCACTCGACGTGGCCGAGCGGCTGCTCATCGACGGCGGTGTCGCTTCGATTCCCGGCGACCCCTTTGGCTCACCGGGCTTCCTTCGCTTCAACTTCGCGGTGACGGAAGAGGAGCTGGGAGAAGGCCTGCGGAGGGTCGCGGCGCACTTCGAGGGCGCGTAACCTCGACGCGCCGTCCCGCGACCGCGACCCCACGCCAGCCGGTCAGTCCGGGGTTACGGCCAGCCCGGTCGCTCCGGCGGTGGCTCCGGCGTCGCGGGAGGATCCGCCGCCGCGCGCTCGCTTCGAGCCACGTCCTCCTTGAACAGACGTGAAGGCTTGAAGATCGGGACCGCCCTCGCGGGGACACGCACCGGATCACCCGTGCGGGGGTTCCGGGCCATCCGGGCCCGGCGCCGACGAACCTTGAATGTGCCGAAGCCCCGAATCTCGATGTGCTCCCCTTCGGCCAACGCCTGCTTGACCGCGTTCAGAAAGGCGTCCACCACAGCTCCGCAGTCCTTCTTGGTGATGCCCGGTCCGATCGCTTCGTACACCTGCTCGACAAGATCCGCTTTCGTCATAACGCTTCTCCCGTTCGCAGACGCGCCGGTGCGGCGCTACCGCACATCATCTCCACTCGTAAAGCAATCTCGGTGTCGGTCCCGGCAGCTCGACAGCCCAGCCGAGCAGACGACCCAAACTCGTGTCCCCGACTCCGAGCACGATGTCCAACAGACTCAGGCGTCGGCGGTGCGGCCGGATGGTTCGCGGCCCCTCGCCCAGCCCGGCCATGCGTCCCGCCACGTCCACTGCCTCGCGCAGCGTTCCCGTGCCATCGATCAACCCCAGCTCGGACGCCTGCGCGCCGGTGAAGATCCGCCCGTCGGCCAACGGTAGGATCTCATCCCTGGTGAGCGGCCGGTTGAGAACGACCGCGTCCACGAACTGCTCGTACGCATCGAGTACGACGCTTTCAAGAATCTCCCGATCTGCCTCCGACAGAGGTCGGGCCGGAGAGGCGAGGTCCTTGTGCTCCCCGCTCTTCACGACCTCCCAGCCGACTCCCACCTTCCGCAACAACTCTCTCGCGTTCGGAAACTCCATGATCACCCCGATCGATCCGGTGATCGTGCCGGGGAGGGCGAATACACTGTCGCTCGCGAGCGCCACGTAGTAGCCGCCCGACGCGGCGATGTCGCCCATCCAGGCCACGACGGGTCGTTCGTCGTCATCCCGCAGCTTCCGCAACTCGTGGTAGATCGCCTGGGAGGCGCCCACCGTGCCTCCCGGGGAGCGGATTTCGACCACGAACGCCCGCACTGCCCCGTTGTGCCGCAGCGACTCCAGATTGGCCAGCACGCGGCGCTCAGAGGTGATGATCCCCTCGATCGGCAGGATCGCGACCGCTCGACCGGCGAGGAAACCGCCCCCTCGCAAGGCGAGGCGTCCAGAGATCCATACGCCGCCCGCGAAAATCAGCAGGATCACGAAGATCGCCGCCGCTGTTCGCCGGTTTCCAGCCATGATCCCCGGCGTTCGGGCCTCAAACTAGAAGATGGAAGGTGTCCGGTGAGAACCTAATCAGACCGACGCAGGGGTGTCAACCGCTTGCGATTGCTAAAGTTCCGTCATTGCGCGCACGAATCGCTCGAACAGGTAGCGGCTGTCGTGCGGGCCGGGAGCGGATTCCGGATGGTATTGCACGGCAAACACGGGTCGCTCGCGGTGCTCCAGCCCTTCCACGGTGTCATCGTTGAGGTTGCGGTGTGTGACACGCAGGTCGGGCGCCCCGACGATCGTGCCGTCCTCTTCGAGAACGGCGAAGCCATGGTTTTGAGAGGTGATCTCGACGGCGCCGGTCTCGAGATTCTTGACCGGATGATTCCCACCCCGGTGGCCATACGGGAGCTTGAAGTTCTGCCCGCCGAATGCCCGGGCGATCAGTTGATGCCCCAGACATATGCCGAACATCGGCAGACCCGAGTCGCTGAGGGCTCGAATGCGCTCCGCGGCGCCGGGCACAGCCTCGGGGTCACCCGGTCCGTTCGAGACGAAGACACCGCTCGCCCCGGCGTCCCGCAGGCTCTCGATGCCCGCGTCCGAGGGAACCACACGCACGCGATATCCCGCGTCTCGCAGCAGGTCCAGGCTCCGCTCCTTGACGCCGTAGTCCAGACAGAGCACCAACCCTCGCTCTTCCCCGTGGGCCGGCCGCACGTACGGCGCCTCACAGCTGACGTGGGTGGCCAGATCCCGACCCTTCATCGGCGGTTCTGCCTCGAGTGCCTCCCGCGCATGTGCCTCCGGGACGGAGGCGGCGAAGAGCACGGAGCGCATCGCGCCGGCCTCGCGAATGTGGCGGGTGAGCGCTCTCGTGTCGGCGCCCACGAGCGTCGGAATCCGCTGCTCGGTCAGATAGGCGAGAAGGTCGCCATCCGTGGGGCTCGACCCGACCGTCTGCGAGATGTGACGCACCACGAAGCCGGCCGCCCAGGGTCTCCTCGATTGGGCATCCCGGTCGCGCACTCCGTAGATGCCCATCATCGGGGCCGTCATGACCACGATTTGACCGGCGAACGAAGGATCGGTCAGGACCTCCTGATACCCGGTCATCACGGTGGTGAACACGATCTCGCCGTGCCCTCCCTCGTCCGAGCCGAGGAACTGCCCGTCGAAGCGACGCCCGTCCTCCAACAGGAGGTAGCCGTCGCGCGCTTGCGGAACCGTCATGGGTGCCTTCCAATACGCATCAGAAGGGCGTCTCGTCCGTTGCGGAGTGTGTCGTGAGCCAGCCGCCGATCCACATCTTTGCCGATGAGTCTTGTCTGGGCAACCAGTTCCAGGACGCCCCCCGTCCTGGAGCGGCGGCCGGACTCATCGAGCACTTCGAGCCACGGGACGGATGGTACCGCCGGGACTTCTTCCGGCATGAGCCCAATACCACGAACAACCGGATGGCCATCGTTTCGGGGATCCTCGGGTTATCGGTTCTTCGCCGCCCGTCGCAGGTCGTCTTTTCGAGCGACAGCCAGTACCTGGTCAAGGGTATGAAGGAGTGGATCCACGGGTGGGCCAGCCGCGGGTGGCGGCGAAGAGGGGGTCGCATCGAGAACCTCGAGCTGTGGCAGCGGCTTGCCAGGGAGGCCGCGCGTCATTCGGTCGAATGGCGTTGGGTGAAGGGACACGCGGAACATCCCAAGAACGAGTACGCGAACATGCTGGCCATGCGCGCGGCACGAGGTCGCGAGCGTTCCGATGGCCCGGTCCCGTCAGGCTTCGAAGATTGGATCGAGGAGCAGATCGACAACGGCCGCTTCCCGGACTTCCTCGATCTACCGCCCGACGAGCCCTTCCGCCCGGACCGTCAGCCTCCGGACGTCTGATTCACGGTCAGGAGCCGCCGCCGGATCCTTCTTCCTCGCCGGCGCCTCCCGCCGAACCGCCACCAGAGGTCCCTTCGTCAGCCTGCTCCGCCTGATCGACGGCGCCGGACGGTGGCGGCGCTTCGCCCTCAAGCAGAGAGGCCGGCGACTGCTGCACCGGCACCGGGGGTGCCGAAGTGTCATCCCGAAGGATCGACTCCGGCGGCGCCCCGCCGCGCGCCGAGAGAATCGCCAGCACCAGCGCGAGGAAAAGGAACACGCCGCCGCCGATCCATGTCGCCCGGGTCAGCACGCTGGCGGCCTGGCGACCGCCCATGAAGGAGTCCGTCGAGGAAGAAGCTCCCCCGAAACTCGCAGCGAGGCCACCACCCTTGCCGGACTGAAGGAGGATGATGACGCAGAGGAGCAACGCCAGCAGGCTGATGAGGATGACCAGAAACGTGAACATCGGGTACCGTCGGGAGTCGGGTCTCTCTGATGTGATTCTATCGCGCGCCGAAGCTATTCGAATACACCCGCGCGGTCAACGAGATCCGGCCGAACAGATGGCAGCGAAGCTCTCGGGGTCCAGGCTCGCGCCTCCCACGAGCACGCCGTCCACTCCGTCGGACGCGAGCAGCTCATCTATGTTGTCCGGTTTCACGCTTCCGCCGTACAGGATAGTCGCACGTTCCGCCGTCTCCTCGTCGGTCAGATGGGCGATCCGCTTGCGAAGAATGTCATGGGCTTCCGTGGCGTCGGTCGGTGTCGCCGTGTGGCCCGTGCCGATCGCCCACACAGGCTCGTACGCGTAGGTGAGGGCCTGGCGACGGCTGGCATCCAGCTCGCGCAGCGCAGCTCCTATCTGACGGGAGAGCACTTCGTACAGGCGGTCCTCTTCCCGTTCCTGCAGCGTCTCGCCCAGGCACAGAATGGGCTTGATGCCGCTATCCAACAGGCGGGCCAGCTTCTCACCAACGAGTTCATCGCTGTCGCCGAACTCCCTGCGCCTCTCCGAGTGTCCGGCCAATCCCCATCGCGCGCCCGCGTCTGCAGCCATCGAAGCGGAGACCGCTCCGGTATGGGCACCCTCGGCTTCCGGGTGCACGTCCTGGACTCCCACCTCCAGGTCTTCTCGGCCGGTCGCTGACGCGACGAAGGTCACAATGCTGACCGCCGGCGGAAAGAAGACCACGCGTCGGTCGTCCCTCGGCCCGTAGAGCCCGGCGAAGCGGGCCACGAACGCGGAACACTCCGATGGCCCCAAGTGCATCTTCCAGTTCGCCGCGAACAGCGGACTCGGCATCTCGCTCACCCCCGCTTCCTCGCCTGCTGCCTCAGGCATCATCGAGTGCCTCCACACCAGGTAGCGTACCGGCCGCCAGATACTCCAGCGCGGCTCCCCCACCGGTCGAAACGTGTGAAACAGCGTCTGCCAATCCCGCCTTGCGAATCGCACTCGCCGAGTCACCTCCACCGATCACGGTGAAGGCACCGGTCTCGGTAGCCTGCGCCGCCGCCCGTGCCAGCGCAAAGGTCCCTTCGGCAAAGCGTGGATCCTCGAACAAGCCCATAGGGCCGTTCCAGAACAGAGTCCGTGCTTCGCCCACGAGCGCCGCATACGCCTGACGCGTCGCAGGACCGATATCGACCGCTGCCCTGTCGGGCTCGACCGCACCAGCCTCGGCCAGCGCCACATCCGATTGCGGGTCCTTCGGAGCAGACGTCACCACCAGATCCGAAGGCAAACGAATTCGATCGCCCCCCTGTTCCAGCGTGCGCCGGGCAACGCCAAGCGCCTCTTCCTCCACCAGCGAGCGACCCATCTCGTGCCCCTGGGCACGCAAGAACGTATTGGCCATCGCGCCACCCACGACCAGCGTGTCGGCCCGGGCAAGAAACAGATCGAGCAGCTCGATCTTGTCTGCGATCTTGGCGCCGCCGAAGCAGACCACGAACGGGCTTTCCGGCGCCTTCCGCAGAACACCGAGAGCGGACAACTCCTTGTCGACCAGGAAGCCCGCAACGGCGGGCCGCAGCCAGCGGACCACGCCACAGGTCGAGGCATGGACACGGTGCATGGTTCCGAAGGCGTCGTTCACGTACAGATCACCGAGCTCGGCCAGCTTCCGCGCGAAGGCCTCATCGTTCGCCTTTTCACCCGCGTGGAAGCGTGTGTTCTCGGTGAGGAGCACGCGCCCTGCCGCCAGCTTCCGACTCGCCGCGACGGCGTCCGCGGATGCACAGTCCGGGTTGAACTGCACCGGACTGCCGAGCAGCGTCTCGAGCGTCTCGGCTAGGGCTCCCTGCTCCAACAGGTATCGAACCGTCGGCAGGGCCGCCTCGATCCGTGTGGTGTCCGCCACGCGGCCATCGGCGTCCAGCGGCACGTTGAAATCGACGCGCACGAGCGCACGCCGCCCCTCGAGCTCGTCGCCACGCAGCTCGCGCACCGTGCGCTTCAGCAACGTCGAGCCCCCTTCTCCGGTTCGATCGCGGTCAGACGCCCGCGCGGGCTGGAAGTCGCTCCCCGATGTATCGGGCGAGATCAAGGCAGCGCCGCGAGTACCCCCACTCGTTGTCGTACCAGGAGATGACCTTGACCATGCGGTCGGCGATGACCGACGTAGACAGGCCGTCCACGATCGAGCTGGCCGGGTGGCCCGTGTAGTCGACGGACACGAGAGGTTCATCGCTGAACTCGAGGACGCCGTTGAGCGCGCCGTCGGCCGCATGGCGAAAAGCGGTGTTCACCTCGTCGGTCGTGGTGTCACGGCCCACGCGGGCCACGAGATCCACAATCGAAACGTCGGGCGTCGGCACCCGCATTGCCATGCCGTCCAGCCTGCCCTCGACGGCCGGCAGCACCAGACCGACAGCCTTGGCCGCACCCGTCGTCGTCGGGATGATGGACATCGCGGCCGCCCGAGCTCGGCGCAGGTCCTTGTGGGGCAGATCCAGCAAACGCTGATCGTTCGTATAGCTGTGGACCGTGGTCATCAGTCCGTGCTCGAACCCGAAGGCGTCGAGCAGCACCTTCACGACCGGAGCCACACAGTTGGTCGTGCAGCTCGCGTTCGAAATCACGTGGTGCGAAGCCGGATCGTACTCTTCCGTGTTCACCCCCAGCACGATGGTGAAGTCCGGTCCTTTCGCCGGCGCGGAGATAATCACTTTGCGGGCACCGGCCTCGAGATGCTGGCCTGCCGCCTCCCGGGTCCGGAAGAAGCCTGTCGACTCGATCACGATGTCCACCCCGAGCTCGTCCCACGGGAGCGAGCCCGGATCCTTCTCCGACAGGACCTTGATGCCCTGACCGTTCACGGTCAGCACGCCATCGTTCACCCGTACGTCACCGCTAAACCGACGGTGCACGGAGTCATAGCAGAACAGGTGTGCCAGAGTCTGGGCGTCCGTGAGATCATTGACGGCCACGAACTCCAGATCCGAGTAATCGGCTTCCAGGGCGGCACGCAGCATGTTTCGACCGATGCGGCCAAACCCGTTGATGGCCACTCTGACGGACATACGGCTCTCCTTTATGTAGTCGGTATCTGTCGGCCCGTACCGGTCAGTGGTCGAATCGACCGACTGCTCTGGCAAAGGTTACCACGCCCAGGCACGGCAATCCAGCCTCGGCGAGGGCCCGTGCGCAGGCTGCCGCCGTGGCACCTGTCGTCAGCACGTCATCCACCAGGAGGCACGCGTGCGCCGATGCGTCCGTCGGTGCGATGTCCGCGAGGTCGGGTCGTGCCGTGAAGCGTGTTCTGGTGTTGCTCGCGCGTTCCGCACGCCCGAGCCGCGCCTGTGGTCTTCCTCCCGGCAGACGTCGAATCAGCTCGGCCACCGGCCACATCGTCCGGCGCGAGAGTTCGGCGGCCAGCAGCTGGGCCTGGTTGAACCCCCGTTCACGCCGGCGGGCCCGGGACAGAGGCACCGGCACGAGGGCCGGAGACTGCGGGCGCGCGAGCTGTATCGCCGCTCGAGCCATGCTCCGCGCCATGGGTTCCGCCAGGCGCTGCCACCCCCCGTACTTGAGCCCGTGGACGACCTGTAGGGCGCGGCCTTCCATCGAGTACGGAGCAAGAGCGCGTGGAAGCGCGGCCGGCCACTCGAGGCATTCCGCGCACCCCGCGCCCGGCCCGGACGACACACCCGATGTGCGAGCGGCGGTTGTAGTGGCGCCGCACCGTCCACACCACGGAGGCGCGATGCGTGGCAGACGGTGCCAGCACAGCCCGCAGACCGGTGCTCGCGTACTCTCCACGCCTCGCCCACAGCACACGCACACCCGCGGCAGAACCACGTCGAGGGCGTAACGAAAACCCCGCCCGAGATGCCTCAAGCGCCGGGGGACGGTTACGAGCACGACTCGGAGCGGTCGACGCGGGCGAGCGCCGCCCTGGCTGCCTCGCGCATCACGGGCAGGGGCGGCTCGACCTCGGGGAACCAGCGGCGTAACGACAGCGCGGCCTGCCGAAGAAGCATTTCCAGTCCATCAACCGCCGGAATGCCGAGGTCGGCCGCGCTTCGGGTCCAGGTCGTTCCGCCTGGCGCGTAGACGAGGTCGAACGCCGCCCTGCACGACACCTGGCCAAAGTCGATAGGCTGGGGATCGCTCGCCGACAGACCCAGGCGGGTCGCGTTCACGATCAGGTTGTACTGGACCTCCGGATGCGGGACCGCCACGACCCGTACGCGCGGATTGCCCGGCGCGAGCGACTCGACCACCCCGACGGCCCGTTCGGGAGTGCGGTTGTACAGATCGATGCCCGCTGCATGCCGCTCCAGACACGCAAACAGAACGGCTCGAGCTGCACCGCCGGCGCCCAGCAGCAACACCCGTGCGTCCTCCAGCGTCACGCCCGGCTCCCAGTCATCCACGGCCGCCAGGAAGCCACCGACATCCGTGTTGTCTCCCGCCAGCTCTGCCCGGCGATTCAGCCAGAAGCAATTGCACGCTCGCGTCGCTCGAACGGCCGCCGATGGCGTCTCCACGATGGCTGCGACCCGCTCCTTGTGTGGCAGCGTCACGTTGCCGCCCCCAGACGCGGCGAGGCCGCGCACGGCCTCCGGAACCTCAGTGGAAGACACGGTCAGCAACTCGTACGTCGCGTCCAGGTCCAGCGCCCGAAACGCGGCCGTATAGATCGCCGGGGAGACGGAGTGACGGACGGGGTCTCCGAGCAGTCCGAAGCGACGCGACCCGGTCCCCGTCACTTCTATCGACCCGCCGCCATGAACTCGGGCAGCCGATCGAACAGGGCGCGAATGGCCGCTTCGAGAACCCTGTACGTCTCACGGTACGCGTCCGGCCCACCCCCGATCGGGTCGGCGACGCCGTGCCCACGGCGGGGGTGCTCCGCCGGCAGATACTCCGTGATCACGTGGGCGCGCACCGCGGGATGAATATGATGGGCGGCATCCTTGTGCTCGGACGTCATCGTAAGCACGAGGTCCGCCTCCGCGAGCTGCGGGAAATCGAGTGCCGTCGACCGGTGCCCGCTCAAGTCCAGCCCGTGCTCGGCCGCGACCTCGATCCCGGTGGCTGAGGCCGGCTGCCCGCCGAAGGCAAACGTTCCGGCCGAGTCTGCCAGGACGCCTGTCCAGCCGCGTCGTTCCGCCTCTGCGCGTGCAATCGCCTCGGCCAGAGGACTTCGGCACGTGTTGCCGGTGCACACGAACAGGAGTCGCGCAGCGACCGCCGCCGCAGGCTGTTTCTCATCGGACCCTGCCACGCTCGTCACGAAGTCACCGCCTCTCCCAGGGAACGCTCGATCGAGTCGACCGGCACGGCGCCGGGCCGGAGCACCCGGACGCTCCCGCCTTGCAGACCGAGCACGGTCGACGGTTTCGAGCCGGGCAGCGGACCCGCATCGAGGAACGTCAGGGGGACGTCCGCGGCCTCCGCGCGTCCCAGCACCTCACGCACTTCTGCCGGATCCCGCGCCGGAGGGTCGCCCGCACGGTTCACGCTGGTGGAGGTCATCAGTCCTCCAAAGCGTTCGAGGATGGCCAGCACCAGGGGGTGTCCGTCGACGCGGATCGCGAACCCATCCCGCGTGCCATCGTCGAGAACCAGCGTAAGAGGGCCGGGCCAGAAGTCGGCGGCGAGTCGCTCACATCGCGCATCCCACACAACGCTCGAGAGCGCCCGAACGGCCGAAGCTTGCCGGGCCAGGCGAATCAAAGGCTTCCCGGGTGACCTCCCTTTGAGTCGGGCGATCGCGCGGTCCGTCTCTGGCGAAACGGCTGCGCCGACTCCGTACAGCGAGCTTGTCGGATGTACCAGCAACTCGCCCGCCTCAAGCGCTCGTGCCCCCTGCTCGGCGCCCTCGACGACCGTGGCCGCGTCGTGCATGTCGACGGCTACGGTGGTGTACTTCACATGCGTGGTCGCTGCACGATCCCTCGCTCGACGAGCCAGCGCGCGTACTCGAGATCGCCCGGGGCGGTGACCTTCAGGTTGAGTGGATCCCCCTCCACGGCGCGCACCGGGATTCCCCATCCTTCGCACAGCGAGGCGTCATCGGTGGCCGCCCTGAGGGCCTGTGTGTCGGCTTCCGCATAGAGCTCACGCAACGTGCTGGCGGGAAGACCCTGGGGGGTCTGGGCGAGTCGCAACCTCGCTCGCGGCACGGTATGAACCACACGTCCCGTCCCGTCCAGCTCCTTCACGGTATCGGTCACGGGGAGGGTGGGGATCGTGGGCGCCTGCCGAGCGGACTCGTACACCCGATCGATGAGCGTCATGCTCACGAATGGCCGTACGCCATCGTGGACAAGCACCACCTCCGCATCCGGCCGCACCTGCTGGACGCCGCTGCGCACGGACTCGCCTCTGGTGGGGCCTCCCTCCACCAGCCGTGTCCCCGCAGCCAGCCAGGCCGGCGGGTCCCGCACGACGTCGCGCGACAGCACAACGAGGACTTGCCCCGCGCCAGGGTGGCCTCGAAACGCGTCGATGGACCAGGCCAGGAGTGGCGCTCCACCCAGATCGAGAAACTGCTTCGGCACGTCACTGCCGAAGCGCTCTCCGGTGCCGGCGGCCACAATGACGACGTCGAAGCTTCCTTTGATCACGGACGAAACGTCAGAACGGTTCCTGCTGGGGCCTCGTCTCGAACAGCGTGTACGCCTTGTGGAAGTACAGCGGGACCTCTCCGGTGGGCCCGTTTCTCTGCTTGCCCACGATCAAGTCCGCCTTTCCCTCGAGCGTCGGATCCTGCTGCAGCTCCTCGCGACTCCTGTACACCTCCTCGCGGTACACGAACATCACGAGGTCGGCGTCCTGCTCGATGGCGCCGGATTCGCGCAGATCAGCCAGCACGGGG
>JBDHLB010000049.1:0-34006 GCA_039586095.1 Gemmatimonadota bacterium
TGGGAGTGATCGAGGACCGGCTCGTCGAGCAGCGCGCGACGAACGTTCTCCAGGTGACGCTGGAGGGACCGGAGCGCACGCCCGAGGAGATCGAAGCCCTGCTGCATGAGCTGTCGTTCCGGATGAGCCGCCTCGACGTGAGACGGGCCGAGGACAGCACGAAGTTCGGCTACCGGATCAAGGGGCGGAAGCACGCCCGCGAGCAGCTGCTCGAGCGGCTGACGAAGGACCCCTCGGTGCGCAGCGCCCGCATCGAGTAACCGACGAAGTCGCCAACCTCCGCGCCCGGCAGAGCCTTCCGTGTCCGATTCGAACCGGCTGTTCCTCATCTGGATGTACGCCCCCGGCTATCCCCTGTGGTCGATGCCGGAGGCCACGGTCGAGCGCATCCGCGACGCGCTGGGGAAAGACTGGGAGGTGCGCTCCGTGCTGGAGCCGCAGCACGCCTCGGGCGATGGGACGAGCACCGTGCCCCCCCGCATTCTGGAGGAGATCGCCGAAGCGGAGGTCTACTGCGGCTGGGGGATCCCGCGCGAGGCGTTCCAGGCCGGGCGACAGCTCCGCTGGGTGCACACGGGCGCAGCGGGCGTGGGCGGGTCGCTCCATGAGGAGATGCGGGCCAGCGACGTCGAGTTCACCAACTCGGCCGGCGTCTACGCAGAGCCGATGGCCGAGCATGCCCTCGCCATGATCCTCCACTTCGCTCGCGGGCTGGACGTCGCGACCTCCGGCCAGCGCGACCGGGAATGGACGCACCCGCGGCTGGCCGGCGAGGGTGGACCCGTCCGCGAGATCGCGGGCAGGACGCTGGGGATCGTCGGCTACGGCGGGATCGGTAAAGCGCTCGCCCGCAAGGCATCCGCGCTCGGGATGTGGGTTCGGGCAATTCGACGGACTCCTGGCGCTTTGCCCCCCGAGTCGCTGCCTGCCGAGCTGGAGGCCCTGACCGGACCCGAGGGGCTCTCCGATCTGCTCGCCGCCTCCGACTATGTCGTTCTGGCGGTACCGGAGACGCCTGAAACGACACAACTGATTGGAAGAAAAGAACTTGAGCCGATGCGAGAGGGCACCGTGCTCATCAACCTCGCCCGGGGGGGGCTCGTGGACGAGTCGGCCCTCACGGATGCGCTCCTGGAACGGCGTTTGCGCGGAGCTGGACTAGACGTCTTCGGGCGCGAGCCGCTCGATCCCGACAGCCTCCTGTGGGAACTGGAGAACGTGTTGATCACCCCGCACGTCTCGGGCATGTCGGAGCGGTTCTGGGAGCGAGAGACCGAGCTCGTGATCGAGAACATTCGGCGCTACCTGGCAGGTCGGAAACTCGTGAACCGAGTCGACAAACAGCGGGGTTACTGATGGACCTGATGGAGAGGCTGGTTCGAGCGGCGGTGGCACGGGGCGCGCAGTCCATCCACATCAAGGCCGGCGATGTCTTCCGCGCGCGAATCCACGGCGACCTGGTCGCCCTGTCCGAGAACCCGTTTACGCCCGAGGAGACCCGCTCGGTCGCGATCCGGCTTCTGCCCAACGACACCTACCGACGGCGGATCGACGAGATTCAGGACCTCGACTTCGCCTGGGAGCTGGCGGGTCTGGCCCGCTTCCGGGTGAACATCCTCCAGCAGCGCGGCAGCTTCATGGTCGTGCTGCGGACGATTCCGTGGCGCGTGCCGAGCCTGGAAGAGCTCAACCTGCCGCTCGTGCTGGGCGACATCGCCGACGAGCCGCACGGCATGGTGTTGGTCACGGGGGCGACAGGCGTCGGGAAGAGCACCACCCAGGCCGCGATGATCGGCTGGGTGAACGACAACCGCCGCAAGCACATCGTAACCCTCGAGGACCCGATCGAGTACTGGCACGACAACCACATGAGCACCGTCACGCAGCGCGAGGTGGGCACGGATACGGAGAGCTTCCGGCGGGGACTCCGGCAGGCGCTGCGCCAGGACCCCGACTTGATCCTGATCGGCGAAATGCGCGATCTGGAGACGGCCGAGATCGCCGTCGAGGCCGCGGAAACCGGCCACCTGGTCATGTCCACGATGCACGCTCCGACCACGACCGGCGCACTCAAGCACCTGTTCGGCATGTTTCCGGACCAACACGAGGAGCTGGTCCGCTTCCGCGTCGCCGACACGCTGCGCGCGATCGTCTCGCAGCGACTGGTCAAGACGGGCGACGGGAGCGGCAGCGTCCCGGCCCTGGAGATCCTCCGCAACACGCAGGCGATCCGCGACTGCATCTTGCGCGGCGAGACGAAGGCGGAGATCCTCGACCTGATGCAGACGGGCCGCGAGCAGTACGGGATGCAGACCTTCGACCAGCACCTGATGGATCTGGTTACCGAGGGCATCGTCGACTACGAGACGGCGTACTACAATGCGTCCAGCCCGAGCGACTTCGAGCTGAGGATGAAGACGCTCAAGGAGAAGCATCCCGATCTTCAGAAGCGGGAGGAGGCGCTGGTCTCCGGCGAGCGTTCGTATTCCCGCTTCTAAGGTCCCAGGCGGTTCCGACAGAAAGATCTGACGAACTGGGGATCCGGGTCTGACGCTTACAGCCAAAAACTCGTTTCAGGGCATCTTCCTGCCCGTCACCACGCCGTTCGCGTCCGACGAAGCGTTGGACACGGGGGCGTTTCGAGACAACGTGCGTGCCTGGTTCGCCCACCCGGTCGCCGGCGTCGTCGTCGGCGGCTCGACCGGCGAGTCGCCCTTCCTGAGCGTCGACGAGCTGGCGGAGCTGGTCTCGATCGCGCGCGACGAGGCGGGGTCCCGGCACGTCGTCGCGGGTGCGGGTGCGGAATCGACGCGTGACACGATCCAGCGCACGCTGGCCGTGGCCGAGCGGGGGGCCGAAGCGGTTCTGGTCCGTCCGCCCTCGTACTACCGGGCCCAGATGACGAGCGAGGTGCTGCGCGAGCACTTTCTGGCCCTGGCCGATCGGTCGCCCGTACCGGTGATTCTCTACCACGTGCCGAAGTTCGTACCGGTCGACCTCGTGCCCGACCTCGTGGGCGAACTGGCCCGGCACGAGAACGTGGTCGGGATCAAGGACTCCTCGGGTGACATCAAGAACCTGGGCGCGTTGGCCGACGCGTGTGAGGGAAGGGCGAACGTCTTGGTCGGCTCGGGAAGCCACCTCTACTCGGCCCTCGAGCTCGGCGCGACCGGAGGCATCGTCGCCGTGGGGATGCTGGCCCCGGCCATGACCTGCGAGCTGTACGAAGCGTTCGGTGCCGGTCGCACGATGACGGCGGGGCGGCTGCAGGAGCGCATCGGCCCCCTGAACAAAGTCGTGGTCGGCACGCACGGGGTGCCCGGCATCAAGTACGCGCTCGAGCGACTGGGCCTGCGCGGGGGCCACTCACGCCGCCCGCTGTTTCCACTGCGGGAGAAGGCGGCCGCCGAAGTCGACGCTGCCCTCGTCCGGGCGGGCCTGCTCGAGGTGCCCGCCGCCGCACGTGGCGCGTCCGACGGCGAGGGGGACTAGGGTCACGGCTGCATCCCGCGACGAGACCGGCTAGCTTCCACGTAGCTTCTCACGAGGTTTCCGGCGGTTCCCGCCGCCTGATGTGCAAGGAGGATATCCGCTTGTTCAGTGACAGTGTGCGCTGTGTGGCCGTGGTGGGTGCGCAGTGGGGCGATGAAGGGAAGGGCAAGCTGATCGACGTGCTTGCCGAAAATGCGACGATCGTGGCGCGGTATCAGGGCGGCGCGAACGCGGGACATACCGTCCAGGTGGGCGGCGAGCAGTTCATCCTCCACCTCATCCCATCCGGCGCGTTGTACCCCGAGGTGCGATGTCTGCTGGGCAACGGCGTGGTCATCGATCCATGGACGCTGCTCGAGGAGATCGAGGCGCTCGAGCGGCGGGGTATCGACCTGGACGGACGGCTGGGTCTCAGCCGTCGCGCCCACCTGGTTCTGCCCTACCACCTGCTGCTGGATCGGGCGCACGAGGCGAGCCGTGGGAGCGGCAAACTGGGAACGACGGGGCGGGGCATCGGACCAGCGTATCGCGACAAAGTCGCACGCGTGGGGCTTCGCGTGGGCGATCTTGCAAGCCGTGATCGGGTGGCCGAAGTCGTGAAAGCGGGCTCGGCCGCCGCCAACAGCGTGCTCGAGCGGATTGGCTTGGAAGAGCGGGCGGACGCCGACGAGATCGTCGAGGCTCTGGCCGAGATCTCCGGGGCGCTGGTGGGCCTCGGCGCGGAATGCGGCGACGAGATCCGCGAGGCGCTGGGCGGTGGCGGGCGCGTGCTCCTCGAGGGCGCGCAGGGCGCCCTCCTGGATGTGGATCATGGGACCTATCCGTATGTGACGTCCTCCACCACGACGGCTGGTGGCGCGGCGTCCGGCGTGGGGATCGGTCCCACGGTCATCGACGGCGTGCTCGGGATCGTCAAGGCGTACACGACCCGCGTCGGAGAGGGCCCCCTCCCCACCGAGCTGGAGGGCGAGGAGGCGCAGCATCTGCGCACGCTGGGTGCGGAGTTCGGTGCGACGACCGGTCGACCACGGCGTCCCGGCTGGTTCGACGCCATGGTCGTCCGCTACGCGGCCGGCGTGAACGGACTCACGGCGCTCGCCATCACCAAGCTGGACGTCCTCGACACCTTCGAAGAGCTGAAGCTGGGGGTCGGCTACGAGCTCGACGGGGCTCGGGCGGGCCACTTCCCCGAGTCGTCGGACGCGCTCGAACGGGTACGCCCCGTGTACGAGTCGATGACGGGCTGGACCACCCCGACGACCGCAGCGAGCAGCTGGGACGAGCTGGCTTCGGGCGCCCGCGATTACCTGACGAGAATCGAGGAACTCAGCGGCGTCCCGATCCGCTACGTGTCGGTGGGAGCCGGTCGGTCCGAGACGATCGAGATCCCCGAGGGCGGCGTTGCCTCGACAGGAGCAGGCGACTAAACTAAGCGGCTGCTCCGAAATTGATGTTTCGGCATTAGCGACTGTTTCGGCATTAGCGACAGCAGTTCTGCCGGATTCCCGGAACGGTCCGGGGCCGCGAGACCTAAACGACGCGAGCGGGGCGCACCCGTCATCGCGTTTTTCTTTTCCCCGACGCAGCGAGCGCCGAGGAGGTAGGACCAGGCGATGTTCGAACGGCTGAGCGAACGGCTCGATGACGCGCTGGGCAAGCTCCGGCAGCGTGGCGTCATCACCGAGTCGATGCTGCACGAGGGTCTGCGCGAGGTGCGGCGGGCCCTGCTCGAGGCCGACGTGAACTACACCGTCGCCCGGGACTTTCTCGCGCGGGTCGAGGAGCGGGCCACGGGCGAGCAGGTGCTCACGTCGGTGCGGCCCGGGGACCAGATCGTGAAGATCGTGCACGACGAGCTGGTGGAGATGCTGGGCAGCGAACCACCGGCTCTCGAGACGGCAGCGGTCCCACCCACCGTTCTTATGCTGGTCGGGCTGCAGGGCTCGGGGAAGACGACGACCGCGGCCAAGCTGGCGCGGCGTCTCAAGACGGAGGGCGGACGTCCGCACCTCGTGGCCTGCGATCCGTACCGGCCGGCGGCGGCCGACCAGCTCAAGACGCTGGGTGCGGCGATCGAGGTTCCGGTCGTCCACGAGTCCGACGAGAAGGATATGGCCCGGCTCGCTGCGACAGCGGTGGACGCGGCGCGCCGCGAGGGTGCGACCCACGTGCTGCTGGACATGGCGGGACGCCTGCAGGTCGATGAGGACCTGATGGCCGAGCTGAAGGCGGTGAAGAAGGCAGTGGCCCCGGAGGAAGTGCTTCTCGTCGCCGACGGCATGACCGGCCAGGAGGCCGTGCGCATCGCGGAAGGCTTCCACGAGGCCGTGGGTCTGACGGGGGTGATCCTCACGAAGATGGACGGGGACGCGCGCGGGGGTGCGGCGCTCTCCATCTACGGCGTGCTGGGCGTGCCGATCAAGTTCGTCGGAGTGGGGGAACGCCCGGAGGACCTGACGGCGTTCGAGGCGCGGCGGATGGCTGGCCGGATTCTCCAGATGGGAGACATCGTCGGCCTCGTGGAGCGGGCCCAGCAGACGATCGACCTCGAGACCTCGAAGCGGATCGAGGAGAAGGTGATCGGCAAGGGCGAGTTCGACCTCGAGGACTTTCTCAAGGCGATCCAGCAGCTCCAGAAGATGGGTCCCTTGAAGGGTCTTTTGAAGATGCTCCCCGGTGTGAAAGCGGGGATGCTCGAGAACGTGGACATTGACCAGAAGCGGGTGAAGCACATCGAGGCGATCATCCAGTCGATGACGCCGGAGGAGCGCGTGCGACCCACGATCCTCAACGGTTCGCGAAGGGCGCGCATCGCCCGCGGGTCGGGACGCCCGGTTCACGAGGTGAACCGTCTCCTGAAGCAGTTCAAGGAGATGCGCACGATGATGAAGCAGGTCGGCAAGCTCGCTCCCCAGATGAGGGGCGATCTGAGCGACCTCGGCGGTTTGATGAGTTGACGCAGCAACAAGAGCAAGGACACGACGCGACATGGCCACATCAATCAGACTGAAGCGAGTCGGAGCGAAGGGGGAAGCTTCCTTCCGGATCGTCGTGATGGACTCCCGGACCGGTACCTCCGGATCGTCCGTCGAACGACTCGGCATCTACAATCCACGCACCAGTCCATCGCTGATTCGGCTGAACGCCGTGCGCACCCTGCACTGGTTGCGCGAAGGCGCCACGCCGAGCGACACCGTGCGCTCGCTTCTGCGCCAGACGGGAGTGTGGGAAAAGTTCAGGCAGGGCGTGACACCGGACGAGATCGAGGAGCCGGTGATCGAGCTCGGGCCGGGCCCCGGTGAGCGTGGCACGTCGCAACGCCCGGCGCCGGTCGAGAAGGCGATGCGGGGCGGGGCTCCCGAGGCGGCGGCAGCCACGGCGGCGGCGGCGCCTGTCGCCGAGGAGGTGCCGGCCGCGGAAGAGCCGGCTGCGGAAGCGCCGGCTGAAGAGGCCCAGGAGGCACCGGTCGAGGTAGCTGAGGAAGCAGTCGATGAGCCTGCCGCTGAGGCGGAGACGGCAGCCGAAGAGCCCCCCGCGGAAGAGGAACCCGCTGGCGAGGCAGCCGCGGAAGAGCCAGTAGCCGAGGCGGAGGCAGCCGAGGAAGAGCCGGCCGCGGAGGCAGCCGCCGACGAACCGGCGGGCGGGGATGAGCCAGTAGCCGAGGCGGAGCCAGCAGCCGAAGAGCCGGCCGCGGAAGAGGCAGCAGAGGAAGTCGCGGACAGCGAAGAAGAGGAAGAGGAGAAGGAGTAAGAGACCTCCTCTGACATCGTGAACGATCGGAGGCCCTCGGACGACACCGGGGCGGTGACCGTGGCCCGGGTCCGCCGCGCACACGGCTTGAACGGCGCTCTGTATCTCCAGTCCGAAACGGACTATCCCGAGGAACTGTTCGTCCCGGGACGGAGGGTGGATGTCGAGACCGCGCCAGCCGGGTTGCCCGAGGCGCTGACCTTCGTGACGGCGGCGCCCCACGGGCGCGGCTGGCTCGTCACGGTCGATGAACTGTCTGACAGGACCTCGGCGGAGGCGTATCGAGGCCGCTGGCTGACGCTGCCGCGTGAGGAGCTGACGGAGCCTGCGGAGGGGGAATACTTCACCAACGAGCTGATCGGGCTCGGTCTACTGGACGAGCGCGGTGAGCGAATCGGCGAGGTGATCGACGTCTACGAGATCGCCTCGGGGTCGCTGCTGGGCGTGGATGTGGATGGCCGCGAGAGGCTGGTGCCTTTCCGACCAGAGTTGGTGGAGGAGGTCGATCTGGAAGCGGGCGTGTTGCGGGTTCGGCTTCCCGACGGATTGCTGGACGTTTGAATACAGCATGCGAGACGAATGAAGATCAACGTCCTGACGATCTTTCCGGACTATTTCCGGACGCCGCTCGAGACCAGTATCTCGGGCCGTGCATCGGAGGCCGGCCTCGTCTCCTACCGTCTGATCGATCTACGAGACTACACGCACGATCGGCACCGCACGGTGGACGACGAGCCGTTCGGAGGAGGTGCGGGCATGGTCATGAAGCCCGAGCCGTTCTTCGAGGCCATGGACGACCTGCGGCCGGAGGGGCCCGTCGTGCTGCTGACACCGCGCGGGCGGCCGTTCGATCACGCGACCGCGGTGAGGTACTCGCTGGAGGACGAGCTGACGTTGCTGTGCGGTCACTACAAAGGGGTGGATGAGCGGGTGGCTCGCTCGCTGGCCGACGAGGAGCTTTCGATCGGCGACTACGTGCTGAGCGGGGGTGAGCCTGCCGCGCTCGTCGTGGTCGATGCCGTGGTGCGGCTGCTGCCGGGAGCCCTCAGCGATCACGCGTCGGCATCCACGGATTCATTCTACGACGGGATGCTCGCGGCGCCGGTGTACACGCGGCCGGCGGAGTATCGGGACGAGACCGTCCCCGAGGTGCTCACATCGGGCGACCACGCTCGGATCGAGGCGTGGAGACGGCGTGAAGGGCTACGTGCGACACGGGAGCGGCGCCCGGAGCTGCTCGACGTCGGGGAGACAGGCGAGTAGCGACTGCAACGCGCAAGCGGGGCGGCGAGCGCCGACCCGACCACGGACTGCAAAAAGACGGATCGGTACGATAGATTGTCGCGGCGTCGAGCCTGCAAGGGCGCGACGGTGGAAGCGGGAAAGGATGCACACGATGGACAAGACGATACGCGAGCTCGAGAAGGAGCAGCTGCGCAGCGACCTGCCTGCGTTTGCGCCTGGTGACACCGTGCGGGTCCGGATCCGCGTTCGAGAGGGAGAAAAGGAGCGCATTCAGCCCTTCGAGGGCGTGTGCATCTCACGTCGCGGCTCCGGCGTGAACGCTTCCTTCACGCTGCGTCGCGTGTCGGGCGGCGTCGGCGTCGAGCGCATCTTCCCGCTTCACTCGCCTTCGATCGTCGGTTTCGAGGTCGTACGGCGCGGCGACGTCCGACGGGCCAAGCTGTACTACCTGCGGAAGCGGCGAGGAAAGCGCGCCCGCGTGCGCGAGCGGAAGTGGTGGCTGGACAAGGCGGCCATGGACGAGCAGGAAGCGGCCCTCGCCGCCCAGATGGCGGCCGCCGTCGCGGCTGGCGAGGTCGGCGTGGAGGAGCTTGTCGAGGCCGGTGTAGAGCCGCCCGAGGAGCTGATGGAGTCGTCCCCGACCGAGGAGGGTGAGGGTGAGGCCGCCGAGACGGAGGCAGCCGCACCACCCCAGGGCGAGACCGATTCGGGCGGCGAGGCCGCCGAACCCGAAGAAGACCGCGAGCCGTAGGCCAGCCGCCGGTCGCCCCCGATGCCCTCGACCGCACCGCTCGATTTCGAGAAAGAAGGCTGGGCGGAGGGCTGTCGGCACGTTGTGGGGGTGGATGAGGTAGGCTATGGGCCGGTCGCCGGGCCGGTCGTCGCTGCCGCCGTGACTCTGCATCCTGGCCAATCGTTCGAAGGGGCGGTGGACAGCAAGCTCCTCAGCGCGAAGAGGCGGGAAGAACTGGCAGAGCGGATCCGGACGGAGAGCCTGGCGAACGCCGTGGCAGCGGCCTCGTGCCGGGAGGTGGAGCGACTGAACGTGCGAGGCGCGGCGATCCTGGCGATGAAGCGCGCCGTCGGCCGACTTCCTTTCGATCCCGATCTTCTGCTGGTCGACGGACGCCGGGCCCCGGGCCTGGGCGAGCACGTTCCGATCGTGCGCGGAGACCGCCGCAGTCAGTCGATCGCCTGCGCCTCCATACTCGCCAAGGTGGTCAGGGACGAGCTCATGCGCCGCCTGGACCGCCATTATCCCGAGTACGGGTGGGCGTCGAACAAGGGATACCGCACTCGCAAGCACATGGTGGCCATCCGCGAGCACGGTCCCACGCCGCACCACCGGCGCACCTTCCACGGGGTCCTTCAGGTCGAGCTGGCCCTGGAGAGGGAAGAATGCATAGCGAGCATCTGACCAACGTCCAAGCTTCCTGGGTCGCCTTCGGCTGGTTCATCGCCGTGGCGACGGCCAGCGGGGTCCTTCTCTTGATGGAGGGTGGAGGTTTGCTGGGTCGAACGGAGGCGCTGGACGCCGTGTCGATCGTGGTCGCCGTCGGCGTGGGCTGGGCCGTGGGTGGATTCGTCACAGGATTCCGGACTGCCGCCGCGCCGATTCTGCACGGGATGGCCCTGGCCCTCTTGAGCTTCGTGGTGTGGTTTCTTCTGAACCTCAGCTTCGGGGGGCTGACGACAGGGACGGCGGCGTGGGAGTTCCTGACGGTTCGTACGGCCGCCCTCGGGTTGCTCGTGCAGGGAGGGGCGGCGATCCTCGGCTGTTGGCTCGGGTACCGTTACGCGCCCGTACGGGTCAAGTAGCGCTTGCAGCAAGATCGTCCGACCGGGTAGCTCAGCTGGTAGAGCAACGGACTTTTAATCCGTAGGTCGTGGGTTCGAGCCCCACCCCGGTCATAGACTTACAACCTCGCTCGTTGGCAGCAAGAAACCACGTGGATCAATGCCAAGAACAGTTTTTCTCACGATCAGCGCGGCTTTCTGGTTACTCGTTCTACCATGCTCCGGCCTGCTTGCCCAGGAGGAGCCTCCCGGTGATCCCGAGGGGGTGACGAGCCTTCGTCTGAATCATGTCTACGTAGTCCTCGATCACGATCTCTACACCTTGCTGGCAAGGTCGAAAGAGGTAACGGACTTGTTCGGTCTGTTCGAGGAGACGATGGAGACGGGAGAGGGTGATAGCTGGACGGCGATGCCCTGGGTTGGCCGGAGAGCCTATGTCGAGATTTTTGACGCCGCCGGACAGGAGGGGAGAGAGCCCGGTTACGGCGCCATCGCACTGAGCGTTCATCGGCCGGGAGACCTGGCTCTGGTCGAGAGGGCGATCTCGTCGGCGTTTCCGGACTCAACGATCCGGAAGACCGTTAGCGGCGCGCAGATTCCCTGGTTCGATTACGTGAAAGTCGAGCACGAACGGCCGGCGCCCATGAACATGTGGGTCATGGAGTTCAGCCGAGAGCACCTCGAGCGACGCGGGATCTATCCCGAAGGAGGTGGGAGCTTCACGCGTAAGGCGTATTGGGACTCGATCCGTGAGGGCGCCCCGTACGAGGGCATCCTCGATGACATCGTGGGGCTGGAACTAGGCCTCACGGGGGCGGAACTTACCGAAACGCGGGCGTTTTTCCTCGCACTCGGATTTGCGGAGGATGAAACAAACGGGGAGTACACTTGGACGAGAGGCGGACTCGAAATCCTGGCCAGGCGAAGAACCGCCCCGAGATCCAGAATCGAGGTGATCCGCTTCTCCTTGGCCAGGAACTTTCCGGAAGACCACTCCTTGAACATTGGCGGCACGCGGTTGAAGCTGAGCGAGGACGGCCTTGGAACATGGGAACTGGTCCACTACTGAGGCCATCGCGTTGACCTCCCAAAGTCGCGCACCTTCGCCTTTCCCATGACGCTGGCTTCGAGAGTGCCCTAGTTAGCTGACAGCGCGAAAGCGGGTAGGTTGTAGGAAAGTCACGACCCGACAAGAAGGCGTGCCGATCAAGTAGGCAGGCCGTCGCGGACCCTTGAGCGCGAGTGGAGGACTGTATGCACCAGTCGATTCTCCAGTACGCCATCCGGGTGCCCCTCGCTATCGCGATCTTGCTCACCCCTTTACCGGCCGTTGCCCAAGACTACCCTCCGTTTGGCGACCCTGAGGATTGGGCGATGTTCGACAGATACTCGAGTGAACGGCGGGAGTTGTCGGGCCAGGGGCGTCTCGATCCCCATTGGCTGGATGGAGGGCGCCGATTCTGGTACGTGTCCACGGAGGCGGGAGATGATGTGATCGTCCTTGTCGATCCGGCCTCGGGTGCGGCCGATCCCCTGATCGATCTCGCGAGGCTGAGGCCCGCCCTGGAGTCCGCAGGTGTCGAGGCAACTCCAGAGTCCGAGCTACCGGTTCAGTCCTTGTCGCTCGATCAGGGAGACCGAATCGCGCGGATTCAGGTCGCAGGACGCACCTTCGACCTCGACCTGAACCTGTACCAACTGACCGCTGTGCCCGGCGAGGCGGGTACGGCCTCGGAGTCGGACAGTCTCCCCGGACCGCTCGCTCCCGATGGCTCCAAGGTTGCCTTCCTTCGCGATGGGAACGTCTGGGTTCGCTTCCTCGATGAGGGACGAGAGGTTCAGCTCACGTCCGATGCCGAAGAGTTCCTCAGGTACACGATCTCGGGAGGCTGGGCTCGCATCGGCGCACCCTGGTCTCCGGACTCCCGGTATCTCGTGCTGGAGCGCTCCGACCGCAGGGACATGGGCAAGACGCCGGTGGTCGATTGGCTGAGCCCGTCCGAGGATGTCACCTACTCAACGCGGTACAGCGAGCTTCAGACCTCTTACCCCCACGAGGTCTTCTATTGGGATTCGGAGACGGGCGAGGTGGCAGCCGTTGATCTTCCTCGGCCCCAGCAAGGCCATGGCTGGGTCACAGTGTTGGGCTGGGGACGGGAAAGTTCTCGACTCTTCATAGGCAGATCCACGGCTACGGTCCGTCTCGTGGAGGTGTTCGATGTACACGTGCCGGACGGAGCTTCGGGTCTGATCCTGTCCGAGACCGGGCCGATACTCCCTCAAGCCGGTGGATTCAGAGTTCTCGAGGACGGCTTCCTTTGGGCGTCCGACCGTGATGGCTACCGACACCTCTACCGGTATGACACCAGTGGACGGCTCCTGGCGAAGCTCACCCACGGGGAGATCTGGGTGGTGGAGGACGTGGTGGCGGTGGACGAAGACACGGGGTGGGTCTACTTCCGCGCTTACGCGGACCCAGATCGGCCCTACGATATGCACTTCTGTCGAGTCCGGTTGGACGGCACAGGCTACGCCGTGCTGACGACTGAGAAGGGCTGGCACAGTGTCACGCTCTCGCCGGACCGGGCCTATTTCCTCGATCGGCACTCCTCGATTGAGCGCCCACCGCGAACCGACCTGCGGCGGAGCGACGGGGCGTTCGTTCGGGCCCTGAGGGAGACGGACATCGGTCTGCTCCGGGAGAGGTTGGGCTGGGTGGACGCAGAGGAGTTCGTGGTGACGGCTGCGGACGGCGAAACCGACCTCTGGGGCGCTCTTTTCAAACCCTATGACTTCGATCCCTCGAAGAAGTACCCCGTAGTACTCATGGTCTATACGACCTTCTACCCGTCCTATGGTCCCTTATTTGGGGGTGGAAACCCTCGGAACTACGCTCAGCTGGGGTTCATCACGCTCGACCTTGCTCTCAGAGGAGAGTACGGCGCGCGGAGCCGCGAATTCGCCGCCTCGTTGTATGGCCGCTTGGGTTGCTGTGAGCACGACGACGTCGCAGCTGCCCTGACCCAATTGGCAGCTGACCGACCATGGATGGACCTCGACCGGGTCGGAGTCTTAGGCGGCTCCTGGGGTGGCTACCATGCCGCACGCTTCCTTCTGATGAAGCCCGAACTATTCAAGGTGGGAATCGCGGAGCGAGCCTGGATGGACCCCACGGAACTCGGTTCAATGGAGATCTGGATGGGCTCTCGCGAGGAGAACCCGTCCGGGTACGCTCGACTCTCAAACCTTCCTCTGGCTCCCCGCCTCGAGGGGAAGCTCCTGTTCGTGGTCAACCTCGCGGATGCAGGCGGCGCGGTTTCATCGACTTTCCGGATGATTGACGCTCTGATTCGGGAGGGGAAACCGTATGATCTTTTGGTGGTGCCCGGCCGTTTGGGAGCGCCAGATGCCCGCCTATCTGGTCGAGCATCTGATCGGTCCCGGCGGGTCTTGAACTGCGTAGGCCTAGACTTTGCACTGAAAAGTACTTGACGCGCCAAACATCCTGGCGCATGTTGGGCCTATCATGCGGAGACTCTCTCAAGTTGACCGGAGTTCGGAGCCCATCGCCCTGGGCGACCGGGCCATGGAGGATCTGCGCTACATCCGCCGCACGATGGAGGGAGGCGCCGCCTTCACGGCGGTTCCGGGATGGGGTGGCGTCGGAATGGGTCTCACCGCGCTGGCGGCCGCGGCGCTCGCTTCTCGCCAGCCGACGACCGAGGGGTGGCTTCTGGTCTGGATCCTCGAGGCGTCGCTCGCCGTGGCCATCGGGACTGTGGCGATCCACCGGAAGGCACGCCGGGCGGATCTTCCCGTATTTTCGGGAGCAGGCCGCAAGTTTCTTCTGAGCTTTCTTCCTCCCGCTCTGGCGGGAGCGATACTCACGATCGCGCTTTGGCAGGCCGGAGCTGACGCACTTCTTCCGGGAACATGGCTTCTCCTCTACGGCGTCGCTGTCGTCACGGGGGGTGCTTTCTCGGTCAAGACCGTCCCCGTCATGGGGATCTGTTTCATGGCCCTCGGAGTGTTCACGCTTCTTGCGATGCCTGCCGCCGGTGATCTCTCGCTGGCCGCGGGATTCGGGGGACTGCAGATCCTCTTCGGGACGATTATCGCGAGGAGGCATGGTGGCTGAGGGTGCGCGGGCCCGCCGCAATGCCCCGAGCCCGGCTCCGGTCAAGGGATCGACCGTGAGCATCGATGTACAAGCCGAGAACGCCAATCCCGCTGCGCTCGATCCGATCATCCATGTGCGTGTCCGCCTCGGGATCGTGAGCGCGCTCGCGGTAGAGGAATCTCTCACGTTCAACGAGCTGAAGAAGCGCCTCGACACCTCTGACGGAAACCTCAGCGTTCACGCCAGACGGCTGGAGGAGGCCGGCTACATCGAGATCCGGAAGTCCTTTCAGGGTCGGATTCCGCGGACGGACTATCGCCTCACGGAGACCGGAAGAAAGGCGCTCCAGCAGTATCTGGACCACATGGAAGCGCTGATCGAGCGCGTACGGGAATAGGCGAGCGGCCTGGGGAGCAGGGAGGTAGGATTGAAGAAGTGGCTGAGACGCGTCCGCGGCGCCATCGGAATGGGCCTGGCCTGGGCACTCGCCTGGTTTGGCGCGGGGATGATCCTCCTGGTCATCATCGGCCCCGACGCCGCCGATGTCCCGTTCCCTCTCGGCTTAGGCATGATAGGCTTTTTCGCCGGCATCACGTTCTCCGGAGTCCTCGCGCTTGTCGAGGGTCGTCGCAGGTTCGATCAGATGTCGCTCCCGCGCTTTGCGGGATGGGGAGCCCTAGGGGGTCTTCTACTGTCTGTGGGCTTTGTCTCGCTGGTGGCCCTTTTTGCAGAGGGCGCGACGTTCCTGAACAACCTGGTGTTCCTGGGACCACTCTTCGCAGCCGCCGGTGCGGGCTCCGCATCCGGTTCGCTGGCACTCGCCAGAAGGGCGGGGGATCGGGACTTGCTCGAAGCGGACGAGCGCAGGAACCTCTCTGCACCTCAGTCTGGCGATCGACTATTCGGCCCGTGATGCGCTGCTGGCGGCGGCCGTCCATCTCGCCATGGTACCCCCGACCCGTCAGGCCTTCGAGCGATGCCTGTCTGAGGCTATCCACGCACCGCGCGTTACGCGCGACGTGGATTTGCTCATCCGCACGGGTGGCGAACAGCGACTTGGCGACTTCCTGCTCTGGGAGTCGGCCTACGCGGAACTCGTCTTCACCGACGTCCTGTGGCCGGACTTCAGCGAGGCTGATCTCGCTTCCGCCGTTCAGGCTTTGCGGCTCGTGATCGGAGATATGGAGAGGACTCTCCCGAAAACCGGGCCGACCTGTACTCCGGGCCGAGGCCGGGGTCGGCATCCAGGAGCGACAGCCATGAGCAGACACATCGACAGCTATGAGGGCCCTACCGGCGACAGTGTGCTCGTACGGTTGCTTTATCCTGCGCCCGCGGAACGGCGCCCGGGTGCCATCATCGGGTGGTGGGAGAAGCGCCGGCTTCCTTACAACCTGATCGTCGGTACGTCCGGCCTCATGACGCTCTGCCTCAACACACTGGTCCACGGGCTGCCCAACGGACCGGACGGGACCCTCGCCGTCGTCGTGGCATTCGGGGTCATGGCGAACGTCGCGTACACACTCGGCTCTGTCGTCGAGGTCGCGGTCCACCGCCTCTGGGGCAACAAGCTTCTGCCCATGGGCCCCTTCCTCTTCCGTCAGGGGGTTCTGTTCTCCGTCGGCCTGACGTTCGTGCTGCCGGCGATCATCCTCACCGTGGGTGCGATCGCCAAGCTTCTAGGCTGGGCTTTTGCCGGGTAACGCCCCTTGTAACGCCTTGGCCACACGCCATGACGCGTAACGAGAAGGAATTTGCCGAACGTCCCTGCCTCGCCTATATGTGTCGCTTCCGCCCACAGGTCTCAGCAGACGGAGGCTTCCATGAAGCGACGCACGTTCGTCCGTTCCTCCTTCGCGGCCGCGGCGGCCGTGTCGATCCCCTATCGTCGATCGCTGCGGGCCATGCCGCTGTTCCAGGAGGCCCCACAAGCTCCGCCCGACGTCGAGGCGATCACGGGGGCCGGCGGCGAGATCACGGTCAAGGGAGAGGACATCGCGGACTTGAGCGCCCGTCTGAGGGGTCGCGTGCTGCTGGCCGGGGACGACGGGTACAATGAGGCGCGACTCCTCCTCAACCCATCTTTCGACAAGCACCCGGCGCTGGTGGTGCAACCGACCGGAGCGGCGGACATCCGAACCGCCGTCGACTTCGCACGGGAACACGACAACCTGCTGCTCGCGGTGAAATGCGGGGGCCACAGCGCCTCGGGGAAGTCGACCTGCGACCGGGGGATGCAGATCGATCTGTCGCTGTTCCGGGACTGCCGCGTCGATCCGGTGGATCGCACGGCGAGGGTGACAGGAGGCAGCCTGCTGGGACAGGTGGACCACGAGGCGATGGCCCACGAGCTCGTCACCACCATGGGCACGGTCTCGCACACGGGAGCCGGCGGCTTGGTCACGGGAGGCGGCTTCGGGCGACTGGGCCGACGCTTCGGGCTCTCCGTCGACAACCTGCTCGAAGTGGACGTCGTGACAGCCGACGGACGGCTCGTCCGCGCCAGCGCCGACGAGAACGAGGATCTGTTCTGGGGCATCCGCGGGGGAGGTGGCAACTTCGGGATCGTCACCTCTTTCCTTTTCCAGCTACACCCGATGCAGCGCCGGGTGGTCGCCGGAAACATCGTGTTCCCGATAGACATGGCCAGGGAGGTGCTGACCTTCTTTGCGGAGTTCAGCCGAGAAGCTCCAGACGAACTCGACATGGGATTCTTCGTCTCGCACCCGCCGGGCGGTGAGCCGGGCGCAGCCGGTTTCTTCTGCTGCTACTCGGGACTGGAAGAGAATGCGGAGAGCGTTCTGGCGCCGATGCGCAAGATCGGCACCCCGATCGCTGACACCATTCAGGTCATGGATTACGTGGCTCTCCAGCGGTCGGGTGACTACGACGATCCACGAGCCCGCGCGGCCTACCTGAAGAGTGGTTTCATCAGCGAGATGCCGGCGGGTTTGATTACGGCACTCGTCGAGGGTCTCGAGGCGCATCCGGCCCGAGCCACGGCGTTCTTCCTCCAGCAGAGCGGGGGTGCGATCAACCGCGTCGCCAATGACGCCACGGCTTTCGCATACCGGGATGCCATGGGCAACCTGCTGAGCTCCGTCAACTGGCCATTCGGCGAGGACGGCGGCGAGCACGTCGCCTGGATAAAGCAGTTCTGGTCGGCTATCGAGCCCTTCACCACGGGGTTCTACGTCAACGACCTGGAGGTCGAGCACACGGCAAAGACCGTCAGCGGCAACTACCGGGAGAACCACGGTCGGCTGGTGGAGATCAAGAACAAGTACGATCCGGACAACCTGTTTCGGTTGAACGCGAACGTGCAGCCGACGGTGTGACTTCGCGTCGAGGCCGATTGCACGGTTATAGCTAGTTAGCTATCACGAGCGGCGGCCGGCTGGCTCCAGCGCCTTCCGGACCGGCCGCCGCCCGCTTCTTCATCGGATGCCCACTCCATCAGTGAGCGTCCGTTCCGTCAATCCAGCGTTCGGTTCGTCAGTCGAGCGTTCTCTGGTACGTGCCCGAGCCGCCCATCAGCGGTGAGAAGTGCGAGGAGCGCACCTTCCACCGACCCTCTTCCATGACGAAGACCTGTGTCACCCGCGTCAGGTAGTCCGCGACGGGAGATCCGTCCTTGGGCTGGAAAGCGCCTTCCGCGTAAAAGTTGGCGACCGCGACCTGATCGTCCGCCAGCATCGTGACCCAGATGTGCTTCGGGAACACGTCGTACGCGTCGTACTGAGCGACCGGGGCGTCGCCCGGAACCCACTGGACGAGTCCACCACTCGACCAGAACTCGATGGCGCCCTCGTTCGAGTAGGCGTTCGGATCGGCCGTCAGGTTGTCCCTGATGTACTCGTAGTTGTCTCGGATCGTCTGTCTGACCACCTGCCAGGTCGCATCCTGACCGTTGGCAGGGGCGGGAACCGCGAGCAGGGTACCGACGACCGCAGCGAGCAGCGTGCGCTTGAGCATTACATCCCTCCGTGGCTGAGCTTGTAGCTGGCGCAAAGCGGCGAAAAGTTGCGCCAACCTGCGGCGCGGACGGGTCCGTACGCAAGCTGGATGGCGCAGGGTCATTGACGAGCGTCCCGTCCGACTCCTCTTTTTAGTATGAGCCGTGAGTGAGCGGGCCGTGCCGCTCGTCCCGAAGGTCGGAGGTTCCCTGCATGCAGCGTTGTGGCAGGCTTGGCGTCGGCATGTTGACCGCTGCGACCCTGGTCGCGGGTCCGTTCTGGATCCGTGGCGCACGGGCGCAGGTCGTGCCCGGCCGTGATGACGCGCGTGCGGTGGGTGCCCTCGAAGCCCAATACCGGGCCTACATCCTGGACGAGATCGGCCCGTTGATGGCTGACTGGCGTGCCGCGTGGCTGGTCGATGATGCGGATGCGGCCGCTCGGACGTACGCGGAGGATGCGCTGCTCGTGCCGGATGGCGGCGCCCCTCTGCTGGGGCGCGATCCCATCGGCTGGTACTTCGAAGACCTGATGCCGAAGGCGGGAATGGCGATGGCCGGCATGGCCGACTTCGACGTCAGCGAGGGCATCGCCTACCAGTACGGGGATTATCGCTACCCGTTCCGGGCCGGCGGCAGGGCCTCGGAGGTCTCGGGCCGTCATCTGACGGTCATCGAGAAATCCGACGAATGGGGAATCCGGGCTCAGGTGGTGATTCCGGAGCGTGGCACGAATCCCGAAATCCGGGCGTCGCGCGGGCGGGCGCCGGTCCGGACGCTCACGCCCGCCAGGATCTGGATTGGCCCCCTGCGGTGTGTGCGGGAGACGTCGGAGCAGAGCAGGGCGTCCCGCAGACGGGCGAGTGGACAAAGACGGGCACCGGAGCCGTCGTGCCGCTGGCTGGAGGCGACGTTCGCAGCCGTGAACACGGCCCTCGTGGAATGGACAGACGCCTGGCGTCGCAATGACGTCGAGGACGCAGTCGAGGCCTTCGCAGAGCATTCGCTGCTCCTCCTCCCGGGCGAGGAGACACACATCGGCTCGGAGCAGGTCCAGACGGCGCTCGAGCGCATGATCGACGTCTCCGGAGACCTCCACGCCTCGATCGTCGACTTCGCGGCACGTGGCGAAATGGCGTACGCGTACGGCCGGTACGTGTGCGCGTGCGGTTCAGGGTCGCGGAGCGATGAGCTCGGTCACTATATGGCCGTGCTGAAGTTGGACAAGGATGACTGGCGCATTCGCGCGCTCGCGATGTGGGTAGACCCGAGCGAGGTGCAGCCTTGAGCTTCTCGATCGCACTGGTCTTCGCCGTTCTGGCGGTTGCCCTGCTCCTGTTCGTCACGGAGCGCTACTCGATCGACCAGGTGGCGGTCGCGATCCCGGTCGTTCTGCTGGTCACCGGCGTAATCTCGGCCGAAGACGCACTCGCGGGTCTCAGTAGTCCGGCGACCGTGACGGTCGCCGCCATGCTCATCCTCGGCCTCGGCCTGGTGAAGACCGGTGCGGTGCGAGGGATCAGCCGCTGGGCGCGCACCGCACGCCTGGGCGGCCCCATGCTGCGCCTGTTCGTGCTTTGCGTCGTCGTCACCGCCGTCTCTCCGTTTCTCAACAACACGGCCGTGGTCGTGGTCTTCCTGCCGGTCTTCATGGGTCTGGCCCAGCAGGCACAGGACGCGCCTTCCCGCTACCTGATGCCGCTCTCATTCGCGGCCATCCTCGGGGGCACGGTCACGCTCATCGGTACATCCACGAATCTGGTCGTGTGGGGCATGGCGCAGAGCCGTGGGCTGGACGCGCTGCACATCTTCTCGATCGCGCCGCTGGGCCTCGTGTACCTGGCCGTCGGGCTCGTGTACATGTTTACGATCGGACGCGTTCTGCTGCCCCGGCGCACCGGGCCGCCCGATCTGTCGCGCAAGTACGACGTGCGACGGTACGTGACCGAGCTCGAAGTGCTCGAGGGGTCGCCCGTCTCGGGTCGAACCGTCGAGAGCCTCCAGTGGAGAGAGCGGTTCGGAGTGACGATTCTCGGGATCCTGCGCGGCGAACGTACGATTGCCGCTCCCGGAGCGCAGCGCTTCGTGGAGGCGGGTGACATTCTGTTCGTACAGGGAGATCGGGACCGACTGCTCGACGTGGCCCGACTTCAGAAGTTGGCCACACCGGCCCAGCGCGCTCGTCGGGCGCTCAAGCTGGAGCATGAAGGCGGTCGGCTGGTCGAGATCATGGTGGCGCCCGGCTCGCCGCTCGCCAAGCGCACGTTGCGGGACATCCGTTTCCGCCAGCAGTACGGAGCCACGGTGCTGGCGATCCAGCACCACGGTCGGCCGGTCGCGACGGCTCAGCTGGTCGAGATCGAGCTCGACGTGGGCGACATCCTGCTGGTGCACGGTCCGGCCGCCGTGCTCGACTCACTCGCCGACCAGACGGGCATCGTGCCGCTGGCGGAGGTGGAGCACCCGCCCACCAACCGACCGAGAGCTTTCGTCGCTCTTCTGATCATGGGTGCTGTGGTCGCCGTGGCGGGCATCGGTGTGTGGTCCATCCTCAAGGCGGCGCTCGTGGGCGTGCTCGTGATGCTGTTCACGGGATGCGTGCGTCTGAAAGAGATCTATCGCGATCTTGACTGGTCGGTCGTCTTCCTGCTCGCCGGACTGATTCCGCTCGGGATCGCGATGGACCGCTCGGGCGCGGCGTCGTGGTTGGGGCAGGGGGTGGCCGCCTGGCTGGCGCCGTACGGGCCCACGGCGGCGATTGGGGCGTTCTACGCGGTCACGGCGATCCTCACGGCGGTCATGTCGAACAACGCGGCTGCCGTCGTGCTCACCCCGGTCGCCCTGCTCACCGCCACCGATCTGGGCATGAATCCCTACGCCCTCCTGGTGGCCGTGATGTTCGGGGCCTCCGCCTCGTTCATCACGCCGGTGGGGTATCAGACGAACCTGCTCATCTACACGCCGGGAGGGTACCGCTTCTCGGACTACGCTCGCGTCGGCACGCTACTCAACATCCTGCTGCTGATCACCGCAGCGCTCCTGATTCCCGTCTTCTGGCCCAGCTGAGCAGCGCCGGGCTGCGGCAAGCCACCGCAGGCTGTAGCCCGTCTCCTTCAGAGACCCGCGAACGGGTTCACGATGCGCAGCCCGACGATGTCGCGGGCGTGCTGCATATTCTCGCTCAGAAGCACCGCGCAACGGCCTCGCTGCGCCGCGCGAATGATCAGCGCGTCCCAGAACGCGATGTGGTGCAGCCGGTGTAAGTCGATGGCCGCGAGGATGTCGGGCGTGTCGGTCAAGACCACGTCGAAACGAGCCATTAGCTCCACTTTTCGACGTGCCGTCGCGCTGCCGACCCCGAGCTTCCGAGTCGCGGCGACGAAGTACTCCTGAAGTACCTGGGTTGAAACGACACCGCTCGACTGTCGCCGGGCCTGTTCGTACAGAGCCAGCGCGCGAGCTCGCTTGCCGGGCGAATCTCGGTCGTCCGTGTACACGAGGACGTTGGTGTCGAAGAACGTCCTAGCGCTCATGAAGCTCGTCGCGATCGAAGCGCCAACCCCGCGACCGGCCCTCGCTGTCGGTCGACAGCCGCAAGAACTCCTGCACGTCCGACTCGATCCGATCCCGGCCCGTCAGCTGTTCCAGATACTCCCGGATCACCTGATTCAGGCTTTTCCCCATGGCGGCGGCCGCTCTCCGCGCGTTCTTCACCAGCTGCTCGTCCACCGACAGTGTGAGGTTCATCCGTCATTGCTCCGTCAAACCAGGCGGCGATCTGTGCTCCACAGGCTCGGATCTCTGCAGCTCACGTAATCCGTGTACACATAATATGTGCTCAGCAGTCGTGCGGCACGGGCCAATTAGCCGGCGGTGGCGGCGCAGCCTGAAACAACGTTTCGCGGTTTTCCGTCATCTAAGAGTAGAGAGCACTCGGTCCGGCTGCGGGCCGACATGTGCCAATACATGGATCGCGGAGGTGACGATGATGCGACACCGCGTCTCGTTTCGACCCATGCCTCCCCCCGTGTTCCGCCTGGCTCCGTGCAGCCTGGGGAAGCCGGATGGAACCACGGCCAACGAGCGCTTCAAGCACACCTTCTGGCCCACCTTCGCCGGCACGCTCAGCGTGGCCGTGGTGCTCCACATGGCCGTGTTCGGGTTCGTGCCTCGGTTTCAGATTACGGAGATCGCACAGGCCAGCGAGGCCATGTCGGCCATCGACCTGCCTCCGGCGGTAGAGGTACCGCCTCCGCCGGAGCGCATCGCGCGACCCGCGACTCCTCGTGTTTCTGCGGTCGCGGTGGACGAGCAGCTGACGATCGCGCCCACCACGTTCGAGCAGAACCCGGTCGAGAGCCTCGGCCCGCCGCCCGAGGTGACGGTGGAAGAGGAGGATCGACCCCCCTTCATCCCCTACACATCGGCTCCCAAGCTTCTGAACAGAGAGGAGACCCTGCAGCTCCTGCGACGCTTCTATCCACCCTCGCTCAGGAATGCCGGCGTCGGCGGGACCGTCGTGCTGTGGATCTACGTGACGGAGGACGGGGACGTTGGGGACACCCAGGTGGCCACATCCAGCGGCTACCTGCTGCTCGACGAAGCCGCCCAGCGGGTGGCGCAAGGCATGCGCTTCTCGCCGGCCATGAACCGTGACCGTGTCACCGCCGTGTGGCTGTCGCAGCCGATCCTGTTCGAGGTCGTCTGAGTTCTCGAGCTCGGCTTTCGAGGCGGCGAACGCACCTCGGGCCGTAACAGAATTGCTCCAATCCGATCGTCGAGTCGCGACAGAGCCACCCTGAAGTCCGACGTATCCGGGTAACGGGCCTGGCTCCCCGCAGGGACCTTTCGCCGTAGCACGCGCGGGCTCATGAAACAACGTTTCCCGAACTCGCGTTGTCCTAGATGCAACACTCATTCAGGCACCGGGTACATGCGAGGTTCTGAAAACAAGATCCGCAGAGACCAAGCGACTCATAACGGACATAGATCAATACAGGGAGATGCGTTCATGGCAGCCAAGTTCGGACTCGGACCGATGAGTGCGCCGGTGTTCCGGCTTGTACCCTTCGCGATCGGCAGGCAGCCGGCGCTGACAGCCAACGAGGAATTCAAGCAGTCTTTCTGGCCGACGTTTCGGGTCGGCCTGACAGCCGCCGTGGCGGTTCACATGGCGGTGTTCGGCATCTTGCCGAGCTTTCGCGTGGCCGATATGGCGACGGCAAGCGAAACCATGTCGCTCGTGGAGCTCCCTCCGACGGTCGATGTCCCACCCCCACCCGAGGCGATCGCTCGTCCGGCCACTCCGCGGGTCGCCGCCGTCGAGATGAACGAGGAGCTGACCATCGCACCGACGACGTTCGAGCAGAATCCGGTCGAGAATCTGGGTCCCCCGCCGGATGTGGCGAGCGCGGACGATCGTCCGGCGTTCATCCCGTACACGGTCGCTCCGAAGCTGCGGAACAAGGACGAGACACTCGCCTTGCTCCAGCGCCTGTACCCCATGCCGTTGCGGAGCGCCGGAATTGGCGGAACGGTGGTGCTGTGGATCTACATCGACACCGAAGGTGCGGTGACCAGGACGCAGGTTGCCACGTCGAGCGGGTACGCAGCACTGGACGAGGCGGCCCAGGAGGTCGCGAAGGGGATGCGCTTCAGCCCGGCGATGAACCGCGACCGCGTGACGGCCGTGTGGCTCTCGCAGCCGATTACCTTCGAGGTGGTGTAGACCCCCCGCTAGGATCGTTCTTTCAGCCCGATCACTTCACCGTCCAGCTCCCAGGCCGGGTCGAGGGGGATCCCCAGGTAGGCGAGCGCCGTCACGGCCACGTCAACGATCTCGGGCTTCCCCTCGATCCGACCGCGGGTGGCCGACGGACCACTGGCGAGGACGAAGATGGTCTGCTCCTCGGGGCTGCTCCCACCGTGTCCGCCGTCGGCACGGCGCCCGTGGTCGGTGGAGACCAGGACGAGCCAGTCTTCCTCGGCGTAGTTGGGCCGCGATCGCACCGCCGCGACCAGTCTGCCCACGTGGCGGTCCGCCAGCTCGATCGCGGCCCGGTAGTCTTCTCCGATGGCCCCAGTCTGGTGGCTGGTTTCGTCGGGGTTTCCCAGGTAGACGAATAGCGCATCCGGGTCAGCAGTCCGCAGATGCTCGACGGCCGCATCCACCGACTGTTCGTCCGCCTCGGCCCACCCGAGGTCGTATCCGTTCAACACCACCTTGACGTCCGGGGCCTCCCCGAACAGCGGTCCGCCCGAATCGTCCGCTACCAGCGGCAGCCAGTCAGCGACCACGAACGTCTCGAGCTCCGGGTGGACTTGTTCGACACGGGTGAGAAAGTCCGGGTACTGAGTGTACCGGTTCTTCTGGAAACGGTTCGTCAGGACGCCGTGCTTTGCCGGCCAAACGCCCGTCAGCATGCTCGACCACGCGGGACCGCTGAGCGTCGGGCGGGTCGTAACGGCCGAGTCGCTGTAGGCGCCGTTCGCGATCAGCGAGTCGAGTTGCGGCGTGTGGACGTCGGCGAGGATGTCGGGGCGCGCACCGTCGATCCCGATCAACAGGACCTTTCTGGCCTTGGCACGCGCAGCGGTTGCTTCCTTCGCTGGCGCCTCCTGCCCCTGCAAGACGGCCGGGGCTGTCAGCCCAGCCACCAGGAGACCCGAGAACACCTTCGCCACGCAACGAATTCTCGTCCCTCCGCCGATTCTGCGCATGCCGGCTAAACTAAGATCGCGGGGAACCACTGCCAAAGGACCTCCCGGTCTGCTCCGACGGCTGTAGCTTTATCGAATGATCAGCACGATTGGGCGTGATCGACGAGCATGGGGAATTCTGAGTGCCTTCGGGCTCGTGTGGCTCGGTGTGCATCTGCAAGAAGGCGACCGACTGGAGCTCGTGGAGTGGGCAGTGCTGGAGCCCGACCACTTCCGGACTGGTCCAGCGACGGGCCATTTCATCGGGGAAGTCAACGGGCAGACACCACCCTTCGCGGACCAACCCGTGCAGGGTTTTTCGTCGGTTCTCCCGATCAGCCCGAGGCGCTTTCTGGTGCTGTCGGACAATGGCTTCGGCGCCCAGGAGAACAGCGCGGATTACATTCTCGCGCTGCACGAGATCGAGGTGCCGGGGCGTGGGGAACCCGGTCGACGCGGGCACGTAGAGGTTCGCGCCACGATCGAGCTGAGCGATCCCGACCGAAGGCTCCCGTTCGCGATCGTCGCAGACGCAGAGCGGTATCCGGGCAGCGCCATCCCGGTGGATCCCGAGATTCGCTCCCGCAAGCTGCTCACCGGGGCCGATCTGGACATCGAGTCGTTCCGACGCTTGCCCGACGGCTCGTTCTGGGTCGGTGACGAGTTTGGGCCATTTCTCGTGCACGTCGATTCGGCAGGCCGCGTCCTCGACGCGCCGGTTGCACTGGAAGGGGTGGCGAGCCCCCAGGATCCGCTGGGACGTCCGACCACGCTGCCCCGCAGCGGCGGCTTCGAGGGCATGAGCATCACGCCCGATGGGCGTCGCCTGCTCGCGATGCTGGAGAAGCCGTTGGCTGTCGGCGGTAAGAGGCCGGCCAGCGCCGCGGCGCCCGGCACCGCCCCTCCGACCGACGACCGATTGCAGATCGCCGCCTTCGACCCGGTGAGGAAGCGCTTCACGGCAGAACGTTGGCACTACCGGCTCGATCCCGCCGCCACGGCCATCGGCGATTTCGCGCCCGTGGAGGGTAGTCTACATCTGGTGATCGAACGGGATGACGGTCAGGGCCCGACCGCGCTGCACAAGAGGATGTACCTGGTGGATCTCGAGACGACGGAGCCCGACGGTTCTGTAAAGAAGGTGGAGCTGCTCGACCTGCTGGAGATCCCGGATCCGAGCGACCTGAACGGAGATGGCGACGCGGTGTTCCGCTTCCCGTTTCACACGATCGAGGCGATCGCTCTGATCGATGCGCACACCGTCGTGATCCTGAACGACAACAACTATCCGTTCGGGCGCGGCCGGCCGGAATCGGGGAGACCCGATGCCAATGAGTTCATTCGCGTGCGCTTCCCGCGACCGCTTCGCGAGTATGGTCCGGGGTCCTCGTAGTGAGCGCCCTGGACCCGACGGATCGGAAGCCGAATGGCCGGCGTAGCAGCCTGCGCGATCGGGGCCGCGGCGGAATGGCCGCCGCCCGCTGGCTGCTCACCCTCGGCCTATTGGGCGCGGTTACACTGACCGCAATGCTTCTGCGGGCTCGGTCCGCCCCTCCACCAGCGGAGTCGGCGCGCAGTGCCGACCTGAAGCCGTGGGAACTGGTCGGCTGCTACGCGCTCGATATAGCGCCTTGGGAAGCAGAGCGCATGATCCCGTTGCGTGGCTCGGCTGAGCCGCGAGATGCGCCGCTGACCGCGTTCGGGTTTCCGGATGCCATCATGCTGCAGCGCGACTCGCTCGATGAGTGGGGGCGGCCCCTCGGCTCGTACCGCGTGGTCGCGCTCACGTCACCGGACAGCACGCCTCCGGGCGGTGCGCCCGCCGATCGCGCGCCCACGGGGGGGGCGGCGACTGCATCGGAGGAGGAGGTTGCCACCACAGAGCACGACAAGCCCACGCTACGGATCGGAGCACTGCGCTGGTACACGCGAAGCGACACCCTGTGGATCCTGGGATCGATCCCGGGCGCTCGCATCGGGGTCGCCCTGTTCGACATGCGAGACAGTCTCGTCGGACAGGCCAGGCTCGTTGCACGCGAGGGCCGAAGGGGCGCGATGGCCCCGGCCAGTGCCTGGCCGATCAACTGCGCAACCCGCGCGAGAGAGCTACCGCCGGCCCGTCCTCGGCGCTGAATTCGGCAGGCCTCGAGGCTGAATCCGGTCCGCGGCCGCCCGCTACCGGAACCACCCTTTCCGCCACATGAAGATCAGGAAGACGGCCGCCACGGCGCCCATGACGAACAGCGCGAACGGGTAGCCGTACCGCCAGCCCAACTCCGGCATGTTCCACGGCGAGGCACCCGGGTCGAAGTTCATCCCGTACAGGCCCGCGATGAAGCTGAGCGGGATGAAGATCGAGGCGATGATCGTCAGCACCTTCATGATCTCGTTCATCCGGTTGCTGACCGCCGACAGGTACGTGTTGATGAGGTCCGCGGACAGCTCGCGGTACGCCTCGACCACGTCGATGATGCGGATCGCGTGATCGTAACAGTCGCGAAGGAACAGCTGCGTCTCGTCGGCGATCAATTCCGTCGGCTCGCGGATCAGCGCGTTCAGCGCCTCACGGTGCGGCCCGATCGCCTTCCGAAGCCCGATGAGGGTCCGCTTCGCGCGGTAGATCCGGGTCATCGTGTCCTGGTCGGGTGAGGCCAATACCTCGTCCTCGAGCGACTCCAGCTCGTCTCCCATCCGGTCCAGCACCGGGAAGTAGGAATCCACGATCGAGTCCAGCAGCGCGTACGCCAGGTAGTCCGCACCCCGCTGTCGGATGCGGCGGTTGGAGCGGCGAATGCGGTCGCGGACCCCGTCGAAGCAGTCCCCGGCCCGCTCTTGGAAGGTGAGCACGAAGCCGCGGCCGAAGAACAGGCTGAGCTGCTCCGTGTCGGGCGGCCTTTCGGTCGCCATGCGCGCCACTACGAAGACCTCTTCCTCGTACGGCTCGACCTTGGCGCGCTGGTGGGTGTTCGCCACGTCCTCCAGCGCCAATGGGTGCAAGCCGAACAGGTCAGCCACCTCCTGGAGCGCCTCCGCGTTCGCCAGCCCGGTCACGTTCACCCAGACGACTGGCCACCCGTCCAAATAGCTTCGCAGCTCGGCCGGCGAGTCAACCGGCTGCTCTTCGATCGCATCGGGGCCGTACGCCAGCACCCGGATCCGTGTGGGCTCCGCCTCGGGGTCCACGGTCAGCGTGCCGGGCGCCGTGCCGGGCGGCGCCCAACGCCCGCTCTTCCAGCCCCTCAGCGACCGACGTTTCTTCTCGTGCTCGCTCATCTTCGTCTCCGTTCACGAATCCCGCTCTCCCGCACCGTCATCCCCGGCACCGGACGCTCAGCCTGCACGTTTCAAGCTCTGAATCGATTCGGTCACCGGCGAGTCGAAATGCACATCCAGCTGCGGGAAGGCGATCGTGACCCCCGCCTCTCTGAGCGCGAACCACACGGCCTCGTGCAGATCGGACAACCGGCGGTAGCGCTTCCACGGATCGGCGATCCACACCGAGATCGCGAAGTCGACCGACGAGTTGCCGAACTCCCGCATCAGCACGGCCGGCTCGTACTTCTTCGAGCGCCAATCCAGCCCGTCCAGCGTCTCTTCCAGGACCTTTCGCACCAACGCCATATCAGATTCGTACGTCACACCCACGGTCGTGCCGAGCCGGTAGATCGAGTCCCGCAGCGTGAAGTTCTTCACCGTCGACTGCACCAGCTGCGAGCTCGGGATGATGAGATCTTCTTCGTTCAGCGTGCGGGCGACCGTGGCCCGGATCCCCATCCGCGTCACACGAACCATCTGACCATCGACTTCCACGATATCGCCCGGCTTGACCGCGCGCTCGAACAGCAGGATGACGCCCGATACGAAGTTCGCGGTCAAATTCTGCATCGCGAACCCGATGGCCACGGCGAAGATGGCGCCGGCCGCGAAGAGGGCCGTCAGGTTCACACCGATCGTGTTGAGCGCGACCGCGAAGCCCGTGATGAGGACCGCGTAGTGCAGCAGCCGCGACGTCACTCCGATACTGCCCTCGTCGACCACCCGTCGGTCCCTGGCGACTCGCTCGAGCACGCCCCGGAGCACACGGGACACGCCCAGCGTGACGAGGACGATGATCAGAAAGATGACGAGTGTGGCGACGGTCACCGGGGTGCCGCCCAGCTCGAACAGGCGAACGTCGAACAGGGCGATCCCCTCTCTGAGTCGTTCCTGCAGGTCCATGGTGGCTCCTAACTGGGGGTGGCGAACTTCGTCTGAGGTCTTAGTGACAACGTTGGGAACAGATGGGAGAGACGGGCAAGTCGGCCACCCGCGCCCCTTTCAATATTTCCGTCGCGGGCGATACTGGGATGCGAGCGGGTATTCCCGCACGGCACCGGGAGTCGAACACCGAACGTGGAGGCATTCAGGTGACGTATATTCGATGGGCGTTCGTGGGGTCGGTAGTGATTGGGGTGACGGCCGGGAGCCTCTTTGCTCAGGAGCCCAGCTACTCCCTTGAGGAGGCGGTCGCCGCCGGCCTGCGTGCGAACCGCGAGCTCCGCATCCAAGAGTTCGAGCTGGAGCGGGCGGAGCAGCAGGTAGCCGAGGCGTACGGTGGGCTGTGGCCCGAGGTGGACGGCACGTTCTCGCTGCAGCGCAACCTGACGGTGCCCGAAGCGTTCCTTCCAGCGATCATCTTCGATCCCGACGCCGATCCAGATGAGCTGATCCCGGTTCGCTTCGGGGCCGACAACCAGTGGACGGCGACGCTCGAGGCAACCCAGACGCTGTTCGATGGCCGTGTGTTCGTGGGGGTCGGGACCGCAGGCCGCGTGAAGACGCTGCAGTCCGAGGTCGTGCGGGGGCAGGCACAGACCGCCGTGACCGCGATTCGGCGTGCCTACTACGATGTTCTGCTGGCGCGGGAGCAACTGCGGGTGACCGAGAACAGCATCCGCCGGGTCGAGCAGACTCTGGAGGAGACGCGCGCGCTCAACCGGGCCGGCCTGGTGAGCGCCTACGACGTGCTCCGGCTCGAAGTGCAGCTCGCCAACCTGCAGCCCAACCTGGGGCGGAACCAGAACGACATCGCCGTGGCGGAGCGGCAGCTCAGTCTCGAAATGGGAATGGATGAAGTGGGGCAGGCGGGGGTCCGCGGTCAGCTCTACACGGTGGATCTGGCGGGCGACAACGAACCAGACAACCTGAATCTGCTCTCATTCGCGGGGTACGCGGAGGCTGTGGACGTGCCATTCGAGCATCTGCTCGACATCGGTCTGCGTCGCCGCTCGGATGTGCGGCAGGCTCAGCTGGAGCGAGATGTGGAATCCGCACGCGTGCAGCTGGAACGAGCCGAGCTGCTTCCGCGCATCTCTGCGTTCTTTAACTTCAGCCTGATTGCGCAGGAGAACGGGCCCCTCAACTTCTTCGGCGAGAACCCGAGTCAGCGGACCACAGCCACCGCGGTCGGCGTACAAGTCGAGGTGCCGCTGTTCTCGGGCTTCAGCCGCCTGAACCGGATCGACCAGAGGCAGGCCGAGCTGCGCAAAGCGGACACGCGTCTGATCGATGTCGAGCAGAGACTGCGAGACGAGATTCGGACAGCACGAGACGATCTCCGCGAGTCGCGCGAGCGGGCCGAAACCCAGCGTCAGGCAGTGGGGGAAGCGCAGCGCGGGTTCGAGATCGTCACCGCGCAGTTCCTTGCGGGAACGAGCTCGCGGCTGGAGGTGACCGACGCGGAGCTGGCCGTCCGCCAATCGGAGCTGAATTACGCCCAGGCGGTATACGACTACCTGAACGCCCAGGCCGCACTGGACCTGGCGATCGGTGTGGTGCCGATGGTCGACCCGCCGGTGTCCGAGTTGGCCACCCCGGACGGGTCGTTCGGGGGCGACGGGTGAAGCATGGGTTCGAACAGAAACGTATTGGGATGCGTACCAGGCGCACGACGAGCGCTCGGCGGAACGCAATCACAGGTGCATCGTGAGCGATAGAAGGCGATGGAGGGCGCGGTTCGTAGCGGTGCTGGCCACGGGAGCCGCACTCGGCGTCGGGTTGACGGCAGCCGGCTGCCGTCCTTCCGCCGGCGAGGGAAGTGAGGCGGCGAATTCCAACCCGGGCGCCGCATCCGACCGTACGAACAGTTCCAGTTCGGCGGCGAATCCGGTCAACGAGTTCTCGAAGATCGTGAACGTCGAGACGCGGACCGTGGAACCGGCTGATTTCACCACCTTCGTGAGCATCACCGGGGCGGTGGAAGCGTTCAACGACGTCGTCGTGAGCGCGGAGGAGAGCGGCGCGATCGCACGGTTCTATCTGCCCAAGGGACGCACTGTGCGGGCCGGCCAGCCGATCGCCAAGATCGACGATCGCGTGCTGGCCGCTCAGGTGAACGAGGCGCGGGCTCTGGCCGACCTGGCCGCCGAGCGTTTCGAGCGCCAGCGCCGCCTGTGGGAAGACGAGGAGATCGGCGCGGAGATCGCCTTCCTCGAGGCCAAGTACGATGCGGAGGCCGCCAGGGCCCGGCTGGAGAATCTGGAGGCCCGACTCGGCCGCACCGTTCTGCGAGCGCCGATCTCCGGGATCTTCGATCAGCGCTTCGTGGACGCTGGTGAGATGGTGGTGCCGGGCACCCCCGTGGCCCGGGTGATCGAGGTCGACCGACTCAAGGTGGTCGGCGGCGTGCCAGAGCGTTTCGGGCCCTTCGTGCAGAGCGGGGGAGAGGCCCGCGTGACTCTCGACGTGCTCGCCGGTCGGTCTTTCGAGGGCCGCATTGGATACGTGGGAGCCGCAGTCGACGTCAGCAGCCGCACGTTTCCGATCGAGATCGTGCTGGCCAACCCCGATCGAACGATCAAGCCGCAGATGGTGGCCAACGTCGAGGTCGCGACGCAGCGGCTCGAGGACGTGATCGTGGTGCCGCAGGACGCGGTGCTGCGTACCGAGTTCGGCTACCAGGTGTTCATCGCCGCCGAAGGCGAAAACGGACTGGTGGCGGAGTCTCGCGCCGTGCGGCTCGGACCCTCGTTCGAGGACGAGGTGGTCATCGAGGAGGGCCTCGAAGCCGGGGACGAACTGATCGTGGTCGGGCACCAACTCGTCGATCCCGGCAATCGGCTGCGCGTGGTGGGCTCGGCTGGGGCGGCATGAAGGACCACGAAGGCAAGCAGTATAGGGAGTTCTGGCCCACCTCGTTCGCGGTAGACCACCCGACGAGCGTTCTGGTGATGACGCTCATCGTCATCATCTGGGGCCTCATCTCCTATCTCCAGGTGCCCAAGGAGGCGGCGCCGGACATCACTGTCCCCTTCATCGCGGTGAACACCGTGTACTCGGGCGTCGCCCCCGAGGACATCGAGACGCTCATCACCCGACCGATCGAGGAGGAGCTCAACGGGATCGCCGATGTGAAGGAGATCGTCTCCAGCTCCGTGGAAGGTTTCTCGAGCATCTCCGTCGAGTTCGAAGCCGGGATGGACATGACGGAGGCGCTCCAGCTCGTACGCGAGAAGGTGGACATCGCGAAGCCGGAGCTGCCCGAGGCGGCGGAAGAGCCGGCCGTGCTCGAGTTCAACCTGTCCGAATTCCCCATCCTGCAGGTGAATGTGTCCGGCGAGTACAGCCTCGTGCGGCTGAAGCAGCTCGCCGAGGACCTCGAGGACGAGATCGAGCAGATACCGACCGTGCTCGACGTGACGCTCTCCGGCGGGCTGGAGCGCGAGGTGCAGGTCGATGTAGATCTGGCTCGCCTCAAGTTCTACGACGTTTCCTACGACGATGTCATCGATGCGATCGCCGAGGAAAACATCACGGTGCCGGGCGGCACGATCGACGTCGGCGACGTGAAGTACCTGGTCCGTGTGCCCGGCGAGTTCGAGCAGACCCGCCCCATCGGGGACATCGTGGTCGCGGTACGCGGCGGTCGCGCCGTCTACGTGCGCGACGTGGCGAGCGTCGACTTCGGGTTCAAGGATCGGGAGAGCTACGCGCGCCTGAACGGCAACGCGGTGGTCACCCTGGGCGTGAGCAAGCGCACGGGGGAAAACATCATCGAGACGTCCGACGCGGTGAAGGCCGTGATCGAGGAAATGCGGCCGACGTTCCCTCCCACCACGGTCGTCGAGATCACGTCCGACGAGGCCGAGTACGTGCGCCAGATGGTGGGCAGCCTTGAGAACAACATCATTTCGGGGCTCATCCTCGTGGTGGCCGTCCTTCTGTTCACGCTCGGGGTCACCAACGCCACTTTCGTCGGCGTGGCGATTCCACTCTCGATGCTGATCTCGTTCGCCATCATCCGGCTGTTCGGGATGACGATGAACATGGTCGTGTTGTTCTCCCTGATCCTCGCGCTCGGGATGCTGGTCGACAACGCCGTAGTGATCGTCGAGAACATCTTCCGCTTCCGCGAGGAGGGCTTTGACGCCAAAGAGGCGTCGAAGCTCGCGACGGCCGAAGTGGCACCGCCCGTGATCGCCGCGACAGCCACGACGCTGGCCGCCTTCGCGCCGATGCTGCTGTGGCCGGGCATCACGGGCGAGTTCATGTCCTATCTGCCCAAGACGCTCATTATCACGCTCAGCTCGTCGCTGTACGTGGCGCTGATCATCAACCCGACGCTCACGTCTCTGTTCATGCGCACCGAAAACGAGCCGCGCATGACCCTCACGCGCGAGACCAAGATGGTGCTGGGCGGGTTTGCCGGCGTGCTGTTTCTGATCGGACTCGCGCGAGAGCCCCTGGCGGCCGTGTTGCTGGCCCTCACCGCGGTCGGTCTGTTCTACCTGCACAAGCACGTGCTTGCGCCGATCGCGCGCTGGATACAGCACACGCACCTGCCGGCGTTGCTCAGGGCCTACGAGCGCACGTTGCGCTGGGCGATCCGCCACCGAGGTCGCGTGATGGCTGGAGTGGCGGCCCTGCTGCTGTTCTCTCTGGCGGCTTTCGGCACGCTGAACGCTGGCATC
>JBDHLB010000050.1:0-20335 GCA_039586095.1 Gemmatimonadota bacterium
TGCGGCACGAACTCCGAGGCCGAGCGCATGACCGTCGTCCGCCCCGGGTCCACCAGGAAGGGGCCGTACACGGTACGTTCGCCCCACGCCGTCCGGGTGTCGATCACGAACCCGCCAACCAGGCTCTCTCGGGTGCCCAGCTTCTCGCCCGTGATCTGGTGACAGGTGGTGCACGAGACCCCGTCGGTCGCGAATTGGGTGCCGAGTGCATCGGTAGCGTGAGGAACCGTCGCCGAGGCCGCCCACATCGCCGGGTCCGCAGCCGCCCCACCACCGTCGATCAGGTTCGGTGGTAGGTTCGCGAAGATCTTACCTTCTCCGCCCGCCGCATGGGCACGGAAGCGCATCATCGGCATGTGGCACTTCGAGCACTCGTCCTGGATCACGGCCGAGGCCTTCGGATGGTCGGTCACCTCCCGCCGTACCGCCGCCATCCAGTACGGATCGCGGGCCGAGTTGCCCATCATCGACGCGCGCCAGGAGAAGCCGATCGAGATGTCCTCGCCGGTCGAAGTCACGAGGCCGTTGTGACAGGCCATGCAGCGGTCCGCTGTGTGGAAGAGGGGCTCTGCTGTCTGCTGCTGGGCGAACGCGGTGGCCGGATTGCCGCCGGTGGCCACCGCCAGGAACGCCACGCTCCACACCCCTCTCCGCGCCACGCGCCGCGCGAATCTCACTCCTCCCAGTCGCCCTTCACTTCGTCTACCAGCCATCGAAGAATCCCCCGTCAAACCAATCCCACAGCAGGTATACGACGAACTCCGTGCTCCGCTCGCTCGTTTCGTTGAGCGGCACGCGCAACCCGACGTTCAGCCGGATGTGCTGCCGCGTGTTGAGCGTGATCTGGACCTGAGGCACCATGTCCCACACGGCCGGCTCGCCTCCCTCCAGCTCGGCTGCGCCGAGGATCTCGACCATCGGAGACCAGGTACGGCCGAAGCCGCCCTGGGCGAAGCTCTTGCCGAGGGTGAGCCGCCAGAACGCCTCGCTCCCGGCCTTGTCGAGGTCGGTGGGGAACTCGAAGCCGCCCTGGAATTGGAAGAACGCGTCGGAAGGCAGGATCTGGCCGAAGGCGAGGAACGGCTCGAACACGACGGTTCCTTTGCCGAAACCGTCATCCTCGTTGCCGGTAGGGAAGATGATCTCGCCGGCCAGGCTGAAGATGCTGCCGCTCTCGAAGCTGTGCCACACGGCGGTCTTCCAGCCGAGCGCCACATCGCCCAGCCCGCCGTTCCAATCGGTGTCTGTCACATCGAGGCCATCCTCACCCGGCAGGTCCAAGGTCTGCTCCTGCCAGCCGAAGGGGACGACGACCTCGAACTGGTGCCGGGCGCCAACCCGTCGCTCGTAAACGATCTCGTTCATCACCGACCCCAGGCCATCGAGCGCGACCTCGGTCGTAAAGACGGCCTCGTCCTCGGGAAACGCCTTCTCGGTGTAGAGGGCCCGCGGCAGGTTGAGCTCGCCGCGCGGCCAGGCGTCGTTGCCGCAGAACGTCCGGACGTGGTCGATGATCCCGCCCAGCTCGTCCATGGTGAGGGCGTCGCCAAAGGCCGGCATCATGTTGCTGAACCCGCGCACGGGGCCGCCCTGGTGTGCGACCCAGATCCAGTCGGCGTCGGGCTCGCGCGAGGCGAAGTTGCACTGCGTGAAATCGGGCACCTCCTCCTCGAAGGCGACAAAGGTGGCCTCCGCGCCGGTGCCGTCCACTCCGTGGCAGCTCGCACAGGCAGCCTGATAAAGCTCGGCGCCGGAGCGGTCGGGAATGGTGATGGGGGTGGGCGTGGCTTCGTCCTGAGCCGCCGCCCGTCTGGGCCCGCTCGATAAGAGAGCAAACGCTGTGAGCCCAACGACCACAATACGGGCGGTCAGCGTTGCCGACGGCTTCGGCCATCTTCGATCGGACCAGCGCACGGAGTCCTCCTCGGACAAAGGCTGTATAGCTCGTCGCGCATTCGCGTACCGATCATGACAGGTGAAATACAACTCCTGTGCCTAAGGATGGATTAGCGACACCACACATATCGCTCTGTATGGTAAAAGCTTACAGACGCAAGAAGGGAAGCAGGGCGGAACGTGCGGGACATTTTGACCACCCCTGTCTCGGCGTGACCCGCAGCTACCCTGGACGTGAGCCGCTAACTGTTAGGCCGACACGCCAATCAGAAGGGCCAACGGTGAATCCCCGTGCCCGTGGCTTCGCTCGCCACCAAAGCCCCGGTTCGAAGCGCGTCGAATTCCCGAAAAGCGACCGATGAGACAGTCGCGAGCAGGAGCGCCACACGCTGTCCTCCGATGCCTTCCACCCAGTGGTAGCCGATCAGGCTGTCCGCGACGATCCTGGGGCTCTCTAGAACCAGCTTCTCGCCCGAAGTCAAGCGTACCTGCACCTCCTCGGGCTGAACCGCCACCGCACTCGCCACCGAGGGTTGGGTGTGCCAGGCGTAGCAGCCGGTCACCAGAACCGAGGCGAGCACCATGCTCATCCGAATCCATCTCTGCCTGGTGCATCGATTGTTCAACATGATCCCACCTCCAGCCACCGATCTCGGTGTCTCGCGCTCACCGCAGGGAAGCCTGGACCAGCAGACTGTCAGGGTGTGCAGTTGACGCTTGCAGACGCTCGAGCGGGACGACGCTCCAGCCGTCCGGACCGACCGCGTGTCCGACCACTCCACCGACCAGGGCGCCGGTGGCCGCGCCCGCCATGCCGTACGTGAAGCGCTCGAGGTCGTCGAAACACAGCCACTCGCCAGAGCAGCTCTCGACGACAGTGCTTGCCACCGCCAAGCCTCCAACGAGGCCGAACACTGCCCCGAGACCGATTCCAGTACGCGAGGCCTTGCCCCTACCTCCACGCTTCGTGCGCACTTCGAACAGCGCGATATCGGCGAGTGGGACACGGACGAGGGAAGCTCCGAGGGACACCAGCCCTTCATACCCGGCGCCCTTCACTCCTGCGAGCGTGAGGTGGCATCGTTCTACGGCTTCGAGCCAGCCCTCGATTTGATCGCCAGGTGCGCGGTGGAGGGTCAGCCTCACCCGCGAGCCAAGGCCGACGCGGATAGCCTCCACGCGCCCGTCGCCGGCCTCCAAACCGTCTCGTGCAGTGGATTGGGCTGAACCGCCGTCCGGAACGGCCGTTGCCAGTGCTACCAGGCCCAGCGGCATCCACTTCACCCGCCTCGCTTGTCTCATTCCGAGCATCGATCACTCCTCGCCCTTGGCTGCTTCGGGATTCTTCATTGCTTCTGGAGTGTCTAGGTCCAGAGCCTCCACGGCTCGAGAACTTGGAAGATCGCAGTCAAGCACGGATCAAGCGCGGGCGGACCCTGACTGGAGCCTCCCGAAACCCACCTACCCACACCCTCGTAGTGTCGATTGCCAGGCAGCGGGTGTATGCCCGCCCTGGCCGGCGAACCGACCCTGGCGGTCAGGCCGCCGAAGCAGACGCAGAGCTCTCAGCAGAATGGAGCGATAGATGAGGAATCCAGGCGCGGCCGCGGTGCTCAGCTTTCTGGTGCCCGGCGTGGGGCAGTTTTACAACGGAAAGATCTGGCGGGGCATCTTCTGGCTCATCGTGACCCCGGGCATGTGGCTCGGGACCGGCGGGCTGCTGGGCTGGGTGTGTCACATCGGCTCGGCCTACACGGCCCACAAGTACGCGAGCGAGAACCCGTACAGGATCCCTGCCGGCGCCTGACCGTCTCTCAGCGGCGGAAACAACGTCTAACCGTCTGAGCTCCCGCTCCCGAGAGGACGGTGCCGAGGCTGTCAGGGGTGGTGGCTCGCGTCCGTCGCGCCTGGGGCGGGTCATGCGCGAACGGGAGGAATCCCTGACAGCCTCCAGAGCGTGATGGTGCGGGTGGACCCAACCGCCGAACCGCCCGCCACCGCTCCGTTTTCCACCTTCGGGCGTCTCGCTACCTTGAGACGCTATGAGCGTCCGTACCCTTTCCATCATCGCGTTCTTCGTGATCGCCGCCTTCGTTGCGGGGCTGCTCCTGCGCGAGAGCGCAGCCTCGCAGCGCGTGACGATCGCTGCCGGCCCCGACGAGGGCGAGGCCTACGCGCTTGCGATCGCCATCGCCGAAGTCGTCGAAAGACATCACCCGCGGCTGATTGTGGAGGTCGTCGAGACGTCCGGCGCAGGCGAGAACATGCGGCTCCTGGAGGAGGGAAGGGTCGAGTTCGCGACCGTCCCCGCCGACGCCGAGATCGGGCGGCGAGCGCGAATGGTCGCGGTCCTCTACCCCGATGTCTTTCAGCTCATCGCGCGCGAGGACGCGGCGATCGACGAGGTGAACGACCTCGCGGGGAAACGGATCGCCCTGCCACCCCAGCGAGGCGGGCAGTTCGCCGCCTTCTGGTTCCTGGCCGACCACTACGAGCTGGACCCGGCGGATCTCCAGGCGGTCCCGATGTCGGCCGCCTCGGCGGGCTGGGCCCTCATCACCGGCGCCGTGGACGCGACCTTCCGCATGCGAGCGGCGGGAAACCCGTCGATCCTGGAGCTCATGGAGACGGTTCCCACCCGTCTCGTGCCGATCGATCAGGCCGCGGCGATGCAGCTCAAGCGACCCGCGCTGAGGCCGGGGACGATCCCCATGGGCGCCTACCACGGCTACCCGCCCGTACCCGAGAGCGATCTGCCGACCGTTGCCGTGGAGCGGTTGTTGGTCGCGAGACGGGACCTCGACGACGGAATCGCGAACACGCTGACCGGCGTCCTGTTCGAGCGGAGACGGGAGCTGCTCAATCGCACGTCTCTGGCCGGGTTCATCCGACCGCCAGACCTGGGAGGGGGCACGTACATCCCGATCCACCCCGGTGCCCAGCAGTATTATGACCGCGACCAGCCGGGCTTCGCGCAGGAAAACGCGGAGCTGATCGCACTGGTCGTCACCCTGATCGTGCTGCTGGGATCCGGGCTGCTCCAGCTGGTCTCGCGCCGCAAGAAGAGGCGAATCGACCTGCACAACCGAGAAGTGTTGAGGTTGGGGCTTCGGGCGGACGAGGCCGCCGACCCCGAGAAGCTTCAGGGATACCGGGCGCGTCTGTTCGAAGTAGCGGCGGGTGTGGTCGATGACGCCGAGAGAGGTGAGGTGAGCCCGGAGGGATTCAACTTCTTTTGGTTCACGTGGGGCATGGTGAGCGACAAGCTGGACCGTCGCGAGTCGCACCTGCTTGCCGAAGAAGGAGAGGTACCGTGAGGCGGCGGGCGATGTGGATCGCTCTCGCGGTGGTCGTGGCAATCCTCGTGGTCGGTACCGCCTTCCTGCTTGTCCTCCGTTCGGAGTTCGGGGATGCGAGAGAAGACCAGCTGACCTTGATGGAGCTCCGCCGCTCGGCGCTCGAGGACTTTCTCGAGACGATGTACTCCGAGGTGGTTCTGTGGAGCGAGCGACCCGGCTTGCGCGACGCGGCGCTCGAGCTGCAGCGGGCCTGGGACGAGCTGCCGGGCGACCCCGCGGAGACGTTGCGGCGTCTCTATATCGATGAGAATCCCTACCCGCTGGGTGAGAGACACCGGCTCGTCACCGCCGGCGATGGTTCTCTCTACAGCGAAGTGCACGAGCGGATGCACCCGGCCGTGCTGGAGTTCCTCGACAACATGGGCTACGTGGACGTCTTCCTCTTCAATCCCGAGGGAGATCTGGTCTACACGGCTTCCAAGGAGCCGGACTTCGCCACGAACTTCGACGCGGGGCCGTGGACGGACACGGGTCTTGGACGGGCCTTCCGGGCCGCCCGCGATGCCGATTCAGCCCAGTTCGTGGCCTTCGCGGACTTCGAGCTCTACGAGCCCAGCAACGACGAACCGTCGGGTTTCGTGGCCAGCCCGATCGGCACCGAGGACGGTGGCGTAGCGGCCGTGCTCGCCTTTCAGATCCCGACGAGCGAGATCGACGAGATCATGCAGTTCACCGGCGGGATGGGGAATACGGGCGAGACCTACATCATCGGCGAGGACCTGTTGATGCGGAGCGACTCACGCTTCGGCGAGGAGAGCACGATCCTCCGCCAGGCAGTGGATACGGAGGCCGCTCACCGTGCCCTGGCGGGAGAGACCGGTGTCCAGTGGGCCGACGATTACCGCGCGGTGCCTTCTCTGGCTGCTTTCGGGCCGCTCGACTTCGAGGACGTCCGCTGGGGTGTGGTGGCGGAGATCGATCGAGCGGAGCTCAGACGCCGTGCGTTCGAGCCACGCCGGCTGATCGGCACGATCCTTCTGGGGCTCGCGATTGTGGGTGCGCTGGTGTCCATCGTGGTGGTCGCCGTGCTCAATCGCGCGGAGATCCCGCAGCCCTGGACCGCCGAGCGGACGGACACCTGACGCCGAGTTCTCCCAACCTAACGGTATTCCAACGCGTCACTCCGCCACGGGCCGCCGTCAGACCGGCTCCGCCCCGGGCCGGTGCAGCTCCCACCACTCCGCCGCTCGGGCCGGCGTCCACCCGTCCGCCACCTCGATCGACGCCAGCCGCTCGGCGAGGTCCTCCGCCGTATCAGGTCGGGCCGCGGGGTCCTTGGCCAGGCAGTCCATCACGAGGGCGTCGAGCGCTGCGGGGATCCCAAGCTCCGAGCGATCGGTCAGCGGAGTCGGGGCTGTGCCGACGTGGGCGGCGATCATCCCGATGGGTGAGGTCGCCCCGAACACCACCGTGCCGCTCAGCAGCCAGTAGGCGACGCACCCCAGCGCGTAAAGGTCCGCCCGCCCGTCCACCGGTCGGTCGCCCGTGGCCAGCTCGGGCGCCATGTAGGCCGGCGTGCCGCGGATCACGTCGGCCCGCGTGAGCTGCACGCCCTTTTCCGAATCCAGGTGGCGGTGCTTCGCCAGCCCGAAATCCAGCACCTTCAGCACGTCGTACTTGAGCGCGTAACGGCACAGGAACAGGTTGCCGGGCTTGATGTCCCGGTGAATGAGGCCGCGCCCGTGGGCCTCGCCGAGCGAGTCGCACGCCTGCAGGAGCACGTGGATGACTCGCTCCGGCGGAAGCGGCCCGTGCTCGCGCACCAGGTCCTCCAGATCCACGCCGTCCAGCAGCTCCATCACGTAGTAGATCCGCCCGTCATCGGCGACGCCGTAGTCGTAGACGCTCACCGTGTGTGTGGATTGGAGCTCGGCGGTGGCCTGGGCCTCCCGCTCGAAGCGGGCGAGCGTCTCCGCGAGCTTCTCGGGACCTGCGGCAAGCAAGGCGGGGCTGACGAGCTTGACGGCTGCCGGGCGGGCCAGCATGCAGTGCGTCGCTCGCCATACCTCTCCCATGCCTCCCTCGCCGAGCCGGTGCTCGAGCCGGTAGCATCCCAGCTCACGTGCCCGCTGCACGTCTCTGCCCAGGCCGTAGATGATGCGTGCCGTGAGGTAGGCCAGCGCGGCGACGATCAGATACGGAAAGACCAGCACCCAGAAGAACTGGCCCGGCCCCAGCGCGGGCGCGCCTCCAGCACGGACGACGAAGCCATACGTAATCGGTGTCGCCGCGGCTGAGGCGAGCAGAGCGGCGGCCGCGGACCGGGGCCGGGTGGGCACGATCGCCGTGAAGGCGAACATCCATACCGCCACGCTGGTGAACCCGACCGTGTCCGAGTGCATCAGCTCGGCAGTGAACGCCTCGAACGCCCCCCAATACTCGCTGAACGCGATGGAGAAGGCGATCAAAACCTCATACACGAGCGCGACGCGAACGACCGCTCGCGGCGTCGGCCAACGGCGGCGGGCCGACAGGGCCATCAGGAGCGATGCGAGCATCCCGAGCGTGGGAGGCCCCCACTGAGGAAAGCTCTGGAGATCCCCCCACAGGAATCCGTCGATGACGCCCACGCCTACCCACGCCACGAAGCCCACGGCCAGAGTGACCCACGCCAGCAGTCCCACTCGACGAACGGACTGCGCGAGGAGCGGCTCGGGGAACGTATCGACGACCGGCGGCGCCTCGCGGTCGGCGGCGGTCGAGGAGGTGAGTAACGCTGCCTCGGTCATGTTCGCATGTCCTGGCCAGAGCCGGTGCAGTCAGAAGCGGAAGGCGTACTGCACCTTCACGATCAGCTGATTCGAGTCCAGCTCCCAGCGATCCAGCTGATCCACGACGTTGTGGTTGTAGACCACGAACACATCACCCAGCGGGCGGAAGGTCCACCGCAGGCGCGTGTTCGCCCCGATCTCCCGGCTCTCGTTGTCGTACTGAACGAAACTGCTGAGCTCGAGGTCGGGGGAGAAGTTGAGTCGCAGACGGCCGCCCCACAGCTGCTGCGTGAAGTCACCGGCCTCCAGCCGCGCCATATTGCGCTCCATGCCCAGCTCGATCGTGGCGATCGGGGCCGGGTTGATGTTCACTTCCAGCTCGATCTGATCCAGCAAGCCGTCGTAGAACGAGCCGAACCACCAGCTCACCTGTCCGCTGACCTTTCGCTTGGAGGCAATCTCCGCCTCCAGCCGCCAGCGGACGTGATGGTACGAGCCGGGCTCGATGACCACTTCGTCGGCGATCTCGAACGGCTCGACGAGCCGCTCTCCCTCCGGGACGACGTTGAACTCGAAGCGCTCGCCGCTCTCGAACGTCCAGTTGATGGGCGCCGTGAATACGCGGTAGCTCTCCCACTGCCCGTCCAGGTCGAGCACCAACGAGCTGGCCAACTGGTGCCGCATCGTGCGAAGCCACGGCCAGGCTGGCCGTGCGACGAACGCGCCCCGCGCCTCCGACTTGTGAATGCCGGGCCTCGGCACGAAGCCGAGCGATGGATCGAAGCCGTCCCCGATCCTCCTGTAGACAAGCGCGAAGTCCCACGTGTCGTTCGGATAGTCGATCTTGCCGCCGAAGGCGCCCCTGTCGCCTGTGAGCCCCTCCCGGTCGGTCACCAGCCCCCACACGCCCACCAGAAAGTTCTTGTCACCGAACAGCCGCGAGGTCTGATACGTGAAGTCGGCCCCCAGCGTGTAGGCGCCGGGGATCCCCTCCGGGTCGCCGAACGTGGCGATCGCACCCACGGACGACTCCGCGAGGATGTTCTGCTGCACCCGCAACGCACCCATGGTGGTGGCGTCCACCAGCCCCTCGACCGAGCCCGTGTGCGTCACGAGGCCCGAGAAGTTCGTGTTTCCGATGCGCCCGTTCAGCTTCCCGCCGGCCACCAGCGGCACCTCTTCGTCTTCGTACAGTCCGATCCGCCGCGTGAAGAACGGCACGATGTCGGGGTTATGGAACGAGGTGAGTCCGAGGCCGAAATCGTAGAGATCGGCGCCCTCCAGAAAGAACGTCCGCTTTTCGGGGAAGAAGAGGCCGAAGCGGGTCAGATTCGTGCGGCGCGTGTCGACTTCGGTCTCGGCGAAGTCGGTGTTGATCGTCGCGATGGCGGTCACGTTGGGGCCGATGCGCTGGGCCAGGTCGAGGCTGGGCTCCAGATTGCCCTCCGTGTCGGCGCCCGGCTCGGGCATCTCGAAGCCGCCGACCAGGGTCGGCCGAATGGTCAGCCCGAGCCCGGTGTCGAAAGCGGGAAGGCCGGTGATCCGACCGGCCCGGCTCGTCTGCGCGATCCAGGCGTCGCGGATCGGGCTGGCCCAGCGGCTCATCTCCTGCAGCCGATTCAGCCGGCGCTCGAAGTTGAACCCCCATTCGTCGAGCCCCGCTTGGAAGGTGAGGCTCTGGATAGGGATCCGGATCTCGGCGAACCAGCCCTGGTCGTTACGCGTCGTGCGGGCCTCCCACACGGCGTCCCAGCGCGAGTCGTCCCCCTCGCCGCGATTGGCGACCAGCGCGTCGAAGCGCGCGCCGCGGGGATTGATCGCGAAGATGTAGCCGGAGCGCCCGTCCAGGAACGGATCGAGGACGAAGCCGATGTAGTCCTCCTCGTCCAGGTCGGGATCGCGACGGATGGAGTAACTGACGATCCGATCAGGCTCGGGGTCGAACGCCTCGACGCCCACGTAAAGCGCGTTGGAGCTGGCGAGCACGCGGACGCGCGTCTCACCGACGAGCGTCCCGCCCTCGGTGGGCTCGGTCATCGTGAGCCCATCGATCGCCTCGGCTTCGGCCCACGCTGGCTCATCGAGGACGCCGTCGACCACGATGCCGTCGGCGAGACCGACGCGGAGGGAGGGGCGCTCGGGCGTGGTGTCGGCGGCGATCGTGGCGGGTGCGGCCGCGGGCGGCGGCTCCAATGGCAGGCCGCTCGCTTCGCGCGGAACGATGAGACCCACCGGAACGACAAGCAGAATCACGGGGGCCATGCATCGAGTCGCGATCACGGGTCCGGCCCCTCCACCGCCTCTCGACACCCTCTCAGTCGCTGCACCTCACTCCCGTGTGTCTCGGGCCTCAGACGCCCGTGAGCGAGATGTTCCCGTTGGTCGTGCCGAGGATTATCGTCCCCTCGCCCGTGCCCAGCGTCCCGCTGAGCGAAGTCGCAGTGCTGACCTCGTTCTGCACGGTCAGGTTCGACACGACGATCGAGCCGTTGGCGACCGTGATCGAAAGCAGGGCGTTCGTGAACGTCGGGATATCGAGGTCCACGTTCCCGTTCACCGTGAGAAGATCGATCGACTCCCGGTCGCCGATCTGCACGTCGGCCACGATGTTGCCGTTCGTGAGCCGGACGGTGGCGTCGTCCTCGATGTCCTCCAGGGTGACGTTCCCGTTCACGTTCGTGACGAAGATCCTCTCGTCCAGACCGTCGACCGTGATGGTTCCGTTCACGTTGATGATCTGGCCAACCAGGCGCTCGGGAATGGTGAGCTCATAGTCCACGACCAGGTTGCACGGGCTCGTGTTGTGGGGCTGATCGGTCTGGATGATGATCGTCGTCGGCGTCGGGGTGACCAGCACCTCGAGCTGGTCGATCCACGCCTCCGCGGCCGACTGACTGCACTCGCGAATTTGCCGGAAGCCGCTCACGGTGAACGTCTCGCCCTCAGAGAGACCCGTCACGTTGATGGTTCCGTTCACTCCCGTAAGCTGAAATCCGATCCTGCCCGTCGCGTCTTCGACGAACTCGAACGGAAGGCTGATCACCGCGTCGCCGTCCGGTCCCGTCGCGTCGTCGCCGCACGCCGTATACGGCAGAGCCAGGAGCACAGCGAGGAGTGAGGCGGCGACCGCTGACGAGGTCGTCGCTGCACGGGACGGTCGGCCGGGGCGAGATCTCGCCATGCGCCGGAGGAGCAACGGCTGGTTCGTATCCAAAGACAGCATCGCTGGCCTCCGTGGACAGGGGAAAGGGAAGGCCGGACAACGCTTTAGTATACGACCGAGGACGGCGAAAGACGACGGGTGAGGGGTCCGATCGAAGTGGTGAAGGCAGCTTGCCACACGATGCTGCGGGCAGATCACCGGGGTGTCATTTCAACCCATGCTGAAAGTCCTGTTCCGGGCGTTTCTCGCTCTCCGTGCGATGCTTGTCCTCGATTGCGTCCTGCCGTGGGTGGAGACGAAGGGCCGGGTCTATTGGGGTCGAACCAGAAGCGAGGTGGAGGCGCCCTGTGCCACACGCTCGAGATGCACTCGGTATTCGAGCCGAACGTGCAGGAGATTATCGAGATGAAGTACGGGGAGGAGCAGGACAGTCGGGCGGTCCGCCGGGGTCGGGAGGTCCGGATGACGGGACCGCAGGAGGCGGCGTCAATCCCCCGGCAGGAACATCTCGAGCGCGAGGTCCAGCACTTCGTCCACCGTCTCCGCTTCCTGCGACTGCGTGAAGTAGAGGACGATCACATCCTGCTCCGGGAACGCCATGCCCAGGGTGCCTGTCGCACCGCGGTGCCCGAACACGGGAAGGCCTCCGGGCTCAGCGGGCGGGGCGTAGATCTCCCAGTGCGTGGCGTAGTAGCGGTCCCGCGCGGCCGACGCTTCGGGGCTTCCCTCCGTCGGCCCGCCTTCGAGTGGGTCACGCAGCGCCTCCCGCACCGTCGATTCACCCAACAGCTCGCCTTCTTCGAACCGACCACCGTCCATCCACACCGCGAGAAAGCGGGCGTAGTCTAGGACCGTGCTGAACAGATCTCCGCCCGGCGAGAACCAGGGCCGATCCTCGCCACGCGTGGCGGTCCAGTACCGTTCCCAGGGGCCGCTGACCCAGCGGTGATAAGAGCTCGCCACCCGCGAGGCCCACGAGGAATCCGGGGTGAAAGAGGTGAACGTGTCGGTTAGTTCCAGCGGCTCGATGATCCGCGTCTCCAGGAAGCGCTCGACCGGCTGACCCGTGCGCTCGGCCACCAGCGCACCCAGCACCGCGGAGTTGACGCTGGAGTAAATGAAGCGGTCTCCAGGCGGGAAGTCGGGCCCGACTTCGCCCACCGTCCCCATGGCGTCGAGCAGAGAAGGCTGTTCCCAGTAGTCGTCCGGCTCGCCGCCGCTCACGAACCCGGACCGGTGGTTCAGGAGTTGACGCACCGTGATCGCCCGGGAGCGCGGATTGTCGAACGAAGGCAGGTGCCGGGACACGCGGTCGTCCAGATTCAGCGTCCCTTCTTCGGCCAGCATGAGAATGGCCGTCCCGATGACAGGCTTGGTCATCGAGGCGATCCGAAAGATCGAGTTCCGCTCGAGTGGTATCCGTCGTTCCCGGTCGGCCCATCCCATCGCCTGATGCAGCACGATCTTCCGATTCTTGAGCACCAGCACCTCCGCGCCCACCACGTGTCTCGCCACCACGCGGGCGTACAGCCGCTCCTTGAACCACCAGATGCGCTCCTCCGGCAGGCCCACCTCCTCAGGGGTCGCGTAGGGGAAGGGCGCACCGGCGATCGGGGTGCGTGGCGTACGGGGGAAGCCCGGTCGGCCTGCATCCTCCGTCCCGCCGCACGCGCTGAAAGTGGCGAAGACCGAGAAGAGGAGCCCGGTGATGGGCCACGGTATTCGCGCCCTTGGCGCTCGGCGGCGGATCAGGATGGCAATCATGGTTGTCAGCGTACCCTCGAGGTACCCGACGGGTCGCATCCGCGTGCCGATTCGCAGGCTCGCCAGCTTGCCGCCGGCACGTCTGCCACGTACCTATTCTCGCTACCTCACGTGCATGTGACGCACTTGGCTCGCGTACCTCGGGCGCGACACACGTACACCTTTCACAGGAGATGACGATGGCCGACCTCACGATGGCGACGCTCGACGGTGGTACGACAACGATCTCGGAGGGCAGCGTGGCCGCGCTGGCCGCCGATTTGAGCGGCGAGCTTCTCACAGCCGACTCGCCGGGCTTCGACGAGGCGCGCGAGCTGTGGAACGCCATGATCGACAAGCGTCCGGGGCTGATTGTCGAATGTGGGGACGCGGGCGATGCGAAACGGGCGGTCGACTTCGCGCGCGAGCACGGGCTCTTGGTCTCCGTGTGCGGCGCAGGGCACAACATCGCGGGAAACGCGGTGGCAGATGACGCGCTGATGATCTCCTTTAAGAAGATGAAGGGCGTGGACGTCGATCCGGGGGTCCGCCGGGTGAGGGTGCAGCCGGGCGCCACCCTGGGCGACCTCGATCACGCGACGCAGGCGCACGGTCTGGCCGTCCCCGTGGGGATCAATTCGACGACGGGAGTGGCGGGCCTCACGCTGGGTGGCGGGTTCGGATGGTTGAGCCGCAAGCACGGCCTCACGGTGGACAGTCTGGTGTCCGCCGAGGTGGTGACGGCGAGCGGCGACGTGCTGACGGCCAGCGAGCACAAGAACCCGGACCTGTTTTGGGGTATCCGCGGCGGTGGTGGGAACTTCGGCGTCGTCACCTCATTTGATTTCGAGACTCATCCGGTGGGCCCGGAGGTGCTCTCGGGTCTCATCGTGCACTCGCTCGCCGACGCCCCCGACGTGCTCCGCTACTACCGCGAGTTCTGCGCGCAGGCGCCCGAAGAGCTGACGGTGTGGGTGGTGCTCCGGCAGGCGCCGCCGCTCCCGTTCCTGCCCGAGGATGTCCACTTCACGCCGGTGATCGTCCTGGCGGCCCTCTACGCGGGTGACATGGCCGAGGGTGAGGCCGCCCTCGCCGAGCTGCGGGCGTTCGGAAACCCGATCGCCGACGCCGTCATGCCCCACTCCTTCGTCGACTTTCAGGCAGCGTTCGACCCGCTCCTCACGCCCGGGGCGCGCAACTACTGGAAGTCCCACGACTTCCTCGAGCTGAGCGACGGGCTGATCGACACCATGGTGCCCTTCGTCGATACGCTGCCCGGCTTCGGCTGTGAGATCTTCCTCGCGCAGATGGGGGGCGCCACGAACCGCGTGCCCGCCAGCGCCACGGCCTACGCGCACCGCGACGTGGAATTCATCATGAACGTGCACGGCCGCTGGGACGACGCGGCCGACGACGAGCGCGGGATCGCCTGGTGCCGCGACCTGTTCAACGCCGTGACGCCGTATGCCACGGGCGGCGTGTACACGAACTTCATGACCGAGGAAGAGACGGACAGGGTCGGAGAGGCGTACGGCGTGAGCTGGGACCGGCTGGTGCGGCTCAAGAACAAGTACGACCCGAACAACTTCTTCCGGCTGAATCAGAACGTGCAGCCGACCGGGTAGGGGTCGAGAGCCAAGTTCCGCCCGACGAGCTGGAGCGACGTCAACAGGCGATGGACGTCAGCAGGCAATGATGGAAGGACGAACTGATGCGAACGAAGCCTGGCACTCTCAGCTCGGGCCGTGATCCGCTCCAGATAATCCCCGGGATCGGTCCCAGCATGTGTGAGGACCTGCGGGGGTTGGGGGTGCGGGCCGTGAGCGATCTGGTTGGGGCCGACCCCCAGGATCTGTACGACCGCTTGTGCGATCAGGTGGGCCAGCGGGTCGACCCCTGCGTGCTCTACGCCTTCCGCTGCGCGGTCTACTACGCATCGAACGACGAGCACGACGCCGAGCTCCTCAAGTGGTGGACCTGGAAGAATCGGACCCACGCATGATGAAGATCTTTCCAGAGCGAATCGCGAGTCTCGCCGTCGTCGTGGCCGCGCTGGGTATGGCGCTGGCTGTGGTTCTGAGCTGGTCCGCGGCGCCGCTGTTCGCCCAGGACCCGAGCGAGCTCGAGAGCACCGTGACGCTTGTCGATTTCCGCACCGATACCGAGCGCGAGTGGTTCGTCGTGAACGACGGTGTGATGGGGGGGCGCTCAAGCAGTACCATCGGGCGCACCGCCGACGGGACCGGGATGTTCGCAGGGGCCGTCTCGCTCGAGAACAACGGCGGGTTCGCGTCCGTGCGGACCCGGCTCGAGGGGGTCGACGTTGCCTCTCCCGCCGGTGGCGTCCTGCGGGTGAAGGGCGACGGGCAGCAGTACCAGCTCCGCTTCCGCACAGACAACCGCTTCGACGGAGTCGCCTACCGAGCGAGCTTCGAGACGAGCGGGGAGGGCTGGGAAGAGGTGACGCTGCCGTTCTCCGAGTTTGTGCCGAGCTTCCGCGGCCGCGTCGTCGAGGGAGCGGATCCCCTCGATCCTGCGGCCATCCGGCAGCTCACGATCATGATCGCCGACAAGCAGGAGGGTGACTTTCGGCTCGAGGTCGCGTGGGTGAAGGCTTTCGCGGACGACCTTTGAAAGCGGAACGAGGAACGATGCAACGATCCCTGCGAGACGTGAACGCTCGCGCTCAGATCGTCGAGCGAATCGGCCGGCTCGACCCCGACAGCGAACGACAGTGGGGCAAGATGGAGCCATCGAAGCTCTTCGCCCACATGGGGGACCAGCTCCGCATGGCGTTGGGCGAGATCGAGACGGATCCGCCGTCCGGCCCGACTCGCTTCGCCCCCATGCGCTACCTGATCGTGCACGTGCTGCCCTGGCCCAAGGGAAGGGCGGAGGCTCCACCACAGGCGTTCACGACCACTCCCGAGTCGTGGGGGAAGGATCGCGCCGCCTTGCTCGAGCTGATCAAGCGGTACGTCAACACGCCACCCGATCAGTTGGCCGAGACGAATCCTTTCCTGGGTCGTATGACAGCCCGAGATTGGGATGTGATGTCGTACCGTCATCTGGACCACCACCTGACCCAGTTCGGCGTGTAGCCTCGAGTCCGAGAGATAGGGAAGCCGAAGAGCATGGAAGTCTTCACGATGGCGGCCGTCGTCACGGTGGCGTTCGTCTTCGGTGTCGTGGCGATCATTCTGGGGCTGCCGCTGGTCCGGAACCTGAGCGAGCTCCTCCTTCAGATGAAGCAGGACCGCCAGGTGCTGGTGGAGCGTGACGATGCGACGCGCGAGCTTCGCCAGACTGTCGAGCAGCTCGCGCAGCGCGTGGCCCGCGTGGAGGAGGGGCTCGAGTTTCTCGAGCAGCTGAAGCCTGGGACCGGGCCTCGTCAGTTGAAGGGCAGCGAGACACAGAGCGACTGACGCTCCGACTGAGTTCTTCCGACGGAAAGAACCGCCCGGTAGACGGCTAGAAAGGGTGCGTAGCGGTGCCTAGCGATGTGGCGTCACCCACGGGACGCGTCGCCGCCATCACCCTAGACTTTTACGGCACCCTCGTCTACCCGCGCGCGGGCCGCGGCCGCGGTACGGTGTTCATGGACTACCTGCGAGAGCAGGGATTCGAGTCCGATCCGTGGGAGCACCAGGCGCTGTACGACATCTTCGAACGGCACAGGGCCGATTACGATCCCGATGCCCCCGTCGAGCAGCGGGAGCGATACCACCGGCGCTTCACCCAGCGGGCCTTCCGGCGTCTGAACGTGAGGGCCAGCGGTGGAGAGACGGCCTCGGATTTGGCCGCTCGTCATAGCGCGCAAATCTGGAGCATCTTCGGCCCGGACTGTCTGGCCATTTACCCCGACGTGTCCACCACTCTCAGTGCCCTGAGAGAGGCCGGCCTTCCGCTGGCGCTCGTCTCCAACTGGCAGTGTGGCCTGCATCACTTCTGTGTGGAGCTCGGCTTGGGCGATGTGTTTGAACACGTCCTCGCCTCGGCCGAGGTCGGTTATGCCAAGCCGGACCCGAGAATCTTCGAGGAAGCCAGTCGGAGGCTCGGACGTCCGCCTGATCGAGTCCTTCACGTGGGCGACAGCGTCGTAGACGACTTGGAGGGAGCTCTGGGTGCGGGCCTTCAGGTGGTGCGCGTGAAACGAACTCTCGAGCAGCGGAAGGCCGTTGAGCTGCCGGACCGACCAGCTCCAGCCGTGCCGACCTCAGCGGGCGATCCGGACGCTTCTCGGGCGGACAAAGCGGCACGATCTCCGGCCGAAGGCCGAACGCGAGCTTTGGCCGAAGTTCCGACGATCCACGAGCTGAGTGAACTCATTTCATACCTGGGAGCGGAAGGAGCGGACTCGTGAGTCGGCTGTTCACCGCGCTACGCGCCGCCTTCTACATGTCGATGTTCATTCTATTCTTTGGCTGGCTCGCGTTAAGTGTGCGTCAGTACGACGCGAGTCTGGGCCTGAGCTTGCCGGCAGCCCTCCGCATTCCCGGCGCGATTCTCATGGTGCTGGGTGGCGCGTTGGCCCTCTCCTGCGGGGCGACGTTCGTCGCACGCGGTCAGGGGACGCCGGCCCCCTTCGATCCGCCGCGAAAGTTCGTCGCTTCAGGCCCCTACCGCTGGGTGCGAAACCCGATGTATGTGGGCGGCCTCGCACTGTTCGTCGGCTTCGGGCTCTGGCACCGGTCGATTTCGATACTGATCCTGGGCGCCGTCGTCACCTGCTGCCTGTACTTGTTCGTGCTGTTCATCGAAGAGCCTGGTCTCGAGGAGCGCTTTGGCGACAGCTACGTGGAGTACAAGCGTAACGTGCGGAGGTGGTTGCCGCGCTCGCCGTGACGGGAAGACGACCTTGTCACCCTATGGCGCTGCGGCCACCTGGATGCCCGCCGGACGCTGGTGTTTCAGCCTTCGACCGCCTGCCTGCGGACTCCTGCCTGCCCACGTATTGATCCGCCAGTTCCCAGCCATAAAATGAGCCGTAGCGGTGGCGCGTATGGTCGCCCCGGCGAGCTGACGTGCCGTGCAGGTGTCCCTCCCCATCGATGACCCTGCCGGCGGCGCCGATCCCTCCAAGTTCACTCACTTACGAGGCTTGGTGTACCCTGATTCGCTTTCTCGAAGGGCTGGTGTCTGTGCCGAGCAGCCCGCTCAATCGACGCCGAACGGCATCGTTATCTACTCCAAGCACAACGGATTCACACCGCAGACCGTTACTTGGCTGCAAGTCACACATTCATACGGATTCTCCTGGCGTATTGCCCTGCCCGAAGCAATCTGGTGGTAGAACGCTATACAATAGGTGTGGTTGGGGAGCGCGTCGATATGAAATCGATTGAGCATGCCCTCGATTGGCACCGGCGGCGTTGTGGACGTGTTTCTCTCGTTCAAAACGGCAACCCACATGTCGTTACCGCTACTTCCGAGGCCTTTGAGAATGACTCCATAATGGTTGGGGTACGTTGTAGCCGGAGTTTGACCCGCAAAACTGGTTGGCGGCGGCGCTGCTTTGAGCTTTGGAGCGTGCGCTCCGGGGTGAGGGAAGGGGTAGTTTGCCGTGGCCGGATCACCAACATTTGGTCCGCGAGGCACCGTGCCCTCGACATCAAGATCCTGGCCTCGATCGTTTCGCACCGTGACGTCGGGAAGCGGGGGCTGCAGTAGCGTGGGCTCCGGTGAGTTGGGCGGAACGGCCGTATCCGCTACCAACCACGGGCCCGTAAACACAACTGCCGCCGCCGCCACCATCAGGGTTACCAGAGCTGCTTTGCGCATTGCTCACCTCCTTCTGATGATCTAGTCAGTCTCTCCAAGCGCCTCCCTCATTCAGCCTTGTTCCAGCTATCACTGAACTCGCTCTTTATGCCCCAGCGCCATCACTATCCCCGGCTCTGCATAAGCCAAGAGGCCCTCAACTGGCGCGATCTGCTGAATTGGCGGCGACATCCTGTTCGAATCGCCCATCAATGCTTATCTGGCACTATCTCACGTGCCTCTGCCAAGAGTGGTTCGAATACACTATCCGCTGACTTCCAAACGCCTACGAACCGCGAATACATGTCAGCTGCTGAAGCACGTTGACCGAGCGTCTGGTGTGAGCGAGCACTGAGCAGCAGGGATCTGCTTTGCAGTCCCCACGAGACCGCCTGAGTGTGGGTTTCCGCGTCGAGGATCGCGCCTCGAACTCGGTCAAACATGCGAAGTGCGGTCTCGTGCTTGCCGAGTTCCTGAGCCACCGTACCAAGTAGGAATGCACAGGTGAGCCTCAACTCCTCCACCTTAATCTCGGCCAGCCGAGTCTCTAAACGGCTTCTGGCTTCCGTCCGACCGGAATCGAGTACCGCGAGCGCGGCGAGGCACTCTGGAACGTCTGACCAGCCATTTATCCAGCGGCGGAGTGTCTCGACGTCGAGCGCCAATGCAGTTGCCAGACTCATGGCTTGTGATTGTCTCAGGAAGCGTTTTTCCGCTTCGGTGTAACGTTGCCGCGTCCAGACCTGCTCGACGCGGTCGAACGCGGATCGGAGCGCTGGCCCAGCGAATCCTGTCGCTCCGTAGGCTCGGAGCTCGCCAATCTCTGGTTCGATCCAGAGACGCAGCAGCCTCCCACCGGGCGGCTGGTTGTGCCAGGTTTCTTGGCTCATCGCCGCTCTAGTTATCTCGACTGCCTTGGATAGCTTCCCGGCTGCCAGAAGAACATTTATGGCGAGCTGTGGCGGTCCCCTCTCTCCTGCACGGCGGATCTCGTATTCCTCCAGACCTGCTTCCGTGATGGCTACAGCAGAATCGAGTTCGCCTGCAGAAAGCAACACCGCCCCGAGTCGAATCAGGTCTTCCGGAGTCGTGTCGCTCTTGGCAGCCAGCGCCTTCGTTGTCGCGGTGAGGGCTTCTCTTGCGAGGCTGTCAGCAGCCACCCAATCGCCCGAGACATGACGACGTCTCGCCAGCAACAGCTTCGCCAGCTCTTGGTGCGGTTGGGGACTCTCAGGCGCAAAGCGCGTCCAGCGCCTTATGTGACTCTCTGCACGCCTGAGTAACCGGTCCGGCGCTTGAGCGATCTGGCTCGAATCAAGACCGACAAACGTCGCCGAATCGACCCACACAACTGAATCCAGCAGAACTGGATGCAGAAAGAGCAGGGCTTCAACGTACGCAATCTCCGGCTCCTCCCAGATCGGCGAGGGCACGGTACCGGGTGGCTCAAATCCGACCCGGAGGCCACCCGCCACGCTCCGGGCGACCCTCGAGTGCATGTTCACAAGGTGGGCGTAGCCCAGTTTGAAGTCAGGCGAGTGCTGGATCGTGTGCTCAAAGGCACGCATCGCTCGGTTCAAGTTCTTACGGGGGTGCGCCGCCTCCCCGTCCCGTTCGACTAGCTGGTAGTCGTGAATGTCCACACTCCCCAACATCAGCCACGCATACGAGTCGAGGGAATCGCGCACGACTAACGCCTGATA
>JBDHLB010000115.1:0-5033 GCA_039586095.1 Gemmatimonadota bacterium
ATGGTCGAACTCCTGGTCGCGTTCGCGCTCGGACTCATTGTCGCCATGGGCGCCCTCAAGATGCTCGATGCCGTTCGCCAAGCGCAGCGCACCGAACGGTTGCGGCTGGAGCTTCAGCAGAACGCGCGCTACGCCCTCGACCTTGTGGCGCGCGATCTGAGGATGGCCGGCCAACGGATGGACCCGACGTCCGACTTCGGCGTCGTGGCGACCATCGATGGAGCGGGCGGCGCGCCCGACACACTGTTTCTGATGTACGCGGAGCCGGACGCCATCGGTCACGCGGTTGAGGACCCGCTGGCGACCCAAATCAAGAAGCGCATCGTTCTCACGATCACCTGCGAGGATCCGGTCGATGACATCGACAGGAACGACTTCGTGTACCTCGCGAACGGAAGTGCTCGCGGCATCGCGCTCGTCATGAACGTGGTGCGTGACCCGGCCGCGGGCGACTGCTCGATCGATCCCGCTGCCGCACTCGGCAATGTGGAGCTGACGGTCAAGGTCGTGGACGGTGAGCGTCACGGGTGGCTTCTCGAGGGCAACGCCGCTGGCGCCGTGGCCATGAAGGCGCAGGCAGTCGCGTATTTCCTCGATGCATCGGACCCCGCCAACCCGCAGCTCGTGCGCTCCACCGAATACCGGAACCAGGCCGATTGGAAGTTGACGCCTATCGCCGATCGTGTGACCGACTTTCAGGTGCAGCTGGTGTTCAACGATGGCGGCGTCGCAGCCGAAGCGGATCCGGCGGACACGAATCCCAACAACGACTACGAAGACATCGATACCGTCAGTCTCCAGTTCGATGCTGCGACACGGTGGCAGGACAAGGACCTCGACGCCGGGCGGGCTTACACGCGTGTGTACTCGACCAGCGTGACGCCGCGCAACCTGCTGTACACCAGGAATTTCTAGCATGAGTAAAAGCCCACGAGACCCGCGCGTCAGAGACGAAAGCGGTTACGTTCTCGTCGTTGTGCTGATCGTCCTGGTCGCCGTGTCCGGCATCGCGCTCGCCGCGTTCCGCTCCACGGAGGCCGAGGTGCGAATCGCCGCGAATCAGTACATCAGCACGCAGGCAGGCTACGCCGCGGAGGCCGGAGCGGAGAAGCTCATGGCCGACCTGTACGAGGCGATGGCCGACGGGCTCCTCGCTCCAGGAGAAGTGGCCGGGGTCGGCGGGAGTCCCCCCAACATCCCCCATTACAAGTACACCGACTACGGGGCCACGATGGACGCGAGCGGGGTCCTGCGATCGGTCACGCAGGGCCCGCTGGCGGGGCTCAAGAGCATCAGCAATGACGTGCGGATCCGTTCTTCGGTTGAGGGACCGCGTAACGCGCGCGCGACCGTCGAGCTCCAGGTCCTGGCGCAGGCGATACCCATATTCCAGTTCGGTGTGTTCTACGAGCACGATCTCGAGAACTGTCCGGGACCGGACATGGATATCGGTGGCCGCGTGCACGCGAACGGCGACCTATACCTCGACGGGATCGGGCGCCAGCGCTACTGGGACATGGTCACCTCGGCCGGTGACTTCCATCTTCACCCCAAGGCTTCTGCGGGCTGCTCCAGTGATGGCGTCAACAACTTCGTCCAAAAGAACGATTTGTCGTGGACGGAGATGATCTCCGACACGCACAGCTTCGGTGGAGATGACATCCCGGGCACGTTGCCCACGGCCGCACAGGACAAGGCGTTCGATGACCATTCCAAGGCGAACTGGGACCACCGGGTGCAGACGCGCGCCAGCGGCATGGAGAGGCTCGAACTTCCGATCCCGGAGGGGGTCGACCCCTACGCGCTGATCGAGCCCTGCACGGGCACGGAGACAAAGAGCCTTGCCGGGGCCAAGTACGCGTGCAACGCGGGTCTCACGGTGCGCCTTCAGGGGGGTATGCTGGAGGTGGTAGACGGAAGCGGCGCCGCGAAGACCTTGCAGGACGTCAACTCGATCCGCTTCCTGCCGAACGCCTTCTACGACGATCGGGAGCAGTCGTCGAACACGGGTGACGCGGCCACGGGCAACAAGAGCAACTCCAACCGGGACGTGATCGACATCCGCGTTGACCTGCTCAGCGCAGCAGCCGGGGAATACGGTGGCGGCATCATCTACGTGACGGCCGATTCAGCGCTGGCGGGCGGCGGATACGCTCCGGCGCACGAGCGTCAGTACGTAGTGCGCGTCTCTGGTGGTTCATCGCTTCAAGCACCGCTATCGGTAGCCACAAACCTTCCTCTTTATGTCCGAGGAGACTACAACACCGCGCCTGGCGGCTGGCAGCCTGCCTCATTCGCGTCCGATGCTTTCACCGTGCTTTCTGCCGCCTGGAGCGACGCGACGAGCGGGGAAGGGAAGACGGAGAACCCCCCGAGCGATGTACGCGTGGAGGCCGCCCTTCTTTCCGGCCACTCCCCGACACCGTTCTTCGGCTCCCCCAACGGCGGCGGCTGGCTGAACAACTACCCGAGGTTCTTGGAGAACTGGTCCGGCAGAACCGTAACTCTGCGTGGCTCCTTCGTCTCCCTGTGGTTCGCCCGCCTGGCGACCGGTCCATTCGAATGCTGCAACTACTATGTCCCGCCGGTCCGTGATTGGCGTTTCGATCCTCGGCTCCTCTCGATCGCCAATCTGCCGCCCGGCACGCCTGTGGTCGGACAAGTCATCAAGCTTGGATACGCGCGCCGCTATTGATCCCAGGACACCCTCCTCCGGCTCGGTGCCGGGGAGCTGGCAGAAACGTGCATGGCGGGCTTACCGTACGTGGCCGGAGCAAGGCACATAATACACATTCTGTAAACTTCTGGCGCACACCGAGCACGGGGACGGAGGCGCACAACAGTGCCCTGAGTGGTCTATCCCCTGGACAGACGGGCGGATCGTTTCGACTCTTTGGTCCGCAGAGCCCCTCTCAGAGGCTCAGAGGGCGGCTCCGCAGTACTTGCAGTGGGCGGCGTCCGCATCATGGCCTGAGGACGCGCAGGAGACGCAGAGGCGTTCCGGCTGGCCTCTGCCCGCGGCGAGATCGAGAAGCCCGCCCCGCTGGGAGGCCATCTCCACCGTCACGATCCCCGTGGGGACCGCGATGATCCCGTACCCGAGGATCATGAGAAAGGCGGCGAGCATCTGCCCGATGGGGGTTTGGGGGGCAATATCACCGTAGCCGACGGTCGTAACGGTGACGATGGCCCAGTACACACTGCGCGGGATGCTCGAGAAGCCGCTGTCGGCCCCCTCCACGAAGTGCATGAACGACCCGATGATGACAACGCTGCTGAGGACCGCGAAGAGAAAGACCACGATCTTGTAGCTGCTCGACCGCAGCGCTTGCAGGAGCAAGCGCTCGCTGCCCACGAACTGCGTGAGCTTGAGCACGCGGAAGACGCGCAGCACCCGCAGGATGCGAATCACCGCGAAGGCCTGGCCCCCGGGGATCACGAACCCGATGTACGTGGGCAGAACGGCCAACAGGTCAATGACGCCGTAAAAGCTGCGCGCATAACGCTTTACGCTGATCGCTGTGGCCAGCCGAAGTCCATACTCGATCGTGAACACGAACGTGAACAGCCACTCGGCCGTACGGAGAGTCTGCCCGTGCCGCATGCGGATCTCGGCCACGCTCTCGAGCATGACGGCGGCGACGCTCAGCAGGATCGCAGCGATGAGGAGAACGTCGAACCCCTTCCCCGCCGGCGTGTCGTGCTCGAAGATGATCCGGTAGACCTCTTGCCTCCAGGGGGCACGGGTCGCGAGCACCCGCTGGACTTCCGGCGTGCGGCCCACCCGCGAGCCCCATCGAGCGGCATCCACCGTCTACAGCCTCCTCAGTATCGACTTGAGCCGTAGAGCCCACACGCGCCACACCGCCTCGCGCACGATGGCGCCCGACATCTTGCTCTGCCCGCTCATCCGATCCACGAACACGATCGGCACTTCCCCCACGGAAAAGCCGCGCTTCCAGGCGCGGAAGTTCATCTCGATCTGGAAGGCGTAGCCCGTCGAGTCGATCTTTGCCAGATCGATCTCCTCCAGCACCTCGCGCCTGAAGCACTTGAGCCCGCTGGTCGAGTCGCACAGGGGCAGCCCCGTGACCCAGCGGGCGTAGCGGTTCGCGAAATAGCTGAGCAGCAGACGCGTCATCGGCCAATTGATCACGTTCACGCCACGCAAGTACCTGGATCCGACAACGACGTCGAAGCGATCCGTGGCTTCGAACAGACTGCGCAGGTACGACGGGTCGTGTGATCCGTCCGCGTCCATCTCGAACATCAGATCGAAGCCCCGATCCAGCCCGACCCGAAAACCGGCGAGATAGGCGGAACCCAGGCCCTGCTTGCCCTCTCGGTGCATGACCGTGATGCGTCGATTCGTCTCGGCGAGCCGGTCGGCGAGCTCCCCCGTTCCGTCAGGTGAGCCGTCGTCGATCACGAGAACCTCCAACCGTGCGTCCTGTTCCAGGACGGCGTTCAGCACGCCTTCCAGGCTCTCGATCTCGTTGTAGGTGGGCAGGATGACGAGTCCGCGCGTCCATTCGGCCGGACGGCGCTCGCCGTGCACCTCGAGCCCGACGGGCCGTGCGGCGCCCGCCGTGGCGAGCACGGAGGACGGCACAGGAACGGAAGTCGCTCCGCCTTCCCCGCTCTTTGTCTCATGTGAATTGTCAGATGAACGCATGTAACCAGTTGCCTACCAGCCTGATACAGGTCTTTCCGCTTTGTCGTCTCCCCGGTCGCTCGACGGCCCCGCGTCGCGGTCGCGGTCAGGCCTCCTGGTGGTCGTTCCGACCCGGCCGAGCGGTTCTCAGTGCCGCCGCAAACGTTAGGGCGGTCAGCTCGGTCGCCACGGTCCAGAGACGCGCCGCTCCGGCAAGTCCGACGGCGGCCCCCCATGGTACTACGCGCAGCGCGACGAGGAGAGTGGCCATCGCCCCCTCGCGCGCGACCAGACCGCCGGGCGCCACGAGGATCAGATAGCCCACCACATAGCTCGTGGCAAAGACGCCGGTGGCAAGGCCGAGCGGAAGGTGGCCTTC
>JBDHLB010000116.1:0-5011 GCA_039586095.1 Gemmatimonadota bacterium
GCGAGCGCTATCAGGAACAGCTCGACGGCTACCGGCGGCTTTTCGAGCAGCTCGAGGACCGCCCCGTGAAAACGGCGCTGTACCTGCCGCGTCACGGGCGGTTGGAGGTGGTGGGCCCGGTCGGCCGGGCGGACGCGGGCTAAACGCCGAGCAGCGGAAGGCTCTGGGCTTCGTAGGCGGCCCGGAAGTCTGGTTCCTCCACGGTCTCGGCCGTGAGCTCGAACAGCCGTCTAGCCTCATCTGCATCTGACTGTGCCTGAGCTGCATGGCCCAGAGCGGCGTGCGCTTTCCCGCGCAGCGCGTAGAGACGCCACCGGAGCAACGCGTAGTCGCCATCGTCGGCGATGGGTATGACCGCATCCGCCCGGTTTCGCAGCTCCTCCCAGCGCGCGAGCTTCGCGAGGGCGCGAAGCCCGACCTCCAACGATTCTACGCGCGGTATGGGGCTGCCACGCTTTTCGTTCATGTCGGCATCGGCATCGGCGAGCTCCAAGGCGCGCTCGGCGTTCCCTTTGGCGAGTTCCACCTCGGCCAGGCTGGTCCGGTTCGGCTTGGACCGGGTCGCGTCGAATCCTGCATCGACCAGGTCCCGTGCCTCATCGGGTCGTCCGTCTCGGGCCGCGGTGCGTGTTACCAGATTGACCAGCAGATCCACCATCCAGGCTCGCTGCAGCGCTCTGGCTTCCTCCAGCAGAGCGGGGGCCTCTGCCAGGACCGCATCCACGGCGCCCAGAATCGCCTTGCGTTCCAGGAAGCCTACCGCCTGGAGCGCTCGCGCAAACCGGTATTGCTCATCGTTTGGCTCGGCGGCGATCGCGCGGGCCGCTTCGTCGAAACGGCCGAGCTGGACCAGGGCCATGCCTTTGAAGGTCGGGTACTGAATGGGCGGGACGCCAAGCTGGTCTGCGACGGCGATGGCCTCGTCGCACACCTCCACGCAGCGCGCGAGCTGACCGGCGTTGCGCGTGCCAACGATCATCCAGAACAGGTGCTGATTGAGGCGGATGGGGTCGCGCCGGGACTCCAGCTTCTCCCGGACGGCTTCGGCCTGGATCTGACGCTGGACGGGGGTGAATATGTTCACGCGCAGGCTCATGGTCTCGGCATCGATCTGGATGTCCTCATCGCCCAGCTCGATGCCGATCTGGCGTGCTTCCTCCAGATTCTTCAATCCTTGCGGGCGAAACTCCTTCCAGTAGTCGACGAAGTGCGTGCTGGACAGAAGGGCGGCCGCGAGCGCGCGCGGATCGCCCACTTCGCGTGCCAGGTCGATGGCGCGTTCGCTTGCTTCTTTCGCGGGTTCGGCGGCGTTGGGATGATCCAGAGAAATGCGATAGCGTGCCTCGGCGAGCAGCAACTGCGCCTTCAGCTCGGTCTGCTGATCGTTGCGGCCCTGGGCGCGGGCGAGCAGGGATTCGATGTCCGGCAGCGCGTCGGATCCCCGGAAGAGATCCACGAGCAGACGCGCCCTTGCCAGGAGCAGCTCCTCGTAGATCGCGTCGGATAGCCGATTGCGAAGGGCTCCGGCCAGGGCGGACAGGGCGTCCTCGACCCGGGCGGCGCCTCGCATGGCCCTGGCTCTCAATATTTCGATCTCTGCCGCTCTGTCCATGTCGGTGTCGCCCAGCACTTCCAGAGCCTGATCCAGCTGACGTAGCGCGTCCTCGAATGCCAGCGAGGCGAGAGAGCGTCGAGCAGCGCGCAGCAGAAACCCGACCGTCGTATCCATATCGGCGGCGGCACCGGCCTGATACAGATGGTGTGCGACCTCGCTCGCCCGCGATTCGCCGAACAGGGTTTCAATGGCGTTGCCGATGCGAAGGTGCAGCCGTTGCCGGCGCGGGAACGAGAGACTGCTCAGGAGGGTCTGTCGGATCAGCTCGTGGGCGAACTGATACCTGGCCTCCCGCCCGGTAGAGACGTCCTCCACCAGAGACGCGGATTCCGCCTCGTCCATGGCGTCGAGCAGGGCATCCTCGCTGAGCTCGACGATGGCGCCGAGCAGCTCGAATCTGAATCGCCGACCGCTCACGGCAGCGGCGACGAGCGCCTTGCGGCAGTCGTCGCTGACGCGCTCGAGACGTTGCTCCAGAACAAGCCGAACGCCCGGGGGCAGGTCCACGTCGGTCAGGTCCAGCCGGGCGCGAAAAGCGCCAGCGTCGTCGAACAGGCGATCAGACTCTGCCAGGTTGCGGTAGACCTCCTCCACGAAGAAGGGGTTGCCCTCCGTTTCCCGGTAGATCACTTCGACCAGGGCATCCGGCGGTGGGCTGCCGGCCAGCGTGGCCAGCAGCTTCTCCACGTCGTCCTGGTCGAGGCGTTTCAATTGAATCTGCTTGCATAGACGCTCTTTGACCAGTTCCTGGAGCGCCCTTGCGAAAGGGCTGCCTGGGACAAGCTCCGTGTCCCGATAGCTGCCAATGAGAAGCACGCCTGCCTCGCGCAGCCGGTCGGCCAAGTGGCGCAGCATCAGGCAGGTGGACGCATCTGCCCACTGCAGATCCTCGAACACCAGCATCAGGGGTTGAGTCTCCGCCGCCCGCTGCAGAAACTCGGCAAATCCATGCATCAGGTAGCGCCGGTCCTGATCCGGAGGCATCTCGATAGGCACGGGGATGTCCGTATACAGCTGACGGAGCTCCGGCATCAGCTTGGCCACCTCGGCAGCGTTGTCGCCAAGGGCCATGCGCAGGGCGACGGGATCGACCGTCCGGGCCGTCTGCTCGATGTGCTCCACGAAGGGTTCGTAGGGTGGTGCGCCCTCCATCTCCGAGCAGTGACCGAGCAGCGCAAGCACGTTCGAGGATCGGGCACGATTCACGGCCTCGCGCATGAGGCGCGTCTTGCCCACCCCGGCCTCTCCGGACACCAGCAGACAGGAGCCCAGACCGCGAGACGCCCCAGTCAGGGCCCCATCGACTCGCTCGAGTTCGGCGTCTCTGCCGATCATGGCATGATCCGCGGCACCGGGCTTTTCCATCCGCGGCGCGAAGACTTCCACGGCGTTGACGAGTCGTGCGACCGCGTCCTCCGTTACGCCGTGCGTGAAGTCCAGCGTCTGGGTACGGCGAAACGCGAGTGGCGGCCTTATGGCGTCGACGATCACCGGTACGAGAACGCCGCGTTCCAGGCCTTCGTTGGCCTCGGTGCGGACCCACTCTGAATCGATGGAGTGTTCGGACCAGACCACCACGATGCAGCGTGCCTCGTCGATGGCCTGCTCGATGGCGCGGTCGAAGGCCGCCCCGCCGCTGATGTCCCGGTCCCACCAGACCGACCAGCCGGCTTGCTCGAGCGCCTCGACGATGGGAGCTACCCGGCTGCGGTCCGGGGTCGCGTAAGAGACGAACACGTCCGCCACGGGTCAGTGCTCGCCTGCCGCGGATGTCGCCTTTTGTGTCGAATGTCCCTCAGCCATCGGAACGACCCTCGCCTTCGAGATCCTTCATGATCTTCGCGAGTGCATCCCAGCATCGTTGCTGACGGCGGTCAATGAGCTCGTCGCTGTTGAAGTCCGGAAAGGCGTAGCCGTTCATGGTGTAGGCGCAGCTGACTCCGCTCGAGCAATCCATGACGTGCCACGATCCTCCGAGCCCGCCCCAGTGAAAGGTGGTCGGCCGGGGCGCGGGAAACGTAGGGCTGTGCAGCCCCAGGCCCAGGCCGAGTCTCAAGGGCCCGAGAATGAGGTCTTCGGCATAGGACTGCTCGGTAGTCGCCTGGCGGGCGATTGATTCGGAGAGGTAGCGACGGCCGTCCAGCTTGCCACCCAGGGTCAGGACCGCGCCGGCTCTGGCCAGGCTGCGAGCGTTGCCCAGCCCGTTTGAGGAGGGTGACTCGGCGCGCAGGTGCTCGACGGAGAATATCGCGACATCTGCGTCCAGGCTGTTGAATACCCGCTCGCTGACCGAGCCTGGCTCGTGCGAGATTCCTGCGGAGGCCGACATGATTACCGGCGTGGCGATCCTTGGAAGGTCCCGATCGTTCTTCAGGCCCATCTGAAGGTCGACCCCCAGCGGCTTGGTGAAGTGGATGTCGAAGTAATCGGAGACCATCGTGCCGGTTACGCGCCGCGCAAGCTCGCCCAGCACGATTCCGAAGGTAAGCGGGTGGTAGCAGCTGACGCCGGGCTCGAACCACGGCGGCTCGGTCGCGATGGCCGCCGTCAATTGCTCCCAGTCCAGAAGCGCCTCGAAAGGCAGAGGTGGGTCAAACCCGGGGACACCCGCCTGGTGCAGCAGCACCTGCCGGACCGTCACGGTGGACTTGCCGGCTTGACCGAACTCGGGCCAGTAGCGCGCGACCGGGGCGTCCAGTTCCAGCAGGCCCTCGTCCACGAGCTTCAGAGTACACATGACCACCAGTATCTTGGTGATCGAGAACAGATGGGCGATGGTGTCGCGCTCCCACGGGAGCTTCCCCTCTTCGTCCCGGGTCCCCGCCCAGAGATCGACCACCATCCGTCCCTGGTGTGTCATGGCCAGCGATGCGCCGGCTTCCAGCCCCTCCTCGAAATTGGCGACGAAAGCGTCTGCGAGCGGCTGGAACCTCTCGTCGCAAAATCCGTGAACGTCGACCGTCATGCCGTACCTCCCCTCGACCTCATCTTACTCCAACTGTTGGCTCAGCAGACCGTGAAGGTCAACCGGTCGATTGGGCGAGCCTTGAGACGATGGGGCCCAGCGCATTCCAGAATCGCGTCTGCCGCGGGTCCTGTGATGCGCCCTCATCCCACGATACGAGGGGAGTGAACTGATTCATGGTATAGGCGCAGCTCAAGCCGCTGGGGAGGTCCATGACCATCCAGGAGCCGCCGAAGCCACCCCAGTGAAAACAGGTGGGCGTGGGCGCGGGGTAGGTTTCGGCATGCAGCCCGAAGCCGATACCCATGCAGAGAGGCCCCCACAGCAGGTCCACCTGAAAGCTCTGCTTGGTGACCGCCTTGTGGACGATGCTCTCGGAGAGGTAGCGACGGCCGTCGAGCGCGCCACCCATGGCCAACATGGCGCCGATG
>JBDHLB010000117.1:0-4984 GCA_039586095.1 Gemmatimonadota bacterium
CGGGAATGCGCCGTCGGCGGATGCGTCACACCGCGATCTCCTGGCGCTGCTCCGTCAGGAGGGGGCGGAAGACGGCTCGGCCTCCACCGCGCCCCGCCCGTACAATCCGGCGAAGCGGAGCACGTCGTCCCCCGCGTCGCCGAGCAGCTCCCTCTCCCGCGCCAACAGGCGCCGGGAGACCTCGTGGGCGGAGCTGTCGCCCGTCCACCCCTCCTCGATCACATCCCAGCCCAGCTCCTCGCCGATACGGTTCGCCACGTACGCGCAGCAGAAGAAGTCGTCCAGGTACCCGTATGGCCCGACCTCTCCCTCCGGGATCACATCGTTGGGGCTGACGAGGTACGCGATCGCGGCATCGACCCACAACCGGTGCTCCTGAGTGAGTCGCGGATCCTTGAGGAGGTGGAACATCAACATGGCGTACACCGGCGCGAGAATGATCACGTCACGCAAGGCTCCGGCGTATCTCGTCACCTGCTCACGCAGCATCTGCAGATACTCGGATCGCATATCGCTCACCCTCCCGTGGCGTTCGGCAGGTTCAACGGACAGCGTGACGGGGCCGCTCCAACGCTCGTGCGACGATACGGCAGGTCCGCAGCCGACTGCGCCCCAACATATAGTAGAACCCGTCGGCCGTCACCCCGGCGGAGGAGCTATCGGTCGACTCGCTATTCTACCGTTACGCTCTTGGCAAGGTTTCGTGGTTGGTCGACGTCGCAACCGCGCAGGACGGCGATATGATAGGCGAGCAGCTGAAGCGGGATCGCCGTGAGAATGGGTTGCAGCAGCTCCAGCGTCTTCGGCACCTGGATCAAGTGATCCACTTTGCCGATCAGTCGTTCATCCCCGTTCGTGTGGATGGCGATGACCCGGCCGCCACGGGCCTTCACTTCCTCGATGTTGGCCACGATCTTCGGATAGACCGAGTCCTTCGGAGCGATGAATACCACCGGCATCTCGTCGTCGATCAGGGCGATCGGTCCGTGCTTCATCTCGGCGGCGGGGTATCCCTCCGCATGAATGTAGCTGATCTCCTTGAGCTTCAAAGCCCCTTCCAGCGCCACCGGGAAGTTTGCCCCGCGCCCCAGATAGAGGAAGTTGCCGGCTGTGTGGAACTCGGCGGCGAGCCCGCGAATCTCCTCTTCAGCGGCCAGGACCTCGTCCACGAGACCCGGTAGCTCCTCGAGGGCCGCGATGATTCCCCGCCCCTCGAGGATCGACATCCCACGCCGACGTCCCATCAGGAGCGTGAAAAGCGCCAGAACGGTGAGCTGACCGACAAACGCCTTCGTCGAGGCCACACCGATTTCCGGACCCGAGTGCGTGTAGACCCCGCCGTCCGTCGCTCGCGCGATCGACGAGCCGACGACGTTCACGATCCCCATGGTCGTGGCCCCGAGGCGCTTGGCCTCCCGTATGGCGGCCAGCGTGTCCGCGGTCTCACCGGACTGGGAGATTCCGAGCACGAGCGTGCTCGGTCCGAGGATCGGATTCCGGTACCGGAACTCGCTCGCGTACTCCACCTCGACCGGAATGCGAGCGTATTCCTCGAGCATGTACTCGCCCACCAGCGCGGAATGCCAGCTGGTCCCGCACGCGGTGATGATGATCCGCTCCGCCGTCTCGAGCGCGGGTGCCATGTCGAGCAACCCACCCAGTCGAGCCGTGCCCTCCTCTTCCAGGAGTCGGCCACGCATCGCGTCGCGAACCGTGTCGGCCTGCTCATGGATCTCTTTGAGCATGAAATGCGGATAGCCGGAACGCTCGATCCTATCGAGGTCCCACGCCACGTGGCTGATCTCTTTCTGGATCGGCTCCAGACCTTCCCCATCCGAACCGGGGAGCTTCAGGGTCTCGTAGCCGTTGGGCCGCAGGATCGCGAGCTCGTCATCGTCCAGGTACACCACATTTCGCGTGTGCCCCAGGATCGCAGCCACGTCGGAAGCCACCCACGTCGCTCCCACGCCGTCTTCGGCCACGCCGAGCAGAAGCGGCGCCGAGCGCCGCGCAACCACGATCTTGTCGGGATCCCTGGCAGAGATCACAGCGATCCCGTACGTACCCTCCACATGCGAAAGCGCCGCGGCGACCGCACGCTCGAGGTTTCCTTCGAACGCATGCTCGATCAGGTGGGCGAGCGTCTCCGTGTCCGTGTCGGTGCGGAAATGGTGGCCCAGCTCGGTCAGCTTGCTACGCAGGACGTCGCAGTTCTCGATGATCCCGTTGTGGACGAGCACGATCTCGTCGGCACAATCGGAGTGTGGATGGGCGTTCGTCTCGCTGGGGGCTCCGTGCGTCGCCCAGCGGGTGTGGGCGATCCCGGTGTTGCCGTGCACCGGCCGCGTGCCCAGAAGCTGCTCAAGGCCGAGGATCTTGCCGGCACACTTGCGCAGCTCCACACCGTTGCCGTTCTGCACCGCAATACCCGCGGAGTCGTAGCCCCTGTACTCCAGCCGTTTCAGACCTTCCAACAGGAGCGGTACGGCGTCCTTTCGACCGACGTAACCTACTATCCCACACACACTTCGCTCATCATCTACCCAAGGTCACTCAGGGTCTCAACGGCCCATCCGGCGAGACGGTCCGCCGTCTCCGGCGCATTCGCTTCCGCATAGACACGCAAGATCGGCTCCGTTCCGGAGGAGCGCACGTGCAACCAATGATCGTCCTCCCAGGCGAGGTGAAGACCGTCTCTCCGGTCCTCTGCGGCGCCGGCCGGTGCGGAGGCCTTCAGTCCGTCCAGTATACCCGTCAGGGGTCCCTTCGGACGGGCGGCTCTCCGTTTCGCCATCCAGTAGCGGGGCCACTCCGCCAGCAAGCCGCGCAGACTCGTCTCGCGGTCCGCCAGCAGCTGAAGCACCAGCGCCGCGGCCAGCGGCGCATCGCGCGTCATGTGCAACGCCGGGAGGATCACGCCTCCGTTTCCCTCACCCCCGATCACGGCCCCGACCTCGGTCATCCGCTTGACGACGTTGGCCTCACCCACAGGCGCACGTTCGAACGGCTGACCCGCCCGGGTGGCTGCATCCCTGATGGACATGCTGGACGAGAGGTTGGTCACAACCGGGCCCGATACGTGCCCCAGCACCAACTCGACAGCCAGCGCCAGCGTCCAGTCCTCCCCTACTGGTGTCCCCTCGTCGTCCACCAGGGAAAGTCGGTCCACATCGGGATCGACGGCCAGGCCCAGATCCGCGTCCGCCTCGCGCACCGCCTGTCCGAGCTCGCCCAGGTTCTCGACCGTCGGCTCCGGGTTCCTGGGAAACCGGCCGTCGGACTCCAGGCCGATTCCGATGGCCGCGCACCCCAACCGGTTCAACAGGTGGGGCATGATGAGACCTCCCGCTCCGTGGACGCAGTCGAGGACCACTCGGAGGCCACGCGCTCCGATGCGCTCCGGATCGATCCATGGCAGGCCCAGGATTCGCTCGACATGGTTCGCGATCGCGTCGGGAGCGGGGCTCCGATCGCCCAGTCGCGACCAGTCGGCGTATTCGGGTGAGTCCTGGTACAGGCGCTGCACCTCGTGGCCTGCGTCGGGCGAGAGAAAGCGGCCATCCGCTCCGGCCAGCTTGAAACCGTTCCACTGCACCGGGTTGTGCGATGCGGTGACGAGAAGCGCCCCGGCGGCATCGGCATCGTCGGCGGCCGCCAGAAGCGCCGTGGGCGTCGGGACGATCCCCAGGTCGCGCACGGTCCACCCCACGGCGCGCAGGCCGGCCGCCGCCGCATCGGCCAGAAGGGCACCCGACGTTCGGCTGTCGCGACCGATCAGAAGGTGCCGCTCCACCTCCTCCGAGCGGCGAAGAAACGAGCCGAACGCCGCCCCGTAACGCGCCGCCACCTCCGGCGTGAGACCGGCACCGAAAACACCGCGTATGCCGGAAGCAGAGACGATCAGCGGGTCGCCCATGGTCTGTCCGCTTCCCTTCTTGCGCTTCGCATGTATGGATGAACGGAGCCGTCGACTGGCGCGGTGCCCGCAGGTTAGAAGCCCTCGTGGGGAGTCGTCAACTACACCCGCGGCACCCTGTCGCCTCGGGCACGGCGTAACCTAACTTCGAGCGGCAGTCGGGCCGGGCCTGGTCCGGTGCAGGCAGAGTCTTGGGTTTACGCAACCAGGGTGTCCTATGAGCGAAGAGAAGCAGAAGTCCGGTTTCGGCACGACGGCCATCCATGCCGGCGGCGAGCCGGAGCCGGTGACCGGAGCCATCATGCCTCCGATCTTCCAGACGTCCACGTACGTGCAGGACGGCGTGGCGCAACCGCGTCTCGGCTACGACTACGCGCGGGTCAGCAACCCGACGCGTGACGCCCTGCAGGCCAACTTGGCGGCGCTGGAAGGAGGGACCCATGCCGCCGCCTTCGCGTCGGGGCTGGCGGCGGTCGATGCGCTCGTGAAGGCGACGGTAAGCGCGGGGGACCACGTCGTGTGCGGGGCGGACGTGTATGGCGGGGTCGATCGCATGTTTCGCACGGTGTGGGATCGGTTCGGGGTGGAATTCGACTTTGTAGACAGCTCGGATCTCGACGCCCTGCGCGCGGCCGTGCAACCGGGTACGCGCCTCATCCACGTCGAGACACCGAGCAATCCCATGATGACGGTGAGTGATATCGCGGCGTGCGCCGAGATCGCCCGCCAGGTCGGTTGCCCGTTGTCGGTGGACAACACGTTTGCCACTCCGTACCTGCAGAGCCCACTCGCACTGGGCGCGGACGTGGTCATACACTCGACCACCAAGTTCCTCAACGGGCACAGCGACGTGGTGGGAGGAGCGTTGATCACGGAGGACGACGAGCTCGCGGAGGCTTTTCGCTTTCAGCAGAAGACATCGGGTGCCGTGCCGGGACCGTTCGATTGCTGGCTCGTGCTACGAGGGACGAAGACGCTACACGTTCGAATGCAGTCCCACTGCGATAACGCGCGCCGCGTAGCGTCCTTCCTGGATGGGCACGTGGAGATTCAGAGCGTTCTCTATCC
>JBDHLB010000118.1:0-4960 GCA_039586095.1 Gemmatimonadota bacterium
ATTGGCGCGGTCTCCTAGCGGTCCCTCCAAGATCGCGCCGAACCCCGTGGCCGACAGATTCACGGTCCCGGAGAGCCGGTCGGCGTTTCCTTCCCGCAGCGTGATGTCGGTGACGGAAGCCGTGCGGTCGCCGTAGCGGGCGCCGAACCCTCCGTTCGAAAAACGGGTTTCCTCCACGAACTCGATGTTGATCATCGACAGAGGACCGCCGGTCGAGCCCTGCGAGCCGAAGTGGTTGATGTTCGGCACCTCGATTCCATCGACCAGAAAGAGGTTCTCGTACGGAGCTCCTCCGCGCACGATCAGGTCGTTACGGCCGCCGCTCGTGACCCCGACCCCGGGAAGCAGGGCCACCGATCGGACGACGTCCTCGTTGACACCTGGCGCTCGGCGGGTGTCGACCGAGCTCAGGGTTCGGGTGCCGGGACCCGCGACCTGCGGCCGGCGGAAGTACGAGGCCTGGACCTCGAGCGGAGCAAGTTCGACAGGTCGGGCGGCGAGGCGGACGGTGAGGGAAAGCGGCTTTCCGCTTCCCACGATGACGTTGGACTCGAGGTACGGGGCGTACCCAATCACCTGAACGCTCAGGTCGTAGACCCCGGGCGGGAAACCGCGGAGCGAGAAGGCACCGGCCTCATCGGTGAAGGCCGGGCCCGCCACTCCCACCAGCTCGACGGCGGCCCCTTCGATCGGCTCGCCGGTCAGCTGATCGACGACACGGCCGGTGACAGCCGCCGTTGGCCCACTCGGCTCCTGGCCCTCCTGCGCCTCCCGGGCCGGTGCCGGTCCGGGCTCCTGTGCCCGGATCGACAGGGGGCTCGCACAGATCAGGGCCGCGGCCAGCAGGAGGCTTCGCGGAGGCCCGAGCGAACAGCGTGGCAGATCGAAGACGCGTATGCGTGAAAGGACACTCACGGGCGGGTCGGATCCTCTCTCTGCTCCGGGCCCGTTCGAAACGACGCCCACACCGGCGCGTGATCGGAGATACGGGCCACGTACGCCTCGAGCCGCCCCGGCGGAATCACGTAGACGAAGCCGCTCCTGGGCACCGCCTCCGCCGTGCGGTCCAGGCGTATCATCACGTGGTCGATGAGCCCCCGTGGCCCTTCGACGAATGAGTGGCCCGCCGAGCCAGGTCCGCGCACGCCGGGGGCCACCATCGATTCGAAGCCCATTTCATGTAGCGGCGCGAGGGTGGGATCGTCGTAGAACGCGTTGAAGTCGCCAACCAGAAGCACGTCGTCCTCCCCGGAGGCACTGACGAGGTCCTCCAGACCTGCCGCGAGGGCCCGAGTCTGAGAGATGCGAATGGAGTCGGGACACCAGGCAGGCAGACGGCCACGGCGGGTGGAGCGCGACTTCAAGTGCAGCCCGACCATCCAGAACTCGAACTCCCCGGCTCGGAAGCGAGCGGCCAGCGGGGCTCGCTGGCCGCCGATCCGACACTCGCCGCCGGGCCACTCGAAGGCCGTGGCAACGTCGAGTTCCTGGACACTGCCCGGCACCACGTCGAGCTCATCCTCATCGTAGGCGAGCACCACGAACTGGCTGGAAGCGCTCGTTCTGCCCCGCACGAAGCGATATCCCTCGGCTCCCAGCGCGTCCGACAGCCAACCCCACGCTTCGCTCTCCGTGTCGATCTCCTGAAACGCGATCGCTTCGAGATCGAGCTCACGGGTCAGCAGATCGGCGATCGCGGCGACGTCTTCGCGGGTGCGTTCCCGATCGCCGAGCCATTCGATATTGAGCGTCCCGACCTGAATGCACGCCTCGCCGTCACACGTATCGAAGGCGGGTCCCTGGCAAGCGAAGACGGGCAGTGCAGCCGCTGCAAAGGCTGCGACAACCAGAGTCGTCCGCTCGCTCCTGTTCATATTCATGGCGCCACAACGTGTCGGCGCGCCGGCACCGCGGCAACCGGATCGGCAAGACTGCAACGTGAGGGTTGCACCCTGCCTCGCACGGCGAAGAGGACATACTGCGGGAGGGCCGAGCGGGCTCGCGCTGAAGGGCTCCGTGACCTCGGCCGGATTTCGATCGTCTTTAGCGTGCGGAGTAGTGTGGCCTCTTACCGTGGAGGGTCGATGAAAGCCGACCAGAAGTCCCTGTTCCCAGCCCTCTGCGCCACCCTGTTTACGCTTTCCGGCTGTGCATCCGCCGGATCCCAGTACGGTCCCGCGATCGATGCCGATCTACCGGCCGAGCTCGCCGCAGAGCGACCCAGCATATGGGTTTCCGGCGACTGGTTCTATCTGGATCGACCGGCGTACGCGATCGTCTTCGAGATCCGGGCCGGCTCGCTGCCGCGAGTGCTCTACCCACCCGACAGTCGATATCGTCAGCGCCGACTGAGGTCCGGGTTCCATTTGGTGGATAGGTTCGGGCGGGTGGATAGGTTCGGGCGGGCCGGCGACAACGTCCCATGCCTCGCTTCCCCGGTTGTCTACCGACTCGCCATCGGGTCACACGAGCCATTCCGGCTCCAGGAGCTCGAAGGTCGGGTGCACTTTCGCTATCGGCCGGCGTTCAGTTTTCAGTTGATTTCGTACAATGTGCACGCCGCGCTCGATGACGTTTTGATCGCCACCCTGCCGGGGTACTCGGCGGGGGGTGAGGCCGGCTGGGGTATGGACTACGAGGCACTCTGGATCTGTGACGCATCGCCGCCAAGCTATCTTCCTTCCGCGATTATACTCGCTTCGGACGGTGACGGGGTGGCCCACATCGTCCTGGTGGACGCAGAGGGTGGCGGCTCCACGAGGGAGGAAACCGCGGGCGAGAACCGGGAAGGTGCACCTTCGGACGACACCCGGGTCGAGGCGCTCCGGAAGGGGCCGACGGCGCATCCGTTGCCGGCGGACGAACTCCGGGCGAAGCGTGTCCTCGAAAGGAATCTTCCGGAGAGGGGGCTGGCCGAAGACATGAAGCGAACGCTGCGTCCGGAATCACCGTTCGAACCGCGGTCTCGGACCACCTCTCGGCAGCTGACAAATCGGGATCGCCAGAGAGACGGTGAGCGTCGTATCACTCCCTGGCCAGGTGACGAACGACGCGGTACGAGGCTGTGCGCGCGGCCGCGCGCACAGCCCGCAGGGGGAAGGCCCGTCAAGCCAGCCCCTGAAAAGCGCAAAGCCGAGAAGGACCCGGATGGGTGACGGCCTGCGGGGGTCGCGGCAACCCGGCGAGGACCGGGGCAAGAAAGAAGGGTCCGGGGCGAAGGCCACCGGACCCTCTCATTTTACATGATCACCAGCAAGGCCGTCGTAATCGAGATTCCCAATCCAATCACCGGCCCCGCATATCTCACGAGAGTCATGGCACCCCCTCCCTCGGCGTCGGGCGGACTTGGTGCCGGACCCCGTTAACCCACGGGTCTCTCGCGGCCACCGGTCATGCAACGTCCGACGCCGCTCACCTGCAATCTGGCTCGCAAACCGGGTGCCACCAGTGGCGTGGCAGGGCACTCGATGTGGGGCCTGGCTACTGGGAGCAGCGTCTTGTTCGGACCGGAGGCTCCGTGCTCCCGCCTGCTCAGCCGCTGGCCCGTAGCCGGGCCAAACGCTCCGGGGCGTCACGCAGCCGGGTCATTCCTTCGATCGCGTCGCCGAGCTGAGTGACGATCACCTCATACGCCATCGCCGCCTCGTCCGGCTGGCCGAGGAGCTCGTGCGCCCTGCCCTTCTCGTAGAGGGACCGCAGCCGCTCGAGAACGTAGTAGCGGGACTCGCCTTCCAAGCGGCGCCGGGCACTCTCGACCAGCGCGAGCGCCCGGGTGCCATTGCCTAGCTCGATGTGCGAGACGACCTCCTCCCACCAGATGAACGCATCGGATGGCGCGCCCACGTCCGTGCGGATCCGGTCGACCGTCTCCGGAAGCGCGGAGAAATCCCCCCGGTAATAGCTCGATTGCGCGTTGAGGGCGTCCGCGGTCCAGCGGCCCATGCCCAGCTCGCGCACGGCCGTCGTTTCCTCGACGAGACGGAGCACCTGGTCCCTCAGCTCAACCATCTCATCGAACCTCCCTTGCTGACCCAGGGCGGCGAACGCGAGTGCGAGCGTCTCGCCGTTGAACGGATCGATTCCGTACAGGATGCCCGTCGTCTCCTGCACCTCATCGAAGCGGCCAAGCGCCATATCTAGCTGCGCCAGGGCGAGCAGAGCCTGGATCCGCAGCTCCGGGCGCTGGGCCACGACCCCGATCTGGGCCGCCTCGTAATACGACTCTCTTGCGTCCTCGAAAGACCCCTCAAACACGTACGTGTCCCCGATCAGGACCCGTACGCGAACCTGCGCCTCTGGACTCGGCCCCGCTTCGTACCGTTCGAGATCTTCCCGCGCGGATTCTGATTCACCCTGCTTGAGATACGAGCGTGTAAGGTGCTCAAGGGACGGAAGGAAGGCGGGCTCGATGGCGAGCGCCCGACGGTACGACTCGCGGGCAGATTCGAAGTCGGCTGCTTTCTCGAAGATCTCGCCCCGCGAGTCGTGCGGGTTTGGCTCGTCGGGTGCGAGCTCCTCGTACCTGTCGATCGCCACGTGGGCCGAGTCAAAGTCGCCTCTCAAGTCTGCCAGCTGATACCCAAGCTGGTTGTAGGCCACGGCGTAGAACGGATCCAGTCGGATCGCCTCCTCGACAAGCTGAAGTTTCTCCTCGCCGTCGGTGAGCTGCCACAGGAAAGTTCGGGCTTCCTTGTCGTCGGGATACCGGCGGATGATCTCCCGAAACTTCTCGCGGGCGGTTTCCGCTTCGTCCTGGGCGCGCCAGGCGATCAGCCCGTCGACCAGCAGCCGATCGCGCTCTGACGCCGTGGTGAGGTTCTGGTGTGCCAGGTAAAGCGATTCCAGGGCACGGGAATAGTTGCCGTTTTCCATCTCGTAGCCGGCGAGCCGCATGTGGGCCAGTGCAAAGGCCGAATCTAGCGTTACGGCGCGCTGGAAATGTCGCTTCGCTTCCGCCCGT
>JBDHLB010000051.1:0-26515 GCA_039586095.1 Gemmatimonadota bacterium
CAAACTGGAATCCGTGGCCGAGCTGCTTGCCAGCGCGGATCTCTTTCTCCTTCCGAGCGATCAGGAGTCGTTCGGACTTGTGGCTCTCGAAGCGCAGGCGTCTGGCGTACCCGTGGTGGGCTCTGCGGGCTCCGGGCTGGCGGAGGTGATCGAGGACGGCGTGACCGGCCGCCTGCACCCCGTGGGTGACGTGGAGGCGATGGCCCGGAGTGCGATCGAGTACCTTCGCGATGCGGATTCGTGGCAGGCCGCCTCGGTAGAGGCGCGGGAACGCGCGGTGCGTGAATTCGCCGCCGAGCGAGTCGTTCCGCTGTACGAAGGATACTACGAAGAGGTGCTCGCTTCGGGCGCTATGTCCTCCAATGGAGAGAGCGTGACAGCGGCAGGCCAGGCTGTCGAGGGCGATCCAATCCCGTGAGCCTGCTCGAGTCGTTGCTGCTCGGCGTCCTTCAGGGCCTGACCGAGTTCTTTCCCGTGTCCAGCAGCGGCCACCTCGTACTGGCACAGGCGCTTCTCGGGGTCCGCGTTCCGGGCGTGCTGTTCGAAGTGGTCGTACACCTCGGGACGTTGTGTGCCGTGCTGTGGGTGTATCGTGCGCGGGTCTTCCATCTCCTTCACGGGCTGTTCTCCGCCGAGGCAGACAGTCGCCGCTACGTGGGGCTCCTGCTTCTGGCGACGCTTCCCGCAGCCGTCGCCGGTCTCTGGGGGCGCTCCTTCTTCGAAGACGCGTTCGAGAGACCCGTGGCGGCCGCCTCTTTTCTCCTCTTGAGCGGCATGTTCGCCTGGTCGTTGAAACGATCGGCGCCTCGAGCCGACCGCGCACGTCCGGGAGCCGGAGGCGCCTTTGCCGTGGGGCTGGCGCAGGCGCTAGCCATACTTCCCGGGGTGTCGCGCTCCGGCGCGACGGTGGCCACGGGCGCCTGGCTCGGCGTCGAGGTCACGCGCATGGCCGAGTTCTCGTTTCTGATGTCCGTGCCCGCCATCGCGGGAGCGGGTTTGGCCCAACTCGACCAGCTCGGGTCGGTCCCGACACAGGCCGTGACGCCAGGACTGGCCATCGGCTTCGCCGCGGCGTGTCTGTCCGGCATCGCAGCCATCCGTATTTTCCTGTGGATGCTGAAGGCTCGGACGTTTCACCGATTTGCGTATTACTGCTGGAGCGTGGGTGTGGTCTATCTGATCGCGGCCGCGCTCGTTCCGGCGCTCCGCTAGGTATGGAGCTGGAAGCCCTGGTCCGGGCGGCCTTGGCCGAGGACATCGGAGATGGCGATCGAACGACCGCGTGGACCGTGCCCGAGACGGCGACGGGGCGCGCGCGCATCGTCGCGAAGGCGCACGGCGTCATCGCGGGGCGTGAGGCGGCCGATCTCGTATTCCGGACGCTGGATTCAGAACTCGCTCTCGATTGGCGCCGGCGGGACGGTGATCGCGTCGCGCCCGATGACGAGGTGCTCGAAATCGGTGGTGCGCTGCGCTCGATCCTGACGGCGGAGCGGACGGCCCTCAACTTCCTGGGACGGTTGTCGGGGATCGCCACCCTGGCAGCCCGTTACGTGAAGGCGGTCGAGAACACGGAGTGCCGGATCGCCGACACGCGCAAGACGACCCCCGGTCTGCGGACGTTGGAAAAGCGAGCCGCGGCGGCTGGAGGGGCGCTGAACCATCGGATGGGTCTGTTCGACATGGTGCTCGTGAAGGAGAATCATGTCCGAGTGGCGGGTGGCGTCGCCGCCGCTCTGCAGGCGGTCGAGGGGCCGGCAGCCGGGCAGCGATTGGAGGTGGAAATAGAGGTGCGGACGCTGGACGAACTGGACGAAGCGTTGACGGAACGACCCGCGCGTATCCTGCTGGACAATATGACGCGGCGCGAGCTGCAGGAGGCCGTACGCCGCGTCGGCACCATGCGAGGGGGGCGGCCGCTGCTGGAGGCCTCCGGAGGCGTGACCCTCGAGAACGTGCGCGAGATCGCCGCAACCGGTGTGGACCTCGTATCGATTGGTGCCATCACGCACTCGGCCCCCGCTCTGGATCTCAGCTTGCTGGTTGCCGAATGAGCAGACGACGTGTGAAGAAGTGGGCGGGCCTCTCTCTGGCCGAGCTGCAGAAGCTGTTCCGACGAGACTCGGTGTTTCTCTACGGGGCCATCGACTCCACCAACGACGCGGCGAAGGACCTGGCGGAGGCTGAGGAGCCGGCCGGAACGCTGGTGCTGTGCCGCGAACAGAAGGCGGGCCGGGGTCGTGGAGAGCGCCGCTGGCACTCGCCACCGGGCTCGGGACTGTACCTGAGCGAGATCTTTCGCCCCGAGGCGGAGGCCCTGCTGCCGCTCGTGTCTCTGCTTGCCGGGCTCGGCGTCGTGCGCGAGCTGGATCGCCGTTTCCCCGGTCTGAACCCGATGCTGAAGTGGCCGAACGACGTCATGGTGGACGACCGCAAGCTGGGCGGTATTCTCGGGGAGTCGAGCTGGGGTGAGACGGGACCGCGCTACCTGGTCGTGGGCGTGGGGATCAACGTGTTGTCGATGGAGAAGACGATGACGCCCCGTCTTCGGAAGGTCGCCGCCTGGATCGAGGAGTACGAGCCCGACGTGCAGCTGAGCCAGGTCGCCGACGCCGTGGTCCGAGGCCTCGAGTGGCGGCTCAGCCGTCCGCCGGTCGCGCTCGAGCCGGCCGAGCTCGACGACCTGGATGCCTACGACTGGCTGAAGAACCGACGGGTACGTCTGCAGATGGCGGGAGGAGAGGACGCGATACCGGGTGTGTGCGTCGGGATCGCCCCCGACGGCGCGCTTCTCTTCCGCCCTGACCGAGGCGCGCTGCGGCGAGTGACGAGCGGAACGATCCGTGTGGACGAGGAGAATCGCGTGTGATTCTGACGATCGACGTCGGCAATACCGAGACGACGCTCGGGATTTTCCGCGGTCTCGAGCCGGAAGCGTGCTGGCGGATCCACACGGACCGCCACCGGACGGGTGACGAGCACGCGCTCATTCTGCGAGCCCTGCTCCAGACGACGCCCCGCGACAGGCGGCCTCGTCGCGCTGTCCTCGCCTCGGTCGTACCGGTCCTGGATAGAGAGTGGCAGCACGCGTGCGACGCGCTCGACCTGTCCGCGCATTTCGTGGACGGCGAGACCGAGCTCCCGATTCGACTCGAGGTAGACACGCCGGCCGAGGTCGGTGCGGACCGCATCGCGAACACGCTCGCTGCGCGAGAGATCTATCACCGCGACACCGTCGTCGTCGATCTGGGGACTGCGACGACGTTCGATTGCATCACGGCGGACGGCGACTTCCTGGGGGGCGTGATCGCGCCGGGTCCGCGAGCCGGCATGGAGCGTCTGACGGAAGCGGCCTCCAAGCTGTCTCCGATCGAGATCCGGCCGCCCGACCGCGTGATCGGTCGGCACACGGCGGAGTGTGTCGATGCAGGCGTGTTCTACGCGGCGGTGGACGCGATCGACGGGATCGTAACGCGGATTCTGGAGGAGTGGCGTCACGAGGACGCGCTGGTCGTGGCGACGGGTGGCATGGCGGGCATGCTGGCTCCCCACTGCCGAACGGTCGAACGCATCGAGCCGTTCCTGACGCTCACGGGACTCGCCGTGGCCGACCGATACCTGCAGGCGAGTGGCTGACCGAAGGGGAACCGACCCAAGAGAAGGTCGGTGACTCCAACGACGCTAGCTTTCGCCGCGGTGCGTCACCTTGTCCCGCAGGCTATCCGCCATGTCCGGCTTGACCAGACGCAGAATCAGATACCCGACCAGGAGAACTACGCCGATCTTGACCGCCAGGGCGGCGAGCGGCATCAACAGCGAGAAGACAAAGCCGGTCACGGCCATTCCGACCAGACCGACCGTCAGGAGCACGAGCAGCGACCGTAGCATCGAAAGCCTCCATCAAGCCAATGATCCATCCCGTCCCATCGCACCTGAATACGCGGTGGGGACCGGCGGAGTTTCAGCCGATCGCGCGTGACGGCGTGTCAGCTTGACAGACTCGAACGCCGCCCATGCCGCCCCGACACCGGCGTCGGCCAAAACGACATTATCGTGACCCGATTTTGGACCTCGCACCGGGCACGCTTCCTGCCTCTCGGTTGCCCTGGGGCCGGCCCTTGTCACGCGGGGCCCGCCCCTCCATATTCACCTCGGTCTTAGCACTCATCTATTAAGAGTGCTAACAGACTCGAGCCCGAATACGTGGACGCGCGTGGGCGTCCCGATGGACCTGTAAACGACGTGAAGGAGGAACACGCACCATGGCAACCGCCTCGAAGACGAAGCTGAAGATCCAGCCCATGGCTGACCGAGTGGTGGTGGAGCCGCTCGAGGAGACCGAGGAGATGCGCGGCGGCCTCTACATTCCGGACACCGCCAAGGAAAAGCCGCAGCAGGGGACGGTCATGGCCGTCGGTCCCGGTCGCGTGAGTGACGAGGGCGAGCGGATTCCGATGGAGGTCAGCGAGGGCGATCGCGTCCTGTACGGGAAGTACTCCGGCACGGAGGTGACCGTGGACGGACACGAGCTGCTGATCATCAAGGAAAGCGACGTGCTGGCTATCCTGAAGTAGCGAATCTCACAGACGCACTGACGAACACGAAGGGAGATACAGACGATGGCGAAGGATCTCGAATTCAACACCGCAGCCCGACAGCGGCTGAAGGCGGGTGTGGACAAGCTCGCGGAGGCGGTGAAGGTGACTCTCGGGCCCAAGGGGCGGAATGTCGTCCTGGAGAAGAAGTTCGGCAGTCCGACGATCACCAAGGACGGCGTGACGGTCGCCAAGGAAGTGGAGCTCAAGGACCCGGTCGAGGACCTGGGCGCCAAGATGGTGAAGGAAGTCGCCACGAAGACGTCCGACGCGGCCGGTGACGGCACGACCACGGCTACGGTTCTCGCGCAGGCCATCTTCCGCGAGGGCCTGAAGAGCGTCACCGCCGGGGTGAACCCGATGGCGCTCAAGCGCGGGATCGATGCGGCCGTCGAGTCGGTTGTTGCCAACCTGAAGGACATCTCCGTCGAGACGACCGGCAAGAAGGAGATTACCCAGGTCGCATCCATCTCCGCCAACAATGACGTGGAGATCGGCGAGCTGATCGCCGACGCCATGGAGAAGGTCGGCAAGGACGGGGTGATCACGGTCGAGGAGGCCAAGGGCCTGGAGACGGAGCTGGAGACCGTCGACGGCATGCAGTTCGACCGGGGCTACCTGTCGCCGTACTTCGTCACGGATCCGGACAAGATGGAAGCGGTGCTCGACGAGCCGCTGATCCTGATCCACGACAAGAAGATCTCGGCCATGAAGGACCTGCTGCCCGTGCTCGAGAAAGTCGCGCAGATGGGCAAGCCGATGTTGATCATCGCCGAGGACATCGAAGGCGAGGCGCTCGCGACACTGGTCGTGAACAAGCTGCGTGGCACGCTCAAGGTATGTGCGGTGAAGGCGCCCGGGTTCGGCGACCGCCGCAAGCAGATGCTTCAGGACATCGCGGTCCTCACCGGCGGACAGGTGATCAGCGAGGAGCTGGGCTTCAAACTCGAGAACGCGGTCGTGAGCGATCTCGGCGAGGCGAAGCGCATCGTGATCGACAAGGACAACACGACGGTCGTGGACGGTGCGGGTGACGAGGACAGCATCAAGGGCCGCATCAACGAGATCAAGGTCGCGATCGACAAGTCCACGTCGGACTACGACCGCGAGAAGCTCCAGGAGCGGTTGGCCAAGCTGGCCGGCGGCGTCGCGGTGATCAACGTGGGCGCGGCGACCGAGACCGAGATGAAGGAGAAGAAGGCTCGGGTCGAGGACGCCCTGCACGCGACGCGAGCCGCCGTCGAGGAGGGCATCGTGCCCGGCGGCGGTGTGGCCCTCCTGTGGGCGCAGAAGTCGCTCGACGGCCTGAAGCGCAAGGACGGTGACGAGCAGATCGGGGTAAACATCGTGCGACGAGCGCTCGAGGAGCCGATCCGGCTGATCGCGTCGAACGCGGGTGCCGAGGGCTCGATCGTGGTGGAGCATGTCCGAACCAAGGACGAGCTGAGCCATGGTTACAACGCCGCCACCGACACGTACGAGAATCTCGTGAAGGCCGGCGTCATTGACCCGACCAAGGTGACCCGAACGGCGCTGCAGAACGCCGCTTCCATCGCGGGACTGCTGCTCACCACCGAGGCGGTCATCGTGGAGCATCCGGAAGAGGCGAAGGAGATGCCTGGCATGCCCGGCGGTGACATGGGCGGCATGTACTAGCCGACCCCACCGTCGCGGCCAAGAGGCCCGGTCGATTCGGCCGGGCCTTTTTTTTGCAAAGGTTCTGGAAACAACTGCCGATCGAGTCGGGTATCGAGGTCTGGCGTGACCGATTGCGATCGCTCGTCGTGTATAGTTCAACAGCATAGATCTCACGACCGTAAGAAGGGAACCAGGCGGAATGGGCAGAGGTCCGGCAATCCGAGACAGTGATGCGCAATGGAGGGGGCGACTGCCGTTTCATCGTCTGAACGGACTTGTTGCGGTGCTGTCGATCGCGCTCGTCGCGGTCGGCTGCGGCAGCGACGGAACGGGCCCACCACCACCTCCGCCGCCACCGACTCCACCACCGCCGCCGCCGCCGGCCACGCAGATCTCGTTGGCGCCGGGCGAAGCCATGGTTCTATCGGATCCGGCCGAGTTCAGAGCGTTCGAGCTGGAGGGTGGAACGGAGCCGCGGGACTATGTGATCGTGCCGCACAGTGTCAGCCAGGTGGCGGGTTCTGAGACGTCCATGCGAATCCGCGTGACCGGACCGGACGTCGCGTCGGGCGCGTCGGCGTCCGTCCTCCAGGCGCCAGCGCAGGTGCGACCTTTCCGGCCGAAGACGCTGGCCGAGCGGGCATTGCTCGGAGAATCGAAGCTAAAGGGGCACATCCGGCGTGAGCTGGAAGATGCGGCCGCGCGTCCCGCCCGGCCGTCGGTGCGGGAGGCCGGCCGGCGTGTTTCGTTCGGCGTGCGAGGCTCAGCCGGCGTGCCGCAGGTCGGCGAGCGCCTCACTTTCCGCTCGTCGGTTGCACCGAATCTGAGTATCGACTGCACGAGCACCACGACGATCACGGGCGATGTGCGGAAGGTGGGGGACAACTTCGCCCTGGTGGAAGATGCGCAGGTCGCGGGCCGATTCTCGACCGCGGATTGGGAGGAGCTGAACCAGCAGCTCGACAACTTCGTCTTTCCGATTCTCGAGGCGTACTTCGGAAGTCCCGAGGACATCGATGCGAACGAGCGCGTGTATGTGCTGTTCACCGCCGAAGTGAACAAGCTGTCCGATGAGGGCAGCGGCACCTTCATCGCGGGCTTCTTCAACTCGAACGATCTGCGCGACACCGCCGGCTGTCAGGCCAGCAACGAGGGCGAGGTCCTCTACCTTCTCGCACCGGACCCGACCGGCGAGTTCGGTTTAACATTCTCGACGCAGTTCGCGATCCGGAACGCGCGCAGTATCGTCGCACACGAATTCCAGCACCTGATCCACAACGAGGTCAGGGTCTTCGCGACCGAGCCGTCGCCGGAGCCGATTCCAGACATCGAGCTGGGTGTGTTCTCGCGGCTGGACGATACCTGGATCGACGAAGGCAAGTCACACATCGCCGAGGAGCTGGCGGGTCTGTTCGCCAGAGGGTTCCCCGTGCGTGCCAATCACGACCTGGACGCCGTCTTCCAGAACCAGGAGGATGGGAACGCGTTCAACGCCTTCCACCTCGCGAACTTTACGCGCATGGGTCGCCACATGCAGAACCCGGAGTCGACCCGCGCGCTGGGTGACGTGACGGGCGGAGATCCGGGAGGCGACGCCTCGCTCGAGATGCGTGGCTTCGCGCTGCTCTTTCTCCGTTGGCTGGCCGACCAGTACGCCCCGGCCGGGCCGCCGGGGCCGGTTCCTGGAAGCGGAGAGGCTGCGCTGTTCCGGCAGCTGGCCAGCGGGGGACCCCTGTTCCGCACCGGGCCGCTGAATGTGGAGCAGGCCGTGCAGGCAGTGGCGGGCGTGACCCGCTCCTGGGATCAGCTGCTGGGCGAGTACATGGCCGTACCGGCCGTCGACGACAACGGTCCCGGCGGAGTGGACCCGTCTACACAAATCACCACGTGGGATCTGCGCGGTATGTTTCTGGATCTGAACCAGAGCAACCTGGGAACACAAGATCCGTTCACCGAGCCCTATCCCCTCGACGTGCAGGAGATCGCGCTCACCTCGACCACGAGCATTCAAGTCCCATTCGATGTGCGGGCCTCGGCGGGCAAGTACTTCGTACTCTCGAGCTCCGGGGCGGCACCCGACGCGCTGGTCGAGATCACGACACAGGCGGGCGACCAGTTGCCGGCGAGCTCGGCCGCCCAGGTCACGATCGTGAGGATTCGATAGCGAGGCTTCATGGAGAGGTTTCATCGGTTTCCGCCGGTCGCGCTCGCCGCGTTGTGGCTCGGTATAATCGGATGCGCGCGTGAGGTGCAGGTGAGCAGCGGTCCTTCGTGGGTCGGCGAGATAGGAGCCGACGCGGCCAGCGGGGTCGTGCGCCGAATGGGCAACGAGCCGTTCGTCCGTACCGTGCTACAGGACGAATCTGCCGAGACTTCGGTCGTCGTGGCGGGGCCGTACGAGATCGAGATCGGCCGTCTGGCCGGCGCGCGCGTCAGCGCGACGGGCCGGTTCGCCAGAAGCGAGGAGCTCGGCCGGCACCTTGCCGCGTCGTCGTACGAGATCCTCTCGGTCGACGGTGTGCGACCCCACGTAGGGACCCTCGAGCTGAGCCAAGAGGGCAGGCACGGCTTCGTGCTGACCACGCCCGGCGGGGAGGCGATTCCGCTCACCGTCCTCTCGGAGGGACTCGAGTCGGCGCTGGGCGGTCGAGTGTGGGTCACGCTGGACGAGTCGCAGACGGTGACGCGCTACGGCGTCCTCCGCACGCCCGAAGAGATGGCGGAGCTCGAGCCACAGGAACCGGCTGGCCAATCGTAGGCGCCCAGGCCTAGCTTCCCGTCTCAGGTGGGACACCCGGGCGACCCGGGCCGCCGCCGTATGCTTCCTCAAGAGACGAAACTCGAATCATCGGCGGGTATGGCGATGAGCGACAAGCAGACAATCTCCGTGGTGCTTCCGGACGACTCGAAGCTGGAACTGGAAGCCGGCGCGAATGCTGGCGACGTGGCCGCCGCGATCGGGCCGGGTCTGGCGCGCGCGGCCGTAGGGGCGCGCGTGAACGGCGAGCTGCGCGATCTTCACACACCGGTGCCGGACGGCGCTCGAATCGAGGTGGTGACGCGCGGCGATGACGATGCCGATGCGCTCTACATTCTCCGGCACTCGGCCGCCCACGTGATGGCGACTGCGGTCCGCGAGCTGCACCCGAATGCCGGGATCGGTTTCGGCCCTCCGATCCAGGATGGGTTCTACTACGATTTCGACGTGCCCGAACCCTTCACCCCCGAAGATCTCGAGCGGATCGAGACGCGGATGCACAAGGTCGCTGGAGCGGGGCACGCGTTCGAGCGACGCGAGGTGGATCGCCAGGAAGCGGAAGCCTTGTTCGAGGACGACCCGCTCAAGCTGGAGCGGCTGGCAGAGATCGAAGAGGGCGAAACGATCTCGGTCTACACGGACGGTCCGTTTGTCGACCTGTGCCGTGGTCCGCACGCCGGTAGCACGTCGGAGGTCCGGCACTTCAAGCTGTTGACGGCGGCGGGAGCGTACTGGAGGGGCGACGAGCGCCGACAGATGCTCCAGCGCATCTACGGGACCGCGTTCTACTCCGCGGAGGCGCTCCAAGCACACCTCGAGCGGTTGGAGGAAGCACGCCGACGGGACCACCGCAAGCTGGGCCAGGAGTTGGATCTGTTCAGCGTCCAGGACGACTGTGGTCCGGGCCTCGCCCTTTGGCACCCGAAGGGGGCGCGGATTCAGCTCCTGCTGCGTCGCTGGATCGAAGATGAGCTGAGCCGCCGGGGATACGAGTTCGTCTACACACCGCACATCACCTCCGAGGGTCTGTTCGAGCGCTCCGGTCACCTGGAGGCGTACGCCGAGGTGATGTATCCGCCGATGGAAGTGGAGGGTGAGCGCAAGGCGTACCGTGTGAAGCCGATGAACTGTCCCATGCACGCGCTGATCTTCGCGGCGGGCCAGCGAAGCTATCGGGACCTTCCGCTGCGCCTGGCGGAGATCGCCAACGTGTATCGGAACGAGCGATCGGGTACGCTGCACGGCCTTCTGCGCGTGCGGGGCCTGACGATGGACGACGCGCACATCTTCTGCACGCCCGGGCAGATCGAGGACGAGATCTTCGGCATGCTCGACCTCGTCGATCTGGTGATGAGCACATTCGGATTCGAGTATCGGTTCGATCTCTCGACCCGGCCCGAAGGCCGGATCGGCGCGGACGAGGTGTGGGACCAGGCCGAGCGGGCCCTGCAGCAGGCGCTCGATCGCGCCGAGTGCGACTACGAGATCGACGCGGGGGGCGGTGCCTTCTACGGACCGAAGATCGACATAAAGTTTCACGACGCGATCGGTCGGGAGTGGCAGGGTGCCACGATCCAGCTCGATTTCAACTTGCCCGAGCGTCTGGACCTCGAGTACATCGGGCCCGACAACAAGCCCCACCGCCCCGTGATGATCCACCGCGCGATCTTCGGCTCGTTGGAACGGTTCGTGGGAGGGCTGATCGAGCACTTTGCCGGGGCGTTCCCCGTGTGGCTGGCTCCCGAGCAGGCGCGAGTGATTCCGATCACCGATGGCCAGACGGCGGACGCCGAGCGCGTCGCCGAGCGACTGCGCGATGCGGGACTGAGGGCGAGCGTCGATGCGCGCTCCGATACGCTCAGCTATCGGGTGCGCGACGGTGAGATCCAGAAGGTGCCGTACCTCCTGGTGGTCGGTGAGCGCGAGGTCGAAGGAGGCACGGTCGCGGTGCGGGCGCGGGGAGCCGAGCAGAAACAGGTGTCGATGCCGCTCGAGGCGTTTCTGGAGCGGGTCACCGAGGAGGTGTCCAGCAAAGCACGGGTACCGTAGGTCGGAAGGCGAGGCCGGGAGGCGCCGGCACTGTTTGACAGGCCGGGGCAAGGCTCCTAGTTTCGCCGACCGAACAGAGTCCGAAAAGCGGAGCCTGTGCTCCCACCTTTCGGCGTGTCGACCTGGTCGACACTGCTGCCGGGTTCACCTGTCCGCGCCGCGATCGTCACGCGGGGCGCTGACGTGTCGCCCGGTTTGCCTGCCGAACCGGGCTTTTTCTTTCACAGCTTGAACGAGGGGACGTGAATCAAGAAGAACTGAGGATCAACGACCGCATCCGGATCAGTCCTATTCGACTGATCGATGAAGAGGGAGAACAGCTGGGGATCATGCCGACCGAGGAGGCCCGCGTCATGGCTTCCGAGAAGGGTTTGGACCTGGTCGAAGTCGCTCCCCAGGCGAGGCCGCCCGTCTGCCGACTGATGGACTTCGGCAAGTTCAAGTACGAGCAGGCGAGAAAGGCGCGAGAGGCCAAAAAAAAACAGCATACGATCACGGTCAAGGAAGTGAAGCTGCGGCCGAAGATCGAGGAGCACGACCTGGATTTCAAGCTGCGCCATGCCCGGCGCTTCCTGGAAGACGGGGACAAGGTGAAGTTCACCCTCTGGTTCCGCGGCCGCGAGGTGACGCACCCCGAGCTGGGACGACGCGTGCTGGAGCGAGTTCTGGCAGAGCTGGAAGACCTTGGCGTCGTGGAGTCGAAGATATCGCACGAGGGACGAACGATGACGATGCTGCTGGCTCCACGTCGCGAGTAGGAGAGTACGAATGCCCAAGATGAAGACGAACCGCTCGGCTGCGAAGCGCTTCCGCAAGACGGGTCGCGGCAAGATCCGCAGGCAGCGGGCATACCACAGCCACATCCTCACGAAGAAGACGAGCAAGCGAAAGCGTCGTCTCCGCACGGGCACGCTGGTGTCCCAGGCCGACAAGAAGCGGGTCAGACGTCTGCTCGGCATTTGAGGAGCGTGGACCGATCGAGGAAGCGAAGGAGGAGCTGCGATGCCGCGCGTCAAAAGCAGCGTAGCAAGGAACAAGCGTAAGAAGAAGGTCCTCAAGGACGCCCGCGGTTATTTCGGGGGGCGCTCCAAACTGTACCGGACCGCCAAGAGCTCGGTCGAGCGGGGCTGGGAGTACGCTTACCGGGACCGCCGTCGACGGAAGCGCGACTTCCGGCGTTTGTGGATTACCCGTATCAACGCGGCCGCGCGTGAGCATGGAATGCCGTACTCGCGATTCGTGAACGGGCTGAAGAACGCGGGCGTCGAGCTCGACCGAAAGATGCTGGCCGATCTCGCAGTGCGGGATCCGGCCGCGTTCAGCGAGCTCGCGGAACTGGCGAAACAGCACGCACCATGAGTCCGGCCGAGACCTCACTGCTCGATCGCCTGGCGGAGATCGAGAAGCGAGGGCTGGCCGCCATCGATGATGCCGGGAGCGAGGAGGAGCTGGAAGCGGCCCGCATAGAGTATTTGGGCCGGAGCGGCGCCGTCGCCTCGGCATTCAGCGACATCGGACAGGCCCCCGCGGGGGTGCGCCCCGAAGCGGGCAAGCGGGCCAACGCGACGAAGAAGGCGCTGCAGGCGGCCTTCGAGCGGCGTCTGGCCACGCTTCTGGCGGCCGCGCGGCGCGAGGAGTCGGAAGGTGCAGACCTCACGCTGCCGGCGCGCTCACGCTGGCGGGGCGGAACCCATCCGGTCACCCAGGTGATCGACGAAATCTGCGACATCTTCCGCGAGATCGGCTTCACCAAAGTCCGTGGCCCCGAGATCGAGTCCACGTGGTACAACTTCACGGCACTCAACATCCCGCTCGATCACCCCGCCGCCGACGAGATGGACACGTTCTACCTGGCGGACGGAGTTCTCCTCCGCACGCACACGTCACCCGTGCAGGCCCGGGTCATGGAAGAGTACGAACCTCCCGTTCGGGTCGTGGTGCCGGGACTTGCCTACCGCCGCGATGCGTTCGACCCGTCTCACTCGCCGGCCTTCGAGCAGATCGAGGGCCTGGCGGTCGACGAAGGGGTCGATTTCGTCGAATTCCGAGGCGCGATTCAGTACTTCATCCGACACTTCTTCGGAGAAGGAACGAAGACCCGTTTTCGGCCGTCGTTCTACCCGTTTACGGAGCCGTCCGCCGAGGTCGACATCGAATGCTCCATCTGCGGTGGATCGGGTTGCTCCGCCTGTAAGAGGACCGGCTGGCTCACGATCATGGGCGCCGGAATGGTCGATCCCGCCGTGTTCGAAGCGGTAGGCTACGATCCGGAACGATACACCGGGTACGCGTTCGGGATGGGCCCGGGACGAATCGCCATGATCCGGCACCGCATTCCGGACACCCGCCTGCTGTTCGACGGCGACGCCCGTTTCCTGGAGCAGCTCACGTGAACGTGTCGTTGAATTGGCTGCGCGAGCTCGCGCCCGGGCTGGAGGGCTCGGCGGAGGATCTGGCGGAGCGGTTCAGCATGGTGGCGGCCGCCGTGGAGACGCTCGAGCCCGTAGGGCAGGGCGTAGCCGACATCGTCGTCGCCCGCGTGGTGGAGGCCGAGCCTCACCCCAATGCCGACCGTCTCACGTTCTGCCGAGTCGACCGGGGTGCGGACGAGCTGGTGGAGCTGGTCTGCGGGGCTCCCGTCGTCGAGGTCGGAGCGCTCTACCCGTATGTCGCGCCTGGCGTCGAGCTTCCGGGAGGCCTGCGGATCGAGAGTCGCAAGATTCGCGGCGTGATGAGTCACGGGATGCTGTGCTCCGAGTACGAGCTGGAGCTGGGGCGCGACAAGAGCGGAATCATGCGACTGCCCGACGGCCTGGAGCCCGGCCAGGCCCTGACGGAGGCGCTGGGCCTGCCCGATGTGCGACTGACTCTGGATCTGAACCCGAATCGCGTCGACCTGGCATCTCACGTCGGTGTCGCGCGCGAGCTCGCGCCGGGCGGTGAGGCCGATGTCGTGCTCCGTGATCCTGGCGCGGACTGGCAGCCGCGCTGGAGCGACGGGGCCGAATGCGCGTCCGCCGCCGGGGTGACGGTGCGCATCGAGTCGGCCGAGCGCTGCCCACGGTACTTGGGCGCGGTCGTGCGCGGCGTGAAGGTGGGCCCCAGCCCCGCGTGGCTGGCGGGGCGCCTGCTCGCGATCGGCGCGAGGCCGATCAACAACGTGGTCGATGCGACGAACTACATCCTGTTCGAGCTCAACCAGCCGATACACGCGTTCGATCTGAACACGCTGAGCGGTCCGGAGATTCGGGTGCGGGCGGGCCAGCGGGGCGAGCGGCTGCGCACCCTGGATGGAGAGGACCGGGATCTTGGTCCGGACGTGACTGTGATCGCCGACCGGGACCGCGCGGTGGCGCTGGCTGGCGTAATGGGCGGCGAGGAAACCGAGGTCACCCCCGCGACCACCGATCTGTTCATCGAGTGTGCGGCGTTCTCCGCGCGTGCCGTGCGGGACACGGTCCGAGCTCTGAATCTGCCGACCGATGCGTCATATCGTTTCGAGCGAGGCATAGACGAGCGAGGTCCCGAGCGGGCGCTGACCCGCTGCGTCGAGCTGATTCTGTCGAGCGCCGGGGGCGAGGCGGAGACCGACGCGATTCGGGCCGGCGCTTCGCCACCCGAGTCACCCGTGGTGCCGTTGCGCACCGGCCGTGTCCATCAAGTGCTCGGACTGCGGCTAGCCGATGACGAGGTCACCGACCTGCTGCGGCCGCTCGGTTTCGAGCGGGTGGAACCGTCGGGCTCCACCGGTTCGGTAGACGAAACGACGGCGGATCTCCGCGACGGCAAGAGCGCGCTGCAGTTCAGCGTGCCGGGCTGGAGGAACGACGTGCGACGGGAGATCGATCTCGTGGAAGAGGTGGCGCGTCGGTACGGGTACGAACGCTTTCCCGACGAGGAGCGCCGCTTCCGCCCCAGCAGCGTGCCCGGCGACGCGGCCTGGGACCGGATGGACCGCGTGCGCGCGCTCCTGAGCGGAGAAGGGCTTCTGGAGGCCCGCAGTTCGAGCTTCGTGCCGGAGGATCAGCCCGGTGGCCGCGCCGAGGTAGGCGTGCTGCGCCCGCTCTCGGCGGAGGAGGGCTTCCTGCGTGCCGCGATGGTGCCCGTGCTGCTGCGCCGCGCCGAGTACAATTTCGCGCGTGGCCGTCGCGACGTGCGCCTGTTCGAGATCGGCACGGTGTTTCATACGTCCGCCGATCCCGGCGACGGGTCCGCCGTACGACCAGAGCCTGACGGGACGGAGGCCTATCAGGAAGAACTCCGGGTCGGCCTTGTCGTGACCGGGAGCGCCGCACCGCGGCACTGGTCAGGAGGGACGCGAGACGTCGATCTGTGGGACCTGAAGGGCCTGGCGGGGGATGTGGCAGAACAGCTCTGCGGAGCCAGAGTGGAGCCGCTGGGGGAGGACCCGGAAGCGCTGGGCCGATTCGGTGGGGGGTGGCTCGGCGACGAGCGTTTTCGCATCGTGCGAGACGGCCGTACGCTGGGAATCGCGGGCAATATCGACTCCGATGCGGCGGATGCGCCCCGTTGGGCAGGGTCGCTGTGGGGCCTGGAATTCGAGCTCGACGCCGTGCAGCTCGGCGAGCAGAAGAGGTACGAGCCGATCTCCGCGTTCCCGTCCGTCCGTCGAGACCTCGCGGTCTTGGTGTCGGAATCGGTGGCGGCATCCGAGGTGGAGGCATCGATTCGAGCGGCGGCTCCCAAGCTGCTGGAGTTGGTCGAGCTGTTCGATGTGTACGAGGGAGAAGGCGTCGAGAGCGGACAACGCAGCCTCGCCTGGGCCTTTCGCTTCCGGGCGGCTGACCGCACGCTCACCGACCAAGACGTGGAAACCGCGATGACATCGATCATCGCGAGCCTGGAGGAAGCATTCGATGCCCGCATCCGCGCCTCGTGACGGCCGCGCCGCGACTCCCGATCCCGGGGTCGTCATACAGACGCTGGAAAAGGCCGTGGCTCGCTTGCTCGGCGAATTCGATGCGCTCCAGAAGCGGGCTGATGAGGCGGAGGCGGCATACGCGAAGCTGTCGCAGGCGCTCCAGCAGTCCGAGTTCGATCCGCTCGATTCGCGCGACGTCGAGGGTCGAGTTCAGAAACTGGCCGAGGAGAATGCCCGCCTGAAACTGGTGATCGACGATGCCAGAGAGAGAGCGGAGCGGATCCGTGGTCGGCTCATCATGGTGGAGGACGAACTGTGACGGCCGATGGAAGCAAAGCCGTACGAGTCACGATCTTCGGTGAGGATTATCAGATTCGCACCGACCTGGGCGAAGAGTATACGCGCGCCTGCGCCTTGCACGTCGATGAGGCGATCCAGGAGGCGCACATCGGGAGTCACATCTCCGAAGTGCACAAGGCCGCGATCCTCGCAGCCATGAAGATTACCGACGAGTTGTTCCGAGCGCGGCGCGACAAGGAGGTGTTGGAACGCGCGGTCCGCGAGCGGCTCTCGGATCTGACGGAGCGCGTGGACGAAGCGCTGGATGGTGGGGGGAGCTGAGCTCGCGCGGGCCCCGCTCTCGAGATCCGGTTGGAATCTGCAGCGGCCGCCGCCCCGGCAGCGGCCGTCGTTCATGATAGACGGTTGAGGGATAGCGATGACGATAGAGACCGTCGGAACGGTCGCCATCGCCCTGGTCGCGGTGGCGATCGGGGCGGTTCTCGGCTGGTTGCTGAGACGCCTCGCAGTCGAGCGCTCACGTGGCCGGATAGAGGACGAAGCGACCCGGCTGCTGGCCAGTGCGGAGAAGGAAGCGGCGGGAATCCGGCGGGAGGCGGAGCTTGCCGGTCGGCAGGAAGCCCAGAGGCTGCTGGACGAGTGGGCCAAGGAGGCCGAGAAGCGTCGCGAGGAGGTCGAGCGCATCGAGCAACGTGCGGTCGAGCGCGACAAGCTCCTGGACCAGAAGCTCGAGCTGCTGGACAGTCGGCAGGCGCGTCTGGAGGCCAGTCGAGAGGCGCTGGACGAAGACAGGGAGAGGCTGGCTGACCGCCAGGGTCAGCTGGAGGAGACAGAGCGGGGACTACAGGAACGGCTCGAAGAACTGGCGGGCATCAGCCGGGAAGAGGCGCGCAAGGCTCTCGTCAGTCGCATCCAGGACGAGGCTCGGGCGGAAGCGGCCCAGCAGGTGCGCGAGGCAAAAGAGCGCGCACGACGCGAGGCCGAGCGAGAAGCCAAGAACATCATCTCCATGGCGATCCAGAAGCTGGCCGTGGACCACTCCTCGGAGACGACCGTGTCCGTCGTCTCTCTGCCCAGCGATGACATGAAGGGCCGCATCATCGGTCGGGAAGGCCGCAACATTCGCTCCTTCGAGGCGGCCAGCGGCGTGGATGTCGTGGTGGACGATACGCCGGAAGCCGTGATCCTCTCCAGCTTCGATCCCATACGTCGCGAAGTCGCGCGGCTCGCCATGGAGCGCCTCGTGGCCGATGGGCGCATCCACCCCGGACGCATAGAGGAGGCCGTCGACAAGGCATCGGCCGACGTGCGGACCACGATGCGCGAGGCGGCCGAGGAGGTCCTGTACGAGCTCGGAATTCCGGATCTTCATCCTCAGCTGGTGGAAACCCTGGGACACCTGCGATACCGCACCAGCTATGGGCAGAATCAACTACAGCATGCCAGAGAAGTGGCCCTGATCGCGGCCAACATGGCGTTGGAGCTGGGTCTCGACGCGGAGTTGGTGAAGCGAATGGGTCTGCTGCACGACGTGGGCAAAGGGCTCACGCACGAGCAAGAGGGAAGCCATGTGGAGCTGGGTTTTCAACTCTGCAAGCGATACGGCGAGGGCGATCAGGTGCTGAACGCGATCCGGGCGCATCACGGAGACGAGCCCGCGCGATACCCCGAGACGTTTCTCGTGACGGCGGCGGACGCGATCTCGGGCGCCCGACCCGGGGCTCGACGCGAGTCCTTCGAGCACTACGTGAAGCGGCTCGAGAAGCTGGAGGAAATCGCCAGCTCTTACGCGGGCGTGGAGAAGGTGTACGCGATTCAGGCCGGCCGCGAGATTCGGATCATGGTCACGCCCGACAAGATCTCGGACGAGGAGATGGCACGGTTGAGCGAGGAGACGGCGCGTCGCATCGAGAACGAGCTTCAATACCCCGGTCAGATCAAGGTCGTAGTCGTACGGGAAACACGCACGGTGGACTTCGCGCGATAGGACGCGGGCCCAGCACAGTCTTCCCTCGAAACGACATAGAGCGATGAGTGCGAAAATTATAGACGGCAGCGAGATAGCGAGGCAGGTGCGCGAAGAGGTGGCGGCCGAGGCGGCCGAGCTCGCGACACTGGGCGTCCGCCCTGGCCTCGGAGTGGTCCTGGTCGGGGAGGACCCCGCCTCGCAGGTGTACGTGCGCATGAAGACGCGGGCCTGTGAGGAGGTCGGCATCTACACGCGTGACATTCGGCCGGAAGCCGTGATCGACCAGGAAGCGCTGATCGCCATCGTGGATGAGCTCAACGGCGACCCCCAGATCCATGGCATCCTCGTACAGCTGCCGCTGCCCGAGGGCCTGAACGAACGGACCGTGATGGAGCGGATCCTGCCCGAAAAGGACGTCGACGGATTCCATCCGACGAACATCGGACGGGTATCGAGTGGAGACGTCGATGCGTTTCGTCCGGCGACGCCGGCCGGAATCCAGGAGCTGCTGAAGAGGACGGGGGTGGACCCGTCCGGGCGAAACGTGGTCATCGTGGGTCGTTCGAACATCGTCGGCATGCCGATGGCGTCGATCCTCCTGCAGAAGCAGCCCTGGGCCAACGCCACCGTCACGGTGGCACACAGTCGTACGGCCGACCTCGGCGCCGTGACCCGTGCGGCCGAGATCCTCATTGTGGCCATCGGGCGACCCGAGATGGTCACGGGCGACATGGTCGGGGACGGCGCGGTCGTGATCGACGTCGGAGTGAACCGGGTACCCGATGAAACGCGCGAGCGGGGGTACCGCCTGGTGGGCGACGTCGCGTACGACGAAGTGGCCGAGCGCGCGTCCTGGATCACGCCCGTGCCTGGCGGCGTGGGTCCGATGACGATCGCCATGCTCCTGAAGAACACGGTGCGGGCGGCTCGTCGCGCGGCCGCACGACCGACCGCGGCCTCGACCGCTGGATGAGCAGCGAACGCCAGATCTCGCTGTTCGAACCCGCGCGGCCGCCCGAGCCATCGACGGCTGATGCAGCAGAGGAGCCCCTAGCGGACGGATCGGCTCCTGACAACCCCCTTTCCGTATCGGCCCTCAACACGGCCGTACGGGAGCTTCTCGAATCGAGCGTTCGTCCGCTGTGGATCGTCGGCGAGGTGGCGAACTGGCGAGACGGCAGAGCGATGTGCGTCGCCTTCCCATGGAGCCCGAGGAGGGAATGGAGGTTCTCGCCTTCGGGCAGGTCACCGTATACCCCGCCCGCGGCCGATACGAGCTGATCGTTCGTCGGCTGGAAGCCAGGGGGGAGGGTCTGTGGCGCCTGGCGTTCGAGCGACTCCGCCGAAAGCTGGCTGCCGAAGGCCTGCTCGATCCCGAGCGGAAACGACCGCTCCCCGCGTTCCCGCGGAGGGTGGGCGTGGTGACATCTCGAACCGGGGCGGCGCTGCGAGACGTGCTGACGGTGGTGGGCCGACGCGCCCCATGGACCGACGTGCTCGTGCGCGACTGCCGGGTCCAGGGGGAGGGTGCGGCACAAGACATCGCCCGAGCGCTCGAGGCATTGGGTCGCCACGATTCGGTGGACGTGGTCATACTAACGCGGGGCGGTGGATCGGTCGAGGATCTCTGGTGCTTCAACGAAGAGCGGGTCGCTCGAGCGGTCGCGGCGTGTCCCGTTCCGGTGATCTCCGCCGTGGGCCATGAGATCGACGTCACGATGGTGGACCTTGTGGCCGACCGACGGGCGGCGACGCCCTCGGCAGCCGCCGAACTGGCGGTTCCGGATGGGCAGGAGTTGCAGGCCCGAGTCCGCGGCATCAGCCAGGGGCTGGCGGCCGGGCTCCGGCGACTCGTGGAGCGCGGAGAGGATCTGAGCCAGCGGCTCGAGGAGGGGCTGCTGAGGACGCTGGATCGCCGCTTCGAGCGCTGGGAGGGCAGGCTGCAGCGGCTGGGGGACCGGCTCCATGCGCTGAGCCCGCTGGACACCCTGAAACGAGGATACGCCGTTCCGCTTGCCGACGACGGCGACGTGCTTCGCGTGGTGGAGGATTTCGCGGTCGGGGACCCGTTTCGCCTGCGGATCGCCGACGGGACGATCCGCGCACGAACGGAGGGAATCGAGACGGAGGAATCCGCTTGACGAGTCGAGAGGAACGAGGCTTCGAAGAGCTACTGGCGGAACTCGAGGAGATCCTCGGCGCCCTGGAGGGCCAGGATCTGAGGCTGGACGAGGCGCTCGCCTTGTTCGAGCGCGGCGTGTCGCAGCTGCGAGGGGCCAACCAGCTCTTGAACGAGGCTCGGGGGACGGTCGAGGAACTGATCACGGATGCCTCGGGTGAACTGCGCACGGTGGAGTTCGAGCCGACGGGAGACTCGGTACCGGGTGAGGACTGAAGCCGTGGCCCGCTCCGAGCGTGCCCGCGGCGACGATGCGCTCGCCGAGGCACGCGCTCCGATCGAGCGTGCCCTTCGGGACACGCTGACGTCGTTGCTCGAGGGCTGTCCCGAGGAGATCGTGTCCCCGATCCGCACGGCGGTCCTGACGCCCGGGAAGCGAATCCGACCTCTACTGTTGATCGCCGCATACCGGGCTGCCGGGGGCTCGCACGAGGGTGTCCATCGACTCGCGTGCTCGGTCGAACTGGTCCACGCCTACTCGCTGATCCACGATGACCTCCCCTGCATGGACGACGACCTGTTGCGCCGCGGGCTCCCGACCCTGCACGTCCGATTCGGCTCGGAGGTCGCGACACTCGCCGGAGCGGCTCTGATGCCGCTGGCCATCGAGTCCATTCTGAGCGCTTCGAGGGCGATGGGCTGCCGGCGCGATCGGACACTCGCCCTCGTCCGCGAGCTGGCTCGAGCGTCCGGAGGCGCCGGCATGGTAGGTGGACAGTTGCGGGATCTCCGCGCCGAAGGACGTTCGCTCTCGGAGTCCGAGCTCGAACAGATTCACCTGGGAAAGACGGCCCGTCTCATGGAAGCTGCCGTGGTGATGGGTGCAACGGCAGCGGGTGCGAGCGAGGATCTGACAAAGCGACTCCGTCGGTTCGGCCGGCATCTCGGACTGGCGTTTCAGGTTGTGGATGACATACTCGATATGACAGGGAACGCGCGCGTGATGGGAAAGGCAGGCGGCCGCGATAAGGCGCTGGGCAAGGCGACGACTCCCGGCGTACTCGGCATGACGGAGGCACGCCGGTTGGGCTCCGAACTGGCCGAGCGGGCGCGGCGTGACCTCGAGGGCATGGAAAGGTCGGACGCGTTGGACGAGATCCTGGAAGCAGCCGTGGACCGGGAGCGCTGACATGGGGGAACAGAGAACCGCAGGGCGCATGGGTGTGCTGGCGAACCGCGAGCATGCCGATCTGGACGACGTGCTCGCCCGTCTGTCTCGCGCGGCGGAGAAGCTCGGTTTCCGTCTGTATGCCGAGTCGGAGCTCGAGGAGAGATGCGAGCGGTCGGTGGCTCCGCTCGAGGAATCCTGGCACGACATCGACTGGCTTCTCACGCTCGGCGGTGACGGAACGCTGCTCCGAGGCGCTCGTGAAGCTGGCCCGCGTGGACTCCCCGTGCTCGGTGTCAATCTGGGCCGGCTGGGCTTTCTCACGATGGTCGCCCAGGAGGACATGGAGGGCGCGCTCGAGCGAGTCGCGCAAGACGATTACGCGGAGGAAGAGCGTCTCACGCTGGATGTACGTCTTCGACGGGGAGGCGGACGGGACGGGGAGGCGTCGTTCTACGCACTGAACGATGCGGTCATTCACAAGAGCGGGTTCGCCCGGCTCATCGCGCTCCGCCTGTGGGCCGGCGACGATGAGGTGGGCCAATACAGTGCGGACGGAATCATCCTCGCGACGCCTACCGGATCTACCGCCTACAGCCTGTCCGCCGGCGGACCGATCCTGGTGCCCGCGATGGACGGCATCATGGCGGTGCCCATCTCACCGCACACGCTGGCCATTCGTCCCGTCGTCGTGCCGGGGAGAACCCGTCTCCGGGTGGAGTTGCTGTCCGAGGTCGAAGAGATCGCGCTCACGATCGACGGGCAAACCGGCAGCCACCTGCGCGCGGGCGACCAGGTCGAGGTGGAGCGTTCGGACAGCCCGCTTCGTCTCATGTGCTTTCCCGGGCACAGCTTCTTCGCCGTCATGCGCCGCAAGCTTCGCTGGGGGGACGTGCGCCCCCTGGATCGCGGCAAGGCGGAGTAAGTCGGACTCCGTGCTTCGAGAGCTGCGCATCCGCAACTTCGCCGTCATCGACGAGGTCCGTCTCGAGGTCGAGCCGGGGCTGACCGTGCTGAGCGGCGAGACGGGCGCGGGCAAGTCGATCGTCGTCGAGGCGCTTTCGCTCCTGCTCGGCGAGCGAGCCTCGTCCGACCTGGTTCGCCAGGGGGAGGAGCGTGCCCTGGTGGAGGGGTCCTTCGATCTCGCTTCGCGTCCCGAGCTGATCGAGCGGTGCGTCGACGCCGGTCTGGAGGTCGAGGACGACTGGCTGATCGTCCGCCGAGAACTGCAGCGAGCGGGTCGGAATCGCGTATGGGTGAACGGGTCGGCCGCGACCGCAGGTCTGATCCGCGAACTCGGAGCGGCCCTGGTCGATCTGCATGGGCAGCACGAGCACCAGGCTCTGCTCGGGCGCACGGCGCAGCGTCGTATTCTGGACGCCTATGCGGGGGCCGACGACCTGGCGCAGCAGGTCGAGACCTCGTTTCGACAGCTGGCCTCCCTGCGGGCGCACATCGAGCTGGTCAGGCGGAGGGCGGCAGAAGCGCTCGAGCGCTCCGACTACCTGCGTTTCAAGGCGGAGGAGATCGCGGCGGCGAATCTGCAGTCGGGAGAGGAAGAGCGGCTGACGGCAGAGGCCCGCCGTCTGGCGAATTCGGAAGAGCTTCTCACGCTCGCGTCGACCCTGCACGAGAGCGCGTATGAGGGGGAAGGCTCGCTCGTCGATCAGCTCGGCGCGCTCCGCAAGATGCTGGACGATTTGGCATCCATCGATCCGGAGACACGATCTTTCGCCGAGCTCTATCAAGCGGCGGTGCACGCCCTGCAGGAGCTCGGCCGTCGCCTGGGCGACTATCGGGGCACGGTCGAGCACGATCCCGATCGACTCGAGTCGGTGCGGGCACGCCTCGATCTGATCTTTCGTCTGAAGGGCAAGTACGGGGGGAGCCTCGAGGATGTGCTCGCAGTCGGCGAGGCGGCGCGGGCGGAGCTGGACCAGCTGGAAACGTCCGATGCCGAGGTCGCGCGACTCGAACAGGAGGCGGAGGCCACGGAACGCGACCTGGACGCCCTCGCGGAAGAGCTTTCCGGCAGGCGTCGCGAGGCGGCAGCGCGCCTGAGGGAGGCGGTGGGCCGCCTGCTCCCCGAGCTCGGCATGGAGGGAGGTCGCTTCGAGGTACGCCTGACGCCGCTCGAAACGACCGGTCCCTCGGGCCGAGAAGACGTGGAGTTTCTTGTCACGCTGAACCCGGGCTTCGAACCCGGTCCACTGGCACGAATCGCTTCGGGAGGCGAGATGAGCCGACTCATGCTCGCTCTCAAGTCGGCGCTGGTCGAGGTCGACGACGTGCCCAGTCTGGTCTTCGATGAGATCGATGCCGGTGTGGGCGGCGAGGTGGCCCATAGGGTCGCGGAGCTACTCGCCAGGGTCGCGCGACGCCACCAGGTGTTCGTGGTCACGCACCTGGCTCAGATCGCCGCTCGGGCAGACTCCCACCTTCAGGTCCACAAATCGCTCGGGGGCGAGCGGCCGGCGACGCGTGTCACAGCGCTGGACGGGGACGACAGGGTGCGTGAGCTGGCACGGATGCTGGGAGGTGATCCGGCGAGCGACGTCTCTCGCAGCCATGCCCTCGAGCTTCTCGGTGCGGCGCGGACCTGACACCCGCGAGTTCGGTCGGAGCGATCCCGCTGCGCCGGCAGCTAGAAGATCTGGACGGGGGCGCGCAGCGTGAACGTGACGAGCTGCGCGGCCGGCGTCTGACCTCCCGAACCGCCGATCGCGCCCTGATAGACGAACCCGAATAGCCAGGGCGGCGCGCGGCCGGCTTCCGCCGCCCTCCCGCCAGCCCGGTAGAAGACGCCCACCCCCAGGCGCTGGCGCGTCTGAGACGTCTCGACCTCCAGCGGCGTCACGTCTGCCAGCTCGCCCGCGGTGGACACGAGCGTGTATCGATCGCTCCCCTTGCGCCAGTAGCCGTACTCCAGGCCGAAGGAGAGGAACTCGTTGAGATGCAGCTGAGGGGCGAGCCGGAGCGCGAGGTAGTCGCCCAGGTCTCTCTCCACGACGGATTCCGTCTCGAACAGAGCGAAGGGCCGATCCGGCGTGTGCACCCGCAGAACGAGCTCGTCCGCTAGCTGGAGTCCGTACCGGCCGGCGGCGCTCAGGACGAACCATCCCCCGATGCCCACGTCCTGGTACACCGCGAGCTCGACGTCCCGCTGTCCGTCGCCCAGCGGAAGGCCGATGAAGTCCGCCGGGTTGAACATCGTACCGTCGTTGGCGGGCAGCACCGGAAAGCGGGCCGTTGCCCCGATGGTCGTACGAAGTCGCAGCAGTGGAGCGGGAGTGACCGGTGCTGTCACCTCTTCCTCGGCCCCGTCCGTTTCCGCTACCTCGTTGGCGTCCAGATCCCTGGCGGCAGCAGACCGCCACGTGTCCAAAAGCGAGAACCGAACGCCAGCCTCGATCTCGGGCATGCTCCAGCCCCGCGTGGTCGGTGTCGGCACCGTTCCACGGACGGGTGCGGTCGTGAAGTAACTTGCTACATCCGCACTCGTCGCCTGGGCAGGCAGGGTCAACTCGGGAAGTGTGAGACCGAAAAGGGCGTACTGTTCGCTCAACTGCGAATAGAAGCCGGCGATCTGGGTGCCCGGCGAGCTGCCGGCGATCGGCAACAGCAGGTTGTCGCGGATCCGCCGCTCGAGCGCCTCGCCGAAAACGCCCGATGAGTCGAGCAGCGCCATGGCCGTAGCGGCTTCTTCGGGGGTAAGGGTGCCGCCGGCGATCAGCTGCTCGAGACCGGAAAAGGCCGCTCCGAAGTCGACGAAGAAGCTCTCGAACTCCGACAGGACCGTTCGACCTGGGACGACGATCGCCGAGAGAGAATCGTAGGCGAAGGCGATATCCATCTCGGTGTATACGATGGGCACACGAATCGCCAACGCGAGCCGCTGCAGCAGTCCGTACTCTAGGCCCAGTTCGAGGCGACGGACCTGGGCATTCATCGTGCTGACGTCTAGTCCGCCCAGCGAGAACTCCTCGGGGGCGACCAGATCGAAGCCGAGGGCGTCGGCGTCCTCGTTCAGTCCGGCCAGGAACACTCCGTCCGGAAAATGACGCCGGGTCAGCGGGCCGTTGAAGTCGGCGGTCAGCGGCTCGCGATCTCCATCCGACAACGCGGGGTCAGGGCTGTCCAGAGCGAATTGCTCGCTCCAGTTTTCCAGCGCCGGCGTGAACTCAAGCCAGAACTGTCCCCTCTCAGGGAGCTGGCCGTCCCGAAACTGGCCGGCGGCCGGAGCCACCGTCGACATCACGCCAACACCGGCGCAGACCAGCAGGACGAATCGTCGCACAGGGATCCACTCGTGCATCGCGCGAGTATACCTTGCACGAGGAAGTGCAGACAAGGAGAGGTGCGTCTTTTCGGGTTGGCTCGAACGCATTAGGCTTCCACCTCTCGGACGTCCCTGGTGACGTTCCGCGCGACGCGGCGCCGTGGCCGAGTGGTTAGGCAGGGGCCTGCAAAGCCCCGTACTCCGGTTCGAATCCGGACGGCGCCTTTTCATTGCAAACAGAAGCCGGGTAGCGAGTTACGCGCCCGGCTTCTTTCTTGTTGCGGGTCGTCGGTCCCCCTCATTGTAGCAACAGCTGTAGCAATAGAGGCCCGAAGGGCGACCAGAGGACCGGCTTACCGGGAAGAGTCTCGCGTCACCGAGAGCATAAACTCCCTCCACTCAAACACGGAATCGTGCGCGAACACTTCCTTCCATTCGCCGTCTTGTTTGACCCAGACGCCGGTGTCGTACATCCGGTGCGGAAAACGTGGGTCCACCTCATCCCATTCGAGCAGGTAGTTGACGACCGCGGCGGTCTCAGACAAGACAATCACTCGATAGTCGCTCATGCGGAGCCCAATGTCTTCCGGGTCCCACGCATTTGTGCCGGTCCAGGGCGCAAAGTCCGCCATAATCTGCGATCGGTCCTTGCGAACGCCGGATGCCACGAAGAGAGCCTGCGGGTGGATGAGTTCAGCGACTTGCGCAGAGTCACGATCGCCGATGGCAGCCCAGAGTCGCTTCACCAAGTCAATGAT
>JBDHLB010000119.1:0-4846 GCA_039586095.1 Gemmatimonadota bacterium
CCGTGTTCCTTGTGGCGGGCGATGCAAGCGGAGATTTCCAGGCTGCCGTCGAGGCGGCAGAAGACGCTCCCCCGCTTCTCGACGCCACGACCCCGGATGGCGTCCGGCACGAGCTGTGGAGCCTGAGCGGCGCAGCGGCCGAGGCGGTCTGCCGGCTGGCCGGCGCGGAACCGGCCCTTATCGCAGACGGCCACCATCGCTACGAGACGGCTCTGGCCGCTTCAGAACGGCTGGCCGGACGTGAGACGGCGCGATCTGTGCTTGCCTGTCTGGCGGGGGAACGCGATCCAGGCCTGATGGTCCTACCGACTCATCGCACCCTTCACGGACCGCCACCGGACGGAGAATGGGCCGACACGGTGGCGGAGTCATTCGAGGTCGAAGAGCTCGATGCGGCAGGCGAGCCCCTGAGCGAGGCGGCGGCGGGCGAGCTTGCGGCGCTCGCGGCAGGCCTGCGTGACGGCGGCATGGTGATGGTCGTTCCGGCCTCGGGCCGCGGCTACGCCCTCGCGCCTCGAGCCGAGGTGGTCTCGGCCTCCGATCTGCCTGCAGAGCAAGCGGGACTGGCGGCCGCCCTGTTCGATCGAATCGTGTTGCGACGAGCCCTGGGGCTGAGTGCCGACGCGGCAGCTCGGCGAGGCCTGCTCGATTACTTCAAAGACCCCGCGGAGGCGATCGCGTCGGCCGGACCGGAGGGCGCTGCGTTTCTCGTGCCGGCCCTGGAGGTGCGCACGATCCGGGACGCCGTCCGCGGCGGTGAGCGACTCCCGCCGAAGTCCACCTACTTCACTCCCAAGATTCCGTCGGGTCTGCTGATCCGCCGGCTGTAACTTCCGGCGCTCGACCGAGTATTTTCAGATCGTCGTCGGCAGGCCGCGACCGAGTCGGTTCGGGCGTGCCTTTCTGGCCGGTCTTCGACGCGCGCTCTCGCTCCATCGCAATCGTCTTGTAGGCTGCAGTGAGCGAGCGTAACATCCCATCGACACGAACTCTAACTCCAAGGGAGAGACAATGCGGCGGGTCGCTGCGTTTCACCGGACTACGGTCGGGATGAAGGTCCTGATGGCGGGGTCGGGCGCCTTCCTCGTGTTATATCTCCTGCTTCACCTGTTCGGGAATCTCAAAGTCTACCAGGGCCTGGACGCGCCGGGCGAGAAGTTCAACGCGTATGCGGAGTTCCTGCGGGACTTCGGCAGTCCGCTGTTCGGACACGAACAGTTCCTGTGGATCTTCCGGATCGTGCTTCTGCTGGCCGTGCTGATCCACATCTGGTCGGCCGTGGTGCTGACCCGGAAGAGCTGGGCCGCGCGGGGCTCCCGCTACAAGAAGACGCCTCACGAGGAGCTGGAGTATGCCTCGCGCACCATGCGCTGGGGCGGCCTTCTCATCTTCCTCTTCGTCGTGTACCACATCGCCCACTTCACGACCGGCCAGGCGCACCCGGACTTCCGGCCGGGCGACGCCTACCACAACTTCGTGACGGGCTTCCAGATCTGGCCCGTCTCGGCATTCTATGTCGTCCTCATGCTCGTCCTCGGCTTCCACCTCTACCACGGGGTGTGGAGCGGTTTCCAGACGCTCGGCCTCGACAACCCGCGGTACCGCAGGTATCGGCGCGGGTTCGCCCTGGCCCTGGCCCTGGTCGTTGCGCTCGGGAACATCTCGTTCCCGGTCGCGGTGCTGACTGGCTTCCTGAGCCTGAACTGATCGGGGACGAGAGGAGAGCCAACATGGAGCTTCAGTCGAAGGTTCCGGGGGGTCCGATCCAGGAGAAGTGGGACAAGCACCGCTTCGAGATGAAGCTGGTGAACCCCGCCAACAAGAGAAAATACGACGTCATCGTGGTGGGCACCGGTCTGGCCGGGGGCGCCGCCGCCGCGTCGATGGGCGAGCTGGGCTATCAGGTGGAGTGCTTCACCTATCACGACAGCGCGCGCCGCGCCCACAGCATCGCTGCCCAGGGCGGAATCAATGCGGCCAAGAACTACCAGAACGACGGAGACAGCATCTGGCGGCTGTTCTACGATACAGTGAAGGGCGGTGACTTCCGGGCGCGGGAGGCCAACGTGTACCGCCTCGCTCAGATCAGTCTGGAGATCATCGACCAGTGCGTGGCGCAGGGCGTCCCGTTCGCGCGGGAGTACGGTGGATTGCTCGCCAACCGCTCCTTTGGTGGCGCACAGGTATCACGGACGTTCTACGCGCGGGGTCAGACCGGTCAGCAGTTGCTGCTCGGCGTCTATCAGTCGTTGGCGCGGCAGGTGGCCCAGGGGTCGGTCAACCTTCACACCCAGCACGAGATGCTGGACCTGATCGTAGTCGACGGCGTGGCCCGGGGAATCGTGACGCGAAACCTGGTGACCGGGGAGATCGAGTCACACCTGGCGGATGCCGTCGTGCTCGGCACGGGTGGCTATAGCAACGCGTTCTATCTCTCCACCAACGCGATGAAGTGCAACACCACGGCGATCTGGCGAGCCTATAAGCGGGGGGCCGGATTCGCCAACCCGTGCTTCACGCAGATCCACCCCACCTGCATCCCCCAGCACGGCGAGTACCAGTCCAAGCTCACGCTCATGAGCGAGTCGCTTCGAAACGACGGACGTATCTGGGTGCCGAAGGAAGCCGGGGATACGCGCCCGCCCGGAGACATTCCGGATTCCGATCGCGACTACTACCTGGAGCGGATGTATCCGGCGTTCGGCAACCTGGTTCCGCGCGACCTCGCCTCCCGACGTGCAAAGGACATGTGTGACGAGGGCCGGGGAGTTGGGCACGGGGGCAGGGGCGTGTACCTCGATTTCGCCGACGCCATTCAGCGGCTGGGCCGCGACACGGTGGAGGAGCGGTACGGCAACCTGTTCGACATGTATCAGCGCATCACGGACGAGAATCCGTACGAGGTTCCGATGCGCATCTATCCGGCGCCTCACTACACGATGGGTGGTCTGTGGGTCGACTACAATCTGATGAGCAACCTGCCCGGACTGCACGTGATCGGCGAGGCCAACTTCTCGGACCACGGGGCCAACCGATTGGGTGCCAGCGCGCTGATGCAGGGGCTGGCGGATGGCTACTTCATCGTACCGTACACGATCGGCGACTACCTCGCGGGAACGTCGTTCGAGCCGTTGACGACCGATCACCCCGAGGTGCGTAGGGTCGAGAACGAGGTGCGGAGCAGGATCGACCGTTTGCTGAACCTCGACGGCACGCGAACCACGGAATCCGTTCACCGCGAGCTGGGCCGCATTCTGTGGAACGGCTGCGGGATGGCGCGCAACGCGACGGGGTTGAAGGAGGCGCTCTCGCGCATCCCGGAGCTACGGGAGGAGTTCTGGTCGAACGGCAAGGTCGTGGGCAGCGGCGACACGTACAATCAGAACCTCGAGAACGCGGGACGGATCGCCGACTTCCTGGAGCTCGGCGAACTGATGTGCGTCGACGCGCTCGAGCGCGAAGAATCGTGCGGCGGTCACTTTCGGGAGGAGCACCAGACGCCGGAGGGCGAGGCCCTGCGCGATGACGAGAACTTCACGCACGTGTCGGTCTGGGAGTACGAGGGCGTCGGCCGCGAGCCGCGCGAGTATCGGGAACCGCTGGAGTTCGAGCACGTTCCTCCGTCGCAGCGCAGCTATGCCTAAAGCGGAGCCATAGATCATGAATCTCACGCTTCACGTGTGGCGGCAGGCCAGCCCGACCGACAAGGGCCGCTTCATCGCGTACGAAGCCCGGGACGTAAGTCCCGACATGTCGTTCCTCGAGATGATGGACGTCCTGAACGAGGGCCTCATCGAGAAGGGAGAGGAACCGATCGCCATCGACCACGACTGCCGTGAGGGCATCTGCGGCACATGTGGCGTGGTGATCAACGGGTCGCCGCACGGACCGTGGCCGGGCACCGCCACGTGCCAGCTACACATGCGGGAGTACAGCGACGGCGACGAGATCTGGATCGAGCCATGGCGGGCGAAGGCGTTCCCGGTGATTCGGGACCTAGTCGTGGATCGCACGCCGCTGGACCGCATCGTCGAGGCAGGTGGGTTCATCTCCGTTCGCACGGGTAGTGCGCCGGACGCGAACGCGATCGCGGTTTCCAAGGAGGCGGCCGACTCGGCGATGGACGCCGCCGCCTGTATCGGATGCGGTGCCTGTGTCGCCGTGTGCCCGAACGCCTCGGCAATGCTCTTCACGTCGGCCAAGGTCGCGCACCTGAACGTGCTGCCGCAGGGCCAGCCGGAGCGGTTCACACGCGTACTGCGCATGATCGAGCAGATGGACGACGAAGGATTCGGCAACTGCACGAACCACGGGGCGTGTCAGGAGGTCTGTCCGAAGGAGATCTCCATCGACGTGATCGCGCTTCTGAACCGCGACTACATCAAGTCGGTGCGGACCGGGACCGCGTAGGGGAAAGAGCCGTCAGGCGTAGCTATCCAGATTCACCACCGACATTCCGACGATCCGCCGCAGCGTCGTGTGCTCGGTCACGAATAGATCGGCGCCGCCGATGAGCGCCGTGGCGATCTGCATGGCGCGCTCGGTCGAACCCCCAAGCTGGGCCCTCACCTCGGCCGCCTGTGTGGCGATCTCGGGAGTGACCGGCACGATCGACAGTCCGGGGTGAACCGTCAGGATCTTTCCGATCTCGCGAGCCTGCACGTCCTGGCCACGGCGATAGGCTTCCGCGAGCACCTGATAGACCGTCACCGCCGACGCCTGGGCCCGCGCGCTTCCCGAGCGCAGGGCGTCAAAGAGTTCTCGGGTCAGGGAAAGGTATTGTGGGTCCGCCACGAGATGGTGGCCGATCACGCCGGCGTCCACATGAACAAGCCGGGCGCTCTCG
>JBDHLB010000120.1:0-9475 GCA_039586095.1 Gemmatimonadota bacterium
GACTGCGCAGTCCGGGCAGCACGAAGACATGTGCGGCGTCGCTCATTGTGGACTCTCGACAGCGTGGGGCCGGCCTCGATGTTTGCACCGTCGTTCGCTGGCATCCTACCGCCTCGCCCCGCAGAATGGAAACGGCAGGGAAGGGGGACGACAGCACATGACGATCCGGGTGAGATTCGCGCCCAGCCCGACCGGCTTTCTGCACGTCGGCGGGGCGAGGACGGCGCTCTTCAATTACCTGTACGCGCGGCGTGAGGGGGGTGTCTTCATCCTTCGTATCGAGGATACAGATCGCGCGCGCTCGAGCGACGAGATGACCCGGGCCATTCTGGATTCCCTGGAATGGCTCGGTCTGTCGGTCGACGATGGACCCTACCATCAGGCGGATGGGCTGCCTCGACATCGTGAGCACGTGTCCCGGTTGCTCGCGACAGGGTCGGCCTATCGGTGTTTCTGTTCGCCCGAGGAGCTGGAGGCGCGCCGCTCGGCTGCCCGCCAGGACGGCGTGGCGTTTCGGTACGACGGGCGGTGCCGCCGCATGCCCGTGGAAGACGCGGAACACCACGCGTCGGGCGGAGAGCCGTTTGCTGTCCGCTTCGCCGTGCCGGAGGGCGTCACCGCCTGGTCGGACCTCGTTCACGGTGTCACGACGTTCGAGAACCAGAACCTGGACGACTTCATCCTCCAGCGTTCCGATGGAACGCCGGTCTACAACATGGCGGTCGTCTCCGACGATATGGAGATGGCGGTCACCCACGTGATTCGCGGTGACGACCACCTGTCCAACACCCCGAAACAGATCCTCATTTATGAGGCGCTCGGTGCGGACGTGCCCGAGTTCGCGCATGTGCCGATGATCCTGGGCACCGACGGAAAGCGTCTGTCGAAACGGCACGGAGCTTTGTCCGTCGGTGCGTACCGGGACATGGGAATCCTGCCCGAGGCCATGGTGAACTTTCTGGCCCTGCTGGGCTGGTCACCGGGCGATGACCGTGAGGTGATGACTCTGGACGAGCTGACCGCAGCGTTCTCCCTTGACCGAATCCTGAAGAAGAGTGCCGTGTTCGACCCGGAAAAGCTGACCTGGTTGAATGGCCAGCACATTTCGCACGCGACGGCGGGACGACTGCTGCCTCGCGTCGAGGAATGGTTAACGTCCGCGGGCGTGACCGCCGGGGCGGCGCATCGGGACCACATGATCCGAGTCATCGATCTGGCCAAGCCGAGGGCACGGACGATCGAAGAGCTGGGCGCTCAGGTCGCGCCCTTCTTCACCGAGAGGGCGGAGTACGACGAACACGCCGTGCAGCGCTTCTGGAAGCGCCCGGCGGAGGCAGCCGATGCCCTGAAGGCCTACCGCGAGCGGCTGTCTGGGCTTGAGAGCTGGAGTCCCGAAGATCTCGAAGCGGAGCTGCGGAGCCTCGCGGAAGAGCGAGACATCGGCGCGGGTAAGATCATTCACCCTCTGCGCGTGGCGCTCACCGGTCTGGCGGTCAGCCCGGGCATCTTCGAGGTGCTCGAGCTCATGGGGCGCCCGCTCGCGCTCCGCCGGATTCAGGAGGCCGTAGGCTATCTGGACGCCAGGGCCGCCACCGAATCGACGTCGGAGGAGGCCGGACCATAGAAGGACGGCGCGGAGAGCTGGAGAGAGCGCCGGGCGCCGCGCCGCACGCACGTTGGATGCGGCGGGCACTCGAACAGGCGGAGCGCGCAGCGGAGCGCGAAGAGGTGCCGGTAGGGGCCGTGCTCGTGGGACCCGGTGGACTGGTCGCGGAGGACCACAACCGGACGCGGGAGCTCCGCGACCCCACCGCGCACGCCGAGATGCTCGTTCTCCGGCAGGGCGCGAAAGCCCTCGGAGACTGGCGGCTCACGGGGCACGCTCTGTACGTGACTCTCGAGCCCTGCGCGATGTGCGCGGGGGCGATCGTGCTGGCCAGGGTCCCGAAGTTGGTGTTCGCGGCCTTGGACCCGAAGGCAGGGATGTGCGGGTCACTGGGGAATCTGGTGCAGGACGCGCGCCTCAATCACAGGGTGGAGATCGTGGCCGGACCGGGAGCGGAGGAGTCGGGTCGATTGCTCCGCGAGTTCTTCCGCTCCCGGCGCTGAGCCGATCTCGGGAAGGTCTAACGCGGCCGGATCCGCATGAGTGACTTCAGGTTGGGCTCCGTTCTCGGGTTCGAGATCCGGATCGATTTTTCGTGGTTCGTGATCTTTCTGCTCATCCTCTGGTCATTCTCGGCCGGGGTCTTCCCGACGCAGTACCCGAGTCTCACCACGGCTGCGTACCTGGCGATGGGTACGATCGGGTCGCTCCTCTTCTTCTGCTCGCTCCTATCTCACGAGCTCGCACACTCCCGCGTAGCGCGCGCGAAAGGAATCCCGGTCGAGAGCATCACGCTCTTCATCTTCGGCGGGATGGCGCGCACCAAGGTCGAGACCGAGGAACCCGCAGACGAGTTCTTGATCGCGGCGGTCGGTCCGCTGTCCAGCCTGCTGATCGCCGGTCTGTTCGCCGGCGTGTGGTGGTTGGGGGGTCAGGCCGGCTGGACGCCCATCGCCGGCGTGGCACGGTACCTGGCCTTTCTGAACGCCCTGCTCGCGGCCTTCAATCTCCTGCCCGGGTTCCCGCTCGACGGAGGCCGGCTGTTCCGGTCGGTCGTGTGGAAGGTCACGGGCGATCTGACCAAGGCGACGCGGTGGGCTTCGGCGGGTGGCAGGCTGCTCGCGTATCTACTTATCGGATTCGGAGTTCTGCAGCTGTTCACGGGCGCCGCGCTCGGTGGTCTCTGGCTCATCTTCATCGGGTGGTTCCTTCGCAATGCGGCGGCCATGAGCCTCGAGCAGCACGTGGTTCGGAATATCCTCGAGGGCGTCACGGCGCGCGAAATCATGTCAGCCGGGCCTGTGTCGGTCGGCCCCGACCTGACGCTGTCGGACCTGGTCGAGGCGTATCTGCTGGAGGAGCGACACCACTCTTTCCCGGTGATCGAGCAAGGCCGGCCGGTGGGGCTCGTCACGCTGCAGCACGTCAAACAGGTGGCGCGCGAGGAATGGGCGAGTCGGCGGGTACGTGACGTCATGACGGGGGTCGGCGCGATCACGGTCAAGCCACAGGACGACGTCACGGAGGTTCTGGAGCGGATGCAGTCGGCGGATGAGCGTCGTGTGCTCGTCGTCGAGGAAGGAGCCCTCCTGGGAATCATCTCCGCCAGCGACGTCGCAGGTTGGATCCAGCGGAGTCAGGAGCTCGAATCGCTGCGCGGCTCACCTCGAACCACGTGAGGGAAGGGAAACGGGACGACCGCCTCGACCACCGTTCCGCTATCACGGAGGGCGTTGTGGAGGCCGAGACGACCGCCCCGATTTCGTACAACGGCTGGCGGCTCAGATGAAGATCGTCTGAGCGCCTTCCGCCTTGTCAAAGAAGTCCATGGCCGAGATCACGTCCTTGATCTGAGGGAGGAGCTCGTCCTCCTCCAGTTCGAACATGTCCATGGCCATGCGGCAGGCGTAAAGCTCGGCGCCCGCCTCGTCCAACATCTCGATCATCTCCCGCACCGGTGGGATGTCGAGCTCGTCCATCTTCTTCTTCATCATGGCCGTGGCGAGGCCCTCCATCCCGGGCAGGCCCATGATCATCGCGGGCATGTGCGTCGCCGGATTCCCGACCACCCCTGCGTGCAGCTTGTCCACACGCTTCTGATTCACGATGTCGAGCCCCCAGAACGTGAAGAAGAGAACGGCCTCGATGCCCATCATGCGGGCGGCGTTCGCCAGCACGAGACCCGGATACGCCATGTCGAAGCTGCCTTTGGAGCAGATGATGGCGATCCTTCTTTGGCCGTTCGACGCGCCGTTGGCGCCTCCGTTTTCCTGCGACATGCCTCGTCCTTTCCGCGCTCAGATCGTGTATGGGTGTCGTCTACGGTCGCGTCGCACGAACCGTGAAATCAGATGCAGCCCTTGGGCTTCGTGAGCCCCGAGACCTTGGCCGACAGGATTCCGGGCCCGCCGGGGAAGAGCTGGTACAACTCCTTGATCGTGATGCCCGTCTGCTTGTGGATGCGCCTCAGCCCCGGCGGCTCACCCTTGTCTGCCGCATCGCGCCGGCAGAAATCGATCACTTCCCAATGCTTCTCGGTAAGCGGGTCGATCCCGTTCTCCCGTGCGATCTCGGACGCCACCTCGGGGGTCCACTGGTCAGGATTCAACATGAATCCGTCCTTGTTGACCTCGATCTCCTGCCCGGCCAGCGTGACTGTGCTCATTGTGTTTCTCCTCGATCTAGTAAGGGCTACGCCGTCTATGTCGCGACTGTGTTCTCTGCGGTTTCCCGGGGCGCCACCGCTCCGCCGTCCTCCTCCTCCGCTCCCCGTCGGTCGACGTCCGCTCGCTCGACGGGAGCGCGCACGTCGCCCAGCTCGCGGAGCACCGCGAACAGCAGGGCCATGCCGCGGCGGATCTCCGGATCTCGCATCGATCGGATAAGTCCGAAACGGGTGTCGGGTTCGGACTTGAGAGCTTCGGCAGCCCGATCCGCCACTCCCAGCATCTGGGGTTGGGTGAGGTTGCGAACGGTGTTGAAGATGCTCACCACGTTCTGGCCCAGGAGCCGGACGTCCTCCGGCGTGAAGGACGTAGCGACCGTCTCGGCCACCTTCACCGATTCTCTCGCGAAGGCCAGCGTTCCGTTCTCCTCGAGCTCGTGCAGTCAGGTCGTCAAAGCTCTCCATGCGGCGACCCAGATCGTCGACCACACGTTCGACCCGAGTCAGCTGGGCGCTGAGCTCCGCGAGCACGGACGCCACGTCGTCGGTCTTTACCGATTCGGCACCCGCTTGAGAATCCGTCCAATCGGTCGTGGTCATGGCTCAGCTCCACTTCCCGGCCATCGACATCCGCGACTCGATGCCGGGGATCTCGGCGCCCTTTAGCAGCATGTTCCAGTAGACCCACCGGAAGGCCATCTTGCCCCAGTGGTTCATCTCGCTCTCGCCGAGCAGGCTCAGCGGTCCCACTCCGGGCACAGGGTACTTCCCGGGCAGTGGCTCGACGTCGTAGTTGAAGTCGATCAGGACCGCCTTGCCGAACCCGGTCTCGATGAAGCAGTTCGCGTGACCGTCGAACTCGTCGCACAGCTCGCGACCCTCGATGGCGCGGACCAGGTTCTCCTCCACCACTTCGCCCTGGAAGTGCGCGACGGACCCGGCCTTTGACGTCGGCACGTCGGTCGCATCCCCAATGACGAACACGTTGTCCCAGTTCTTGGACAGAAGCGTGTGCGGGTCCGTGGGCACGAACGAGAGCTCGTCCCCCATGTCAGAGCGCTCGATCACCTCGCTACCCATGTGCGTCGGGATCGTGACCAGAAGATCGTACGGGACCTCGCGCTCGTCCCAGCTACGCAGGATGCGGTTCTCTCCGTCCACCTCGCCGGCCGAGAACAAAGGTTCGACGCCGATGTTCTTCCGCTCCAGAAGTCCGCCGAGCATGGCGGACGCGCGCGGGCGAGTGAAGGCTCCGTCCAGCGGCGTGGCGTAGACGATCTCCGTCTTGTCCCGTACGCCCCGCTCGGTGAGGTACCAGTCGGCGAGGAACAAGAACTCCAGCGGCGCGATGGGGCACTTGATCGGCATCTCGACCACGTTGACCACGAGACGGCCGCCCTCCCAACGCTCGAGCGGGCCGTGCAGGGCAGTGGCCCCCTCCAGCGTGTAGAAGTCGTACGCGGTGTCGAACCACCCGGGGCCTGTCAGCCCCTCCGTCTCCTCCGCGACAATGCGGCTGCCCGTGGCCACGACCAGGAAGTCGTAATCGAGCAGGGTGCCGTCTTCGAGTCGGACGCGATTCTCGTCCGGCTCGATGCGATCGATCTCCGATACGATGAAACGGACGCCGAACGGCACGAAGCGGGAGCGCGGCTTGATGACATCCCGCGGCCGATACACGTCAAAGGGGATGAACAGAAGGCCAGGCTGGTAGATGTGACGATCGTCGAGGTCGACGAGCGTGATCTCCCACTCCTCCTCTGCCAGGTTGCCTCGCATCTTCGCGGCCATCATCGTGCCCGCGGTGCCCGCCCCCAATATCAACAGCTTCTTCATTCCGATCTCTCCACACGGGAATTCGTGCTGGTGGCCCGCTGTCGCGGGCGACGAATCCACACCCTCGTACTTAGCAACCGCGGTGCCACATCGGCGTCGTCACGCGGTCCATCTCGTATCTGGTGGTGATCGCTGCGGTTACAGGGCCGGTGCGGCGGACACGCGGCCCGCGTCCACGCCGCCGTATGCAACGTTTCGTTGCGCCACGTTTCATACGACTTAACGTTAGGTTTCAGCCGGGGTCCGTGGTGTGAGACGTGCCGTCGCCCGCGGATGGTGGAGCGGGGACTTGTGCATGCGCGAGAAAGCACCAAGTTTAGGGGTCAAGCATTTATCTTGCAGGACAGGACATGCCCCGCGCCGGGCGAGTCGGCCTGGAACACAACGTTGCAACGGGCCCGCGCGGGTGACGAATCGGCGGACTGGGCACGGAGGGTTGCGAGCGCATGACAGAACGGGAGCGCGAGGTGCCTGCCGGTGCCGCGGACGAGGCAGTGACCCGCGGTGAGCAGGGCGACTCGACGGTGGCGCTCGCCGACCTCGCGGATCTGGCGTACTTCGAGGTCGACGGGGAGCGCAACGTCGTGGCGATGAGCCCGGCGCTGGAGCGACTCACCGGGTTTCGGGCCGAGGACATGGTCGGGCAGTCGTGTCTGGAGGTGATCCGGTGCACGGAATGTCTGCGCGGTTGCGGGGTGTTCGAGTACGGCGACGTTCGGGGTGCTCGCATCACGATGTTTCGTAGCGACGGAACCGAGGTCGAGGTGCGGAAGTCGGGTCGGGTCTTCCGGGACGCGGACGGCGACATCACCGGAGCGCTCGAGGTCGTGCATCCCCTCGAGCCGGAGGAGTTGGCTGGCGAGGGCTCGCCCGGAGAGCTGGACGTGTTGCTCGGCAGTCTCGGGCGGGATTTCATGGTGGCGGACGAGGACCTGGCCGTTACGCGCTCATCGGCGAGCCTGCCAGCGCTGTTGGGTCTGCCGGCGGACGGTCTGCGGGGGCTGCCGCTGGAGCGGTTGTTCGGCGCCGAGCTGTTCGGAGAGGAGGGTAGCCTGCGCGAAGCGGTGCGGCAGGGTGAGCGTCGCGAGGGGATGCGGGCCTTCCTGCGAACGGCCGCTGGCGCCAGCGTTCCGGTCTCGTTCAGCATCGGCCCGCTGGAGTCCGCCGACGCCTGTGCGGGACTGGAGGGCCGGGTCGTATTGATGATTCGGCCCGAAGAGACGGACAGCGCGGCCGTCCCGAGCTTCTCCGGTATCGTCGCGCGGTCGCCAGCCATGCAGCGAATCTTCCGTGTCGTGGAGCTGCTTCGTCACAACGACTCCACGGTGCTCATCACCGGAGAAAGCGGGACCGGGAAGGAATTGGTGGCCCGGGCGCTGCACGACAACTCTCACCGCAGCGAGGGTCCCTTCGTGGCCGTGAACTGCGCTGCGATACCCTCCGAGCTTCTCGAGAGCGAGCTGTTCGGCCACGCCCGGGGTGCGTTTACCGGGGCGGTGCGGGATCGGGCGGGCCGGTTCGAGCTCGCGGACGGGGGAACGCTCTTTCTGGACGAGATCGGTGACCTGGCCCTGAACCTGCAAGCCAAGCTTCTCCGTTTCCTGCAGGAGCGCACGTTCGAGCGTGTGGGGGAGTCGAAGACCCGCGAGGTGGACACGCGGATCATCGCGGCCACGAACGCAAATCTGGTGCAAGCGGTCTCGGAGCGTCGGTTTCGGGAGGATTTGTACTATCGACTCCGGGTGGTTCCGATCGACATTCCGCCGCTGCGGAAGCGACGCGAAGACCTCGAGCTGCTGATTCGGTACTTCCTGGAGCGCATAGGCCGGGAGCGGGGACGCGCACTCCGGCTCGCCCCGTCGGCCAGCCGTGCGCTGCTTGCCTACCCGTGGCCCGGCAACGTCCGCGAATTGGAGAACGCCCTGGAGTACGCGACGACCGTGTGCGAGGGCCAGACCATCCACGTTCGGGACCTGCCCCTGGAGATCGGCCGCGAGGCCGACGGTACCACGGCGGCGCCGAACTACCCCGGGGCGGATGCCGAATGGCAGGACCTCGCGTTCGCCGAATCAGATGGGTCAGACAGAGAGGGATCGGGACCGGGGGGCGGGCGTGCACCCGAGGTGTCCTTGACGCCCGCCCAGGCCGCGGAGGCAGCCCAACTGAGGAGAGCGCTCGAAGCGGCACGGTATCGTCGGGAGGAGGCGGCCCGCCTGCTGGGCATCAGTCGGACGACGCTGTGGCGCAAGATGAAGCAGTACGATCTGTAGGTTCCGCTGACCGTGTACAGGGTGCGCCCTTGAAGCGAGACCCCCGGCCCCCGGGCCCGTCGGACGTCGTGCTCGTGGCCGAACCGTTGACGGCCGTATGGGAGGAGCCGCCGGTATGGCCGGGCGGGTGCCGAACGCAGCTGCTGGCAACCGGCCAGCAACTTCCGAGATCGGATGAGATAACTGCGCTTATCCCTCTGTTGTCACACAAGATCGACGCTACCATCCTCGACGGGCTTCCGCGACTGAAGGTGGTGGCGAACTACGCGGTCGGCTACGACAACGTGGACGTCCCCGCGGCCGCGGAGCGCGAGATCATCGTCACGAACACACCCGACGTTCTGACCGATGCGACCGCCGACCTCACGTGGGCACTGCTGTTGGCAGCCGCGCGTCGGCTGCGGGAGGGGCTGGAGCTCGCCACATCGGGCATTTGGGAGGGTTGGGCCCCGGGCCAGCTGCTCGGTATGGAGTTGCGTGGAAAGACGCTCGGTCTGCTGGGAGCGGGGCGAATCGGGAAGGCTGTGGCGGCACGAGCTCCCGGCTTCGGTATGGACGTGATGTACTGGGATCGTAACGCTTCCATCGAGCTCGAGGCGGCCGTTGGAGCCACCCGCGCCCGCACGCTGCAGGGGCTTCTCTCGCAGGCCGATGTCGTCTCCGTACATCTGCCTCTGACGACAGAGACCCGCGCGCTGCTGGGCGCTCCGGAGCTGGCCAGCATGAAACCGGGCTCGGCTCTCGTGAACACGGCGCGCGGCGAGATCGTCGAGACAGAGGCTCTCGTTCAGGCGCTGCGCTCAGGTCCGCTCGGTGCGGCCGGCCTCGACGTTTACGAGACGGAGCCCGTAGTGCCGAGAGAGCTCTCCGAACTTCCGAACGCGATCGTGCTGCCACATCTGGGAAGCGCGACGCACGAGGCTCGTCGCGGCATGTGGCGGGTTGCCGCCGAAAACGTGCGGCGCGTGCTCATGGGAGAGTCCCCGCTCACGCCTGTGTGAGTCGGCTGGCGATACGGGCTGGCGATCGTCCGCCGCGCCCGCCTCCTACGAGACGGCGGCCTCCGACTCGTTCTCCGCCGTGTTCCACTGGGGCGAG
>JBDHLB010000121.1:0-4812 GCA_039586095.1 Gemmatimonadota bacterium
AGGGTCTCGAGCCGGTCGTGACCAGCGTGGAGGCCCTTCGCGCCTACGCCGCTGCCAGCCAACGGGCGGGCACGCCCCTTTCCGTGCACCTGGAGATCGACACCGGGATGGGCCGAGCGGGATTGCCGGCCGAGTCTCTTGAATCGTGGTTCGGCGAGGTCGTCGAGACGCTGAAGGAGGGGTCCCTGCGGCTCGAGAGCACGTTCTCTCACTTCCACTCCGCCGAGAGCGCGGAACAGGAGACCCGCGAGCAGTGGCACAGTTACGAGCGGGTGTTGGGTCACCTCGAGGCCGCCGGGGTGGGATCCGGGACCCTGCACATGGCGAACAGCGCGGGGGCTCTGCGATTCCCGGATTTCCGGGCCGACGTCATCCGGCCGGGGATCTTTCTGTACGGCGGCGGAGGGGCGGCGGCACCCGCCGAGGTCGGGCCGGAAGGCGTCGTGAGCGTTCGGTCGCGGGTGCTGGACGTGCGGGAACTGCCCGAGGGAAGCAGTGTGAGCTACGGGGCCATGTACGTGACCACATCGCACAGTCGAGTCGCGACCCTCGGTATCGGCTACGCGGACGGCGTGCCGCACTCGCTATCCAATCGGGGGACAGTTCTGCTCGGCGGCCGCCGCGTTCCGATCCGGGGGGCCGTGTGCATGGATGTGACGGTGGTGGACGTCACGGACCTGGAGGGAGTATCGTCCGGGTCCGTCGCCACGCTGCTCGGTGCCGACGGAACGGAGGAGATCACGCTCGAGGAGTTCGCCGGACGGGCCGGCCGACTGGAATACGAAGTCGTCACCGGTCTCGGGTCCCGGCTGCCCCGGGTCAGTGTGGGCAGCGGGTCGGACCCTGAACGAGCCACGACGGGACGCGCAACGGCCAGAGCCGGTGCCGAGAGGTGAGTGTGGAGGAAACATCGGCGCAGCTTGAATCCTCGGCCCGATGGGCCATGGAGCAGGCGTACGCACCGTACTCGGGCTTCCAAGTCGGGGCTGCCCTGGAGGCGACCGACGGACGCGTCTTCGTCGGCTGCAACGTCGAGAACGCATCCTATCCCGTGACGGTGTGTGCGGAGCGCGTGGCCCTCGGCGCCGCCGTGGTCGCCGGTGCGAGCGCCTTTCGGCGGGTCGTGATCGTGAGCAGCGGCCAACGCGTCGCGTCACCGTGCGGGATGTGTCGGCAGGCACTGGCCGAGTTCGGTGTCGATGTCGAAGTGGTGAGCTTGACGGTCGGCGGACAACGCGCGTCGTGGTTGTTGCGAGATCTGCTCCCTGAGGCCTTCGATCTGCGGCAGGTTCAGGGGCCTGTCGAGAGCGGCGGGCCGGAATGAGAGTCGTCGAAGCTGGCCCCGGGCTCGCACCTGCCGGGGAGGCCACGTCCGGCGCCCGGCGAGGGCTTTCCGGCGGCATCCTGCTCGGTCTGTTCGGCCTCAGCGGTCTGATATCCACGGCTTGCACCGAGGACCCGTTGGGCTCGGCGCCCGATCAGGCCCCGGGCGCATCGGCGCCGACCGTGGAGGTCTTCGTCCCGGTCGATGAGCTCATCGGCTGGCGCGACACGTCGCTGACCGGATTCGCGCTCGCGACCGAAGCATCTTTTGCGCTTCTCTCCGACGATGACCAACTCCAGGCGCGGTTCCTCGGTCGCTTTCCCCTGGCCGACACCCTGATCAGCGGGGGTGACACGCTACCCGCCGACTCCTTCCCCAGCGCGACCGTTCGCATCGTGGTCGATACGGCGAACTCGACGCTGGACAGGGCCGGTACCATTCGGGTGCATGCGCTGGAGAGAAGCTTCGATGAGTTCTCCGTATCGTGGCTGGAGGCACGCGAGGGAGAGCCGTGGTCCGAGCCGGGCGGCGATCTGGGCCCGCTTCTCGGGTCGCTCGAGTTGACCGGGATGCCCGACACCCTTGCGCCCGACAGTCTCGTGGTCGAGCTGGAGTCGCCGGTGGACTCCCTGCTCAGATCGTGGACCGGCACGGAAGGTGAACCGGGCATCGCTATCGTGTTGGAAGGCCCGGATGTCTCCCTCCGAGTCCTGCGGGTCTTTCTCCGGTACGAAGCCATACTGGAGGGAGAAGAGGAGCCGGAGCTGTTCCAGCGGGTCGCCAGTCCCTCCACGTTCATCACGGATGTGGAGCAGCCGCCCACAGGCTCGGGTCTTCGCGTCGGCGGGATCCCCGCGTCGCGCGCGTACATCTCGTTTGTCGTCCCGGAGAGCATCGCGGGATTCCCGGTGCGGGGTTCGAAAATCGGTGCGGCTCAACTCGTCTTCCGGTCCCTGGATCCGCTCGAGGGGCCGTTCCGGCTCAATCAGGCGATGATTGGGGGACGAGTCGATCTGCTCCTCGATCCGTTCGAGTTCGGTGTGAAGACACCAATCGGGGGAACGACGAGCCTGTTCGTGCTGAATCCCGACTCACTGGCCGTCGACATCCCGGTGCGAGTCGACGTGACCTCGATCCTGGCCGAGCAGGCGGACCTTCCCTCCGACTCCGTCAAGGAGGTGTGGCTGGGTCTGAGGGCGGTCCCGGACGGACAGTCCTTCGGCTTCTGGGAGCTGGGCTCGGTCGAGGCGCCTCACGAGCTCCGGCCACAGCTTGTGGTCATTCTCACGCCTCCGCCCGAGTTTCGACTGCCCCGATGACGCACGCACGACCGGTACTCGCCGCGCTCAGCGCGCTGATCCTCACCATCGGCGCATCGGTCCCGCTGTCGGCGCAGTCGCCCTTTACAGCGATCGGACTCGGCTACCCGGTGCCGCCGGTCGACGCACGTTCCGCCGCACTCGGATCTACGGGCGTGGGGCTGCTTGGTGACAACTTCACACTGCGGAATCCCGCCGATCTCACGCAGCATAGAACCCCCGGCTTCAACATCACGACAGCGCCCGAGCGGCTCACGGTCGAGGCGATCGAAGGCGAGAACAGTACGGGACGACAGGGTCTGTCGGTGGTGCGAGCAGTGGTTCCGTTCCGCGGCTTCGTCGCGAGCTTCGCGTTCGGTTCTGAGTTCGACCAGGACTGGAGCGTCGCGATCGTCGATACACTCGTCCTGGAGGCAGGCAGCTATCCCGTCGAAGAGAGAAGGGAGCAGGACGGAGGCATCTCGGCGATCGATCTCTCGCTGGCGCGGCAAGTCGGCCCGCTGTCGATCGGTTTCAGTGCGCAGAGATTGATCGGCTCGGTTCGGCAGTCGTTTGCGCGACGCTTCGATCTTCCCCTCGATCCCGCGTCGCCGTCGCTCGGCGACGTGGTGGACTCGCGGGTGGCCAGCTACCGCGCGTGGCGCTTCAAAGTGGGTGCCGGTTTCGACATCGTAGACCGGGTCCTGATCAGCGGATCGTACGGCTGGGCCGGTGATCTTACGGTAGATCCCCAGGACCCCGAGATTCCGAGCGGCGAGATCGACATGCCGTCTGTCGTGGATCTCGGGGCCAGCGCGACCCTGACCCGAAATATCCTACTCACCGTGGCCGGCGGCTGGGCGGGATGGTCCAGGGTCGACGGAGTCCTGGCGGACGTGACGGCGTACGACGCGAGGTGGGGCGGAGCGGGAATCGAATACCGCGGCCTGCGGCTTCTCGGGCTCGATGTCCCGCTTCGATTCGGGGGACGAGCGGCCGAGCTGCCATTCGCTCCCGAGGGTGCCGCTCAGGCAACCGAAACCGCGTTCGGTGGCGGACTGGGCCTCGAGTTTCGCGCCGGACTGGCCGCCGCGGACGTGGCGCTGGAGTTCGGGCGCCGGGGGGACCTCGCCGAGACCGGTCTGGAGGAGAGCTTCCGCCGCCTGACGGTCTCCTTTACGGTCCGACAGTAGGCTCAGACCGCTCCCCCTGGCGCTCGTTTGCTTCCACCGTCTCCAGCGCGTCCATGATCAACCGCGCGAACAGCCGCGGCCGAGTGACGGGCCAGTCGTGACTGGCGTCCACGGTCGTAAGCGAGTACCCGCGCGGCAGTAGCTTCAGGTAGCGCGTGTACTCCGTAGCCCTGTACAGGCGGTCGCCACGCGACAGGATCACGTGCGCCCGGCGTGTCACCGGCTCGAGCCGATCCGTGATGCCCCGATGAAACTGGTTCACGACCGGGAACAGCTGGCGGGGCCGGCGGGCAGCGGTGCGCACGTAATCCCCCATGATCCGAGCCGCGAACCGGACACCGGGCCAACCCTCCCGTCCCCCGTATTCCTCGAGCTGCAGAAGCACGGCCCGGTAGACGGCGGCCGGCCAGCGGATATCGACGGGCACGCTGGGCGAACAGGCGATCGCGGGCGCGCCGCTCAGCAGCGCGAGCATGCCGCCGAACGAGTGCCCGACCCGCACGGCCTCGGGCGCGCGCTCGGCACAGAGCGCCTCGACGAACCGCGTGTACTCGTCCACCCCCCAGCGCAGCCTGGTGTGCGAGCGGAACGAGAGGTCGGGCAGGACGACCGTGTGGAGCTCTCCGAGGACCGTGAGACCGGCTGCGTAGTACGATGGATGCACGCCGAGGCCGGGCAGAAAGACTAGCGCCCGACCTTCGGTCCCCCAAGTTTCCACGGGGATCGCGAGCCCGTTGAAGGGAAACGTATCGCGGCGCGGCACGCCCCGATCGTAAAGAGCCGGCTGTGTTGCGGCAACGCTGGCGTCGCGGCCCGCCGTACCGCAACCACGGTGGCAGCGTGCCGGCGTGATGGTGAGCTGGCTCGGGAGGCTGGGTAAGGCGACCGCGGTCGCAGGTGTCGGCCGACGGGCGCCTTTTTTCGCCCCCCGCGATTGATTGCTTGTTGATGGAACCAGGCAGGCTTCGGAAGCGCAGATGAACGACACGGGGACGAC
>JBDHLB010000122.1:0-5054 GCA_039586095.1 Gemmatimonadota bacterium
AATCGTTTGAACATTGTCAGTTCTCCCTTGTGATGCCCACTGCCGTCGCAGTGGGAGGCTGCCCGACTTGCCGCCGGTCGTCCCCACTCCTGGACGGGAAAAGTCTCCCGAAAGTCACTCCAATCGACTCCCATGGGTGCCACCGGTTCCCGTCACTAAGGCTAGCGAAACGAAGCGATTTGCGGTAGCGCCTTCTTTCTTATGTCCGGCACCTCAGCATCTTCGGCGGGATATCCCACGACGAGCAGCAGAAACGGTCGCTCGTTCGCTGGCCGATCGAGTATCTCGTTCAGGAAACCCATCGGGCTCGGCGTATGGGTGAGGGTCGCGAGCCCTGCATGATGCAGGGCGGTGATCAGCATCCCCGTGGCGATCCCCACCGACTCCGCCACGTAATAGTGCTTCACCTTCGTCCCGTCGGGCAGCTGACCGTAGCGCTCCGCGAAAATCGCGATCAGATACGGCGCCTCCTCCAGGAACGGTTTCTCGGAATCGGTGCCGAGCGGCTCCAGTGCCTTCAGCCACTCAGGGGTGGCTCGTCGCTCGTAGAACTCCCGTTCTTCCTGTTCGGCCGCCTCGCGGATCCGTCGCTTTCGCTCCGGGTCGCTCACGACCACGAAGTGCCACGGTTGCATGTTGGCCCCGCATGGCGCCGTTCCCGCTGCTCGGACGGCGAACTCGACGACCTCTCGTGGGATCGGACGAGGCGCGAAGTGGCGCACGGATCGACGCCGTTTCATTTCGGCGTAGAAGGCACGGGCTCGTTTGACCATCTCTTCGGGAGGGTGTTCCCGGTAGTCGGTCAGAGGCAAGAATCGGTGCTTGGTCACGGCCGCGGCCTCCGTTGGTTTGGCACAGCAGCCGCTAGAGCCCGCATACGCTGGATTCGCCGGACGCACACACCGACTCGTATGCCCGGGCCAGCCAGCTCAGCAGCACGCCGCCCGCCTCCTCGATCGTGCGCCCAAACACCACGATTCCATCTTGATGCCCGCCCATGGAGAAGATTCGTCGCTCGGGCAGGACGGTGTCGCGGTACAGCCGTCTTACCTCGAGTGCCATGTCGGTGGTGCCATAGGCCACGCGAGTGTCGGTCGTCGGGAGGCGGAGCCGACCGGCCTGACCCCACAGCACGGGACAGTGGGCGTGCAGCACGCAGCGAATATGGGGAGCCAAGTCGTACACGGCCCCGTGGGTCATCGACTCCGAAGAGGGACGCACGCGCCCCCGGCTCCTGACACGGTTTCGGCCGTAGTCATACCGCTCGACGAAGCTGAAGTCCTGCAGCGTGAGCGTACGCTGGCCGGCCGTTTGTGTCCCCGTGATGAGAAAGGACCGTCGACCCAGGGGGGCGTTCGCTGGGCCTGAGCGCGAACTGACATTGCCATACCCGGCCCCGCCATATCGAGTGGGATCCTGCCCGACCAGGCCGGTCAGAGCCATGATCTCCCGCCACGCGATGAGCTTACAGGCCAGCTCTCCGAAGCTACGGGCCTCTAATGGCACGGCTTCGTGTTCCAGCTCGAACTTGATGACACCTTCGTGCGGCATCTCCTTAACGGAGGGGGCGGAGTCACGATCGGCAAGGTTCGTTCGCCTTTGAGCGTCTTGTCCCGTAAGTTGGGCGGCTAATTGTCACCGCTTCGCCGGGTCTCAGCCACCGGCGCGAGCTGCGAGCCGTCGAGCGGCTCGGTCCGTTCATTTCTGATGAGGAGATTGCTCCATGCGCGTTCCGACCATCCTTGCAGCGTTCGCCGCTGTGCTCCTGATCCCGCTGGCCGCGGACAACGCCGCGGCGCAGGACGACGAGGTCGCGTACGTCTACGCGAGCTACTACGAGTGTGGTCCCGGACAGGGCCGGGCGTTCGAGGTCATTCGTGACCTGTGGGGTCCGCTGGTCCAGGCCCAGATCGAGGCCGGTACGATCTCGGCGTGGGGCACCCTGGCCCACAACACGGGCAACCCCTGGTCCATGCTCCTGTATCACGTCGGTGCTGACCTGAACGCGCTGAACGAGGCCCTCGAGGGCATGATCTCGCAGTTCGGCACCGAGAATCCTGACGCCGTCGCCGAGTTCGGTGCGGCCTGCCCGCGGCACGAAGACTACATCTGGACCACGGGTCCGGGATCGGAGGCTGGCGCCGGAGTCGCACAGGATCGCGCGAGCGCCGCGCTGTCGGTGTACATGGTGTGTGACGAGGGTCGGGAGGCGGTCGCCGACCTGATCGTCGAAGAGGTGTTCGCCCCGATCTATGACAAGCAGGTCGAAGAGGGCCGGTTGAACGGGTGGGGCTGGCTGTCGCACTACGTGGGCGGCAAGTACCGGCGGCTTCTGACCATGGATGGCGCGGACCACGCCACGCTGCTAGAGGCTCGTAGCCAGATCCTGTCGGAGATTGGTTCGGAACACGGCGCGTTGGCCGCCGCTTTCACAGACGTGTGCAACGGGCACCAGGACGTGATGTGGGATATTGTCAACTCAGCGCCGTAGCGTGGAAGCCGTCAGGCTTTAGGGGTTACTGACAATGGAAACGGGTCCCGAGCGCGGGACCCGTTTCTTGTTCTACCTCGCCCTTCCTCCCGCCCCTCCGGAGCACGGCATATCGTACGGCTGGTCAGCGCGCCTCAGGACTTCGGGCAGCGATTGTCTTTCCCCTGGCCCCTCGCGTTGCCCGGGAGTCCCTGACCCCCGCCCGCGCCCCGCGAGCCTGCCTGCTTCGGATCGCCCACACAGGACGCCGCGTCGGCGTAGGATTGGCTGGCCGAGTCACCCAGCTGCATCACCCCTGCTGTGGCGGCTAGAGCGATCAACACGATGAGAAGCGCGTACTCGACCAGGTCCTGGCCGCGGTCCCACCGATCCGCGAAGACGCGGTACAAGTGGTTCAACCCCACCCCACCTCCCCACCTCTTTTGGCCCGAGTGCGCAGCCGATGATGTCCCGAGAAACAAGATGTGTAACCGCAAAAAAACAGTTCCGCCTGCGAAACCGCAAGGGCAACGGAAAGTAGTTCGGAGGTTTCAGTGGACAGCAATGGTACACCGAAATGGTGCACCTATGGCCCGGGTGGAGGCACGACGCAGGCTGCAGGGAAAAGATTGCTCAATCGTTCGTCCCTTCCTGGCTCGCGAGCTCGACTTTGGCGAGCGCCACCGCGTTGATGCAGTAGCGGAGGCCACTCGGGCCGGGCCCGTCCGGAAACACGTGACCGAGGTGGGCGTCACACGTAGAGCAGCTGGTCTCGATGCGCTGCATGCCGAGTGAGTCGTCGAGATGGTAGGCCACCACATTGGACGCGACGGGCTGCGTGAACGAGGGCCACCCCGTGCCCGACTCGTACTTCTCCCCCGAATCGAACAGCGGCGTCTCGCAGCACAGACACACATACAGACCGGGCTCGAACAGGCTGCACATCTCGGAGCTGAACGCACGCTCGGTACCGCGGCGGCGGGTGACCTGAAACTGCTCGGGCGTCAGGCGTTCCTTCCACTCTTCGTCGGGGCGCTCGACGCGACGGTCGGGTACCGGGTTTCCCCGACTCGCGAATCTTACGACGTCGCTCCACTGGATCATCAAGTCACTCTCCGTCGGCGCGGGGGCGATCGAGGCCGGTACCGCCGCGATCGATGCCGGCCAGAAGGTCGGCATACTCCTGAGCCAGGCCATTGTGCAACGTCGTGACCAGCGCCACTCGTGCTTGAAGGGTCCGGAGGAACTGTGGAAGTTCCTCGTCCGGCACCTCCCCTAGGCTCATATGCTCGACGACCGCGGTCTGCGAGCGATCGTACAGCTCCTGCAGGTTGTACAGACGTGCCACGCGTGACATCCAGTCGAAGTCCAGAAAGTGGGCCGCACGCGTCACCTGGGCGGTTTGCCAGGCTGCCGTCGAGAGGAGCGCGAACTCGAATTCGACGCTGAGGGAATCTGCTGCTGTCGACTCAGCGCCCTCTATGTAGCCGGCGATCCGCTCGAGCAGTGCGGTGTTCAAGTCACCAACACCTGCCAATTCGTCGCGGTTCCCCTCAATCTCCTCGAGGATATTGGCTTGTGCCGTTGCGGCGAGCTCCTGATTCGCCCGATTCTCCCGCCATTCGTCGACGCCCAGAGCGATCAAGACTGCCAGCATTACGGAGAATGCCTCCACCGTGAGCTCGGGGATCCGAGATCTCAGTCGACCGCCCATGGATCGGGACGTCGCATCCCTCTCTTCGGACTCGGTCTTTCTGCTCACTACGTCCTTTGCTTCCATACGCGACCCTGGGCCTGTAACTATGTGGCATTCAATGATGGACGATAACAATCGTGCACGCTGGAGGGGAAACGGAGGAGCCGGCAACCGAACCGCAAGCCCCGGTGACTCCTTGCCCCCACCATTCTCAGATCACATCGTTTCGCTCGAGACGTGACCGGGCAAAGACGGGCAGTCTCCTTTCACCGGAACCGACGCCGTGGACGACGAGAAACGACTGACGAAGGCACTCGCCAGCCGCTATGCGCTTGAGGGCGAGATCGGTCGAGGCGGCATGGCCACGGTCTATAAGGCCCGTGACCTGAAACACGACCGGCCTGTCGCGATCAAGGTGATGCGTCCCGAGCTGGCCGCCACGATCGCCGGCGATCGCTTCCAGCAGGAGATCCGCGTCACCGCCAACCTGGAGCACCCCCACATCCTCGGCATGATCGATTCGGGCAAGGCGAACGGCCTGCTCTACGTCGTGCTGCCGTATCTCGAGGGCGAGGACCTCCAGGAGCGGCTGGAGCGGGAAGGCCCCCTCCCGGTGGACGAGGCGCTCCGGATCGCCAAGGTGAGCGGGGGGCACGCCCGCGTCACCGACTTCGGCGTCGCCAGAGCCGTGGGGGAGGCGGGTGGCGCCAAGCTGACCGCGACGGGCCAGATCATCGGCACCCCGTTCTACATGAGCCCGGAACAGGTGACGGGCGAATGGGAGTTGGACGGTCGGATCGACATCTACGCCCTGGGCTGTGTGCTCTATGCCATGCTCACCGGCGAGCCGCCCTACACGGGGACCACGCCGCCCGAGGTACTGGCCGG
>JBDHLB010000052.1:0-19016 GCA_039586095.1 Gemmatimonadota bacterium
CAGCTGGTCCACGATGCCGCCGGCGCTCTTCTCCTCTTCCACCTGCTCGGTGATGAACCACTGGAGGAGCACCTGAGTCGGGTAGTCCTGCTCGTCCGTGGCCAGCTCGTACAGGCGGTTGATCATCCCTGTGACTTTCTGTTCGTGCGAGAGCGCCGCTTCCATGACCGCGAGCGGTGAGTCGAAGTCGGACGTCGGCTTGTCCAACGCCTTGAGCTCGACCTTTCCACCACGATCGAGAACGAAGTCCAGCAGCCGCATCGCATGCTCGACTTCCTCCTGGGCCTGCATTCGCATCCAGTGGCCAAACCCGCCCAGACTCTCGCTCTCGAAGTACGCCATCATCGACAGATACAGATATGCCGCGTGAAACTCGTGCGCGATCTGATCATTCAAAGCTTTCTCCACCGACTTGCTCAGCATCTACTCCTCGCTTTCCTAGTACTCTCTCTTATCTGGCCACCTGCTTCATCTCGCCACTGCATCGGCTTCCGGCGCCAGGAGGGATCGCCTCGATCGTCCGACGAGTGGTGTAGATGGAGTCGCCAAACTCCGAATCATCGTCGTTCGAGGCGTTCCCTGCCGCGTGGAATGTAACCGACGCTTCCACATCCGGAGCCACCCAGGTGACACGCCAGCGAGCCTGACCCGGAAGGGCCACACCCGGGACGAATACTGCTGCGCCGTCCCTGGTGTGCTGGGCGTAGAGGACTCCGGTCCGCGTATCCTCTCGAACGGAAACCCGCATGTCGTCGGATCGGAAGCGGCCAGCCTGCCGACCCGCGCGCTCGCCGTCGGAGAAGCGGGCACTCAGCTGGAAACCGGCCCGGGCCAGCTCCGGCCGACTCAGGACGACCTCGAGAGAAACTGGCTCGCCGGCGGCCCACCGCTGCGGGAGTCCCCCGAGCACCAGCGAGCCACCAGCCTCGTTCAGTGGTCGATCGAAGTGACACGCCCGGCAGGTCGGCTCGCCGAAACCGCCGGAATGCGCGAGTGGCGGTCCATCCACGTGGAGTCGGTCGCCCGGTCGGTCCGCGGTGCTCAAATCTGCGGCGACAGGAACGGCCGCGACGGCCGCGACGACGACCGCGGTGCTGACTGCGGCGACCACCGCCACCCCCGCAGCGAATCTACGGAAGCCGTGCCCGCCCGATCGTGTTCGTGTCTGTGCCAAACCAGATCTCGTTGCCCTCGTCCCGATACACCATGTGACGGACGGAACCGCCACCGCTCCCGATATCCGTTACACTGAAGAACTCCTGGGTGCCTGGATCAAAACCGACGAAGCGGTTGGGACTCGGGCCGGTTTCCACGAACCAGATTCGGTCGCGACCGTCAACGGCCATGGCGTACGGCCGTGATTCTCCGCCGGCCGGTGCGGGCCATTCCTCGAATTGGCCGGTGGCCGGATCGAAACGACCCAGGTAACCCTCGGCGTAATCCACGTACCACACGGCCCCATCAGAGGTAAGGCCGATGCGGCGAGGTCGCGCGCCCTCGCGTGGGAGCACGATTTCCGTGAGCTCGAGCGAAGCGGGATCCACGGTCGCAAGCTTGTTGGCTCCGAACTCCACGATCCAGGGTCGACCCGTCGCGTCGGTCACTATTCCATACGGTCGCGCACCCGGAGTGGGCACCGCGACGAGCTCGACGGTCCCCGACCCGGGTTCGAAGCGGCCGATGAAGTTCCCGCCCTGCACCGTGAACCAGATGGATCCTCGGCCGTCGAACACCAGCGTGTGTGGATCCCGGGCGGCCGGATCCGGCATGGGATACCTGGTGATCTCACCCGTGTCAGGATCGAGACGACCGATGTGCGCGGCTCGATTGCCCGCGTACCACACGGTTCCGGCCGCATCCACGATCAGGTTGTGCGGGCCCGCACCGGCGTCGAGATCGTAGCGTTCGAATGCGCCGGTGACCGGATCGAGGTTCGCGGCGTAGTCGGAGCGCTGACCCACGAACCACACCCGGCCGTCGCCTGCCACATAGGGATCCCTGGGGCGACTGTCGGCCCACGGGACGGTCCACTCCGTGATCTCGACCTCGTTCTCGACCAGCGTGTCTTCCGGCACCGGGACCGCACTCGCGACGAACACGAGCAGGAGTACGGCGATCGTTCGCATGCGCTGCTCCCTCAATGACTCGAACTCCACGGCCGGTCGGCATACGGCCAACCCGCGCTGTGAGCCCCGAATATGGACGAAGACGATCCCTTTGACCACCACGCGGTCGGACGTACCTTGCTGCCCTCTAAACGTGGTTCTGGAGCGCCGGCGTCGGGCGAAGCACCGGCTCGGACCGCGACGTACAGGACCGAAAGCCGCTCACGGTCGGGCGGAACCTGCAAAGGAGCGGACAGATGCGACGACAGTGGATCGGGCTCGCGCTGGCGGCAACACTGAGCACGGCGTGCGCCGGAACTCCCGTCCCGGGGGACGAAGGGTACGCGTTCAATCTCAACGGCGAGTACGCCGCGGAGTTCGTCACCCAGGCTGACGGCATGGCCTTCACCGGCACGCTCACCGTGGGCACGGCTAGGGGCGGAGAGCTATCCGGCACGATGGCGCTGCGGGATCCGTTCACGATCGACGGCGACGTGGAGGGCCTCATCGAGGGTTCCCTGCTCACGATGACGGTGCCGTATGCCATCGTGGAGAACGGCTGCACGGGCGTGGCCTCCGGCACGGGCGAGATCGCAGAGGGCGGCGGCAGCGTGACCGGAGAGGTCGAGATCATGGACGAGTGTGAGGGGGCACCGATAGCTGCCGACTTTACGCTCACGCGGCAGTAGGTTTCGGCCTACAGTCGAGCCACACGGAAGAGGTCGAGCGAGAGGCTCGGCCTCGCTGGCGCCTGCCCGATCGGAGTCGCTAGCCGGCGTCACCCCGGGTGACGGTCCCCACGATCCCGAGCAACTCGTCGGGCCGACTCAGCCGAAACGTGGGTTCAATAGGCCAGACAAGGCCGTCGCCGGCGCTGCCGTACGTCGCAGCCACAGCCGCCACCTGCATGGCAGATCCCTGGCCAGCCAATTGACTCGTGGCGCTGGCGGCGCACTCCGCGTCGATCGGGTGGTCCCCTACGAACAGCACGCTGCCGGTGTTCTCGTCCGTCAAGCGCTCGATGCAATACAGCACACCATCCGGAGCGGGCTTCTGGCGGTCCCGCCATACTTCCTCGCAGCCGACGACGAGCGCGAAGGCGTCGGCCAGCGATGCCTGCTCCAGCGTGGCGAGGATGTTGTCGCGCGTGTTGAGCGAGACGATGGCCTGCGGGAGGTGGTCGAGCGCGCGAACCACCCCGACGATCCCATTGAAGAACGGCGTGGGCGTCGAATCGGCGAGCTGATACTCCGTCCACAGCCCCAGCGAAGCCTCGATCTGCTCCGGGCTCAGACCCAGTTCGTCTCGATACAATGCGCGCCAGTTCTGGGTACGGTGGAGCGCCGCGTGATACGCGTCGACGGAACGCAGCGCGGGGATCTCATCCGGATCCCGTCCCGTGACGGTCGACATGATGCGACGGGTAACGGCACGGTTCTTCGCACGCGTGTCGACCAGCGTGTTGTCGAAGTCCCACAGGACGGCGCGTACCGGAGGTGGGGTCATCGCAGGGCGTAGGCGGCGCCGGCGCGAAACGCCCAATCGGAGGAAGAGCCTGCATACCCGGCGGCCACCTCCGCGTCCAGCAGCCAGGCTCCGAACCGCACATCGAACCCCGTCCGAACCTCGCCGAGATCCTCCGTGCCGATCGGTACGCGACCTCGCGTGCTCGCCCGACCGTCCACGCCGAGGGCCAACCGGACGTGGCCTGTTCGATAGAGCAGCTCTCCGCTGTACGCCAGCACGTCGTTTTGCTCGAACGTCTGGAGGGGAGCCTCCAGGATGGCCACGCCCACGTCCGCCGTCACGCGAAGCGGGCCACTTCCGTAACTCCCCAGCAGCGACAGTCGGACATCGGTCGTGTTTGTGCCGATGCCTTTCTTCTCATCCGAATTGGGAAGCGTGACCTGTACGTGGGCTCCTCCCGATAACCCTTCCGACCCTCCGAAAGGCATCAGGAGGACACCCACCCGAAAGTCGCCGAAATCGCTCGTGCTCGCGCCGTCGGTCGCAGGACTCAGCTCGATCGCCGACTCGCCGCGGCCCTCGATCGTGAGCACATGCTGGAGATCACCACGAACCTCGATCGCCACCGCTCTTGCGAGCCCGTAGACGAACGTGAGCCTCCCGAGCGACCACAGGTCGCCGGACAGGCCAGACAGCGGAAAGCTCCGATTCGCTTCGTATCCCAGACCCGCACCGACCAGAAGGTCCCCCGCCTCGATCTCGATCACGGGCTGGACGGCCGGATCGCGGCGCGCCTGCGCGTGCAGCGAGCCAGCGAGCATCGAGAGCAGTGTGCCGGCCAGCGCACATCGCACGGGCCAGCCGGCCATGCGTCGGATCACGCGTTCCCGTCAGCGTGACTGCGCGAATCCATTCACTGGCCCGCCTCAGACACCGTGGCAGCCGGGCGAGGCGCAGCATCCTCTACGTGGCGCTTCAGCCACTCGTTCTCCTCCCACAGCATGTGAAGGATCGACTCCCGCGCCCGGTAGCCGTGGCTCTCGTGCGGGAGCATCACCAGGCGGACCGTCGCGCCGTGACCCTTGAGCGCGTGATAGAAGCGGCGGCTCTGCAGCGGGAACGTGCCCGAGTTGTTGTCGGCGTCGCCGTGGATCATCAGCAGCGGCTCGTCCACCTCGTCCGCGTGCATGAACGGCGACATGCTGAAGTAGATTTCAGGCGCCTCCCAGAACGTTCGCTCCTCGAGCTGGAAGCCGAACGGTGTGAGCGTCCGATTGTAGGCTCCACTTCGCGCGATACCCGCCCGGAAGAGGTCCGAATGCGCCAGCAGGTTGGCGCTCATGAAGGCGCCGTACGAGTGACCACCGATCGCGATCCGGTCCGGATCCGCGACGCCCCGATCGACCACCAGATTCACCGCCGCCCGAGCACCGGCCACCAGTTGCTCCACATACGTGTCGTTCGGCTCTTCGTCGCCCTCCCCGATGATGGGAAGCGTCGGGTTGTCCAACACCGCCCACCCCTGGGTGAGCATGGGCAGCGCACCCCAGTAGCTGACTCGAACGAAGCGATACGGGGAATCCGTGAGCTGCCCGGCCAGATCCGCGTTCTTGAACTCGCGGGGGTAGGCCCACATCAGAGTCGGGATAGGCCCGTCTTCGGGCTCGTAGCCGGGTGGCAGATACAGTGTCGCAGACAGCTGCACGCCGTCTTCGCGCTCGTACTGGATCAGCTCCTTCTCGACGCCCGCGAGATCGGGCGTGGGATGGGGGAAGTCCGTGAGTTGCCGTACACCCCCCGTGGCCAAGTTGCGCACGAAGTAGTTCGGGGGCTCATCGACCGCCTCCCGTCTCGTGAGGACGACACCCTGATCCATGTCGAGCAGCTCGACGGGTGACTCGTAGTAGGGGGCCTCCGAACGCCACAAACGCTCCGTCTCACCGCTCGCCACGTCGAAGCGGTCGAGGAAGGGTCGGTTCCCCTCCGGAGAGGCGCCCTGTCCGACCAGGAACAGCGTGTTTCCCTCCTCTGCCGTCAGCAGAACGGAGGTGCCCGCGGCGGTCGATCGCATCAGCGGCCGGCCTGGATCGTTGTAACGATCCTCCAGGGAGCGCTCGAACAGCAGACGCGGCTCCGCGCCCGGTGTGCCCGGCTGTACGACCCAGGCCCTCATCATTCGGGTTCGGAACCACAGGCTGGTCACGAGCGCCAGATCGTCGTGTCCCCACTGGACACCCGAGTAACGAAGCCCGAGAGAGGCGAGCGGCGCGGGATCGCCATCGAACGGCTCCCCGAGGGTGAAGACCTGATCGCGAACTTCCGCCTCCTTCCACGGGTCGCCTCCGTCCAGCGCCTCGACCCAGTACAGCGTGGACGGAGCATCGGCGCGCCACGAGATCGAGCGGCGGCCCGTTCGAACGGCGCCGAAGCCGACAGGCACCTCCTCGGCCAGCGGCAGGTCGGCGATCTCGGCGACCACACGGCCTTCCAGATCCCACACCTCGGTACGGATCGGGAAGCGATTGGCCGGAACCAGGTACGAGAACGGGCGGTGGATCGTCGAGACGAGCAGGAATCGACCGTCGGGCGACGGCTCTGCCCCGGCGATGAGGCCGGTGGGCCCCACCTCGCGAATCGCTCCGTCCAGTTCGATCAGGGCCACCTGGGCCGTGAGGTAGTGCTCGAACAGAGCCTCATCGTGCGGGTCCGTGAGAAGGTCCTGATAGGTGCGGGCCGGAGCGACGCGTCCGACATTCTCCTGGATCACGGGGCCGGACGGCACGTCAACCGCCGGTGGCGGTGTGCCGCGCTCCGACGGCACGAGCCGGGCCACGAGTGTGCGGCCGTCTGGCAGCCACTCGAAGGCCGCGCTCTGGGGGAGGACCACGAGACGCGCGTCGGTCAGCGCTCGTGCCTCACCCGTCGCCACATCGGCGACCCACAGCTCGATGCCGTTCTCGCGAGTGAGAGTGAACGCGAGCCTGGCGCCGTCCGGCGACCAGCGAACGCTGCCGATCCGCGGCTCCTCCGGCAGGCCCGTTACGGGTGTTTGCCGGCCGTCCGCCAGCCGGCTCAGCGTGAGCGAGGTGAAGTAGCGGGCCCGGCTCGGGCCGTTGGTGCGCGGGTTGAGCCGCAACCCGGCCAGCCGCAGCTCGGGCTGCGACAGATCGTCGATCGTCAGCAGCCCCGGTACTTCCATCAGCACCATGGTCTGTCCGGCGGGCCCCACGCTGGTTGCCGGCGTCAGCGGCGCGTCGACCAGCGCCTCGAGCTCCGGCGAAGGCACCCGATAGACCGGCGCGGTCGGATCGTCCGGCGACACCTCTTGCGCGCGGCCGTTGCTCGGAAGCGCCACCGCCGTCAGAAGCCATGCAAGGGTGAGGAAGCGAATCCTGCGACCCCGACCGGTCCCGTCCGACAGAGTCCAGCGTGTCGTGTCCGCCGAGCGTTCTCCAGTGCGCATCGTTTTTTCCTTCCTGGACCCGGTTGGCTGACGCTCCCACGCCGGCCCATCGAGTACGTGGGTCAAAGTCCGACTCGTCAGCAGGGCGATCCGCGTGGGCACGCTTCCACGGGTCTCCACGTGCCGGATCGAATCCCGTGCCGCATGAATCTACAACTGCGGCTCGGATTCCGCGGCCGGGGCCATGGAGTCGACCGCGGCAGGCTGACGGTCCAGCTGGACCCGGGCGAGGAGCTCGCGGGCTTCGCCGGCCGGCACACCGAGATTCGAGCCGCCGAATTCGGTCAGGATCGCCGTATTGACCGCGACCACCCCCTCATCGTAGCCCAGGACGGGCCCTCCGCTTCCTCCACTGCTCGTCTCGGCGTCGTACACGATCCGCGTCTCCGTCACCTGACCCACGATCCCCTGCGTGGCCAGCGGCTCGATCAATCCCGCCTCGGAAAGCCGTCGCGCGACCGTCCAGAAATCGACCCCGGACTCACCGGACAGCTCATCGACGAACTCCGGGTTGCTACGGGCGAGCAGGGCACGGATTCCCGTCGGGTAGCCCAAAACCAGCACCTCGTCCCCCGCCTGAGCCGGCTCCTCGCGGAGCGTCAGCGGCTTGACCTGAAGAGGCATCCCGGTGGCGGAGCGCACTACAGCGAGGTCGACCGTCTCGCTGGCCAGGACCAGCTCGACATCGAACGGCTCCGGGTGACCGGGCAGATACCCAACGAGCCGGTGCATGAAAGGCTGGAGCCCGGTTCCCGCCAGCTGCTTCGCTCGCTCGTCGAAGTCCCACGGCAGCGCCACGTGCCGATTCGTGAGAATCAGGCCGTCCTCCGTGGCGATAAAGCCGGTCCCGGTGAAGAAGGCCAGCACGATCGGCCCTTCACCGGCCGGGCTAACCGCGGGTCCAAACGGCCCGCGCAGCGGCCGGCCATCGGGGCCCAGCACCTCGCGGAGAGGCCGGTTCTGGTCGGGATCCAGGAAGCCGTAGGCGCCCTGAAGAAAGATGATCGCCGGAGACGCGGCCGCGATGACCCGTCGGGCGGCGACGCCCTGCTCCTCGAGCGCCCCCACTCTGGCCTCCGCATCCGTAATGCGCACTTCCAGCTGGTCGCGGATCCGGCGCAGCTCCGCCGGGCTGAGGAGCGGCGATTCGCTGCCTTCGATCAGAGCCGAGATCTCTCCCAGCCGGGCGGCCTCCGCATCCAACCTCCGCTCGAGCCGCCAGCTGAACAGGGCAAGCGCGACCATCCCGAGCAAGGTTCCGAGCAACACCACGGAGACGACCGTACGCGTCACCGGAGACGTGTGAGCGAACAGCTCGCGGGGCATGCTCCTCAGAAACAGCCACACCTTGCCGGGAAGATGCGAGCTGCCGTGTCGCGCACAGTCGACGCAGTCGCCGAGGGCCTGCCCGACCGTCTTGTAGGCTCGCACCGGCCGTGCCTCGAACCGAAGGCGTAGCAGTGGCCCTCCATCGCCGAGCTCGACCACATCGCCGGACGCCAGGGGCTCCTGCTGGGCGTCCCGGCCATTGACCCGAACGAGACGCCCCTCGGCGGCCACCAGACGGTAGGTGGAGCCCTCGCGCGACAGCGTGGCGTGATGCTCCGCCACGGCTGGTTCTCGGCTCGGCCGGAAGTGGATGTCCGCGTCGGCCGCCGTACCGATCCGGATCGTGTCGGCGGACAGCGGCTCGGACGCGCCGCGGCGGGACCCGGTGAGGTGGAGCACGAACACCTTCAGGGCGTCCGACGCGCGTTCCTCCTTGGCAGGCTGCTCGCCGTCTTCCCAGTCCGTTGGGTCGTTCATCCGTATCCTCCACCTCCCGCGACACCCGTTCCGCGCCTCGGACACCCGCCACGTGCTCCTAATAATACACGCGTTTCACGGCTTCCCCACCCCGCTGGCGAACCGTGGCATGACACCCGGGATCAGTGCGGTCTCGTATGAACAAACGGCCGCAACCATGGCCGCTTCCGAACGCGGTGGCCCGCAAGCACCTCGGACCTCGTTATAGTGGGTTGCATCGTCGGGCGAGCCTGGCCGCTGTGACATGCCTGGTCCGGGTGTGGTCAAGCTCGCGGAAGGGCGACAGGGGGAACGTGGAGCAGCTTTTCTACCACATCGGGGCCTGGCTCGAAGCGATCGGCCCGTGGGCCTATGTCATCGCGCCACTCGTCATGGCGGCCGTCTCCATCCTCCCCTTCCCCGCCGAGGCCCCGGCGATGGTCAACGGTGCGCTGTTCGGACCCTGGGCCGGTTCGCTCGTCACCTGGTGCGGGGCGATGCTGGGCGCCCAGATCAGTTTCGAGCTGGCCCGTCGCCTGGGCCGCCCGGCGGTCGAGCGACTGCTGCGGCCGAGCACGATCGATCGAGCCGATGGCTGGGTCCGCCGGGGCGGCTGGCCCGGTATGCTGCTCGCTCGCTTCATGCCGCTGATCGCATTTACGGCCCTCAACTGGGCCTCCGGTCTGACATCCGTTCCCCGCTGGCGCTTCGTGTGGACGACCGCGGTAGGGATCGTTCCGGGTGCCATCGTCTTCACCGCATCGGGCTGGGGCATCGTCGTGGCCCTCGAACGCCTTCCGTGGGTCGCGGTCGCGATCGCAACCGTCATGCTGCTGTACGTGGGACTGCGTCGCTGGAGAAACCGTTCCGAGGTCTGAGCTCTCCCACCGTTTGTTCTCCTACCGTTCGGCTGGTTCCAACCATAGTATTGCAGCTTCGTAATTCGGCCCTTAGAGGGTGCAAGAATCGAGGTTGAGACTGACAACCGCCGTGTGCCGCAGACCGAGATACGTGCACCGCATCGCGACCCGTCGCCGGGTCGCGGCGGTTCTCTTGTCGCTCGCCGGTTGGCTCGTCGCGTCGGAGGGTGCCGCGCAGACGGGTTCATCGTCCGCGCAGAAGTCCGCGTCGCGCCGATCGAGTACGGGCTCGGTCGAGACCGGCCTGTTGCTCCGACAGCTCGACGGCGTGAAGCGAGTGCTGTTGATCGGCGCCCATCCGGACGACGAGGATACGGCGCTGCTGGCGGCGCTCGCTCGAGGTCTCGGAGCTCAGGCCGCGTACCTGTCCCTCACGCGTGGCGAGGGAGGCCAGAACCTGATCGGCCCGGAGCTTGGCGAGGGGCTCGGGCTGGTCCGAACGGGGGAACTGCTCGCGGCCCGCAGCCTGGACGGCGGCCATCAGTATTTCACGCGCGCCTACGATTTCGGGTATTCCAAGAGCGCGAGCGAAACGTTTGGCCACTGGCCCCGCGACTCTCTGCTGCGCGACGTGGTCTGGGTGGTCCGAACGTTCCGACCCCAGATCATCGTATCGATCTTCGCCGGCGATCCTCGCGACGGCCACGGCCAGCACCAGGTCGCTGGCCTTCTCGCGCGGGAGGCCTTCGACGTCGCCGGCGATCCGGAGCGCTTTCCCGAGCTGGCGTCCAGAGGCGCCTTACCCTGGCAGCCGCTCAAACTGTATCGAACCACATGGCGGGACCCGCAGAACTCGACCCTCACGCTGGCAACCGGACAGCTCGACCCTCTGCTCGGCCGATCCCACCACCAGGTCGCCATGGCCAGCCGAAGCCAGCATCGATCTCAGGACTTCGGGACGGCCCAGGCACCCGGCCCTCAACTCGCCCATCTCAGGCTGCTTGAGAGTCGCGTGCCCGGCCCCGACACCAGCATGTTCGCAGGCATCGACACGACCCTGGCTGGTCTCGGGTCCGCTCTGGCCGGGCCGCTGCGCGACGGCATCCTGCGGGGATTGGCTCGCTACCGTGCGCAGCTGGACAGCACGCGTGCGAGCCTGAACGCGCTCAGCCCCTGGGAGGCCGCTCCCCCGTTGGCCGAGGCGTTGCGCGTCCTTCGCGAGCTTCGCGATCGTCTCGTGGGCGTGCCGGCGGAGCCGGCTCCTGTGGCCTCGGGCCAGTCCACCGTGCCGCTTTCCGGCCCGGCTCGCTCCCCACGGTCGGAGCCCGGCACGCCGAACGCCGAGAGGGTGGGTAGTCCGACGTATTCTCTCCTTCGCGCCCTCGACGACAGGATCCTCCACGCGGAAGAGGCACTGCTCGCGAGCGCGTCCATCGTACTGGAGCCCCGCTCGGACGACGACCTCGTGGTTCGGGGACAGACGGTCGACGTGAAGGCCGGGCTGTGGAACGGAGGTCCCTTCGAGCTCGAGGTCGAGCGGGTGGCGCTGGTTCCGCACCCTGGCTCCGGCCGCGCGGCGGGTGACGGCTCCCGGCGCCTTCCGCCGGCCTCGCTTCACACCTGGTCGTTCGACTTCCGGATCCCAGCGGATGCCGCTTTGAGCCAGCCATATTACCTTGTCGCACCTCGCACCGGCGACCTGTACCGTTGGCCCGATCGAGCCGACACATGGGCCCGGCCCACGGCGACCGCTCCGGTGTGGGTCCAGGCTTCGTTGTGGCTGAAGGTCGATTCGGTCCGTATCCCGCTCGACGTATGGAGACCGGTTCGGTACCGCGGCCTCGACAAGGCCAGTGGAGAGTTCTGGCGTCCCGTGCAGGTCGTCCCCGCCCTGTCGGTCCGCATCACCCCGGAGGTCGTCGCGTGGCCGGCCGGAGACACGAGCCCCCGTACGCTCTCCGTTACGGTACGCTCCGAGGCGGAGCAGGCCGTCGAAGGGAGCCTCCGACTGGAGGTGCCGGCGGGCTGGGGATCGCTGCCCGAGCGTCAGGCCTTCGCCTTGCCGGTGAGCGGGAGCCAGATCACCCTCGCGTTCACCATACGGCCTGAATCAGGCGGTGGCGCCACGCCCTTCGGGCCCAGCGGGCCGAGCGATCCCGTCGAGTTGCGCGCGGTGGCCACGATCGCCGATGGCCAGTCGTTCGACCGTCGACTGTCCATGATCGACTACTCTCATATCGAACCTGCCGTGTTTCTCGAGTTTGCCATCACGCAGATCCGTCGATTTCCCGTCGAGGTGGTCCGCCGTCCGCTGGGTTACATCATGGGTTCGGGTGATGCCGTTCCGGAGGCGATCCGGCAGCTCGGCGTGGATGTCGAAGTCCTCGATCCCAGCGGACTGAACCGGCAGAACTTCGATCGTTTCGACGTGCTCGTGCTCGGGGTGCGCAGCTATGAGGTCCTGCCCGAGCTGGCCGCGGCGAACGTGGAACTGCTCGACTGGGTCGGCCGGGGCGGCGTGTTGATCGTACAGTACAACAAGTACGAGTTCTCGGACGGCCAGTTCGCGCCCTATCCGATCGTGCTGCGGCAGCCGGCTGGCCGGGTGACCGACGAACGGTCGTCCGTGCGGCTTCTGGAGCCCGGCTCCCCCGCCCTCTCGACACCGAATCGGATCATGCCGGAAGACTTCGACGGTTGGGTCCAGGAGCGCGGATTGTACATCCCGTCCGAATGGTCAGAGCAATACGTACCTCTGCTGGAGACCGGTGACCCCGAGGAAGAGCCAGGCCGGGGCAGTCTTCTGGTCGGCTCCCTGGGCGATGGCCTGTACGTGTACACCTCGCTGTCGTTCTTCCGACAGCTTCCGGCCGGCGTACCGGGCGCGTTTCGGCTGCTGGCAAACATCCTGTCGCTCGACCCAGCCGCCTGGCGCGCCTATCTGACGGGGGTCCGGCAAGTCGAGCGGGCCGGCCCGTGAGCCGCCGGATGGAACGCCGATCCGTCGGCGCGAGGCTCGGATTCGGCATTCTGGGGATCGCCGCTGCCGCACTCCTCGCGGCATGTTCCGAACGGGGTCCGTCCCTGGTCATCTATTCGCCGCATGGACGGGACCTCCTGGTGCATTTCGAACGCGCCTTTGAAGCCGCCCATCCCGGCGTGGATGTCCAGTGGGTGGACATGGGCTCGCAGGAGATACTGGACCGGATCCGCTCGGAGCGAGCAAACCCGCAGGCCGATGTCTGGTGGGGCGCCCCCAGCGATATGTTTGCCCGGGCGGCCGAGGAGGGTCTCCTGGATACCTTTCGCCCCTCGTGGTCCGATGCCGTGCCAGAAGACTCTCGCGATCCCCAAGCTCGCTGGATCGGCACGTATCTCACCCCCGAGGTGATCGCCTTCAACGAGGAGGCGGTGGCCTCGGACGAGGTTCCGCGCCGCTGGGATGACGTCCTCGCCCCGGCCTGGCGCGGGAAAGTGGTGATTCGCGACCCCCTGGCCTCGGGCACCATGCGGGCGGTGTTCGGCGCCCTGATGTATCGCGAGTACAAGCGCACGGGCGAGCCCGAGGCGGGGTACGACTGGCTGCTGCGTCTCGATGCGCAGACGAAGGAATACGTTCTCAACCCGACCCTGCTGTACCAGAAGCTCGCGCGGCGCGAGGGACTCGTGACCCTGTGGAACATGCCCGACATCGAGATTCTGCGGGCCACGACGGATTTCCCGATCGACCATGTCCTGCCCGAGGACGGCACCCCCGTCGTGGTAGACGCGATCGCGGTCGTTCGTGACGCGTCCGCCCCCGAGCTGGCTCGGGAGTTCGTCGAGCTGGTCGGATCGGAGCCCAGCCTCATCATGGCCGCCGACAGTTTCTTTCGGATTCCGGCGCGGACCGACATTCCGGTCGAATCGCTGCCGGGGTGGCTGCGTGACGCGTTGCCCGACATCCGGCCACTGGATCTCGATCGGGAGTTCATCCGCGCGCGTACTCCCGAATGGCTACGTCACTGGGATCGCGAGATCCGAAACCGTGGCGCAGACGCCGGTTTCTGACGTCCGCCGCAACTCCTCCAGACACCGGACGACGCGAGACGACGTTGGAGCTGAGACTCGAAGGCGTGGGCAAGCGATTCGGCGATGTACGGGCCGTGGATCGACTCGACCTGACCGTCGAGGAGGGTGATTTCTTCACGCTGCTCGGGCCCAGCGGATGTGGAAAGACGACCATTCTCCGCATCGTGGCAGGGTTCGAAGTGCCCGACACGGGGCGCGTGATCTTCGACGGAGTCGATATCACGGAGCGATCTCCGCAACGTCGTGGCTTCGGCATGGTGTTCCAGAACTACGCCCTGTTCCCGCATCTCTCCGTGTTCGAAAACGTCGCGTTCGGTCTCCGCACGCGGCGCATGCGAGGTGAGGAGGTTCACGAGCGCGTGGCCCGCGCACTCACCCTGGTCCATCTCGACCGATTCGGTGACCGACGGGTGCAGCAGTTGTCCGGCGGCCAGCAGCAGCGAATCGCCCTGGCCCGGGCGCTCGCGATCGAGCCGCCGCTTCTCCTGCTCGACGAGCCCCTGTCCAACCTCGACGCGACGCTGAGAGAGCGCACGCGTACCGAGCTGAGGCTGCTCCTCAAAGAGATCGGGATCACCGCGCTGTTCGTGACACACGACCAGGAAGAGGCATTCGATCTGTCGGATCGGGTGGCGGTGCTGCAGGAGGGACGGCTCCGTCAGGTCGGCACCCCGCGGGAGCTGTACGAGCGCCCCGCGGACCGGTTTGTGGCCGGGTTCGTCGGAAAAGCCACGCTGCTGACCGGGACGCTGGACCGCCACGAGGATGAGGTTGTCGTTCGCCTCGACTCCGGGGCGGCCTGGCGCGTCCGGGCTGGCTCCGGCCAGGCGACCGGGCAGCGCGTCGAAGTGGTGGTTCGTCCCGAGGAGCTCGAGCTGCACCGCGTCCGTGATCGAAAGACTGAGCTGACCGGTAAAGTGATCGATGTGAGATATTTAGGCTCTTTCACATCATACCGTGTCGAGCTGGCGGGCGGGACGCTGATCGAGGTCGCCGCACCCGCGGGACGGGCAGACGAAAAGGAAGAAGTCGGTCTCCGCCCCATGCCGGGCGTGCGACTTCACGCCCTTCCGGTGGAAGAGGCATGACCGACTGGGCGTCGCGAGACCGGGGGCTGACACGGGCGCTGGCCATCCCGGTCGTGCTGCTGCTCGTCTGGCTCGTCATCTACCCGAACCTGATCGTGCTTGTGGAGTCCGTTCGGGAAGGCGGACGGCTGAGCCTCGTTCACTATCGGACGTTTTTCGCGACGCGTGCGGAACTGGAGGCTCTGTGGGCCAGCGTTTGGATCAGCACGGGCAGCGTCGTTCTCGCGGCCGCGATCGGGGTGCCGCTGGCATTCCTGTTCTTCCGCTACGAGTTCCCGGGGCGGCGATTCTTCGGCGCACTGGCGGCGCTTCCCGTCCTGTTACCACCCCTGGTGGGCGTCATCGCATTTCTCTTTCTGGCGGGTGAAAGCGGAATCCTGACGCGCAGCGTGCAGGAGCTCCTGGGTCTGGAGCAGGCGCCGTGGCGGCTGACGGGAGCGCCCGCGATCCTGCTCGTCCACGCGTACACGATGTACGTGTACTTCTACCTCTTTACGCTGGCGGGGCTGACACGTCTGGACGAGGGTGTCCTGGAGGCCGCCGCCTCGCTGGGCGCCGGGCGCTGGCGAACGCTGCGACGCGTGACGCTCCCGCTGCTCACTCCATCGCTCGTTGCGGCGGCCGTACTCGTGTTCATGACCTCGATGGCCTCCTTCTCCGCTCCCTACATCTTCGGGGGCGGCTTCCGTGTTCTCACGACGCAGATCTACGCGAGCAAGGTGAGCGGCTCGCTGCCGATGGCGATGGTGGAAACCGTGCTGCTCGCGCTCGCCTCCCTGCTCTTCCTCTGGCTGTTGCGCCGGTACGAGGGAGAGCGTCGATACGCGGCCGTGGGCAAGGGAGTGCAGCCGGCCCGTCACCATGTTCGGTCTCGGCTGGCGAGGACAGTGCTCGGGGCGAGCGGTGCCGTGGCCGTGTTCGTGCTTCTCCTCCCGCACCTGACCCTGCTTCTCGTCTCCTTCGTACCGGCCGGAAGCTGGACGACGACGATCCTTCCTCAGGCGTACTCGGTGGGCAATTACGCGGGGCTGGTGAGCGAGCCCGAGCTCCTGCGCCCCGTTCTCAACTCGTTGCAGATGGCCACGGTCGCGACGGCCGCGAACCTCTTGTTCTGCTTCATCGCGGCGTATCTGGTCGTTCGCAGACGGTTCCGCGGCCGCGGACTGCTGGGCGTGCTCCTCGTGCTGCCGTGGGCGCTGCCCGGCACGGTCATCGCCATAGGACTCGCGACCACGTTCAGCGTGGATCGGCCGGCGACCGCACGCTTCATCCTCGTGGGGAGTTTCTGGCTGCTTCCACTTGCCTACTTCATCCGGAACACGCCGCTCGTGGCCCAGGCGGCGATCGCCTCCTTCCGCCAGTTCGATCCGGCGCTCGAGGAGGCCGCGCGGTCGTTGGGAGCGAGTTGGTTCACGATGATGCGTCGCGTGGCCTTGCCTCTGGTTCTTCCGGGCCTCGCGGCCGGGGGAATGCTCGCGTTCGTCAGCGCACTCGGCGAGTTCGTCGCATCGATCCTGCTCTACACGCCGCGCTCGAGGCCGATCTCGATCGAGATCCTCGCACAACTCCGTGCTTTCGACTTCGGGGCGGCTTCCGCGCTGGGCGTCGTCCTGGCCGTGCTCATGGTCGTGGTGTTCGCGATCGGCGGACGCTTCCTGCGCGGGGGCATGGCGCCTCAGGGGTAGTCCGCGATGGCACCCCGGACGCCGGGCGTGGCGGCGGTGTCTGAAACCTGTTGCGCGTGGCCCTTCAAAGCCGCACCGTCTCCTTCCGTGCCGTTGGCGTGCAGCGGCCGCAACGAGAAGGCGAACACGAAGATATAGAGGCAGCGACATGCGTACGGACGTCGAAATCGCGTCGACGGCAGCCCTCGAGCCGATCACCGCCATCGGTGAGGCACTGGGTCTGGCAGACGAGGAACTGGAGCTGTACGGCCGTCACAAGGCGAAGGTGCGGCCGGAGGCGATCTTCGAGCGTGGGCCGGGCGATGGACGCCTCGTGCTGGTGACGGGGATGACGCCGACCCGGGCGGGTGAGGGCAAGACGACCGTCACGATAGGACTGACCGATGGGCTGCGACGCCAGGGCCGTCGCGCCGTGGCGTGCATCCGCGAGCCGAGCCTGGGCCCCGTGTTCGGCATCAAGGGCGGCGCGGCCGGCGGCGGCTATTCGCAGGTCATCCCGATGGCGGACATCAACCTTCACTTCACGGGCGACCTGCACGCGATCACATCGGCCCACGCGCTGCTGTCCGCCATGCTGGACAACCACATGCACCACGGCAACACGCTTGGTCTCGATCCGCGTCAGATCACGTGGCGGCGTGCCGTGGACATGAACGATCGTGCTCTCCGCAACGTGGTGGTGGGACTCGGCGGACGCATAAACGGCGTGCCGCGCGAGGACGGCTTCATGATCACGGCCGCCTCGGAGGTCATGGCCATCTTCTGTCTGGCCGCAGACCACACCGACCTCGAGGATCGGCTGGGCAGAATCATCGTTGGCTACACGTTAGACGGGGAGCCCGTACGAGCCGCCTCGCTCAACGCGCCCGGGGCGATGAACCTCCTCCTCAGGGATGCGCTGGCACCCAATCTGGTGCAGACGCTGGAGCACTCTCCTGCCTTCGTCCACGGCGGTCCGTTTGCGAACATCGCGCACGGCTGTAGCTCGCTCATGGCAACCCGCGCCGGACTCGCCCTGGCGGACGTGGTCATCACGGAGGCCGGATTCGGATCCGACCTCGGGGCCGAGAAGTTCTTCGACATCAAGTGCCGGGTGGGAGGACTGAAGCCCGAGGCGACGGTGATCGTCGCCACGGTGCGGGCGCTGAAGCTGCACGGGGGCGTCTCTTTTGGCGCGCTGGGCGAGGAGAACGTGGCGGCCGTCGAGGTCGGGCTCACCAATCTCGAGAAGCACGTGGAGAACATGGCCCAGTTCGGCGTCCCGGCGATCGTGGCGCTCAACGTGTTCGAAGCGGACACGGAAGCCGAGTTGGCGGCCGTCGAGCAGGCGTGCAGCGGCTTCGGCGTCCCGGTGGCGCGCTCCGAGGGACACGCGCGGGGGGGCGAGGGCTGCGAGCGTCTGGCCGAGGCCGTCATGGGCGCGCTCGACTCGGGCAAGGCCGACTTCGCGCCACTCTACGACCTCGATCGCCCGCTGGCCGAAAAGATCGAGGAGATCGCGACACGCATCTACGGAGCCGACGGAGTCGATTTCAGCCGGCAAGCCCGACGGGACCTCGACATGCTCGAGGTGAACGACCTGGGCGGACTGCCGGTCTGTATCGCCAAGACACCGAACTCGCTGACCGACGACGCCAAGATTCTGGGCCGGCCGAGCGGATTCCGGATTACGGTGCAGGACGCGCGGCCATCGGCAGGGGCCGGCTTCGTCGTGGTCCGTACCGGAGATGTCATGACGATGCCGGGCCTGGCGAAGGTTCCGGCGGCCGAGGGCATTCGGCTGACGCCGGAGGGCGAGGTCGTCGGACTGTTCTAGGGTCGAGGGGTCGGCCGGGCGGCCGGTCCCCCGGGCGAGGAGGAGAGATGCCGGTCCACCCGCTGCACGATCTGCCGTCGGGAACCAACCCGCCGGAAGAGCTGAACGTCCTGGTCGAGATTCCGAAGGGCTCGCGCAACAAGTACGAGCTGGACAAGGAGACCGGCTTGTTGCGGTTCGACCGACTCCTGTACAGCGCCGTCTACTATCCGGCCGACTACGGCTTCATCCCTCGAACCCTCGCCGATGACGGGGATCCGATGGATGTGCTGGTCATGGTCACCGAACCGACCTTCCCCGGCTGTCTCGTGGAAGTCCGGCCGCTTGGCGTGTTCGAGATGGAAGATCAGGCCGGACACGACGAGAAGGTTCTCGCCGTGCCCCTGCGCGACCCGCTGCACGATCAATATCGGGCGTTGGAGGATGTCCCACCCCACTTTCTGCGCGAGGTGGAGCACTTCTTCACGATCTACAAGGATCTGGAGGGCATCCAGGTCCGGGTGTCCGGCTGGCGTGACCGTTTCTCGGCCCACGGCCTGATCAACGCCGCGATCGAACGGTACCGACAGACGTAAGGCGGTCCCCCCAGCATGACGACTGCCCTGACGCACCGCCGGGTTTTCTTGAAACAGCTGGCCGCCGCGTCCGGCTTCGTGGGCGTGTCCCGACTCCAGGC
>JBDHLB010000053.1:0-19690 GCA_039586095.1 Gemmatimonadota bacterium
TGATCACGCACCGTTAGCTTGGGTTTGAGGTTGTGAGGACCTCGAGGGGAATGGGAGGTTGTGATGGGAACGGTGCTGCGCACCCTCTGGTCGGATCGCTCCGGCGAGGATCTGACAGAATACGCTCTCCTGTTGGTGCTGATCAGTTTGGCAGTGACCGCCAGTCTCACCGCACTCGGAAGCGCCGTCAGCGACAGTTTCAGCAACGCGTCAGGCCAGGTCGGTACGGAAACCGGGCCGTAGGCGCGTCGGGGTGAGCGCCATCCCCGACAGCCTGTCGGTGCATCTGTTGCCGCGGAGGAGCGGAATGATCGCGGAATGATCGATGTCGGTATCGGCGTCCTGTTGGTCGCCACGATGGTCGGTTCATCGTATTGGGATATACGCTGGAAGCGGATTCCGAACGCGCTCACGCTGAGCGCCCTCGGGATCGCGCTCGTGCTGCGCGCCGTCGTGGGATGGGGCTACGCACTCGAGGGTCTGTGGGGTGCTTTGATCGCGTTCGCGCTGGCGATCCCGCTGTTTCTGGCGGGGGGACTGGGCGGAGGAGACGTGAAGCTCATCGCGGCGGCCGGGGCGATGCTCGGAAAGGACCGATTGTGGTTCTGCCTGCTCGTGATGGCGCTCGTCGGCGGAGTCATGGCGATCTTCGCGATTCTGAGGCGCGGGTCGTTCAGGCAGACCGCGGCGAATCTGCATACGATCTTCGCCACCTTAGGCCCGAAAACGTTTACGGGATGGAAGGGAGAGGAGTCTCAGGCACCGGTCACGCTGGATACACCGGGAACGGTCGCGGTGCCATACGGGGTCGCGATCGCGGCCGGCGCGACCGTTTCGTGGTTCGTGTATACGCTGAATCCAGGCTGGTCCCTGATACGGTTCTTGACCACCTAGATGTGATAGCGTGCGTTGAGTGGGTAGCCGACCGCGGCGGGAGAGTACCGTGAAAGCAATGCCTGGTGGAGTTCCTGCTGCTGCTCCCCATTCTCCTGGCCATCGTGTTCGGCATCGTCGAGTTCGGGATCGCCTGGAGAACGAGTCAGGTCATCACGAACGTGTCACGAGAGGGTGCACGCCTCGCGGTGGTCAGCAGGAATTTTGGCAACAAGGAGACGCTAGTTCGAGATCGAGTCGACAGCCTGCTGGTGGGAAGCAGCTTGAATCTCACCAAGCGCACAACGACGCTGTATTGTGATGGTGTGGCCGGCGCGCTGTGTGGCGGCGCCGGACAGTCGGGCGGGGTTCAGATTGAGTACGAACACACGTTCGTCGTGCTCGGTCCGGTGATGGATCTGCTGTGTGTAGGTTGTGGTAGCAATTACGGAACGATCACGCTCTCCGCAGTTTCTACGATGCGGACGGAATAGAGGTCGTCCAACCCGATGTTGGCGGCCCAACGGATGAGGGGATGGGAGGTCGATGATGCGTAACCGTGTTGGCGTGATTCTCGTGCTGGCACTTCTCTCTGCTGCGGCGGCCGCTTACCTGGCCTTCCGCTTCCTGCGCGAGCCGGCCGCGACAACGCCTCAGGAGCGAACGACGTCGGCCGTCAGTGTCGTGGTCGCGGCGAGGGACATGTCGCTCGGCACGGTGCTGTCTACACCAGACGTGAAGGTGGTCGATTGGCCGGCTGCCGTCCTGCCCGAGGGATATAGCGCGTCACCGGCAGAGGTGGTGGGACGAGGCCTCCTGACCCAGGTGAGGATGAACGAGCCCCTCCTTTCTACCAAGTTGGCACTCGCCGAAGCCGGAGGCGGACTCCCCATAGTGATCCCCGAAGGAAAGCGGGGATTGAGTGTGCAGGTCGACAACGTGTCGGGCGTGGCCGGTTTCATTCTGCCCGGCACGCGGGTCGACGTCGTCGTCACGCTGGATCAGCTGGCTCAGTACGATGAACCGGTCTCGCAGATCGTGCTACAGAACATCCAGGTCCTCACGGCAGGGCAAGTCATCGAGCGCACGGTCCAGGGGGAGCCGATCGTGGTGCAGGAGGTCACGCTGCTCGTGACCCCGGAGGAGGCGGAGCGGCTGACTCTAGCCAGCACCAAGGGCAGGATCCGCCTGGCGCTGCGGAACACGCTGGATCTGGCGGTGGTCGAGACCCCGGGCGTGCGAACGACACAGCTTATTCTGACGAGAAGCACGGCCGCTCAGCCGGCGCCGCGGCGCTTCGTGCCGCGACGTCCTACGGGCGTGTCGGTCAACGTCTACAGGGGCGCGGAGAAAGAAACTCAGACGGTTCAGCCATCGGGTGGAAGCGAGGGAGGTGGGTCGTGAGCAGCACGAGACGTCGTTCCAAGAGTTGGCTGGGAAGCGTGCTGGCGTGGCGGGACGTCTCTCACGCGGCAGTGCTCGGCTTCCTCATTGCCGCCGGCGTACCAGCCGCCGGTGCAAGCGCCCAGCAGACGGATCAGGAGATCGTGCTGGCCCAGGGTGCGACCACGGTCCTCGTCAGCCCGGCGACGCTCCGGGACGTCGTGATCGGCGATCCAGATGTCGTGGATCTCAGTGTCTTGTCGGGAACGGAGGTCGTCGTTTGGGGCAAGAGCCCTGGCTCGAGCTCGGTCCTGTTGGTCGACCAGGCCGGTGGGCGGCGGTCGTTCAGCGTTCGCGTAACGGTCGATGCCGCGTCGATTCAGAATGAATTGGCGCGGCTCTTTCCCGGGGAGGACCTGCGGGTCCGGGGAGTCGGGAACACCGTCGTGGTGTCTGGAACGGTGGAGGACCGGAACGTAGCCACCCGGGCACTCGCGTTGGCCGGCACGCTCGTCGGTGAAGCTGAGGTGGTGGACGACGTCGCGGTGCCCGAGCCCCAGCAGATCCTGCTTCAAGTGAGGTTCGCCGAGGTGAGCCGCAACGCGATGGAGCAACTGGGCGTCAACTTCATGCGGATCGACCCATTCAACGTGCGGGGAGACGACGAGGGTGCGATCGGGTCGGGCGCGTCGTCGTTCAGCGGCGGGTTCCTGGAGGGTCAGGGGCCCGACGTCACTTTCTCGGACGCCATCAACTTCTTCGTGTTCCACGACGCGTCCAACGTCGCTGCTTTCATTCAGGCGCTCGAGAGCAAGGGACTGTTCAAGTCTCTGGCCGAGCCCAACCTACTCGCGATGCCGGCCGAGAGCGCCTCGTTCCTGGCGGGTGGTGAATTCCCCTACCCCGTCGTCCAGGGCGGGGGGGCCGCCAACGCCGTAACCATCGAGTATCGCGAGTTCGGCATTCGGCTGAACTTCGTGCCGGACATCACGAACAGCGGAGCCATTCGGTTGGATGTGTCGCCGGAGGTCTCGGCGCTCGACTTCGCGAACGGTCTGCAGCTCCAGGGCTTCACGGTTCCCGCCCTGGTGACCCGTCGAGCCCAGACCGTGGTCGAGCTCGACGAGGGACAGACGTTCGCGATCGCCGGACTCGTCGACAACTCCCTGGTGGAGAACATCAACAAGGTGCCGATCCTCGGAGACATTCCGATTCTCGGCGCCCTGTTCCGCTCGAAGGAGGTGCGGCAGAACCGGACCGAGCTGCTGGTGCTGGTCACGCCGCGCTTCGTACGGCCTACGGACGAGGCGCCCGATGTACCGACGGGCGAACCCGAGACGTGGGACTGGAAGAAATCCATGCGGTATCCGTCTGAAGAGGACGGATCCAATTAACCCGTTGGGCTCGGATCGATTGAGCCGGGAGGAAAACGGTTCGATGAGACGTCACATCCACGCGAGACGGGGCGGGGACGAGCGTGGGGCGGCGGCGGTCCTGGTGCTGTTGGGCATCGTGGTGTTTATCGGCATGCTCGCCTTGTCGATCGACCTGGGGATCATCCTGACGGCGCGTACGGAAGCGCAGCGGACGTCGGATGGAGCGGCTCTGGCTGGCGCGGCCTCGCTCATCTTCTCGCCCAATGACGAAGCGCAGGCGAGACAGTGGGCCAAGGATTGGGCAGCCGAGAATCCGGTGCGAAAGACGTTGATTACGCTTCGCGATGAGGACATCGATGTGCTACTCGATGAGCGCAAAGTACGAGTGCGCACGTTGCGCCGCACGGATTACGGCGGTCCGGTGCCGACGATCTTCGCACGCATTTTCGACGTCGATTTCGTGAACGTGGACGCGGTGGCGGCCGCCGAGGCGTCCGAGGCGGGGGTGGTCGCAGAATGCCTGTTCCCGGTAGCCATTCCCGATCGCTGGTGGAACGATCCGAGCACGACCCTGGAATTCGAGATGCCGCCGGATATCTACTATCCACCTGGCTCGGCGAATTGGCTGGCGCTTCCGCCAGCTATTCAGGATCAGGTCGGCTGGAAGATGGGCGAGGAGATCGTCTTCAAGCCGTCGCAGGGCGGCCAGGGCGGGGACAGCGGGAGCACCCGGCTCGAGCCGGGCATGTGGGAACTCTGGCTGCCAGAGGCGTTTAGCGGGGTGCCCTCGATCCGGGATCGTGTATGGGGCTGCGCGGACCCTCCGGATCCCGTCTACGTCGCGGTTGAGGAGGGCGAGGAATGCGTCGATAGCGACCCGGACGGCTCGTCTTGCCTGTACCGGGAGGCCGGCAACAAGCAGACGATCGCCAGCGAATTTGAAGCCCTGATCAGCACGTATCCGAACGAGCGGCTGGTCTGGGAAGCCGGGTCAGGGTGTGCAGACAACTCGCCGTGCCCCCAGGCGTGGCAAAACGGAGTGCAGCAGTATGGCTTCCAGGTCATACCAGACCCTACCGCGAACGGAGAACACAAGCGGTACAGGCCCGCTCCCATGTTCGATCCCACAACGTTCAACATGCAGGGTTCCGGTCCCCACTTCGAGATCAGCCAGATCGCTGGAATCTTCGTGAACCGGGTGGACAACATCGACACGCCTCCGGGGCGGGTGAACGTGTACGGGATCATCCTTCCCTACGCGGGCAAGGTGGGAGGCGGCACGAGCGCAGGCCCATTGGTTCTGGCGGTGAGACTCGTGGAGTAGTGACAACGCTACCTGTGGAGTGACGTGAACGACAACAAGCGTGGTAACGGCGGCGTCGGCGGACGCCCCGCGATCAAGGCGGTGATCATCTCCGCGGACAATCAGTTCCGGGAGGAGCTGGTCGCCCTCCTGCAGACACCCGAGACGGCGGTCGAGGTGGAGCTCCACATCGCCGTCGGGTTCACGGACATCGCCGACTCGCATCTGGAGGAGCTGCGGAGGTTGAAGCCGGACCTCGCGTTCCTCGACCTCGAGTCCGATCCGCACGTCGGGCTGAAGTTCGCGCAGTTCATGGTCGATCAGTCGATGGCGTCCGCCCTCATCGGGGCCGGTTCGACGGAATCGTCCGAGCTCCTGCTGCAGGCGATGCAGGCCGGCATTACGGAGTACGTGGGCAAGCCTCTGCAGGTTGATGCCGTTCGCGAGGCCATCGAACGTGTGATGCGCAAGTCCGGACGACGGGCGGAGGGCGGCAAACGAGAGCCCGGTCAGGTGCTGTCGGTCTTCTCGGCGAAAGGGGGCTCGGGCTCGACGACGGTGGCGGCCAACCTGGCGATCGAGATTCATCGGCTCACCCGAAAGCGGACGCTCCTCGTCGACCTCGACCTCGAGCTCGGTGAGACAGCGCTCCTGCTGGGCATCGAGCCACGCTTCAGCGTGATCGACCTGATGCGGAACTTCCACCGCGTCGACTCGGGATTGCTCGCCTCGTACATCCAGCGGCACGACACAGGGCTCGAGATCCTGTCGGCTCCCTACCAGCCGGCAGACTACGAGGCGGTGAGCGCGGAGCGCGTGCGCCAGGTGTTCGCGTTTCTGCACGGACACTACGACTACATCATCGTCGATTGTCCGAAGACGTTCACACCGGCGACGCAGGCGGCGTTCGAGGAGGCGGATGCGGTGTACCTGATCACCACGGCCGATATCCCCTCCGTGCGCAACCTCAGCCGATCGCTGCCTCTCTTGCGCAGCTTCGGACGTCGGAAGCCGGAGCACTGGATCCGACTCGTGGTCAATCGCTACGACCCGAGGGACGTAGTGGGCGCGTCGGAGATCGAGCGCTCTCTGGGGATGGACGTCTACTGGACGTTGCGGAACGACTATAAGGCCGTGATGACGTCCATCAACGCGGGTAAGCCCGCAGTGACGGACCCCAAATCGAACTTCGCGAAGGACATTCGGGCTCTGGCGGCCAAGATCACGGGTGTTCGGGCGGCACAGGAGTCGAAGGGTTGGCTCTCGGGCCTCCTGGGACGGGATGGTCGACCGACCGAACCAAGCAGGACGAAAGTGAAAGTCAATGAATGAGGCACGGGGCTCGTTCGACGGAGTGGAGCAGGAAGTGAAGCCGCCGGAGCAGCCGGGGTCGCTGCCCTGGGAGCGCGGTGACGGCTTGGGACTTGGCGAAGGCCAGGACTGGGGCGGAGGCTTCCAGTTCCCCACCGAGTTCCAGGAGATCCGCACGCGCGTTCATCGGCGTCTCCTCGAGCGGCTGAACCTTGCCAACCTGAGCGAGCGCGAACAGGGCGAGGCCGAGGATGAGGTCCGCAAGATCGTCCGGGATCTGCTGGCGGCCGAAGAAACTCCGCTCAACCTGGAAGAGCGGGAGATGCTCGTCGATCAGGTCATCAACGAGGTGTTCGGCCTCGGACCGCTCGAACCGCTGGTCAACGATGCGCGGATCTCGGACATCCTCGTGAACACGCACGGCCAAGTGTTTGTCGAGGTCGACGGCAAGATCCACAAGACGGACGTCACGTTCAAGGACGACCGTCACCTGATGCAGGTGATCGACAGAATCGTGTCGGCGGTCGGCCGCCGAATCGACGACTCCACCCCGATGGTCGATGCGCGCCTGGCAGACGGATCGCGGGTGAACGCGATCATTCCGCCGCTCGCGATCGACGGACCGCATCTGTCCATCCGCAAGTTCCGGCGAGATGTGCTATCGGCCGACGATTTGATGCGCAACGAAACGCTGACCGAGCCCATGCTCGAATTCCTTCAGGGGTGTGTGAAGGCCAAGCTGAACATGCTCATCTCAGGCGGAACGGGCTCGGGGAAGACGACGCTGCTCAACGTTCTCTCGGAATCGATTCCGGCGGACGAGCGGATCGTCACGATCGAGGACTCGGCCGAGTTGCAGCTCCGGCAGCCGCATTGCGTGCGCCTGGAGACCCGCCCGCCCAACATCGAGGGCGTCGGTGAGGTCACCCAGCGCATGCTGGTCATCAACAGCCTTCGTATGCGCCCCGACCGCATCATCGTGGGAGAGGTGCGTGGGGCGGAGGCCGTCGACATGCTCCAGGCGATGAACACCGGGCACGATGGCTCGCTCACCACGCTGCACGCGAACACGCCGCGCGACGCGCTGGCGCGACTGGAAACCATGGTCTCGATGGCGAGCCTCAACCTGCCCGAGAAGGGCATGCGTCAGCAGATATCGAGCGCCATCCAGGTGGTCGTCCATCTGGCAAGGCTCTCGGACGGCACACGCCGCGTAACGACCATCGCCGAGATCGTGGGCATGGAGGGTGAAGTGATCTCCATGCAGGACGTTTTCGTGTACGATCGACACGGTGTGACGCCCGAAGGCAAGGTAGTCGGCGAGTTCCGGGCGACGGGGATCCGTCCCAAGAGCACGGAACGGTTGAACGAGTACGGGATCGACATGAGTGAATCCCTGTTCACCAATCTCGGTCTCGCTGGAGGCTTCTGAGACATGGGCAGTCTGCAAGGCTCTCCGTGGTTGGCCGCGCTGGTCGCGTTCGGTGCGATCTTCCTCGCTGTCATCGCGGTCGTCCTGTTGATCGAAGCCGCTCGACGGTGGAGGTCACAGCGCGTGATCTCGCGCGAGCTCCGTCGACTGTCGGAATCACCGGGTACGCCCAGTGTCGATTCTGGACTGGTTCGCGAGCGCGAAGGCGTGGAGATCGCCTGGCTGGAGCCCGTGCTGCTCCGGCTCCCCCGTAGGCAGGACCTGCAGCATTTCCTCGAGCAGGCTGATATGGGCTGGAGCGTCAGCACGTTCATCATGATCACGATCGGCCTTGCGGCCGGCTTCGCCCTGGCCGTCCTGGTTGCCGTCGGAGGCGGGCCTGCCCCGCTCGGTGGTGTCGCGCTGGGGGTCATGCTTCCCTACCTCGTGGTGACGCAGCGACGAAAGAAGCGATTTGCCAAGTTCGAGGAGCACTTCCCGGAGGCGATCGATCTTCTGAGTCGAGCGATTCGCGCGGGACACGCGTTCTCCACCGGGCTGCGAGTCGTGTCGGAGGAGTCGCCCGATCCGATCTCGGCAGAGTTCCGGCAGGTGTACGAAGAGCAGAAATTCGGTCTGCCACTCTCCGAGTCGCTTCTTGCTCTGTCGGATCGAATCAGCCTTCTGGACGTGCGGATCTTCGTGACCGCGGTGCTGGTTCAGCTCGAGTCGGGCGGCAACCTGGCTGAGATTCTGGACAACCTGGCATATATCATCCGGGAGCGATTTCGCTTCCGTCGGCAGCTCAACACGCACACGGCGCACGGGCGGATCACCGGACTGGTTCTCGTCTTGGCTCCCATCGTCGCCGGAGTCGGCATGTATTCCATCAACCCCGAATACATGATGGTGCTGTTCACCGAACCTCTCGGCCGGTTGATGCTGTTTACGGCCGCTGGCTTTCAGATCCTCGGATTCATCGTGATCCGTCGCATCATGGACGTCGAGGTTTAGCAGCCGTGCGCATGGAACGCCGCTCGTGAGGGTGAGGGGGCACGTATGATTTGGGCAGTCGTCCTGCTGACCGCAGCATCGGTCGGGCTTCTGGTCTTCGGTCTCGGCAGTGTCCCACCGGCCGAGGAGCGGGTCGTCCGCAAGCGGCTCGCATCCCTGCAGACCGGTGCCATGACGTACCGGGAGTTGAAGGATCGGCGGCGGCGGCAGGCGAAGCGGGATCGCATCGCGGCTGTGCTGAGCACGTTTGGCGAGAAGGTCGGGCAGCAGCAGGCATCCATGTCGTCGTTGCGGCGCTGGTTGGTCCACGCCGGCTATCGGAACGCGAGCGCCCCAGCCATCTACATCGCTGCCCGAACGCTGACGGCGGCCGTCTTCGGGGTAGCCGCATTTTTCATCACCGCTTTCTTCGGCCTCTCGATCCTGAAGGTATGGGTGCTCACGGCCCTCGCGGCCGGGGCCGGATTCATGATTCCGTACTTCTACATCGACGGGCGGGTCTCGAAGCGACAGCAGGAGGTCAGCCGGGCGCTGCCCGACACGCTCGATCTCCTGGTCGTGTGCATGGAGGCGGGGTTGGGCCTCAACCAGGCACTCGTGCGCGTTTCCGAAGAGATCGAGCGAATCAGCCCCGAGATGGGCGATGAACTCACGGTCGTGAACCTGGAGATCCGCGCGGGCACGCCGCGCGATGAAGCTCTGCGGAACCTGGGCGAGCGCACTGGCGTGGAGGACGTTCGGGCTCTGACAAGCATGCTGGTACAGACGGACCGATTCGGTACATCCGTGGCCGACTCGCTGCGCGTCCATGCGGAGACGCTGCGGACCAAACGCATGCAGCGTGCGGAGGAGAAGGCTGCGAAGACGACCGTGAAGATGCTCTTCCCGCTCGTCCTCTTCATCTTCCCCGCCATATTCGTCGTGTTGCTGGGTCCCGCGTACTTCCTGCTCCAGGACCTGTTCGGGAACATGTAGGTGCGCGTGATTCGCGTCGTGAACTCTACACGCGGAGTCGAGCTGGGTGACCGCGTGCGAGTGGCCGACCGCTGGTGGCCGAGGCTGCGCGGCCTGATCGGACACCCGGAACCGACAGAGGGCGAGGGACTTCTCATCGAATCATGCCAGGGCGTGCACATGTACTGGATGAAATACGCGATCGACGTCGCGATGCTCGACAAGGACAGGTGCGTGGTCGAGGTCTACCCGGAGCTGCAACCGGGCAAACGCAGCCGAATGCACTGGAACGCTCACTACGCGCTCGAGCTGCCCGAGGGCACGCTGACACGAACGGGAACCGTGGTCGGGGACCAACTGGAATGGTGAGGGGGTCGGGTCTATGAACAGCACACGGGTCGCGGAACAGGCCGTAGCACCGCCCAAACGCGACTTCTCGGACAAGCCGCCCGTCCCTGACACGCTCGAGGAGACGGGCCTTTCGTCGGCCTTCGTGTCGGATCTTCTGATCAAGACGCTCTATATGCAGGGGGCGCGGCTCGGAGCTCAGATCGAGGACTTCCTGCGACTGCCGTTCGCGCTGCTCGACGACGAGCTGCTGGACCTGCAGCAGAGGCGGTTGGTCGAGGTGCGTGGTACGAAGGGTCACGGCCGTCGCGGGTACACCTTCGACCTGACGAGCGAAGGCCGAAATCGCGCCAGGGATCTCCAGCAGACGAACCGCTACGTGGGTCCCGCCCCGGTGCCGCTGACCGAGTACTGGGAGTGCATCCGACAGCAAAGCGCACGGGGCCTGCAAATCGAGCGGGACGAAATCCGTGACGGGTTCAGTCACCTCGTGTTCGATCCCGAGTTCATCGACATGGTTGGGCCCGCGATCAACTCCGGGAAATCTCTCTTCCTGTACGGGCACGCGGGCAACGGAAAGACGTCGATGGCCGAGGCGATCGCCGCGATGCTCGGGACGAGCGTGTTCATTCCGTACGCCGTCGAGATCGAGGGTCAGATCATCAGTGTGTTCGATCCGGTGTCGCACCAGCCGGAAGAAGAGTTCGGTGAGAGCGAGAATGGCACTCCGTCGTATCTTCAGGCGCGACCGTCTTACGATGCGCGCTACGTTCTCGTTCGAAGACCGGCCGTCATGGTCGGCGGCGAGTTGACGCTCGACGAGCTGGAGCTGCAGTTCGACCCGCAGTCCGGCGTATACAGGGCCCCACCCCAGATGCGAGCCAACCTCGGCGTCTTCATCATCGACGACTTCGGCCGCCAGCGTGTGCGTCCTCGTGACCTGCTGAATCGTTGGATGGTGCCCCTGGATCGGCACATGGACTTCCTCAGCCTGCCGATGGGGCACAAGTTCCCTGTTCCCTTCGAGTGTCTGCTCATCTTCGCGACGAACCTGAACCCGTTGGAGCTGGTGGAAGAGGCCTTCCTGCGACGCATTCAGTACAAGATTCTTGTCGACAACCCCTCCAGGGATCAGTACGAGGATATCTTCCGTGGCCGCTGTGAACGCGTGGGCCTCGAGTACTCGCCGACGAGCGTCGAATTGATCTTTCAGGAGTTTTACGACAAGCGGGGCATCCCACCTCGGGCGTGCCACCCTCGCGACATCGTGAACCACCTCCTCGACATATCCAAGTATTTGGGCGTCGAGCCCTCCACATCCGGCCGGATGTTGGGCCTGGCTTGCCGCTCGTACTTCCTCGACATGCCGGTCGATGGCGTCGGGGCTCCGTTGGACATCCGGCAGACGTAGGAGGCGTATGGCGGCGCAAGAGGAAGGGCGGAAGCCGGCCTGGCTGGAAGAGTACGAGGCGCGGCGGGCGGAGGCGAACGATGACACCGCGGCCGAGCCAGCGCGGGCCTCGGACGGCGCGGAGACGGACGCTGTTCCGGAACCTCCGTTCGCCGTCGACCCTCTCGACGAGATCCTGAGCGACGACCCCTTGGCCGAGTCGGTTCCCGGCGCCGGCGACGGCGACGGCGAGATGCCCGCCATTCCCGATATCGGAGCTGTCGACATCGAGGCACCGGCACCGCAGCCGTTGCCGCAGGACGGTGTGTCGCACGCGACGCCCGACCCCGGTGACGACTCGCCCGGCGGCTGGGTCGAGGAAGCGGCGCAGGCCGTTCCGGATCATTCCGCCGCCGCTCGCGCTTCGGCGTCGTTGGCGGGACGCGACACGACGCTCACCCGAGATACGGACCTCGAAGAGGCGGGGATCAGCCGGCTTCGGGAGGCGGCCAGCGTCGCCGCGCGAAGGGACGCGGAGGCCGGCGTGCCTTCGCTGGACGGTGACGGTACATCGGAGTCGGAGAACGACCTGCGGGACCGCTGCAGGGCCTTCTTCGATCGCTGGTGCTCGGCGGAGCGCCGCCAGCTGGAAAGTCTCCTCGCGCAGAAGGAACAGGACGTCGCGGACAAACTGGGCCGTGGCTCGCTGTCGCTCGACCGGTTCGAGCGCATGACGAACGAACTGATCCGTCTCAAGGCTCGTTTGACTCGCCGTCGCGACGAGGTCGCCAACCAGCTGCAGACAGACGACGACGGCCCCACCCGCGGTCTTTCCACTCGCGTATATGCCGCCGCGATCGGATTCCTGGGGGTGGTGGAGTTCTTCGCGAACGCGCCGGTGTTCAGTGCGCTGCTGCCGCGTGACCCCCTCACAGAGAGACAGATTCGTCTGGTCGCCGAAACCTCCGAGGGATGGCTGGCGGGCGCGGAGCGTGTCTTCGCCCACCTGATCCTTCGGCCTGATGCGGCGCTGTTGGCAGCCGGTGTGGTGACATTTCTGTGCGTACTTGCCCACTTCTTCGGTCATTCTCTGCGAGCTGCCGTTATGCAGAAGGACCAGGCGGAGCGGTACCACGTGGCGGGCCGTTCGCAGATCGAGAACGTGATTCCGATGATCCTGTCGGGTTTGGGACTCCTTCTGGTACTCGGCGTGCTATACGAAGCCCGCGTGACGCTCGGCGAAGTGGGTGAGCAACAGTACCAGGCGGATATGGCTGTCGTTACGGAGATGCGACGCCAGTCAGGGTTCCTCAGAGCCGACGGTGAGCTGCTGCAGGCCAACCAGCTCACCAACCAGGCGGGCGACATGGAGGCGGCAGCGACGGCGCTCCTCGAGTACGCACGTGCCATGAGCCGACTGAGCTTCCCCATTCTGCTGCTCAACTCGACGCTGGTTCTGTGCGCGATCTCCGCCGCCTACTTTCACCGCAGCGATCGCCGCCGAGAGCATTTCAACGAAACACCGTTCGAACGACAACGCATGGGTCTCATCGAAGCGGCGGAGTCGACGGCGGAAGAGGTGGCCCGTTATCTTTCCGACGTCACACGGGATATTCGCGAGCTGAAGACACTCTCGGCGACTTCTCTGGCCGATGAGCGACGCAGCGTGTCGAGACAGCTGGAGTCCGTGATTGCCTTGTATCGAGCGGAGAACGGCCGCACCCGGAGCGTGGATCCGCGATCCATACCGGCGTTCCGGGACACGATCGACCTCGGCCTGGAGGCATTTCCGGACACGGGTGACAGCCTGCAGCCGCTGCGCAGCGCTCGCGAGTACGACGACGAACGCAAGAGCCTGCAACTTCGGTTCGATGGTGTACGTAAGCGGTTTAACGAGGAGGCGCTCGCCTGGTGACCCGGGCGACGACCTGCATCCGGGAGGGGACGAGGGGACGTGAGCCAACGTAACCGAGGTTCGGGCGTGCTTCCGCGAAGGCTCGCCTTGCGAGGCGGGTTCAGATCGACCTGCGTGGCCGTCACCCTGGGAGCCTTTGGAGCGCTCGCAGGTTGCACGGGCACGCCGGCGGCCGACATGGAGACCGCAGCCGAGGCGGAGCGCGAGCTGTTGATCTTCGTGTTCGACCGATCGACGAGCATCCCCAACCACTCGTTGACGCTGTCCGCCCAGCTCGCGAATCAGCGCATCGACGAGCTCGACCACGGGGATCAGATCTCGGCCATGCAGCTGTTGCAGCTTTCGCTCGCCGAGCCCCCGCGTCGCTGGTCCCAGCACGTCCCGGACCGCGAGTTCGAGAACCAGAAGATCCAGAGCGACTCCGTGTCGCGAGCACGCTTTCTTATGGATGCCAAGGCGTATCTGCGCGTGTTCTCCGATACGGCGGGCCGTGAGGACATCAACGGCACGGACATCCTATCCACCTTGCACGATGTCAGCGAGGAACTGCGTGCCTATCCGAATCACCGGGCGACCCTGTACCTTTTCTCGGACATGCTCCAGTCGAATCGACAGATCGATTTCGAAGGGCTGCGAACGATGCCGTCGCCCAACTGGGTGGAGCAGTCCGGCAGCAAGGGCATGTTGCCAGATCTCAGCGGTCTATGTGTGGTCGTCGTGGGCGCCAGGGTAGACACCGAGGCCTCGCAGAGAGTAAAACAGTTCTGGTTCGATTATTTTCGGGCGACCGGCGCCCAACTGATGGACCACAATTACATGCTCCGGCCGGTCCGGATTCCGGTGAACCCCTGCCCGGTGCGGCAGGCCGCCGGCTAGTCAACCTCGAGTAAGGGGGAGAGATGAACAGGAAGCTCATCTATGTCATCCTGATCGTGATTCTGGCGGCGTACCTGCTGATCACCTACCTGTAAGCCGTAAGACAGTTTCCGGCCCGGTCGCCACATGGTGGCCGGGCCTTTGACACAGAGTCGCCCGCAGGACTCGCGTCGGCGCATGCCGGTGTCGAGATCGGTCGTGGGTCGTCCACGCCCGGCGGGCGTTTCGTCCACACATCTCGCGCGCGACGTCGCGGTACCGGCGTTGTGACGTGTCGTGTATCCGAGGGCGCCCGTGAGCCAACTCGAAGCAGACCTGTATCCGAGCGAGTTGTTGCGGAGCTGGGACGGCGAGTCCGTCGTCACCGCCTTCGACCAGCCCACCGCTACCTGGGTCTTCATCGCCCTGCACGACACGAGGCCGGGGCCTGCCGTCGGCGGGACCCGAATGAACGCCTATCCGCGTCCGGAGGACGGGCTGCGGGACGCGATGCGTCTCGCCGAAGGAATGAGCTACAAGTGGGCCGCCATCGACTTTCCCTTCGGGGGTGGCAAGGCGGTTCTCGCCCTTCAGCGCGAGCTGGATCCGAAGGAGCGCGAGGGTCTGCTGCGCCGATATGGCCGGATCGTGGCCGGGCTCCGGGGCTCCTTCTCCACTGGAGTGGATCTCGGTACGACGCCCGAGGACATGCAGATCGTCGCGGATGAAGCACCGTATGTCGTGGGAGTCCACGACCACGGGAGCGAGGATCCGGGACCGTATACGGCGCTCGGCGTCCTCAGTGGCATTCGGGCGGCCGTACGACAGCGCTTCGGCACCGCGGAGCTGGCAGGCCGCACGGTCCTGATTCAGGGCGCGGGTGACGTCGGACAGCCGCTGGCACATTTGTTGGCCGAGCAGGGAGCGGAGCTGCTTGTCGCCGACCTGGACGAGTCTCGGGCCGCCGGGCTGGCTCAACGAGTCGGCGGCACAGTCGTCGATGCACTCGCCGTCGTCGAGACGCCATGCGACGTCTTCGCGCCCTGCGCGGTGGGCGCCGTCCTGAACCCCGAGACGATCCCACGGCTCGGCTGCGCGATCGTTGCAGGCGCCGCCAACAACCAGCTGGAGTCACCGGCCGATGCCGACCGTCTCCATGCGCGGGGCATCCTCTACGCCCCCGATTACATCGTCAACGCCGGGGGGGCGATCGCCTTCGGACGCATGCACCTCGGGGAACGGGACGCCGACGCCATGCGGGACGAGGTGCGCGGGATCGAGGAAACGTTGGTCGCGATATTCCGCGAAGCAGAGGCGGCCAACGAGTCGCCGCTGGCCGCCGCCCGTCGTCGAGCGGAGCGGGTACTCGGGCGCGCCCATCGCGGGGGATGAGCCACTCCGACGATCTCCCGGATCCGCGAGACGACCTGCCTGGCCATGCCTCGCCCATCGTACGCCGGGTAGCCTCAGGTCACCGAAGACGGGGATGACGGAGACGACGACCGGGCCTCGATCCAGGTCGCGATGTCCGTGTACACCGCCTCACGATCGAGATCGTTGTGCGGCTCGTGGAAGACGCCGGGATACACCCGCAGTGTAGACGTCGGTGGGTCGTCCGCCGAACCCCGGGCGCCAAGGATGTCGTGCAGCCGACGGCTTCCGTCGGGAGAGGCGATCCGATCTGCCGCCCCATGGATCAGCAGTACGGGTAGGCGCAATCGGCCACCGTTCTCCCACAGCCAGCGCGTCACGGCCATGGCCTCGGCCCCCCAGCGGGCCGTCCCGCGGTCATGCACGAGCGGATCTCCCTCGTAGGCCTGCACCACCGCAGGATCCCGGGACAGGGCCGACGTGTCGAGCCGGATCCGCATGGGGAAGGTAGGCCACACCCGCGAGAGCAGCTTCGCGGCCGCCATCTTGGCCCCGCTGGCGACGTTCGTCGGCTGCAAGGGGATGGCACTCGAAACGACCCCGGAGAGTCCGGCTGGTTGACGGACCGCGAACTCGAGAGCCACCAGCGCCCCCATGCTGTGCCCGTACAGGAACCGCGGAAGGCCGGGATGCCGGTGGCCCAGTCGATCGAGGAGCGCCTGAACGTCGGCTGTGTAATCGCTCCACCGTCGAACGTGTCCTCGGCGTCCGGGAGATCTCCCGTGTCCGGCGAGATCGGCGGCAGCGACAGCCACGCCACGCTCCGCCAGGAAGCTCGCCAGATCCCGGTACCGCCCTCCGTGCTCCCCGAATCCGTGCACGATAGCGAGCGCGGCTGTGGTTTGGCCTCGACTCTCCCAGGTGTGCACGTACGGGTGGACGGTCACGGCTCGGCGGGCTGAGGCGCGTTGGTGGAGAGCGGCTCTAGCCGGAAATCTCGTCCAGCCTGTCCACGAAGGCTCGGAAGGCCGGGTGGTCGCGAAGCGGGGCCAAGCGTGGATCCGAGCTCAGCCGGTCGCCGCTCAGCCGGGTTGCGCCGGCAGCACACTCGAGGGCTTCGACGGCATCCTCCGACCGTCCAAGCTGTGCGAGAGCCTGCGCACGAGAGTAGCATACGAACGGCTCATTCGGCCTGATCACCTCGGCGACCTCCAGCAGTGCCAGCGCACGCGCGGGTTCTCCGTTGCGCATGTAGTCTCGCGGCTGGTAGAACGACAGTTGTACCCAGGCGCTTTCGAGTCTGCGGACAGCGGACAGAGACTCGTACCGATCGTCGGTCTTGCCCGCCTCCCTCTGCAACTCGCGAATCCGGAGTCGATCGAGGCTCTTCTCGAGGTCCGGCGGCTCCTCCACGAACCGGACCTCTTGCATGAACTCCTCGAGCTCCCTGAGGTACTCGAAGTGTCGGTCCACGGATCGATCGTGCGCCGCAAGTGCGGCGCGAACCTCCCTGGACCGGCGGAGCCGGGCAGCCCTGTCACGTGCGACGCTCACGTCTTGCAGGCCCGTGAACAGACGCGTGGACTCCTCGTAGTCGAGAAACGCCCGCAGCGGATCCCCCGCTTTCTCGGCTGTCTCCGCCTGCTCCATCCTCGAGGCAAACAGCGAATCGATGAGGACCCGGTCGGTCGGCCTGAGCCCGACACGCATGGCCTGCAGCTCCATCCATGCCAGAGCCCGATGGAGGATCTCCTCGGAGGGCCAGGTGTGCGGACCTTCGAAGTACTCGATGCGGTGCGGAAATCCCAGGTTCTCGAGCCTCCCGCCCAGCCTCCACATCTCGTCGTAGTTGAAGTCGGTCGTTCCGACCGCTCCGTAAAAGGCGAAGGGCGTTCCGTACTGGGCGACGCTGAGGTCGAGGAACGCGCCGTGTGGCAACCCGGCGCCACACCCGATCACACCGGCTACGTGCCCGACGAGCTGGTACGCGAACGACCAGCTGGCTCGCGCCGTTCCAGAGAAGCCGGCCAGATACAGACGTCGAAAGTCGGCGGAAAGCCGGGTCTCCGTGTCTCCGAGCATCGCCTCCAGCGCGATCCGGTTGGGACCCGGCGCCGTATCGCTCGCCGTGTTGTACGAGCTGAGCACGATGTAACCGAAGCGTTCCGCGGCCTCCCGGAACCTTGAGAGCGGTACCAGAGCGCGTCCCCGCGGATCCATGGCATAGAGGACGGGCCACTCGCGATCGGTTCGGTACTTCGACGGCAGGTATAGCGCGTAGGTCTGCGTCGAGTCGGAGTGAGATACGACGCGTTCGACGACTTCCCCGACCGGGAACTCCCCCTGCTGGCCATTCGGGGACGTCGGCGCGGACCGAGCGTCGAGCGGTGGAGGCGCGACCGCCAGCGTGACACAAGCTGCGAGCGCCAGGAAACGGGACCTCAGTCGTCTCCACATGAGAGCTTCATACACGGCAACTAAGCCCTGTGTTCGTGCTCCCCCCGGTCCATCGACCGCTCGCGCGCCGCCGGTCCGTTCACAGCACCGGCTGAAACAGGAAACACAGGTTTTCGGCCAATCTTCGCGGTAGCGGCCGCGCCTGGTGGGCGTCCAGCGAGACCTCCTCGCTCTCGGCGATCTCCGCCTCCACCTGCTCTCTGATCCGCGGCAGGAACGAGCCACCTGCGATCTCGATGTTCAGCTCGAAGTTCAGGTAGAGGCTCCGGTAGTCGAGATTGGCCGAGCCGAGCATCGCGTACTCTCTGTCCACCACCACGGCCTTTGCGTGCATGAAGGGGGGCCTCCGTTCGAAGATCCGCACGCCCTTCCCCAGCAGGGGCTCGTACAGCGCTCGAGCCGCAAAGCTGGTGAACCAGTGGTTGCTCTTCGCCGGAAGGACGAGCCGGACGTCCACGCCACGCTGCGCCGCATACTGGAGCGCCTGGATGATCGACTCGTCCGGGACGAAGTACGGCGTCACGATCGTGATCGACCTTTTCGCCGCCACGATCGCCGCGAAGAACGCCTCGGCCAGCCCTCTGCCGAGCAACTCCGGTCCGCCCGGCACGATCTGCACGAGGCTGTGGCCGGCAGACGGCAGCTCGGGGAAGTACTCGTCTCCCAGCATCTCGTCCGGCGGCGTGCCAGACGCGAAGTGCCAGTCTTCAAGAAACTGGAACTGGAGGTCGCGCACGGCAGGGCCTTCGAGCCGCACCTGGTAGTCCCGGTCCGGCGACCCGTTCCGGTACCCGGAGATGTTCTTCTCCGCCAAGTTGATTCCGCCTACGAAGCCGATATGACCGTCGATCAAGGCCAGTTTCCGGTGATTGCGCAGGTTGATCTGGAAGCGACCCTTCAGCGGGTTCGCCTGCGAGATCGAATGGACCATTCCGCCCGCATTCCGCAGCGGCTCGAAGAACCGGGTGAAGTGTGCCACGCTCGAGCCGAAGCGATCGTACAGCAACCGTACTTCCACGCCGTCTCGCGCCCGCTCGATCAGCATTTGGCGCACCATCTTCCCCACCTTGTCGCGGGCAAAGATGAAGGTCTGCAGGTGAACGGAGGATTGTGCTCGCTCCATGGCGGACAGAACGGCCGGGTAGAACTCGTCGCCGTCCACCAGAAGTTCGGCCCGATTGCCGCGCAGGACGTGGAAGGGGCGGACGGCCGGGTCGGTCGCCCGAAAGATGTGGTGCCCAGGGTGCGGGGCTTCATGGCTCACGTCGAGCGCGAACGGCTCGAAGGTGGGGTGGAGCTGCGCACGGCGCTCCAGCACGGCCCGCGCCGCCTGCCGCGCCGCCGCACCGCGTCGCACGCGATCCATTCCGAAGACCAGGTAGGCCGCAGCGCCGAAGTACGGTATGACCCACAGGATGCCCAGCCACAGAACGGCCGACACCGGCCGATGCTTGTGGAGCAGCACGTCCAGGCTCAGAAGCAACCCGACGCCGATGTGCAGCGCACCGAGAAGCGGAAGGTCGGTCACTCAGGCATCCGTGGGAGGTCCCCGAACTTGCCGGTTGGCCAACCAGGAGCTCCCCCGGCGACGGCGGACGCCTCCGTCACGTTTCGTCTTCGTCCTCCTCGGGACCACGCTCGGCGAGCTTGCCGTCGAGCACGAGGAGCGCGCTGGGCGAGTCGCCCGCGATCTTCAGCTGGTCCACGATGCCGCCGGCGCTCTTCTCCT
>JBDHLB010000123.1:0-4706 GCA_039586095.1 Gemmatimonadota bacterium
GCGTCTCCTGGACGATCCGATCGATCGGTCCACGCACGTCGTTCTGCGTCCACTCGTGGATGAACTGCGAGACGATCCTCTCCAACGGATCCCGCATCACGTAGACGAAGCGGGCGTTTGGAAGCGCCGCCGCGAGGCGCTCCACGGTGTGGGGGTGTTCGGGCCGCTTGGAGTAGTGGGTGCTCGACTCTCCGCATATCGCCCCGGCATCGGCCGCCGCAAAGAGCGACGCATACCAATCGAGCCCTCGCTCGAACGTGGCGTCGTCGCTGAAGAAGTTGGGTTCCTTCGGCTCGCTCATGAAGATCGTCGAGCGAGCCGCGAGCTGTGCGTGGAGCGTGCTCGTCCCGCACTTCATGGCGCCGATGATCACGAAGTCGGGCAGCCTCATCGTGGCCGATCCGGGTGGCTGGTGAGCACGCCTCTGCCCCGCGGGGGATACCGTGCCGGGGCTCTGAGGCGGCTGGACTTTCCTCTCATGATGGCGATCTACAGGAAAGGATACCCAACGGACTTGCTGGAACCGGTACCCTACCGGGGCGGTGGTACTCGGATCGGCTCGCGAGGTGGGCCGGTTGACCGCTGCTCCGGTCCTGATCCGTCCCCAGCAGGGTTTCGATGCGCTCGACTCGACCCGCTCCCTCGTTGCTCCCCGTCGCTGCCCCCCGCACCTGCACGGGCGAAGCTACCGAAGCGGCGGGCCGCAGGGTGCTCGTCGTAAGTCCGTGCCGAGATGAGTCTGCGCATGTGGAAGCAACGGTCCAAAGTGTTGCCGCCCAGACGCTGCTTCCGGCTCTTTGGGTCATCGTCGATGACGGTTCGTCCGACGAAACGCCGGAATTGCTATCCCGGCTCGCTGCAGATCACGAGTTCATCCGCGTCGTGCGCCGCGAGGACCGCGGCGAACGAAAGGTCGGGCCAGGCGTTGTGGATGCCTTCTACGCCGGACTCGAGGGGGTCGAGCTGAAGCGGTTCGACTACGTCTGCAAGCTCGATGCGGATCTGGAGCTTCCACCCCGTTATTTCGAACGCCTGGTCGAGGAGATGGAGGCCGAACCTCGGCTGGGCGCCGTTTCCGGAAAGATGTTCCTGCGCGGCCCTGATGGGCGATTGGTTCACGAGCGCCGCGGCGACGAGCATGCGGCGGGGCCGACCAAGTTCTACCGGCGGGAGTGTTTCGAGGCCATCGGCGGGTTCGCGCGTACCGTGGGCTGGGACGGAATCGATGGGCACATGTGCCGCCTCAAGGGTTGGATCGCCCGCTCGATCATGAACGATGAGCTACGCGTCGTCCACCGACGCATGATGGGATCGAGCGACAAGGGCGTGCTGACGGGACGGGTTCGAGGCGGAGAGGGTAAATGGTGCCTCGGAGCGTCTCCCTGGTACACGCTGGCTACGGCGATCTACCGCCTGCCCGATCCTCCTCTCGTCATCGGCGCGATCGCGATGCTCTACGGCTACTTCCGGGCCATGCTGCGGTGCACGCCCCGCTTTGGCGATTCCGAGTACCTGGGCTTTCTTCGACGCTTCGAGCTGCGCAGCTTGTTCTTCGGCAAGAACCGCACGGCACAGACCTACCACGAGCGGATTCGCAGCTCGGGAGGCGCCTGGCCGGGGCGCACCAAGACCCACGTGCTCGCCGTAGCGTCGGGAGGAGGCCACTGGGTGCAGCTGCTAAGGCTACGACCGGCATTCGAGGGCTGCCGCGTCACCTATGTGACGGTCCGCCCGGACTACCAGACGGACGTGCCGGGCCAGCGTCTGTTGGTCATAGACGACGCCACGGCTTGGGACAAGCTCGCGCTTGCGCGAGCGGCACTCCAGGTCCTCTGGATCCTGCTTCGGGAACGACCCGACGTGGTGATCTCGACCGGCGCGGCCCCTGGCTACCTGGCTCTGCGGATCGGAAAGATGCTTGGCGCGCGAACGGTCTGGCTCGACAGCATTGCCAACGTCGAGATCTTGAGTCGTGCAGGCCGACTGGCCGGCCCCATAGCGGATCTGTGGCTCACCCAATGGCCCCATCTCGCGTCGGAGGAAGGGCCGCACTGCGCAGGGTCGGTGTTTTGATCTTCGTCACGGTAGGCGCCCAGATGCCCTTCGATCGAATGCTTCGCATTGTGGATGCCTGGGCCGGGAGCAAGGGCCGCCGGGATGTCTTCGCCCAGATTGGCCCCAACGGGTGGCGACCGCGCCACATCGATTCCGAGCCGTTTCTTTCGCCTCAGGAGTTCACGCGCCGTATCCGCGAGGCGGATGTGATCGTGTCCCATGCGGGGATGGGGTCGATCCTGTCAGGCCTCCGGGCCGGAAAGCCTATCCTCGTCTTTCCGCGCCGCGAGGCCGAGGGAGAGACGCGCAGCGATCACCAAGTTGCGACCGCACTGCGGATGGCTGAGTCCGGGTGGCTGACCGCCGCTCTGGATGAGGACGAACTGTGCGCTTCGCTCGCTCGCATCGACGATCTGCCGGCACCGCTGCGCAAGATCGGTGAGTTCGGCCAGTCTCGCCTCCTCGAAACGATTCGCTCCTTCATCCAGGATGACGCCGGCGGATCATGCACCGCTGCGGATGGAGACCATCAATCCCCGCGGGGATCCATCTGCGGCGGCTCGGAGGTGCTGTGATGGGGACCACAATACATCCCGCCGAGGTCACCGATGCTTCTTCCACTCTCGAGATTGCCGACACAGGGGACTTGGCGGTTGGATTCGCCAGCCCCCGCGGAGGAGCATGATGCGTGTCAACGCCGGTTCAAGCTTTTCGGCAGCTCTCCTCTGCGTCACAAGAGTCGCGGATGGGACCGCCTTCCTGATGCTGCTTGGCGCTCTGGCGTCTGGGCCAGCGCAGGCGACCGACCTCGGCGATCTGACCATCCCGAGCTCAAGGGTTCCCGATTGGTACTCCATATGCGGGCCGGGAGAGAGAGGCTGTGACATCGACCTGCCCGACACGTCGGGCTGGACCACCGTGGAGGCTACGAACGCAAGTGCCATTGGCTCCGCAACTGGTGGAAGGTGCACCGCGGCGGCAGATCCGGCCGATGGTGCCGACGACGGCGTGGCGATCCGGTGCATGACGGACAACCTGCCCCCGCGGTACATTCTGGAGTTTCCGGCCGGAACCTACAACTTCTCTGTCAACAGTGGCGAGCTATGGATTCGCCGCAGCGAGTTGGTGCTCCGGGGCGTTGGAAGTGCCACGATCTTCAAGAGCCATTTCGTCGGGAACGGTGGAAATGGCAGTGGAGGCGCCGCGCCGTTGTGCCGTCCGGAACCGCACGCACTGGTTTGTGGCGGCGGTGGTTTCGTCGGCAGCGAGGATAATCCGGGTCAGGTTGCGAACTACACAACGATCGCCTGGACCGCCGGGTATGCGGCGGGGACGACCGTGATCACGGTCAGCAACGCAGCGACGCTCTCCTTGGCGACAGGCGATTGGATCGTCATGAAGGGCGATGTCCCTTCCAACCTCGACCCGGGAAAAGAGACGTACATCCATGGAATGCACAAGATCGCGTCGGTCAGCGGAAACGATGTGACGCTGGAGCGTGGACTTCGGCACGACTGGAATCTCTCGGGCAACCAGATCGTCGCCAAGTTCGATCCGATCTACAATGTAGGTATCGAGAGTATCCGGTTCACGGAGGTCGATACCACATCCGGCAATCGCTACAAGTATTCCTTGTCGCTCATGAGCGCGGTTGAGTCCTGGGTGAGAGGTTGCGAGTTCGGCACGGTCTATAGCCATCAACTCCAGCTCGGTGCGGGCGGAGGGGGCGCTCTTCGATCGCCTGCCTCGCGCATCCTCGTGCAGGGCAACAATCACGAGTACATGATCAGTGCTGAATCCGCCAACGCCAACATGACACAGCTGATGCTGGAGAAGACCTTCGACAATGTCGTCGAGAACAATGTCTACGAGGAAGAGGCGCGGCCGATTACGATCCAGGACTACGCAGCGGGCAATGTGGTCGCGTACAATTTCTTTCAGCCAACTGGAGCGAACAACACGAATCGCTGCAAGGCCGCAGTGTTCTGGCATGGCGACTACCCGAGTGAGACGCTGGTCGAGGGCAATCAGGTCAACCTGGAGGGCACGACCGACGGCGGTGATACGTGCAACCTCTCCTTCGACGGCGGCACGTGGGGCTCGAACGGCCCACGGCATGTTCTCTATCGCAACCGCGTGGAGGGGGGAACCGCTGAAGCCGTCGGATCTGGTGCGATCCGTGTGTCATGGACGCAAGCTGGTGAGATCTCGACACCCTCCGTGAACGCGATCGGGAACATCGTCCGACACTTCTCCTGGGGCAATGGGGGCAACTTCGACGCCACGATTCCGGACGCCTGGCTCGAGCGAAACGTGTACCGCAGCACGCTCAACCTGACTCCCAACGCCCAGAACGTACAAAACCACAATGGGGAGACGGCTCCGGCAGCGTGGAGCGGGTTCTATGCCCCCGATTCCCTCTATCGCAATGCTCGCCCGCTGTGGTGGTGCGACGAAGCCTGTCTGTGGCAGGGTCAGGCTGGTATAGGCACATTCGGCGATGACTTCAGCCAGCGTTTGTGCAGCCTCCCGGCGCAGCTTCGAGCCGCGCGGCAGGCCTGCGGTGCGACCGATCCCCCGCCCCCTCAGCCACCCATGGCGCCGATTCTGCTCAACTGACCCGTTGTGGCCCCCGATCCTTCGGCAGCGGC
>JBDHLB010000124.1:0-7512 GCA_039586095.1 Gemmatimonadota bacterium
GGGGGCTCGACATCGACAAGGATCTGGCGGGCGTCGAGCACTATTCCGGACCGGCGATCGTCGACGCCAACGGTGAATACGCCATCAGGAATCTGAGCGGCTACGCATGGGATGGCAGCTACACTTTCAGTGACACGGCGTTGTGGAGCGACACCGCGCTGTGGTCCGATACCGCTCTTTGGTCCGACGGTTTGACCGAAGCGACGTCGATCAACAGCTGGGTGGAGCAAGAGTAGGGCTATGCCTTGCTCGATGATCAAGCCCCACTGGCTCGCTACGGCGAGCGGTACCTCGGACAAACGATGAGGACGCCGTGAAGCCGCGAATCGCACTGAGGGCGTTCGTCCTCGCAGTGGTCGTCGCGGCTTCGCTGGCGCTGGCGGCGCTGCCGGGGACGAACGTCCTGGAACGAGCCGGCCTACTGTCGCTCCTCGTCGGGCTGGGCGCCGCCGCGGGCGCCCGCCCGGTTCGCTTTCCCGGCCTGCGGATCGAGATGGCCCCAACCCATCCCGTCATTCTCGTCGGTCTGGGGGCGCTTGGTCCGATGGCTGCAGCTCTGATCGGCCTCGCCGGTGTCGTTGGCGCGGCGGTAGGGCGAGGTCACCTGCCGGTGTCGATCCGCTTCGTTTTCAACCTCGGAGCCGTAACGCTGTCCACGGCCGCGGCCGCCGGAGCGTTCTTCCTTGCCGGGGGACGCCCCGAGCAGGATCTGGCGTCCATGATCCTCCCCTTGGGCGCTGCTACCGCCGCCTACTTCGTCGCCAACACGGGCCTCCTGAGTGCCGCCATCGCGCTCGAAAAGCGCCAGACTCTCTTGTTCACCTGGAGAACATCGTTCTTTTGGAGCGCGGCTTCCTATGTCTGCGGGCTCTCGCTGGCTGTCGCCGTACTCGCGGCGATCGACAACAGTGCCGTATGGATCCTCGTGTTCGGCCTCCCCATGTGCTGGATGTTGAAGGCTTCCTACCGCAGCCATGCGGCAAACCTCGCCCCAGCAGCCGGCAAGAGTTAGGCCGATACGGCGGCACCACCTCTGGTGCTTTCTGTCGGAAGCTCGGAAACCGGTCAGAAGCTCAGCGTCGCGGCGCCCTGCTTGACCACCTCGAGCATGGCGGGAGCCCCGGCGACGGTCACTCCCTCGATGAGGTCGTCCCCGGTGTAGCCCCGGACCTTCGCACATGGCGGACATACCAGGACGTTGCCGCCGCCGGACATCAGGTTCCCGATCATCTCCCCCATCGGCGGATCGACCGGGTTCAGCCGGGCCACGTCGGCAGCACCCTTGCGCACCCAATCGACTCCCGCCGCGGCGAGAAACACCGTGACCTCGAAATCGGAGGCAATGCCCGCGTTGGCAATGCTCCAGGCGACGGACGAACGCTCATCGTCGAGCCCACGCGTGATCAGGATCACCAGCTTCTTCTTCTCTTCCATGCCTCACCTCCGCTCATCGGTCAAAAGATCCGCCATGGTACTCGCACGCTCCGCGAGAATCCACCGACGACAGGGCCTTGACTCGAGCGACCGTCACTGCTTGAATGCGCCGGACTCCGGCAAGAAGAGGCTTTCCGGCTCGAGCGGGACCTGCGTACCTAAAAAGGAAGGGGTGCTCGTGGAAGAACGATGGGAGGCCGGGGAGATCGGGTGCGGGCAGCTCGTCGTCGAGCTCCGTCTCCGTTTGAACCGAATGAAGCCCGGCGACAGGCTCGAGGTGATCGCGAACGACCCCGGAGCCCCCGTGGACCTGCCCGCCTGGTGCCGCATGACCGGCCACACGCTGGTCTCGGCGGATCATCCCGTCTACGTGATCCGCCGAAAAGAAGATTGAAGTCGAAGGCTGCGGCCGCTGCGGCTACCAGCGCCAGTCTCCGCCGAACGACAGCGTGTAGATCGGACCTTTCGCCTCCTGGCCCGCGAAGGCGCCTCCCAGGCCGTCGAAGCTCACGGCGTGAATCTTCCCGTCCAGCAGCAACGCGAAACGCTCGCTCTTGAAGGGGAATCGCAGCCCCGCGCAGAGGAAGACTCCGATGGTCGTGTCGCTCTCGTATCGATCGGCCACGCCGAAATCCTCCACCTCTTCCTTGATCCGCAGCATGTACGGTCCGAGTCCCAGGCCGGCGTAGACCTCCGGCCGATGCCGCTCCAGCCAGACGAGCCGCGCGCTGCCCGTGATGTAACCCCAGTTGGCCGCCAGCGTGATGCGGGACGGTTCCCCGGTGACGGCGTCATAGCCCACGTAGCTCCTCTCGTTGTCGTGGCTGTACCCGGCGAAATCCGCTCCGATGAAGAGAGCCGCTCCCGCTGCACGCCCGCGCCTGCGATGGTAGAAGATCTCGAAGCCGTAGCCGTCGGTCTTGAAGGGGCCCGACTGCTCGGTGACGAAGTCCGTCGGCTCGGGCGAGAGGTTCTCCGCATTTCCCCAATCTGCGGCGCCGGCCAGAAGGCCCACGCCGTGCTGGGCCGGGGGCGGCGGCGGTGGCAGAGCCTCGTCGTCACGTTCGAGACGGGCCTCTCCGTCGTCGGTCGACCCGGTTCGCGAGGCCGCATCGGCGGCCTGATAAACCGTGGAGCGCTTGATCGAGCAGCCGCCGGCAGTCGCCAGCAAGATCATGAGCCATGCGGCCACTGCGGTCGATCTTTTCATGGGTCGCTCTCTCGGTGCTCGTCTCGACTCCCTCATCCTTCACTTAAGGACGCACCGCGAGAGGTTACGGAGAAGACGACGACGCTGGTGACGGGGGTCGGAATGCGAGCGCCTTAGTCCCTCGGCTTCCGCTCCCGCGCCATGTCGGCGGCCCGAGCGACCTGGCCGGGGGGCATCTTCCTGGAGAGCGCCTCCGACCTCTTGGCCGCCGCCGGACTGCCCTGATCCGCCGCCAGGCGGTACCACATCAGCGCGTTCACGTCGTTCCGGGGAACGACCTGCCCCTGCTCGTACGTCTTGCCCAGAGCGAGCTGTGCCGAGGCGTTGCCCTGATCGGCGGACAGGTGCCACCACGTCACCGCCTTCATACGGTCGCGCGGCACGCCGCGACCCGCGGCGTACATCGTCCCCAAGCGGAACTGGGCCCTCGCATGCCCCTGCTCGGCGGCGAGCTGGAGCCAGCTCGCGGCCTCGGCGTACTCCAGCGGCACGCCCTGACCGGTGTAATACATCAGCCCGAGTCTGTACTGGGCCAAGACATGCCCCTGCTCGGCGGCCCGGCGAAACCAGTCCGCCGCTTCCGTTGAAGATTGCAGGACACCCTCGCCATTCGCGTAGAGGATGCCGAGGTAGTACTGCGCGTCGCGCTCGCCAAGGGCGGCCGATTCCTGCCACTCGCTGAGCGCGGTCTCGTAGTCGCCCTGCATGTAGGCGCAATGTCCGGAGCCGACATCGGCATGGAACGGCGTCACCACCACGACGATCAGAACGGAGGCACACAGCAAGCGTTTCATCGATTCTCCATCATCCGAGATCCGACAGCGACCGGTCGTCCCTCGCGCCTACTCCCCCTGATGGATCCATACATCGATTCTCGATGGAGTGGTACACCTCCGAGAAAGAAACCCATACCATCGATGTTACGCACCGACGGAGTCGATTACAGATATGACAACAGCGGCTTCCGGACTTTCCCAGTGCTCAACAACTATTGACCGGTGCAACGGCCGGTAATAGAGTCGGGCTCACAACCCCCAGCCGTTTCGCATGGGTGCTTCCCATGGGCGACACGCCGGATACGAGCCACGAGTGGGTCCGACGGCAGGTAGAGCAGTACACCGGCCTGCGTGGTCGCTACAGGCAATACGCCAAAACGCTCGCTGAAATTCTGGGCCAAGCGTCCAGGAGTCACGCCCCGCTGGCGATCATTCAATCTCGGGCGAAACCGATCCCCAGCTTCGCGGAGAAGATCCAGCGCAAGAAGCCCGAGTACCCCCCGCCCTACGATCCGGTGAATCAGTTCACCGACCTGTGCGGCGCGCGCGTGATCACCCTTCAGCGCGCCGATGTCTACGCGATGTGCGATTTCATCGAGCATCATTTCGACGTCGTGTGGGACGACAGCGTGGACAAGACGCAGCGCCTGCAGCCCACCGAGTTCGGCTACCGCTCGGTGCACTACATCGTCTCGTTGAAGAGGGACGTGTTTCCGACCAAGGCTGTACCGGTCGAGATTCCCGAGGAGCTTTATCCGGACCGGGAAAGCCCGATGAGGGCCGAGATCCAGGTCCGGACGGTGCTGGAACACGGATGGGCGGACATCGTCCACGATCTCAGCTACAAGAGTGCGTTCAAGGTCCCGCGCAAGTGGGAGCGCGAGATCGCTCGCGTCGCGGCGCTCCTTGAAGATGCCGACGGCGCCTTCGAGAGAATCCACGACGGGCTCCAGCGCTACGCCGCCGACTACGGGGGTTATCTCGAGCCCGAACAGCTCGACCGCGAGATCGAGCTGCTGAAGATCGTCCTGCGGCACGACGATCAGAACACCGAGCTGGCGCGCCGGCTCGGCAAGCTGATCATGACCAAGGGCGACTGGGACGACGCGGTCCGCGTCATGGCTCCGTACGCGGACACGGGCGACCCCCGGCTGCTGCGTGATCTCGGCGTGGCCACGTGCAAGCTGCACCGCGACGACCCGCGAGGCTCCGGCTACCGGCACGGGCAAAAGCTGCTCGAGCAGGGGCCGGCGCACCCGATGACGCCGACGCGATGGCCTCGCTGGCCGGCACGTGGAAAGGGCTGGACGACGAAACGGCGCGGAAGCTTTATCGCAGGGCCTACGAGATCGACCCCTCGGATCCGTACCCCCTCGGCAACTTCCTCGGTTGCGAGATCGCACGTCACCGGAGCGTGGAGATCGTCTCGTTGATGGCCCCGTCGATGCATGAAGCGGTTCGACGTTGCCGCGATCAGGCCAGCGTCAACATGAACATGCCCTGGGCGTACTACGACATGGGCAAGTTCCAGTTCCTGCTCGACCAGCCCTACGACGGTCTCGCGGCCTACGCCCGGGCCGTCCGGGTCAGCCTCGACGACGGACCGGTCGAGAGCGCCCTGCAGACGGTCACCCATCTGCAGGAGGCGATCGCCGAGTCGCGGCCCGAGCTGGAGTGGGCCCGTCGTTTCCTGCTCGTCGCGCGTGTGGCCAAGCTGATGCCGCGTGGGGAGGGCGAGCCGGCGGTCGCCGGTGATGACCGAAAGCTCCAGCGCGCGTTGAACGACTTCCGTGCCGGGGGAGGACTGGCCACGGAGGGCGCGTCGCCGATCCGGGGCCCGGTGGTGATCGTGGCCGGGGGCACCGATCCCGACGTTCAAGAGAGGATGGAAGGCTACCGTGGGATGCTGCTGGAAGCGTTCCGGGACTTCACCGGCACGATCATCTCGGGCGGCACGACGGCCGGCATCTGCGGTCTGATCGGCGAAGTGGGGCAGACCTACCCGGACTCGATCTCGACCCTCGGCTACCTGCCCCGGGGACCGCTGCCCGACGACGCCCGTCCCGACGACCGGTACGACGAGATCCGCCGCACCTCCGGGGAGGAGCTGAGCCCGCTCGAGCCGCTGCAGAACTGGATCGACCTGATCGCGTCGGGCCTCGACCCGAGCCGGGTGAAAGTGCTCGGCATCAACGGTGGCTCCATCGCCGCGATCGAGTATCGGATCGCGCTGGCGCTCGGTGCGCGGGTCGGCATCCCGGAGGACAGCGGACGCGAGGCCGGCAAGCTGTTCACCGACGAGGACTGGGCGCTGTCCGGCAATCTGACGCACCTCCCGGCAGATCCCATGACCCTCCGCGCCTTCGTCGGCTCGGGAAGCCCCGAGCTGCCCGCCGGGACCCGCGAGACCCTGGCTCGCGCGATTCACGAGGAATACACGCGGAATCGCGCCCGCTCGCTGCGCGATGAGCTGGCCGCATGGGAGGACCAGCCGCCGATGTTCCGGGAGTCCAGCGCCCAGCAGGCGGATCACGTCATCGTGAAGCTGCGCCAGATCGGCTGTGAGATCCACGAGGTCACCGATCGAGAGCCGGCGGCGATGAGCTTCAGCGAGGCCGAGATCGAGACCATGGCCGAGATGGAGCACGGTCGCTGGAACGTCGAACGCCTGATGGACGGCTGGAGGTGGGGATCGGAAAAGGATGTCGAGAGGAAGATCAGTCCATACCTGGTGAGCTGGCGGGATCTTCCGGAAGAGATCAAGGAGTGGGACCGCGAGACCGTTCGCGCGATTCCCGACTATCTCGCCCGGAAGCGGCTGGAGATCCGGCGCAAGACCAGTGACGTCTCCTCCCGGGTCGCGGTGCACGATGGCCCATCGCGCTGACAGAACCGGCGGTGGTCGGCGCGAGGCCTGGCGCAGCCGCGAGCCTCTATTCGACTACCCGATCACGCTCCCGCGCCGGACCGCTTATCACGAGCTGGAGATCGAACCGGATGCGTCGGACGAAGAGGTCAGGTGGGCCAAGAAGGCCCACTCCAAACGGCTGAAGGGCGAACAGCAGGAGCTGGAGGAGAAACTGCAGGCGGTTTACGGGCGGGTCGAAGGGCTCCGGGAGGCGTACCGTACCGTCCAGGATCTCCACGGCCAGGGGGCGGAAGTGGACGAGAGCCGACTGAGGGAGGCTCAGCGGCGGCTCCGCGACCTGGAACGCGAGGCGCAAAGGATCGATCCCGAATTTCGGAAGAACCGCGACCGGGTTGCGGACCTCATGAACAGCATCGAGCGACTCAACAGCATGGCGCTGGACAGTCCCGAGAAGCGTCGCGAATACGATCGATCCAACCCGCCCCTCGCTCTCCTGCGACTGGACGACTGTGCGCAGCTCGGGTTTCTCGACGACGCACGAACGACTCTCTTCCTGCTGAGGAAGGAGGTCGCCGCGTTCCTCGCCCGGAAGGTTGGAGACGTTTTCCACCCCAGCGACCTCACGCGCGAGGATTTCTCCCACGACTTCACGGCGAACCGAATCCTGGACGGCTCGACCGGTGACGAACCGGCCCCGAGAGCGGCACGCGTGCTCCGACATTGAGCGGCGGAAAGGACACAAGAATGTCCGAGAGCCTCGAGCGGAATTTCGAAGAGATCGCGGAGGACATGGTCCATCTTCTGGAGCGTCTGCGATCGATGGAGCAGGTGCAGCAGGAGCTTGCGGGCCGCATCGAGAGGATTGGCGAGCAGGTTTCGGCAGAGATGACAACGACTCGTCGAACTCTCAACGCCATGCGACGTGACTTGCTCGAGGAGAACAAAGCGCAGGCGACGCGCCACGCCTTCGCCGCGATAGTCCCGGTACTCGACTCCATGCGAGCACTTCTGGACGGTTTTCACTCCGAGGAAGACACAAAGTTCACGGCCCAGCTGCGAGCCGTGATCAGCGCCCTATCGACTCTCCTGCAAGGGCTTGGCTACGAGCATTTCGATGCGGCTGTTGGCGAGCCGTTCGATCCCACCCGTATGGAGTGTCTCGGGTTCGCCGACGGCGAGCCCGCGATCGTTCTCGATGCGGTGCGTCCGGGTTACCGCGCCGG
>JBDHLB010000054.1:0-22519 GCA_039586095.1 Gemmatimonadota bacterium
CGAGTCCGCCTTGCCTTTGACGAATTTCGAGATCCCGATGACCGCCCGGATCTGCTCTTCGGAAACACCCAGATCACGAGCCGCGGCGGCGTGCACATCGAGGTTCGCCTCACAGTTCACGGCGTAGGCGGCCGCGACAGCCACGAGCTCGCCCATCCGGGTCGGGCTCACCTCGGCGATCGCTTCTTCCGCATCAGCACCCGCTTCGAGTCCCAGAAGCTGTCGCCCAAGTGCCTTCAGACCATGCCGTTCCATGATGAGCTGGGCGCTCTGACGAACGCTCAGCGCGTCCTGCATGGCCTGCTCGATCTCCGCTTCCGAGCAGCCGACTCGACGCGACTCCGTGACGTGCGCATCCGTACACAGTCGACAACTGGACGCGATCGAGGCGCCGAGAGAAACCAGCTCCTTCTCCTTGTCGGTCAACAACATGCTGACAACCACACCCTTTCTGCGCGGACGCCACGGCAGGGAGCTGCCATTGCCGCTCAGCCCTCGCACCCGGGCGACCGCGGGCTTCGCGGAGCGAGCCTCGGACGTCGTCCGCCAGCTCGCGGAGCGAAGGACCGCGGAGACCGGGTGAGTCAGGTACGGCAGCTTACGGTCGCACCCGAATCGGATACGGTGGCCGCTCCGGCGTGGAAGGCGGATTCGCCTCCAGCTGCTCCATCACCACCTCTATCGCCTTCTCGAGCTGCGGATCGCGGCCCGCGATCACGTCCGCGGGCCACTGCTCGACCTCGATGTCCGGCGGCACGCCGACGTTTTCGACGATGAAGCCGTCCTCGGTCCAGATCGCCAGATTCGGCGCGGTGATCCCGCCACCATCCATCAGCGTCGGGAAGCCGAGGATTCCGACCAACCCGCCCCACGTCGGCCGACCGATCAGGGTGCCCAGCTCGAACTTCCGGAACATCCACGGCAGCATGTCGCCGCCCGAGCCGGCGGTCTCGTCGATCAGCATCACCTTCGGTCCGTGGATCGCTCCCTGCGGCGTCTTGAGATCCGCCCCGTAACGCATCGCCCAATAGGCGCTGAGAGGCCGCCTCAGGATGTTGATGTAGTAGTCCGCGATCTGGCCCCCGCCGTTGTGGCGCTCGTCGACGATCACGGCTTCCTTGTTCGACTGTGGGAAGAAGTAGCGCTTGAAGTACTCGTGCCCGAGACCGGCGGTGTTGGGCACATACACATAGGCCACGCGTCCATCGGTCGCCTCGTGCACCTTCTGCAGATTCCCTTCCACCCAGTCGCGGTTGCGAAGTGCACGCTCGTTCTCGATCGGTACGACCTGCACGGTGCGCGCTCCCGTCCCGTCCGGGTTGGGGCCGACGGTGATCTCGACGATCTTGCCGGCACTGTTCTCGAACCGGCCATACAGGTTCTCGGGCGGCCGTAGATCCTGGCCCGCCACGGCGATCAGATACTCGCCGTCCTGCACCTCCACACCGGGCTCCGTGAGCGGCGAGCGGAGGGTCGGGTTCCAGTTCAGCCCGCCGTACACTTTCGCAAAGCGATAGCGGCCCTGATCGATGTCGAAATCGGCTCCGAGAAGCCCGCCGGGCACGCTCTCGGCATCCTCGAGGAAATCCCCGCCTCCAACCCGATGGTGCCCCACCGCCAGCTCGCTGTGCAGCCACTGCATGACGCGATTCAGGTCCGAGCGCGTCGCCACGTGCGGCAGGAACACGGCGTATTTCTCGCGCATCGCATCCCAATCGGCGCCGTGCATGTTGGGGGCGTAGAAGTAGTCGCGGTTGATGCGCCAAGCCTCGTTGTAGATCTGCTCCCATTCGGCGCGCGGCTCGATGCGGACCTCGATCTCGTCGGTCGCGAGCTTGCCTTCTCCTGGCTTGATCTCGCCACCCGTGGCCGAGGCGATGAACGCCTCGCGCGACGGCGTCCAGTACAGCACGCTCTCCTTGTCCGCCGAAACCTCGAAGGCGGCCACACCGCTGACGAGCGTCTTCTCCTCACGCTCGTCCAGGTCGAAGCGGTTGAGGCTGGTCTCACCCGGGGATCCGAACACGCCGGCCGATTCGCCGGATTTCAGGTAAAAGAGCTGTCCCGCCTTGCCCGGCTGCAGGGAGCGATACGCGGCCTCCCCGAGCGGCAGCGTGAGAATCCGCTGGTCGAGCCCGTCGAAGTCGATCCGGACGGTGACATGCTCTTCGCCATCCTCGCCACGCGCGCCGTTGCCGTCGTCCGTCCCGTTTCCGTTGCCGTCCTCGTCACCGTCCGCGCCCTCCTCGTCGCTCTCCTTGGCGAGCGGGGACGGCGTGCCCTTCTCGAGCACCACGAGGTAGATGGCGTTCGTCATCTCCAGGTCGTTGTTCGACTGGGCGAACCATTGGATGACGGGACCCGCATCGGTCGACGCGAGGAGGTACAGGTACTTCCCGCCCGCATCGAAGACGGCTTCCGACACCTCGCTCATTCCGTCCGTAATCGCGCTTGACTGGCCGGTCTCGATGTTCAGGGCGTAGACGGTGTGAAGGTTGGTCGTGTTGTTCTTCGTGTAGATCAGCCAGCGGGAATCGGGCGACCACGCGTGGAAGGGCGGCGCCATGGGGCTGTATACCTCGTCCGTGTCCACCCGGTTCGTCTGCCCCGTCTCAAGATCGATCCAATACACGGTCCGCGAGTTGTCGGTGTAGCTGATCTTGGTGCCGTCCGGCGACCAGCGGGGATTCTCGTAGAAGCCCGCCCCGTCCAGCACATAATCGACCGCATCGCCCTTCCCATCCTGCGGTGCCACGTGAAGCGCGTACTCGCCCGACGCGTCCGAGAAGTAGGCAATCCGGGTTCCGTCGGGCGACCAGGCGGGATTCCGTTCATGCACGCCCGGTGAGTTGGTCAGGTTGCGGTAGTCGCCCTTCTTGCGCGGCACGGTGACGATCTCGCCCCGGAACTCGAACGCGGCTCTGGCAGCCGACGGCGACACCGTCGCATTGCGGATGAATCGGTTCCCCGTCGCATAGCGGGGCCGCACCTCCACCAGATCCGTGGCGATCCGTAGCGGGACCGAAGTGCTGCCGCCAGCGCCCGGATCGAACAGGTGTATGCGGCCTGCCTGTTCGTACGCGATACGACCGGCTCCGGCAGAAGCGTTGACGATCGGAAAGTCGTCGTGCGACGTGAGCTGTTCGACCGCCTCCGTCGCGGGGTCGAACGAGAAGAGATTGAACTCACCGTTCCGGTCGGAGCGGAAGTACACGAGATCGCCGATCCACATCGGGTCCGTGTCGTTGCTTCGGTCGGAGGGCTGCGGAATCTGCTGCACGGAATGATCGGCCGTGTTGTAGATCCAGATCCGTGTCGCCGTTCCACCCCGATAGTTCTTCCACTGATTGAATGCCTCGTAGAGAGGCGTGTAGGCGATATAGGCACCGTTGGGCGAATACGTCGCCTTGAAGGCGTGTGGAATCGGAAGTTGGCTTGGATGACCGCCTTCCAGCGGTACCGTAAAGAGCTGGTTGTAACGATTCGTGTACGCGTTGCGACCGGACGCGAACAGGACGGACCCACCATCGACCGTGAAGTCCTGCACAATGTCCGGGTAGGGGTGCCACGTGAGCCGGGTCGGCACGCCGCCTTCGACCGGCACGACGAACACGTCCATGTTGCCGTCGTACTCGCCGCTGAACGCGATCGTGCTGCCGTCCGGCGAGAAACGGGGTCTCGTCTCGATCCCCTCGTGTGAGGTGAGCCGTGCGAGGCCGCTCCCGTCATGCCGGGCGACCCACAGATCGCCAGCGTAGGTGAACGCGACGTGGGTCTCGCTCACAGCGGGCTGGCCGACCAGGAGGGTGAAGTCGCTCGCGTCCTGGGCGATCACCGGTGGGGCGATCGCGATGCCCGCCAAGAGGAGAGCTGAGATTGCTGCCAGAAATCTTACCATCTTCATGATACCTCCCGGGGGAGTTCGTGGGAGTGAGTTGCCATCGGTGTCCAGCCAACATTGGCGGGCGGTCCGGCGTCAGCAAGCCGTTCTCGAAGGCCGCCCTTTGGCCCTTGCGCCACACGATCGCTGAACTCCTGTGAGCTCGTGACGACTCGGAACGCAAGGGATACCGCTCGGGTCCTTCGCGAAGCGAGCCTCGAGGCGCCGCGGAGGAGACCCCGCAGCGCCCAGCGCGAGGAGGCTCCGGAGCATCAGGCGCCGGCAGCGAGCGTAAGGGAAGGACCCGACGGCGCCATGCCTCGCCCGAATTCCCGGGGAGAGCGTGACAGGGTCCCGGTGGAGTCCGATCTTCCGCGTGTAGCGATGCGGTGATTTCGCTGATGACCAATTCGAGGAGGCAAGATGCTGTTCGACCGGCGAGCCGGGCCCATCTCGGAGCCCCTGACCGGACGCCACTGGGATCAGAAAACCGTCCTGCGAGAATTCGCTCGTCGCGTCACCTACTTCCGCGATCAGGGCATCAGACCGCTCGATCGTGTGTTCGTCCACCACGGGAACAATCTCGAGTTCTTCGTCGACCTCCTGGCGATCTGGGCGTTGGGAGGCTGTGTCGTCCCGATCGACGCGCGACTGACGGAGTTCGAGGTCGAGACGCTGGCGCGGGCCGCTCGGCCAAAATTCTCCATCTGGAACGGCAGTCCGGACGTCGCGCTCGCCGAAAGGGTCGGCGAAGTGGGCACGCGGATGCTGGAAACGCCGACCGGGGAGCTCGAAGACAACCCCTGCCCCCCTGACCTGTCGGCGAACCAGCCGACCCTGGATCAGGACGCGTTGATCCTCTTCACCTCCGGAACCACCGGGCAGCCGAAAGGTGTCGTCCACACGCATCGATCGCTTCTCGCCCGCTGGGCGACCCTGCAGCAGGCACTCGGTCTCGAGCCCTACCGCCGGACGCTTTGCCTGCTTCCGACGCACTTCGGCCACGGGCTGATCTGCAACTGTCTGTATCCCTGGCTGAGCGGCCAGCACCTGCACATCGTCCCACCGTTCAGCGCCGACATCCTAGTGCGGCTCGGCCCTCTCCTGGAGGAGCACGGGATCAGCTTCATGTCTTCGGTGCCGTCGGTCTGGCGGGTCGCCCTGAAGACCTCTCAGCCTCCAAAGTCCGGGACGTTGGAGCGCGTCTCCTGTGGGTCAGCCCCTCTCTCGGCCACCCTCTGGCAGGACATCCAGGAGTGGAGTGGCACGAAGGACGTCCTCAACTCTTACGGGATCACGGAGACCGGGAGCTGGGTCGCCGGCACCACAGTGCCGGACTTCACGCCAGAGGATGGCATGATCGGGTATGCATGGGGCGCGGTGATCCGTGTGCTGAAGAGCGCCGACACGGCTATACCGCCCGGACTGGCCGAAGAGTGCGCGACCGGCGAGGAAGGTTACGTGTGGCTGAACACGCCGGCTCTGATGAAGGGCTATTTCGAGCGAGACGACCTGACCCGCGAAGTCGTCAGCCAGGGGTGGTTCATGACCGGAGACATAGGGCTGCTCGACGACCGTGGCGTGCTCTACCTTCGCGGCCGCGTCCGAGAGGAGATCAACAAAGGGGGCATGAAGGTGCATCCCGCCGATATCGATGCGGTATTCGAGCGACTCGAGGGGGTGAAGGACGTTTGCAGCTTCGGCTTCGAGGACTCCTTCTTGGGGGAGGATGTGGCGATCGCGCTCGTGCTCGAAGACCCCTCCGTTGAGAACGTGCTCGAGCTGCACGAATCGGCCCGAAGGCAGCTGGCTGCCCACAGAGTGCCCGTGCGCTGGTACGTACTCGATTCGATCCCGCGAACCTCTCGCGGCAAGGTGAATCGCTCGCACGTTGCAGCAGCGTGCGCCGATCGACAGGCGCTGCGGCCAGGCAGCAGCCACCGAAAGGAAGCGTAGGCTTGCATCGCAGGCAGCCCACGATGCCGGACGTCGATTCGACTCCGGCCGATGTCGACGCTGCGTTGCGCGAGCGCCTGGTCGCCTTTCTCCAGGGCCTGAACGTGGATCTAGGGCGGGACCTGCACGACGAGACCCCACTGCTCGGCTCCGGCTTGCTCGATTCGCTGGGGCTCGTGCAGCTGGCGGCGTGGATCGAGGGCGAGATCGGACAGCCTCTCGACCCGGAGCGGTTCGACCTGTTTGAAGACTGGCGGACGCTCGGCAAGGTCCTGGAGTTCATCCGACGTCATCGGAAGCCGTGATGGCCTCAGACTACGATCTCGTCGCGTACGAACCAGGCATGGAAGAGCTCGTGGCGGACCTCCAGGTCCACCTATGGTCACCAAGCGTGGTCACGAACCTCCGTTACTTCGATTGGAAGTTCGCACGCAACCCCTACCTGGAAGAACCTCTCCTCTACCTGGCGATCTACAAGGGCCGGGCAGTCGGCATGCGGGGCGTGTTCGGAGCCTTGTGGGAGCAGAATGGCCAGCGTTATCAGATCCCGTGCGTCAGCGATCTTGTCATCGCACCGGAGCACCGGGACCGTGGCCTGCACCGCCGCATCATGGAATTCGCGTTTCAGGACCTGGCGCGTCGCGGCTTCGCCTACCTCTTCAGCTTGAGCGCCGGGCACGTCACCTACCTGGGCTCTCGCGCCATGGGGTGGCGCGGAATCGGATCCGTAGCGACGGCCGAACGCGCAAGCCCGGATCCGTTGATCCTCAGGCGCATATTACGCCAGACCAACCGGTTGATGGGCCGGCCGTTTCTCGTCTTCGACGCAAGTTCGGCACTTGGGCGCAAATCGCCGATCCGGGTCTCCAGAGCGCCTGACCCGGCAGCCATGGGCAGTCTCATGAGGCGCCTGGGCAGCGATGGACGCCTTCGCCACGTTCGCGACGAGACCTACTTTGCGTGGCGGTTCGGGAACCCGCTGTGCAGGTACCGCTTTCTGTTTTGCGGGTACCCAGACCTCGAAGGATACCTCGTGCTGAGCTCCCGGCGCCGCATGAAGGTGATCTCGATCGTGGATTACGCAGCGACCGATGTCGACGTGTTCTCCGATCTGCTGCGAGCCGCCGTTTCGCTCGGAAGCTTCGATCGCGTACACATCTGGACACGATCGCTATCCTCATCGGAACTCGCTCCGCTGGACGCTCTCGGCTTCGAGCCGCACGAGCAGGCTCCCGGAATTGCCCATTTCCGGCGCACGGTGCTTGTTCGTCCGCTGGGCTTGCAGAACGACAGCTCGGACTGGACGCTGGACGGCCGGCCGCTGCTCGAGCCGGCCAGCTGGGATCTGCGAATGATCTACGCGGACGACTATTGAAGCTGTCGACGCGCGATTAGCGCCTCAGGGCCCCAGAAGCTCACGGGCGTGATCTGCCAACACACGCGCGATAGCGCGGGGCCTCCGTTGGGCGATCGTGATCTCGATCGATCCCGAAACCTCGCGTGCCCACACGAACTTGTAGTCCTCCACTCCCCGCAGGAAATCTGCACAGCGAACCCCATCGGCAATCGTCCGCTCGAGGCTGAGTCCCATGAGGGCGATACCCAAACTGACGCCGGGCAGCGGCCTTAGCCCCTGGAGGTAGAAACCCAGGGTGTCCCGGTATCGGGTAAGAAAGAACACGGCCAAGATCTCGCTGTCGGCCCGCAGGACGCAGAACTGACCACGCCCCAGAGCCGTGAGCCTCTCGACGGCCCCTCGCATGAACTCGTAGAACCGAGGGCTTCCGCTCGGCCACCGCTCCCGGTGGTACGCCAGGAGTGCCTCCAACGCTTCCCCCTGAGATTCGGCTCCGGAGGGAATCCATTCGAATCTCGCACCATGCCGCTTCTCGAGGCGCCGCAAATGCTGCCTGTACCGATGCCTTCGCCCGGCAGACAGCCCTGCAAGAAGCTCGTCAACCGTGGCGGGAAGTCGCAGTCGCGGGCAGTAAGTCCCCTTGCGAGTCCGCACGTAGCGCCCACTGGCCGACACGCTTTCGATAAACCACGTGCCGAAAAGCGAGCTCGAGGGGATGTCCCTCAGCACCGCGAGATCCCAGAGATCGCGTCCCTGTCCGTACAGATACTCGACGATCCGTCCGGCGACCGCGCGCTCGTGACCGGGCTTGCTGAAGACATCGAGATGGACGGAGCCACCTTCCGGTAGACCGAGAAACTCGATCTGCCTCAGCCGCAAGCGATCGCTCGGTCGAACATACCAGGGCGCGATCCCCACTACGTCGTCGCCACGTCGCAAGAGAAGGATCAGCAGACGATTCCCTTCCCCCATGAAGGCCGCGGCCCAGCTGTACAGCCATTCCCAGGTGAGGTGGAGGGTGTCGGACTGAGAGGCGGCGAGAAGCGGGTTCCAAACCGGCCTCAAGTCGTAAAAGCCATTCAGCGATTCGATCCGCTCAATCTGGAGATCTTCGCTCATAGGGCTGTCGCGTTGGCCCGATGCGCCCGCCTCAGGGCGAAGCGAGCCTCACACGTCCGTCAAGCGCTGAAACCGCAACGCCAGGCGGCTAGTAGCCTCGCGCCACGTCCACCACGGAAAGCATCCGCTCGCCCGCCACGTACCGGCGCAGGTTCTCGCGCCACAGCGTAGCGAGGCGCACTCGCGCCAGGTCAGAACCTGCCGACACGTGTGGCGTGATGAGCACGTCCGGGAACGTCCACAACGGGTGGCCGGCCGGCAGCGGCTCAGGATCGGTCACATCGAGCCCGGCCCCCGCGATCTGACCCGATTCCAGCGCCTCCACGAGGTCGTCCGTGACGACGCTCCTTCCCCGGCCGATGTTGATGAAGTAAGCCGTCGGCTTCATCGCATCGAAGAAGGCCGCGTCGAAGATACCGGTCGTCTCGGGCGTGAGCGGCGTGGCGTTCACGACGACATCGGCGCCCGCGGCCAGGTTGACGGCTTCGTCCGAGAGTCCCACGTAGTCGACGAACTCGGGGCCGGAACGGGAGCTGCGGCGCGTCGCGACGACGCGCATCCCCAACGCGTGAGCCCGCTTCGCCACCTCCGTCCCGATGCCGCCCAGGCCGACCACGAGCATCGTCTTGCCTTCCAGCTCCCACCGCTCGCTCGAGCCCATGGCGTTCCGGTTCCACCGACCCTCCCATTGCTCCGGCAGATATCGGTGCAGACCACGGGTGAATACCAGCATGAACGCGATGACGTGCTCAGCGATCTCGGGACCATAGATCCGCTGCGCGTTGGTCAACAGAAGGTCACGCTCGGCGATCCCGGGCACCGAGACACAGCGCTCCGCCCCGGCCGACGAGAGCTGGATCCACTGGAGGTCCGCTCCGGCCTCGACGATCTCGGCGCTGCAGAATCCGAGGACGGCATCGGCTCCCGGCACCAGGCGCACGGCGTCCGCGTAGCTCGATGCGGCAACCAGTTCGACGCCAGGCGCAGCGGATCGGAGAGCGGCGATCGTCGATTCGTTGCCTCGCACGACGATGCGCTCGGGTGGCGACCACCCCGTCCGTTCGCTGACCGGATCGGAAGCTTCTCGCAGGTTCAGTCGCTCGATGAGCGCGGCCGCTTCGGGATCCGGGCTCGTCTGGGCCAGGGCAGGCGCAACCGAGATCAGGGCGATCCACAGGCCCGCGGCAGCGGCTCTTCGTATCAGTCTCTCCATGAATGCGCCTCGCGAAGTGAAGGCTACTCGGTTGCGGGGTGAGGCTTCTTGAGCGCGGCTTTCGCCTCCTCCTGAGCTCGGTCCACCCGCTCTTTCGCCTCGTCTACCTTGGCCCTCGCCCCTTCGACCCTGGCCTTCGCCCCCGCCTTCGCATCGCCGACCTTCGCTCTGGCTTATGCCTTCGCCTCGCCGACTCTGGCTCGGGCTCCCGCCTTGGCCTTCTCGAAACCCTCGCTCGCGCGGTCGATTTGACCGACCACGGGTTTCGCCACTTTCTCGCTGTAGTACCGGCCGGCGAACTCCTTGAAGCTCGCCGTTCTTGCGTACAGGACCTGCGCGAGACGGAAGAACGACAGGAGCTTGATGTAGACCCAGCCGATGTCGAACTCCCACCAGCGTGCCTTGAACTTGGCCGAGCGGGGATCAGCATGGTGGTTGTTGTGCAGCTCCTCGCCCAGAATCCAGATCCCCCACGGATACAGGTTCCGGCTCTCATCCTTCGTCGCGAAGTTGCGATAGCCCAGGGCGTGCCCGATTCCGTTGATGATGTTCCCCATGATCGGCGTCCAGATCGCCATCCCCGACCACACGAGCGGACCCACGAGGAAACCGAACAGGTACACGTCCACCACCAGCATCAGGAGCAGCCCGAGCGAGCGACGCCCAGTGTACACACTGCGCTCGACCCAGTCGTCGGGGCAGCCGGCACCGTACTTCTCGAGCAGTTCAGGGTCCCGCGCCGCCCGCTGATAGAAGAACACACCCCCTAGCACGATGCCCCAGAAACCGGCCACGGCGGGCGAGTGAGGGTCACCCTCCCGATCGGCGTAGGCGTGGTGCTTCCGGTGCACGGCGACCCACTCCCGGGTCACGACACCCGCGGTGAGCCACAGCCAGAAGCGCATGAAGTGCTCGACAGCCGGTCGGAATTGGACTCCGCCGTGCGTTGCCGAGCGGTGCAGGTACAGCGTGGTACAGATGTTGGTGATATGGCCTACGAGCAGGACGAAGAGCAGCGGGATCCACCACGGGCTGGAAAGGGCTCCGAATCCGGGCATGGGACTCCATGAAGAGAGAGAGACAGTGTCGTCGGGCGTGGTCAAGCTATCGGGTCGACCGTTCAGCAACCACCTGCGGGCCGGCGACCCGTCACTTAGGCATCCCCGTCCCGACCATGACGGTGTCGAGTTTCACGGTCGTGATGCGCTCACCGGTCGCGTCGAAGCGAATCCGGCCGGTCACGCCGGACGGGACGTCGATCGAAGACAGAGCGTCTCGGATGTCCTGTCGGTCCAGCCCGACGTTACGGATGGCTTCAATGATGATGTTCGTTCCGTCATACGCGTATGCCGCAACGGCCGGCGGAGGCTCGCCGTACATCCGCTCGAAGCTGTCGGAGAACAGCTCCCCCTCCCGCGTGGTCCAGTGTCCGGGGGCCACGACCGCAAACGAGAGCCGCGCCGGTTCATTCAAGATCGATTCAGCACGAAGCCGCTGCAGGTCGTCGGCCACAGACAGCGGCGCGAAGATCGGAACCTCCATGTCGGCGGCGTTGCGCGTCCGGACGAGCGCCCGGACGAGTTCGTCCACGTAGGGGTACGGCCCGAAGATCGCGACTCCATCGACGGACGTTCTGCCCAGCTCCAGCGTCACCGACTCGAGCTGCACCGTGTCAGCCGGCAGAGCGATCTCGCGGGCCGAGTCGTAACCGGACGCTTCGACCAAGCGGTTGAAGGCGCTCGCCATAGCTCGCGCGTCGTACGAGTCCGCGACCAGTACGGCGACACGTTCGAGCTGCCGATCTCCAAAGATCTCGTCCACGAGAGCGGCCGCCTGTGCCCGGTCGTCGGGCACCATCCGGAAGAACCACGGAATGAACGCCTGCGACAGGGTGGGGTCGGACGCCCAGGGAGACACCAGCGAAACCTGGATCTTGACGGCGACCTGCTCGGCCAGGTGCGCGGTCCTTCCGTCCAGACCGCCGAGCACGGCCGGGACGTCATCTTCAGCCAGGAGATCGACGATCTCCTTCGAACCCGAGCCCCAGGGGCCCTCGACCGAGCGGACGACGAGCGCGAACGGCCGGCCCGTGAATCCCCCGTTCCGGTTGGCCACCTCGACGGCCAACTCGGCCCCGCGGCGCGCGGCGGTGCCGAGGGCGTCGGACGTGATGAGCAGACCGATGCGGACAGATCCTGTGCGTTCCCCACCCTCGGCCTGCGGCTCGACCTGTCCCTGAACCTTCGCTCCCGGCCCGGTCGCGGGTCCGATCAGGACCGCCGCGAGGATGGCGAAACACGCCCCCGTCCGAATCAACGCCGCTCTGTTCAGGACGTGGGCGACTCGGCGGACGCCAGGTGCCCGGGTCCGCGGATCCGTCGCCCTATGGCAGGCGCGATCCGCTCGAGTGCCTGCATCAGTGCTTTGAACTCGTCGGGAGTCAGGGACTGCGATCCGTCGCTCAGCGCCGTGTCCGGATCGGGGTGCACCTCGACCAGCAGGCCATCCGCTCCAGCGGCGATCGCAGCCTGACTCATGGCGGGGACCATCCAACGGTGCCCCGTGCCGTGACTGGGATCGACGATCACTGGCAGGTGGGTTTGCCGCTTGAGCCACGGAACCGCGTTCAGATCCAACGTGTTCCGTGTGGACGGCTCGAAGGTGCGGATCCCGCGCTCGCACAGGATGACCTGATCGTTGCCCTGCTTGAGGATGTATTCGGCGGCGTACAGCAATTCCTCGAGCGTGGCAGCCCAACCGCGCTTGAGCAGCACCGGCATTCCGGACCGCCCTACCTCCTTGAGGAGCGGGTAGGCGTGCATCTGCCGGGAACCAACCTGAAGGATATTCGCATATCGGCTTACGAGCTCCACGCGCCGCGTCTCCATCACCTCCGTCACGACCGACAGACCCGTCTCCTGTCGCACGAAGTCGAGAAGCTCGAGACCCTCTTCTTTGAGACCCTGGAACGAGTAGGGAGAGGTGCGCGGCTTGAAGGCACCGGCGCGCAGGACCGAGGCACCACTCTCCTGCACGGCGCGCGCCGCTTTCAACAACTGGTCCCGACTTTCCACCGCACACGGTCCTGCGAAGACGGCGATCTCCTCGCCACCGATCGTCGCTCCTGGGACAACGACCAGCGTCCCCTCCGGCTTCGACTCGGCAGCGGCGAGGCGAGCCTGCGAGACGGGCATGCGGCCGGAACTATCGCTCGGCGATTCCATGCCGTCCTTCCTTTAGTGGCGTCGGGAAGAAGTGAAACGAGCCGTTGCGGATCTCGGCCATCCAGATCGTGCCCACATCGTCCCACCTCTCGTCGAACACGATCTCGCCGGTGACGCCGCGATAGCGACGCAAGCTGGTGAGCTCGTCTCTAATGCGTACGCGGTTCAGGCCCGCCGTTCGAATCGCGTCGATCAAGATCTTCATCCCGTCGTACGCGTGTGCCGCGAACGTCTCCGCTTCCTCGCCGAACCGCTCGCGATACCGTCGGTTGAAGTCTCGCAGCAGGGGGTCATCCAGTGTCGGATTGTACGGATACGTCGCCACCACGCCTTCGGCCGCCTCGCCGGCGATTTCGAGGAACGCGTCCGAGACCAGCCGGTCGGAGCCGAAGATCGGTTGCTCCATGCCCTGCGCTCGCATCTCTCGAGCGATGAGGCCCGCCTCCAGGGCATCCCCCCAAATCAAGACGGCCTCGGGGTCGACCCTTCGAATTCGCTCCAACTGAGCGTCGAACGTCGTGTCACCCTGCGTATAGCGCATCTCCAGCACGATCGGGGAGCCAAGCCGCCGGAGCGCGTCCTTGAACTCGCCGGTTCCGACTCGTCCGTACCGATTGTTGACTCTCAGCACGGCGACGCGGCGGTACCCGAGCACATCGTGAATGTGCAGAGCGAGAGCGTAATTGCTTTGACGATCGTCTCCCGTGACCCGCACCGCCCATGGGATCCGAGTCTCGGAGAACGTCGGATCGGTGTCGCCGGAGACGATCATTGGCATGTCGATCTTGAGGGCGATCCGTAGCATGATGTGCGTGTTGGCCCCATCGATCGAACCGAGCGTGCCCCACACACCGGCGTCGTGGAGCGCCACCAGCTCGTTGCTCGAAGCACCCCACAAACCGAGATCGTTGCGAACCATGAGAACGAACGGGAGCCCTTCGTACCCTCCCTCCTCGTTCGCCTCCTCCACGGCGAGGGTGGCACCCTGAAGCATCCGGCTACCCAGCGGAGCATCTCGCGAGCCTTCGATCGGCCCGAGAAAACCGAGCCGGACCTCTGTCAGATCGCCGGAGGCCGTCTTGTCGCGTCCTGGGCCGAGGTACTCGAGCCGGTCGGCGAAGAAGAGCACGTAGGGGCTCTGGAACCTGCTGAACGGGAGCAGCTCCGCCGGAGTGTTGGCGTAGCGAATCGTATCCACCTGGGGCGGAGCCGTACCGGCGAACGGGATTGTGTCGACCTGACCCCACACCAACTCGGGTGTGCCAGCGACCAGGAGGGTGGTAGCCAGACACGCTCCGACGCGTCGAAGGACGACCCGCCGCAGGGCACACTGCCGCCGGTTGATGGTCTGCGACATGGTCACTCCGCGTCCCGGCGCGCCAACGCCATCGCCTCCATCTCGATGAGCAGATCCTCGCGGCACAGGCGCGCCTGAATGCCCGTGCTGGCCGGGAGGGGATCCAGACCCATCCACGTGAAGAAGGCGGTCCGCACCTCGTTGAAGTCCCGGTAGTCGCGCTCGATGTCGCGCAGATAGCACGTGGTGCGAATCACGTCGTGCCAGCTCATTCCCTCGGCTTCGAGCAGGCGGGTGATGTTGCGGTACGTCCTCCAGCACTGCGCCCGGAAGTCGCCCGTGTGCACCGAAAACCCCTCGTCATCCACGCTGGACGTCCCCGATAGCAACATGAGATCGTACTCGCCGATCGGTATCACCGTCGCGCGCGAGAACGAGGAAGGACGCCGGTAGTCATACGCTTCGTTGATCACGTCCGGAGCGTGGACCGCCCGCTGCTCGATCGGCGGGCGTGCCTCGTGAACCGACGGCCGAGAGTACGGCTGGACATCCTGTTCGTCCGACAGGATGCCGATCTCCTCCATCTCCCTCCGCTCGGCCTCGCTTCGCGGAGCGACATCTATTTCCTGCGCTTGTTTCGTCATACCAGGGTCTTCCGTCATCATCTCCCTCCAGAGTGTCGCGCCATCGGCCCGGTCAACGAGGCGGTCAGCGAGGCAGCAAAGCGGCTATGTCGCGGTGTGTAACTCCCAGGCTTAACCCCCTGGCCGTTGCGACCCATACTCGGTCATCTTCGAAATCGACGCCCAACACGTAGTTGTGCGCGATGCTCGAGGCGCTCGCGCGGCTCACCTGCGTCTCGCCCTCCGTAATCCGAATCTCGCCGCGTCCCGTATCCGGATCCGTGCGGTACGTGACCCACGTCTCCCCGTCGAAGGCAGCCAGTCCGTCATCCGTGCACACCCATGCCACCCGCCCTCTCGCCCGGACGAAGTTGATGAAGTTGCTCGGGAGACCGCTGTCATGGTCGAAGAACCCGCTCCAGCGCGCTCCATCGTAGCGACTCAAGCCGAAGTATGTGCTGACCCAGACGATGCCCTCCTCCCTGGACACGCCGGTCGTGATGTTGTGCACGATCCCATCGTGCGGGAAGAGGTCGATCTCCATCTCTCCGTCCGGATCGCGGTAGTCGCGCCATCGCTTCGTCGCCATCTCGTACTCGAGCATGCCCCCTCCCCAGGCCGCGATGTAGGCGATGCCGTCGCTCACATCGACGCCGTAGGTCCAGGGCTCGTGCATCGGCGCGTTCTCATCGCTGAAGATCTCCCAGTGACCCGTGTGCGTGTTCAGGTGGGCCGCCCCCGCGGCCGTCGCCGCCCACAAATGCTCGCCCTCGGTCGCCACCGAGTACACGACGTCGTTCGCGAGACCGCTGTTGAACTGGTCGAAGGCTTCGAGCCGGCCGGCCGACCACCGATTCAGCCCCCCCATGGTGCCCAGCCAGACGTCGCCGGTCTGCTCGTTCACATCGATGGAGAGCACGATCGAGTGGGCCAGACCATCGTCGACGTCAAGCTTGTGCCAGACCCCGTCGTAGTAATAGGCGGCGCCTTTGTCCGTCCCGATCCATACCCGATCACCGCCGACCCGCACCGTGTAGATCTTGTCCGACGGAAGTCCATCCCGTGTGGTGAAGTTCCGCCACTCCGTATACACGGCCATATCGCCCGGGCCGGCCGCTCGAGCCGATCGCTCCAGGGACATGCCCGACCCCCGCCAGGCAAGGTCCGAATCGACAACCGCCGAACCGCCCGAGACCGGTCCCGCGAGGAGAGCGAGCCAGACGAATCCGGCTGCGCTGCCGATTCCGGGCCGCCGCACAAGTCTTCTCCTCATTCGATCGCTTCCTCTTCCAAGGCCTCGGCTCTGTCGTCGACTGCCACGCCATGCTGCGCGCCACCGATAGAGTTCAGGTACGCCATCAGGTCGTTAAGCTGTGACTTGGTCAGGTCGTTGACGACCCCGTGGTTGTCCTCCCCCCCGTATTTCGTCCACACCTCCTCCAACGTCATGGCGCGACCATCATGCAGGAAAGGCGCCTGATCGTAGAGATTGTTCAGGGACGGCGTGTCGAATTCGCTCTCCGTGTCCGTCGGCCCCTTCGAGCCGACGTCCGCTTTCTGGAGATTGGTGAACAGCGGAGGCGGATGGCAGGAGATGCAGCGATTCTCCGGCGGGATCGGTGTTCCGTCGTTCGCCCGGTCCCGCTCGAAGAGGGCCTTCCCCCGCTCCTGCGCCGGCGTGAGCTCGCCATCGACCCCTGCGAATCGATTGGGTGCGTGGGACAGGGACATGATGTAGGCGACGAGGGCGTGCAGTTCTTCCTCGGCGTATGGCTCCGTTCGGGTCAACCACTTCGCGAACCGGAATCCGCACTGACGATATAGGCTCACATTCTTGCCGGTCCACTTGTAGGGCGAAGTCTCGCTCAACCCACGGAGCGAGAGGTTGTTGACCACGTTCAGACCGATGCCGTCCGGTTCGAGATCGTAGGTGAGCGCATCGTGGTGGCCTTCGGGGTGGCACGAGCGGCAGCTGAACTGACCCTGAAAAGTGTGGTCGGCGCTGTGGAACAGTCGCATCCCACGGCGAACCATCGTCACCCGCTCGGGACCGCCCAGATCGATCGAGTCGACCACCTCGAGTCGCTCCGTGTCGATCACCGCGATCCTGTCCGCGGCTCGCTCCGCCAGGTAAAGGCGTCGACCGTCGGGCGACACGGCGAGGCTCTTCGGATTCGGTCCGGTCGGGATCCGCTTCACTACGTAGTGGCCGCTCACCCCGAGGTGGTTCGCGTATAGCGCCAGGCTGTCGGCGGGCGTCGCGCGAACGAAATCGCGCAAGGAAGGCAGATCGACCACCGTGACCACATCGGCCCCCGCGTGGCTCACGAAGGCGTACCGACCGTCGGGCATCACGGCGACGTCATAGGGGTCGGCGAAAAACGCGTTCACGTCATCGAGCAGAAGCTGAATCAACTGCTCACGCTCCGTCGCGCCTCCCTGACCCTCATCTTCTCGCAAATCCCGCTCGACGATGCCGATGCCGAACGTCTGCATCCAACCCCTCCCGATCTGGGTGGCCGGAAGGAGGTTCTTGGGCCGAATCAGGCTCACCAGCGCCCAGTCGCCGGACGGGGTGAAATCGATCCCCTCGATCACGTGCGCACCCTCGAAGAGGAGTCGGTCGGCCACGCGGTTCGACGCGACATCGATGACCGTCACCTCCGCGGCCGGCGGCTCTCGGAATTCGAGGCCGCGCGACAGTCGGCTGGTCACGTAGACCGTTTCGTCGTCCGGGGCGAGCGCCACGGCATAAGGATTGCGCCCCGCCACCAACCGCATCCGCTCCTCGCCTGCGGCCAGATCGACGAGCGAGACACTGTTCGACGTCGTGTTGGCGACGTACAGGGTCGTCTCATCCGGACCGAAGGCCATGCCCGACGGCCCGATCCCCACCTGGATCTCCGAGACCACGTCCCCGGACGCCAGATCGACGACCGAGATCGAATTGGACCAGCGGTTGCTGACGTAGGCCGTGCTCCCGTTTGCGGTCACGAGAGCCGTGTGCGGGCGGCGACCGACGGGGATCGATCGCTCCAGCCGCCCCTCGCGCGCATCCACGACGAGCAACAGATCCGAGTCTTCGGCCGTCACGTAAAGCTTCGCCCCGTCCCTCGAGACCTCGACGTCGAGCGGCGACAGGTATTGCTCCTGCCACAGACCGGCCAGCACACCGTCCTGCTGGGTCGCCACGTGGCACGGAATGCAATTCAGACTTGGCGATCGCGTGCCCGACATGTAGCGGACGTGCTCGACCGAGTGGCGGTAGCCGTTGAAGCCGACCAGCACCGCGACCAGCAGGCCCACGCTGCCCCAGAGCAGCCATCTCCGTCGTCGTGTGTGGCTCACCGCACCTGTCCCTGGTTCGTGTCCAGAACGATCGGTCGGGCACGCACGGCCATCGGCACCCGGTTCTCGGGTGCCAGCTCCCGGTCCTCGTGACAGCCGATGCATCCCCGGCGCTCGCCTGGCCGCACCCAGATCCACGCCGAAGGACCGCGCACCGTCGAGCCATCTTCGTCCAGCGTCTCTATCCGTACCGGCGTATCCGCCAGGAGCTCGATATAGAACGAGCCGTCGGCCTCCAGCGGGACTTCGCCCACGATTCCATCCAGCGAGCTGACCCGCACTGCCACGCTGCGCGGAGCAGCCGCATCTTCCGTCACCGGCGGGAGCGTGGACAGGTCGGCATTCAGACAGAACAGCTCGCCCGACACTTTCGAAGTGTCGACCACGCTCTCGAAGGTCTTGGGGGCGGGTCGCTCGACCGCGACGACGGGCTCCACGGCGTGGTAGACCGGGTCGGCGTCGAGCATCGGTTCGAGCTGGCGCTCGACAGGGTCGAACTGGTACAGGACAGGCCGTATCGCTCGCTGCCGGCCGGGCGATACGACACCGCGTAACGCTCTGCATCGATCGGGAAGGCGGAGTGGAACGACCCCTCCAGCCCCTCGCTGAGCAGTTCTCGCGTGTGAAGCGGCCGAAGCTTCGAGACCGCCGCCAGCGATCCGCCGTCCGCTGCACCTTCCGTCTCGACGAACACGATCGCGCCGTCGGCAGTCTCCCAGGCGCGGCCGACAGGCCGGAATCCCTCCGGACCGCGGTAGAACAGTTCGGCTCCCGTCCCGTCGAACCGCACGGTGAACAGTTGGGCGGGCAGCGGGTCACCGGCCCCCGGCCCGCGGGAGGACGTGGACGTGAACAGCACGCGTCCATCGCGAAGCACGCTCGGAGACGCGGCAGCGCCGCGGTGGTAGGTGATTCGTGTGGCCGTCGACCGCTCAGGATCGGTCGCGTAGAGCGCCGAGTCGCCCGAGCTGTAGACGATCCGCCGGTCCGCCACGTACACCGGGTCGGTACCGGGTCGGTAAGGCCACCCGGACCATCGGTGACCTGACGGACGGGCCCGGCCGGCAGACTCAGCTCCCAGATGTGCCAGGGGTCGCCCTCGCGTCGTTGTCCGGAAAACAGCAGCGTTCGGCCGTCCGGCGAAACGGTCGGAGCCCGGGCCGAATGGAACTCCTCCGTGAGCACTCGAAGACCGGCAGCCGGATTCTCCGGGTCGAACGCCACGATTCGGCCGTTGGCGGGGAAGCGCCATGCCGAGCCATCTGGTGAGGGCTCGGTCAATCGCGAGTCCACCGTCTCGGCGACTGGAATCTGGGTGAACAGAATCAGTCCGCTCGCCGGCCGCTCACCGGCCCGGACGATCGAGATCCCGGCTATCCCAAGGGCAAGCACCGCGAGCACGGCGATCCCCAGTCGGTAGGAGCCGGTGCGGCTCCGGCTGCCCGCCTGCCACTTGCCGCGAACACGCCGCGGGTCACGTCCTTCGGACGAGCGGGCGCTCATTCAGCCGCTTCCTCGACGGTCAGAAGCTGGCGGGCGGGGACGTCTTCCAGCACCTGCACGGTCCCGGAGGGCCACGCGATCTCGATCCGCTCGACCACGTCGGCGTCTCCCAGGCCGAAATGCAGGCGGTGGTCACCCTGAGACAGGTAGCCCGTCTGGCTCATCTTCTGAGCCAGCTGTGTCCTCCCTCCGGCCGTCAGAGAGACCCGCGCACCTACGGCGTCCCGATTGCTCCGTGTTCCGATCAGCTCGAGCTCGATCCAGCTGGCCAGGTTTCCGCCCTCGTTGCGCAGCAGGGCGGGTCGGTCCTGCAGGTTCACGATCAGTACGTCGACGTCACCGTCGTTGTCGTAGTCTCCGAAGGCGCCACCCCGCCCGACCATCTCCTCCTGAAAATATCGACCGCGTTCCACCGATACATCTTGGAACCTGCCCTGGCCCAGATTCTCGAACAGCTGGTCTTCCTGGCCGAAGAGGTGGTGCAGCGCCCCGTTCACCTGGTAGAGGTCCGGGTCGCCGTCGTTGTCGTAGTCGAAGAATCCGGTGGACCAACCGACGAACTGCCCGGCAGGCGAGGCCACGCCGGCCGGGTACGTCACGTCGCGAAACATGTCTCCCTCGTTTCGAAACAGGGTGCTGTACGTCATGTCGGAGACGTACATGTCGAGGAGACCGTCGGCGTCGATGTCGGCGAAGTCGACCGCCATGCTCGATGTGGCGTGCCCGCTTCGCCCGAACGCCACGCCCGACGACAGGGCGGATTCGGTGAATTGTTCGCCCCCGAGGTTGCGGAAGAGGTAGTTCGCCTGGACGTCGTTAGCCACGAAAATGTCCACGTAGCCGTCCTCATCGTAGTCGGCCGCGCCGACCCCCATGGCTCGTCCATCCGGCGTTTCGATGCCGAGTCGCGCTGTCACGTCCTCGAATCGGCCGTCGCCCAGGTTGCGGTACAGCCGATCCGATTGGCCGGCGAACGCGAGCGGTCCGGTGAAGCCGTCCGGCTGAAAATGAAGATCGTATGCGGGGTCGAAGTCGACGTAGTTGCCGACGTAGAGATCCAGGAGTCCGTCGTTGTCGAAATCCCAGACGGCGCCAACGCTGCACTCCTCACCGCCGACGCCCGCCGCAGCGGTCACATCCCTGAAGGTGCCGTCGCCCTCGTTGTGGTAGAGGACGTTCGGGCCGTAGTTGCTGACGAAGATGTCGGGATACCCGTCGTTGTCGTAGTCTCCGATGACGACACCCATGCCGTACCCCTCATCGCCGACGCGGGCGTCCCCCGTCACGTCTTCGAACGTGCCGTCGCCGCGGTTCCGGTACAGGCGGTTGGTGTGCGGACGTCTCGGTCTCGACCCGTGGCTGAACCCCTCGAGGAAAGCGCCGTTCGTGATGTAGATGTCCAGGTATCCATCGCGATCGTAGTCCAGAAACGCTCCGCCGCCGCCGGAGCTCTCGATGAGGTTGCTGAGGGAGTCATCCCCGATCGAGTGGACAAAGTCGATGCCGGCCGCGCGGGCCACGTCGGCAAAGTGGTGTCCCTTTTCGGCAGGGAGGTCCGTTGTCTCTGCCCCACCGGAGCCATCCGCTCCAGCGCCCTCGGCCGATGAGTCGGCCCGATCCGGTCCTCCGCAGCCCGACGTCAGCCCGAGCGCCAGCCCCAGCACGAGTCCAGACACCCACCGGATAACGACCCGGTGCGCCACGTGCCTCATCGACACCTCCACACCCGGTCCGGCGTTCGGACCCGACGGGCGCGGTTACAGAACATCCAGTGTCCAGACATAGTCATGGAAGTATACCAGAACGTGGTCCAAAAAGTTACCAGAGGTGGCGAGTGGCGAGGCCTGGCGCTGCCGTTGCCTCCCATGGCTTCCTCGGGGCGCTTGTGACATTTATCACAAGCCACACCGTACCGGGCTAGGTCCCTCCCCGACACATCGTTGAGCCTCTGTGCCCCGTTGTTCCGACGCCTCCGCGAAGCGTCGCCGATTTGCCTAGGGAGGCTGTGCGGCACTACTAGCTGTTCCTGGATTCATTCGCCCACACCGCATTTGTCCCGCAAGGAGGTACGCTATGCGCAAGCTGTTCCCGCTGATTGGACTCGTCCTCGTCGCGACATTACCGGCCGCGTTGCATGCACAGGAAGTGGAGTACGCTTCGCCGGACTTGGAAACCCAGATCGAGAGCGCGATGAGCGCGGGCCCGGCGTCCGTCTCCGCGGAGGCTCAAGTCGTCGATTGGAATATGAACGAACTGCGACCCGGTACGAACGACTGGACCTGTCTGCCCGACAACCCGGGCACCCCGGGAACGGATCCATGGTGCATCACGGAGGCGTGGATGAACTTCCTGCACGCCTACGTAAGCAAGACGGAGCCCACGTACACGGACATCGGCTTCGCTTACATGCTCCAGGGCGACACGCCAGTCAGCAACAGCGACCCGTATGCGACGGAACCCACCGGCCCGGAGGATTGGGTCACCGATCTGGGTGCGCATCTCATGATCCTCGTGCCTGACAAAGCCTTGCTGGAGAGCATCTCGACGGATCACCGGAATGGCGGGCCCTGGGTCATGTGGCCGAACACGCCGTACGCCCACATCATGATCCCCGTGGAAAGCCGGGGCATGTGAAGTTCGGTTCAGTCGTATAGCCGGAGCTCGTCCATCACAGCGACTCGGATCGACTGCCTGGACAGCTGAGGCACCGACAGACGCTCGACCGTCGCAACAGCTCTTGGCAGATCTCAACACAGGGGGCGGCTCCATCGGGGCCGCCCCCTGCTGTATCCAGCCGGCTTGAGAGCCAGGAAATGAAAAAGAAGCGGGCGACCGGGCTCGGGCACGACCGAGCACCGCCAGCGAGGCCGCAGGTCGAAGCGCTCACCGGCGACCTTCAGCTTGGGAAGCGCGAACCGCGCCCCGACCGACCCCGACACACCCCGAACAATGGGCGTTTTGGCCCATCCGACCCCGATACACCCCGACTGACCACGGTG
>JBDHLB010000054.1:22527-22921 GCA_039586095.1 Gemmatimonadota bacterium
AACGTCACAATTAGCGGCACAATCCTCGGACGGCCCCTTTGGGGTTATTTCCCCACACGCTTGTAGGGAATTTCCCCACACGCTTGTAGGGGTTTTCCCTACACGAAGATGGGAGAGTTCCCGACAGGCGTCTTGGCGTCGCGGATGGTACCATAGAGGTCAGCCGCGACGTGTTACAGCCGATGGCACGCCACGACTCCGCGTCTGCCACCCCTTACCGCAGGCAGACCACCGTGGCAGGCGCAGCCCCCATCATCGGCGTGGAGGGATGCAACCATGAAGCGGGCAACACTCATCGCGTGTGGGCTGCTCATCGCCGTCGCCTGTAACCCCGCGGAAGACTCCTCGACGCTCGCGCCCCAGTTCGGAATGAGTGCCAAGATCTACCTCGATT
>JBDHLB010000125.1:0-4572 GCA_039586095.1 Gemmatimonadota bacterium
TTCCGGTGGGTCAGGCGCTCGGGTTCTCCGCCGTCGGAGCTGACCCGCCACAGGCTCATCTCCAGCGTGAGCGGCCGTCCTCGGACCATGTAGATCCACCGCCCGTCGACCGACCAGATCGGGTAGTGCTGGTGCCTGCCCGCCTCCGAGCCGAGGACCAGCCGCTCGTTGGCGGCGTCGCGATCGGCGATGTAGATCGGATCTCCCGGAGCGCTGGTGTGGTAGACGACGCGCTCGCCGTCGGGCGACCAGTCGACGTTGACCACATCCGGGCCGAGGAAGGGGCGCATCGGTCCTCCCAGCAGCGGCATCATGTTCAACCGTCCATTCGTGCCGCCGCTGAACCACAGCTCCGTTCCCTCGTGGTTGAAGCCGACGCTGCGCACCAGCGCGCGGACGTCTCTCAACTTGATGTCGGTGTCGGCGGTCGGGACGCTGAACTTGCCGCCGGCCAGGATCGGACCGACGAAGATCTCGAAGGGACCGGTTGCATCCGAGGCGAAGGCGACGAAACGTCCGTCGGGAGAGATCGCGGCCTCGAACTCCGATCCGGGAAAGTCGGTGACCTTGCTGAAGCGGGCGCCCGCGAGCGGGTTGTAGCTCTGCGGACCCGGACGTTTGGGGCCGGACCTCCAAAGAGACGGCAGCAGGAACACCAGCGCCGCCACGAGGACGATCGCCAGCGCGGCAACGGCGATCTGGTAACCGCGAACCGATCGGCCGGCAGCCGACACGTCAAGGCCCTCGTCGGCCTCCTCGAGATCGATCCGGGCGTCGGCGATGTGATGGTAGCGGTTGCGCGGGTCCCGGGTGAGGCAGCGCCGCAGGACGCGGCGCACGTTGACGGGTGTGTCGGGAGGAAGTTCCTTTTCGTCCGGGTCGGTGTGCAGGATCGCACCAAGCGAATCGGTCGCCGTCGAACCTCCGAACAGCGTCCTTCCAGTCAGGCATTCCCAAAGCACACAGCCGAACGCCCACACGTCGCTGCGCTCGTCGACGTCCTGTCCGCGAACCTGCTCCGGGCTCATGTAGGCGGCCGTTCCGAGCAGCACGCCCGCCATGGACCCGACGGAGGTCAACGTCGGAGACTGCGCCGGATCCACGGATGGTGATGCGGCCGGCGCCATCGCCTTGGCGAGGCCGAAGTCGAGCACCTTGACGGCGCCGCCTGGCGTGACGCGGACATTCGCCGGTTTGAGGTCCCGATGGACGACACCACGGGAGTGCGCGGCCTCGAGCGCCTCGCTGATCTGCCGCGCGAGCGCGACCGCTTCGTCGACCGGCATCCGGCCCCCGCGCAGCCGCTGGGCGAGATCCTCGCCGGAGACCAGCTCCATGGCGAGAAACCGCACGGAACCGGTTGTCGTGCCCGAGTCGTGGAGACCGTAGATCGCGGCGATGTTCGGGTGGTTGAGCGCGGCGAGCAGCTTCGCTTCTCGCTCGAACCGGGCGAGCCGCTGCGCATCGTCCGCGAAGGCCCCTGGCAGGACCTTGATCGCCACCTCGCGATCGAGGTTGGTATCCAGGGCCTTCCAGACCACGCCCATCCCGCCCTCGCCGATCTTCTCGATCAGGCGGTAGTGGAGCAGCTGCTGGCCGGGCTCTATGCCCATGTCGCCCTTCTCCCCCTTCGAGCGGAAGCGGAGATTTTACCCCCAGCTCGCCGACTTCCCCAGCCAGGAGTGGTGTCCAGCGTCAGGAGCTTGGACCGGCGAACCACCCGTCGGCGACGTCACCGCGTGCCACCATCCGTTGACCCCGGCGTTTTCAAATCGTCTGCTGGAGGTTTCCCAACCGCGCGCCGAGCTTGAGGTTCTCGCGGTAGTCGATGGGGATCGCCAGCAATGACGGTCCTTCGTGTTCGAGCGCCGCGCGCAGGGCCGGGGCCAGATCGGCCGATCGGCCGACTTCCTGGCCGTGCCAGCCGAAGCTCTCGGCCAGCTTGAGCCAATCCGGATTGCCGAACGACAGATCGGTCGACCGGCCGAAGTCCGCCTCCTGCTTCCAGGAAATCAGCCCGTAGCCCCCGTCGACCCAGACCATCACCGTGATGTTGGCGTCGAGGCGGCGTGCCGTTTCCATTTCCTGCACGTTCATCAGGAAGTCACCATCGCCGGTGATCGCGAGGATCTTTCGCTTCGGATTGACCCGATAGGCCGCAATGGCTCCGGGGAGCGGCATCCCCATGGAGCAGAACCCGTTCGGGATGATGCACGTGTTGGGCTCATGGCAATGGTAGTAGCGGCCGATCCACATCTTGTGCGCGCCGACTCCGGACAGGAGCAGGTCGTGGGCGCCGAGGATCCGCCGCACGTCCCAGAGCACCTTTTGCGGTTTGATCGTGCCCTCCGCCTGGTCGTCCGCATACTCGCGAAAGTCGGCGAGCATCTGCTCGCGTACCTTGCGCTGGAAGGCCAGGTCGAAGTCGGGCGCACCGTCCCGGCCCACGCGCTCGTTGAGCATCCAGAGTGCGTGAGCGAGATCTCCGATGACCTCGACGTCGGGGTGGTAGCAGGCATCGATCTCGGCGGGTTCGAAGTCCAGGTGAACCACCGGCTTTCTGCCGTCGGGGTTCCACAGCCGGGGCGAATACTCGACCAGGTCGTAACCCAGCGTGGCGACCAGATCGGCTTGCTTGATGGCCAGGGTGGGGAAGTCATTCTGCTGTAGACCGATCGTGAACAGGCAGTACGGGTCATCCATGTCCACGCATCCCTTGGCCATGAATGTGGACAGAACGCCGATACCCGTCTCCTCGCAGAACCGGCGCAGCTGCGTGCTCGCCCTCTTGCGGATCGTGCCGTTGCCGGCGAGGATCAATGGACTTCGGGCTTTGCGGATCCGCTCCCAGGCCCGGTCGGCAATTCTGTCGTCGGCCCCGGGTCGCCGAAAACGCTTGGGCTCCAGCGGCTCGGCGTCGGTCTCCTGCTTGGCCACGTCCTCGGGCAGTTCGAGGTGTACGGCCCCCGGCTTTTCCGAGCGGGCCAGCCGCACCGCCTTGCGCACGATCTCGGGGATCGTGTCCGCCCGCCCGATGCTGCGTGACCACTTGGTGACGGGTTTATACATGCCCACCACGTCCATCACCTGGTGGCTCTCCTTGTGTTGCCGGTTTGTGGCCGCCTGGCCGGTGAGCACGATCAGCGGAGATCGGTCCATGTTGGCGTCGGCGACGCCGGTGATCAGGTTGGTGGCACCGGGACCCAGCGTGCCCAGGCAGACCGCGGGGTTGCCGGTGAGGCGTCCGTAGACCTCGGCCATGAAGGCGGCGCCCTGCTCGTGACGGGTCAGGACGAACTCTATCGAGGAGTCGGCGAGGGAGATCATGAAGTCCGCGTTCTCCTCGCCGGGCACGCCGAAGACCTGCGTGATGCCCTCACGCTCGAGACAGCGCACGAGCAGATCGGAGGCTTTCATCATGCCACCGATATCGTCTTGCGGTTGACGAACTCACGGATGCCGTCACGGGACAGCTCGCGGCCGTAGCCCGATACCTTGACCCCCCCGAAGGGCAGCCGGGGGTCTGAGGCGACGATGGCGTTGACGAAGGTCGCGCCCGCGTCCAGCTCGTTGATCGCACGCTCGATCTCCCTTTCGTTTTTGGTCCAGATCGAAGAGCCGAGGCCGAACCGTGAGGCGTTGGCGATGCGGACCGCGTCATCCAGGTCGCACGCCTCGAACAGCAGCGCCACCGGGCCGAAGACCTCTTCGCTGTAGGCCGGGGCGCTCTCGGGAATCCGCGCCAGGATGCCCGGCCGGTAGAAGTAGCCCGGACCGTCGATCGTCTCGGCCCCGGCGAGCCGCTGCGCGCCTTTGTCGATCGACTCACGCACGTGGCTGTCGACCTCACGCCGGATCGCCTCGGTGGCCAACGGACCGATCTCTGTGTCTTCCTGCATCGGATCGCCGACCTTCAGGGCCTCGAACGCGGCGACGAAGCGTTCGGTGAAGGCCTTGTAGATCTCCGTGTGGACGATGAAACGCTTCGCGGCGATACAGGACTGGCCGTTGTTGATGGTCCGCCCCACGACCGCCGACCGGACGGTGCTCTCGAGGTCGGCCGACGGCATCACGATGAAAGGGTCACTGCCGCCCAACTCGAGCACCGAGTGCTTGATTTGAGCTCCCGCCACGGCACCCACCGCGCGCCCCGCGCCCTCCGAGCCGGTAAGGGTCGCGGCCCGTACCCGGTCATCCTGCAGCACCCTCTCGACCTTCGACGACCCGATGAGTAGTGTGGTGAAACAGCCCTCGGGGAAGCCCGCCCGGCGAAAAACCTCTTCGATCGCCAGCGCCGAGCGCGGCACGTTGGAGGCGTGCTTGAGAAGCCCCGTGTTGCCCGCCATCAACGCCGGGGCCGCAAAGCGGAACACCTGCCAGAAGGGGAAGTTCCAGGGCATCACCGCGAGCACGGGTCCGATGGGCAGATGGCGCACGAAGCTGCGCGAGGCCGCCGTCTCGATGGGCTCGTCGGCCATGTGTTTTTCCGCGTGTTCCGCGTAGTAGCGGCAGACCCAGGCACACTTCTCGACCTCCGCGACGGCGGACTTCAAGGTCTTGCCCATCTCCTCC
>JBDHLB010000126.1:0-4426 GCA_039586095.1 Gemmatimonadota bacterium
GAAGGGAAGGGCGACGGCGGCGACCGAGGCCGACACTCCGAGGACGCCGGCCAGCACCGTCACGCCCTGTACGATCGTCCCCACGAGGAAGAGCCAGAGCCCCCAGTTGCGCGGACCCGGCACCCGGGCGTACCCGTGCAGCAGGGAAGTGCCGGTCGCAATCGCGAACCGCGGACCGAATTCGAACGCGGGATACTTGAAGAGGTGGGCGAAGGGCATGACCCACAGAAGGGCATACCCGAAAGCGGCACCGGCCGTCGGCGCGAGAACCAGGTGGCTGGCGCCGATCGCTGTGGCCGCCATGACGAAGCCGGGTCCGAGCCAGCGGACCCGGTCGACGGCAGCAGCCCAGCGCAAGGTTCGACTTCGCATGACGACCAGCCTGCGTCGCCTGCGATCTGTGCGCAATCGAGGTGAGATCAGCTATGGAAGAGATTAACGCGGTCTGGAAGGGGGAAGGACTCGCCTTCGACGCGAAGCGCAAGAGCGTCGTGACCCCGATCGACGGCGACGGGAAGAGCGGAGTCAGCCCGATGGGGATGCTGCTCGAGTCGCTTGCGGGCTGCTCGGGCGCCGACGTCGTCGACATCCTCCGCAAGGGTCGGCAGCCGATCGAGGGGCTCGAGATTCGGTTGGAGGCCGACCGTCGAGAGGAGCCCCCCCGGTACTATACGCGTATTCGCGCCGACTTCGTGGTTCGCGGAGCCGTCGACCCTGCGAAGGCGGAGCGAGCGGTACGGCTGTCGTTCGACACGTACTGCAGCGTGTACCACTCGCTGCGAAAGGACCTGGAGCTGGAGTGGACGGTGAGCGTGGAGCCGTAGGGAAGCCGCCGGAGCGGCTGCCCCGCCGGGCTCTGCCGTAGCGAACTTCCGGGTCAGTGCAGCGCCGCCGAAGACCAGGGCCGGCGTTCGCGCGCTTGAAGACTAGGGCCGGCGCTCCGGCGGCGTGTAGTCGAAGAACTCGGGCCCGTCGGGCGTCCAGATCACCACGGCGCCGCAGTGCCGCCCACCGGCTCGATGGAACTCCGCCGGCAGCTCGCTCGGGCCCCTGTACACCTCGATGGCCCCCACATCTTCCTTCGGGATGTCATCCACCCACATCGATGCGTGGTATATGCCGTCGAGGAAGACGGCCGGCGAACAGCCTTGCGCGTTCCGCCCGATCATCACGGGCGCTCGACCGAACTCTTCGCGGCCCACCGTGACTCCCGGAATCCCCCGCAGGTGGTCGCTCGTGAGCGTGGCGTTGCGGGCCAGAACCTGATCCGGTGTGATGAAGGCTCCGAACCCCTTCGCCCGTCGCTCCTCGAAGCCCTTCAGCTTCGCACTCCTCGAAGGAGCCGCGATCTCGACGTTGAGGTCGGCCACCCTCACCACCGTCTGGCTGAGCAGGAATACGACTCGTGTCGTGGCGTCGGGTTCGAGGGTGATCTCGGTGCGGCTGGGTGTGTACCCGATGTACCGCACCTCCACCGTATCGACCCCTGCCCACGTCTGCGGCAGCTTGAACTGGCCAGCGCTGTCCGTCACGGCGCCCGTCCCGGCGCCCATCAGGACGACCATGGCTCCCTCCAACGGACCACCGGTCGTGGACGACACGACCCGGCCGGTCAGGGTGGCCGGCCGACGCTCCTGGGAGGGGGGCATCTGCCTGCTCGCCTCTTCCTGGCCCGCCAGTCCCGTCGAGAGTGACGAGCCGGCGACAGCGGCCAGGGCGAGAGCGGTCATGGTTTTCGACATGGCCGGATCGTACGGCATCCACGCAGCGAAGGTTCCCGGATCGAGCGCCGGAGTCGGTCCTGGCGTGCGCCTTCCGGGCCAATTGCCGAGGCAGGGGCGGCGTCGCATCGTTGAGCGGTTCCCGCCTATCTTGCTGGCGTCAGGGCGTGTCTTCCCTGCGAGCACTGAGGGCCACCCGGGCGATGGGTGGCCGATCGCGACGACACCGCACACGAACCCGGAGACGAGCCGATCCAATGGACTTCGAGAAGCTGGGCGCTTTCTATCTTGGCAAGGAGCTGGAAACGGACGAGCAGCCCGAACGACTCGTCATGTACGATGCCCGCGACCTGACCACGCATGCCGTGTGTATCGGGATGACGGGTAGCGGAAAGACGGGGCTGTGCGTCGATCTGCTCGAGGAGGCCGCGCTGGACCGCGTGCCCGCCCTCATCATCGATCCCAAGGGCGATATCACCAACCTCCTGCTCTCGTTTCCCGATTTGCGGCCCGAAGACTTTCGACCTTGGGTGAACGCGGACGACGCCCGGAGGAAGGGTCTGGATCTCGACACCTTCGCAGCCGGGCAGGCCGAGCTGTGGCGCGACGGGCTCGCCAGCTGGGGTCAGGATGGCGAGCGGATCCGGACGTTACGCGAAACCACGGAGTTCTCGATCTACACGCCCGGCAGTGACGCCGGGATCCCCGTCTCGATGCTCAGCTCTTTCGCGGCGCCCCGGGCGGACTGGTCGACGGACGCCGAATACCTGCGCGAGCAGATCGAGGGGACCGTGACCGGACTGCTGGGTCTGATCGGTGTAAAGGCCGACCCGGTGCAGTCCAGGGAGCACATTCTCCTCTCCAACCTGTTCGAGCACTTCTGGCGCGCGGGGCGCGATCTCGACATCGGCACCCTGATCCGTTCGATCCAGGAGCCGCCCGTTCGGCAGCTGGGCGTGTTCGACGTCGACACGTTCTTCCCGGTCAAGGATCGAATCGGGCTCGCCATGAGGCTCAACAACTTGATCGCATCGCCGGGCTTCCAGAGCTGGCTACAGGGACAGCCGTTGGACATCGGTGGGTTTCTCACCGCGCCCGACGGGCGTCCGCGTCATTCGATCTTCTACATCGCACACCTGTCCGAAGCCGAGCGAATGTTCTTCGTCACCATGCTGCTCAATCAGGTGGTCGCCTGGGTCAGGGCGCAGTCGGGGACGACGAGCCTGCGCGCGCTGCTGTACATGGACGAGGTGTTCGGGTTCTTGCCGCCCGTCGCGGAGCCGCCCAGCAAGAAGCCGTTTCTGACGCTGTTCAAACAGGCGCGTGCCTACGGTCTCGGCGTCGTGCTCACCACGCAGAACCCGGTGGACCTCGACTACAAGGCGATCACGAACGCCGGGACGTGGTTCATCGGCCGATTGCAGACCGAGCGCGACAAGATGCGGGTGCTGGAAGGCCTGGAAGCCGCGTCCGTGGAGTCGGGACGGAGTCTGTCGCGAAAGGAAGCCGACCGCCTGATCTCCGGACTCGGCAAGCGTGTATTCCTGCTCCACAACGTGCATGAAGAGGTTCCGATCACCTTCAAGACCCGCTGGGCGATGAGCTATCTGCGTGGGCCGCTCACGCGGGGCCAGGTCGGCGAGCTGATGGAGGGAAGGGGCGTCGATGCTCCCGCGGCCGGAGCCACGCCGGCTGCCCCCGATGACGCCCTCGCGACGGCCACGGGCAGCATGGCGACCGCGTCGGCCAGAGCTCCCGCGGCCGTTCCGGGCGCTCGAGTCGAGCCGGTGTCGGCAGCGACCGATCGAAGAACCGTGGCCGTCCCGCCCGCGCTCGATCCCGAGATCCAGCGGTTCTACGTGCCGCTGCTTCGAGGTCCGACCGCGGCGGCCGTGGAGATAGAGAATCGACACGGGGCGAGCGTCAGGGTCGGCGACTCGGAGCTCGTGTACGAGCCTCGACTCTTGGGAGCGGGCCGCGTGCACTTTCTCCACCGGAAGTCGGGAATAAAGGCTGACAAGGAGTTCGCGCTGCTGGCGGGCCCCGACGCACGGGGCGCGGTGCGGTGGGACGAGGCGGCACAGCTCGGCGGCGCCGTGGACGAATGGCCGTCGGAACCCGAGGCCGGCGGTCAGTTCGCTGCGGTTCCGCCAGGCATCAACGACGTTCGAGACGTGAAGCGAGCGGCAAGGGACCTGTCCGACTACCTGTATCGCTCGCAGTCGATCACGCTCTACCACAGTCCGGACGTCGACGAGTACTCCGCTCCGGGTGAAAGCGCCGAGGACTTCCGCCTCCGACTCCGGCAGGCGGCTCGCGAGAAGCGAGACGCCGCAGTGGACAAGCTCGAAGACAAGTACGGGAAACGGATGGGGCGGCTCGAGGAGCGAGTGAGGAAGGCGCAGTCGACGGTTGCCAGGCACGAGGCGGACGCCGAAGCGCGCAAGCGCGAAACCCTCGTCTCCGCCGGCGAGTCCGTGCTGGGCATGTTTCTCGGCCGCCGCTCGACGCGCACCGTCTCCTCGACGCTCCGAAAGCAGCGGATGAGCGCGTCGGCGAAGATACGGGCCGAGCAGGCGGAAGAGAACCTCGCTGCGCTGCGACAGGAGATGGCCGAGCTGGAAGCGGAGCTTCGCGCGGAGACGACCGAGATCACAGATCGCTGGGAGCACACGTCGCTGGAGCTGGAAGAGGTGAAGGTCACG
>JBDHLB010000127.1:0-4366 GCA_039586095.1 Gemmatimonadota bacterium
AGGGCTTCGTGTTGCCACGATCTCTGCCGACGGTCAGCCGTGATTCGCTCGATCTCACCCTGCACGAGTTTCTCGACGTGGCGCTTCTGGTACCCGAGCCCGTGGCGGTGCAGCCGCACATAGCGCCGATCCAGCTGGTGACCGTGGAAGAGAAGATCGCACTTCTCAGACGGCGACTCGAGACAGTACGCCGACTGCCGTTCCGAAAGATGTTCTCCTCGTGGAAGGCCCGTGACCACGTCGTCGCTTCGTTGCTGGCCTGTCTCGAGCTTGCCAAGCAGCAGATCCTGCGCATCGAACAGGCGACCCAGTTCGGCACGATCTGGCTCTTCTCGCGCGACGAGACGGCTCGAGAGCGGCGGACGGACGAGGAGGCGGAAGTGGTCGCACGGGCTGCGGAGACTGACGGGTCGAACGACGGCGAGGCGATCGCATGAGCCCCGAGCAGATCGTAGAAGCCACGCTGTTTGCCAGCCAGACGCCGCTGACTCCGGCCGAGCTGGCGCGGGCCGATGAATCGCTTTCCGAGGAGCGGGTGCTGGAAGCGTTGCAGGCACTGCGTCAGCGCTACGATGATGAAGAGCATGCCTTTCAGGTCTTCCAACTGGCCGACGGCTACCAGATCCTCACCCGCCCGGAGTACGCTCCGTATCTGGAGCGGTTCGACTCGATCCCCCGGTCGCCCGTCCTGTCGCAGGCGGCCCTGGAGACCCTTGCCATCATCGCGTATCGACAGCCGCTGGGCCGGGTCGAGATCGAGGACATCCGGGGTGTCGGGTGCAGCACCGTTCTGCGCACGCTGCAGGATTGGGAGCTGATCGAGGTGGTGGGCCGCGCAGAGGGCCTGGGTCGCCCCCATCTGTACGGAACGAGCCGCCGCTTCCTGGAGCATTTCGGGTTTCAGAGTCTCGCCGACCTCCCGCGGCCCGACGATCTCCCGATCGCGTTGAGGGCGGCTGTGACGACGGAGCCCGAGCTTGGCGGAGAAGGCCAGACCGAAGAGGTGGTCGAAGCCGAGGAGGTGGTCGAAGCGGGAAGAGACCAGGCGCGGGAGGAGCCGAGTGTCGAAGGAGGACCGCAGGTCGACTGACGTGCGGCTGCAGAAGTATCTCTCCCGCGCCGGCGTGGCCTCCCGTCGGCGCAGCGAACGCCTGATTCGAGCGGGGCGGGTTCGCGTGGATGGCGCACTCGTGACCGAGCTGGGTGTCCGAGTCGACCCCGACGCCAGCGTCGTAGAAGTGGATGGACACCGCGTGGAGCTCGCTCCCGTGGTATGGGTCGCCCTCCACAAGCCGCCCGGATACCTGTGCAGCCGGGGCGACCCGCGAGGGCGCCCGACCGTTTACGATCTCCTCCCGGCGGACCGATTCGCACAGCTCTCCCACGTCGGTCGACTGGATTACATGAGCGAAGGTCTCCTGCTGCTCACCAACGATGGCGACGTGGCGAACCGCCTGCTGCACCCGAGCGGCGAAGCCGAGCGCCGCTATGTGGTCAGCGTGCTCGAACCCGTGCCTCGCGATCTGGTTCGTCGACTCGAGGAAGGGGTCCCGTTGGAAGAGGGGCCGGCGCGAGTGACAAGGGCAAAGCGTCTCGAGCCCGCACGGGAGGGCGAGCAACGACTGTTGATCGTGCTCAAGGAGGGTCGCAACCGTCACATCCGACGCATGCTTCGTGTCCTCGGCGTGCGCATCTCGTCGCTCCAGCGAGTGGCCTTCGGCCCCATCGAGCTGGGGGACCTGGCGCCGGGCGAGCACCGCACGTTGGAGGTGTCGGAAGTGGAGCGGTTGCGAGCCCTCGCCAAGAGACGCAGCGTGGAGCGAGCGTCGCACGACAGGCTCGCGGAGTCGCCGGAGCGGGCTCGGCACGGCGAGTCGTCGCCCGGAGAGTGACGCGGTTCGCCTTCACGGTGAGGAGCCAGCGTGGACATAAAGGGACAAACGGTCGCCATCCTGGGCGGGGCCGGGCTCGTGGGCATGGCCATCGGCCGACGGGCGCTGGCGTTGGAGCCGACCCGGCTCATAGTCAGCTCGTTGCGGGAGGCGGAGGCCAGGGAGGCGGTCGCCGAACTCATGCCGCTGGCCGAGTCCGCCGGGACCGAGCTCGTGCCGGAATGGGGCGACCTGTTCGTCCGAGAGAGCCACAAGAATAGGCCGCGCGCCCAACTTCTGGCTGAGGCGCAGAGCCGGGCGGAGCTACTGGCCGATGTGTTCGGCGCCCACACCCGCGAGATGTTCGACCGTTCCTCGCTGGTGCAGCTGCTGGAGCGCTACGAACCGACCATCGTGATCGACTGCGTGAACACCGCGACGGCGATCGCCTATCAGGACGTGTTCGCCTCCGCGGCCCGACTGTTTCGCGAGGCGGTCAGTAGCGGTGCCGCGGAGCGCGGTACGGTCGAAGCGCACCTCACGACCCTGTACCTGCCGCAGCTCATCCGGCACCTCCAGTTCCTGCTCGAGGGACTTCGTCGCGCCGGTACTGTCTCCTACCTCAAGGTCGGAACGTCGGGGACGGGCGGCATGGGGCTGAACGTGCCCTTCACCCACTCCGAGCAGCGGCCTTCTCGTCAGCTGCTCGCCAAAGCGAGCATGGCCGGTGCCCACACGGCGCTCCTCTTTCTCATGGGTCGGACGCCCGACGCGCCCTCTATCACAGAGCTCAAGCCCACGGCGGCGATCGCCTGGAAAAGGATCGGTTTCGGGCCGGTGATTCGCGGAGGCGAGCCCATCCCCCGCTTCGACTCGACAGAGCCTGTTCCTCTCGACGCCGCGTTCGGACCCGATGTGCCCGTGACCTGGAGCCAGGTCGGCGATGCGCTGGAGTCCGTCTTCCTCGATGCGGGCGAGAACGGACTGTTCAGCCTGTCGGAGTTCGAGGCGATCTCCAGTCTGAGGCTGATGGAAGTGGTCACGCCGGAAGAGATCGCCGAGGTCGCGATCGACGAGATCCAGGGGCGTCCGACCGGGCACGACGTCGTGAGTGCGCTCGATGCGTGCTCGATGGGACCCACGTATCGGGGCGGTATGCTCCGCGAAGTCGCCCTGGATCATATGGAGCGGCTCGAACGGGAACACGGCGTCCGTTCGGTCGCGTTCGAGATGTTGGGCCCGCCACGCCTGAGCAAGCTGCTGTTCGAAGCCGCCATCCTGGAACGGCTGTACGAGGACCTGGAGCCAGCGGCGGAGCTGGACCCGGAGGAGACGGCGCGGCGCGCGACCGAGCTGATCGAGGAGGACGCCGTGCTCCGATCCGACATTCTGTCGGCCGGAATCCCGATTCTGACCGCCGATGGACGCGGAATCCTGAGAGGGCCGAGGGTGCAGGCGCCACCCGACCCGGAGGAGGATCTGAACGCGGACCGTTGGAGCCCACAGGGCTGGGTGGACCTCCGGGCCGAGTCGTGGGTGTTGTGGCGGGAGCGCTGTCGACGGGTCGTCAAAGCGCACCAGGAAAACCCGGGACCCGAAGAGGGCTCAGTGGCCGATTTCGACCTCCGTGCGGCCTCCGGCAGGATTCGGGCGGGCACCATGGCCGCCTACGTGTTCCGCGTAGAGGACGAAGGGGAGCGAATAAAGAGATGAAGCCGGGAACGGGGGTCGGCGACCGACCCAGCACGGCGCACCGCACGGAACCTGCCCCCGGCGACAGTCGGCTCGGCCTCAGCGAGGCAGAACTGGCTCGACAGGCGGCGGCGGTACAGGAGGCCGGTCAGTTTATTTCTCAGATCCGCGAGGCCGTTGGGCTGCGGATCGTCGGGCAGCACCATCTCGTCGATCGGTTGCTCATCAGCCTGCTCACGGGTGGCCACGTGCTGCTCGAGGGTGTGCCAGGCCTCGCCAAGACACTCACGGTGCGGACGCTCGCCGAAGCGATTCACACCACTTTCCGACGCATCCAGTTCACACCCGACCTCCTCCCGGCAGACGTGATCGGCACGCTCATCTGGGACGAGAAATCGGGGGAGTTCGTGCCCAAGCGAGGGCCCATCTTCGCCAACGTCGTGTTGGCCGACGAGGTGAACCGGGCGCCCGCCAAGGTGCAGTCGGCGCTTCTCGAGGCGATGCAGGAACGGCAGGTGACGATCGGGGAGACCAGTCACGAGCTGCCTGTGCCGTTTCTGGTGCTCGCGACCCAGAACCCGATCGAGCACGAGGGGACCTACCCGCTGCCCGAGGCACAAGTCGATCGCTTCATGTTCAAGGTCCGTGTGGACTATCCGAGCCGTGCGGAGGAGCGTGAGGTGATGCGTCGCATGGCAGACGATCGGTTGCCGCCCGTGCAACCGGTGGTCGAGCCGGCCGATATCCTGACCGCGCGTGACCTGCTCAGCTCCATCTACCTGGATGAGCGGGTCGAGAATTAC
>JBDHLB010000128.1:0-4851 GCA_039586095.1 Gemmatimonadota bacterium
TGCGCGCCCGTTCGGCCTGGGCCCGCAGCTCGGTCAGCCGGGCGAAGGTCTCGTTGTAGAGCTCTCGCTCCCGAGCTTCCTCGGCCCACTTCATGGTCTCCAGCTCGCGGCGTAGCGGCAGCTGACGCGACCTGGCGAAGAGGGGCACCGACACGCCCACCATGAGCGTCACGAAGTCGGTGTACTGCGGGCGCTGTCCGTATCCCAGCGTGACCATGAAGTCCGGGTAGAGCTGACGGCGGGCCGAGCGGTAGCCGGCCTCCGCGGCCTCCACTCGCCGTCGTGCCGCCGCGAGGGCGGGCCGCGTGGCGGCCGCGATCTGCATGAGCGAGTCGACGGGCATGAGGGAGCCGCCGGCCTCGGGAAGCTCGAGCCCGCCGATCGGCACCGTGGCGTGGCGCCCGAGCAGCGCGTTGAGACGGGCGCCCGTCGCGACGCGATCCTGCTCCATGACCGTGATGTCCTCGGTCATCTGTGCGATCGCGATCTGTGCCTGCAGCACGTCCTGCTGGAGACCGCTCCCGACCGCGTACAGCGCGGACGAGACATCCAGGAAGTTGCGCAGCAGCTCGCGCGTCTCCCGCTTGATGTCGAGCGCCCGGTCGATGTAGGCGAGCCGGTAGTAGACCGACTTCACGCGGGCCAGGAGTTGGGCCTCGAGCTCGTCCACCTCGAGCGACTCCGCGGCCGCGACGTGGGTTGCCCGTTCCTTGTTGAACCCGAGCTTGCCGGGCCAGGGGATCTGCTGCCGCAGCTCGATGACGTTCATGGTCATCGGCTGGTCGGTGCCGAAGTCGTCTATGGGGCGGTTGCGCAGGCCGACGGCGAGGACCGGATTCGACCAGGCCCCTGCCTGCGGTATCTGCTCCGCGGCGGCGTCGGCCCTGAGCCGCATGGTCTGGATCGTCGGGTTGGCTTCTCGCGCCTGGGCCAGGGCCTCGACCAGCGGCAGACTGTCGGCCGTACCCTGCGCGCTCGCGCGGACCGCCAGTCCACCCGTGAGGGCCAGGACCAGTACGAATACCCGTCCAGGCGCGGGCCGCGCTGGCGCACAGGCCGGCCCGAACCATCTTGTCGTTCGCATGAAACCTCTCCTCGGCGTCAGAAGACGCGTTGCTTCCCGCGGCGCGACGTCGCGCGCGGGCACACTACGGCTTAGGAGAGGCTAGGCTTGGGGAGGGGGCGTGGGTGGAGCGAGGGGAATGCTCGTCAGGTGCTCCCCGGCGAGGCCAGAGGCCTGGCCGTGCTCCGGGGTGGTTGGGATTTCCGGCGTGGACCCGTACAGCGCTCCGGCAGGCGCGAGGCAGCAGCCGGTCATGTCCTCGCACTCGGCGCACGCCGACGGGGCCTCCACGCTGGTACCGAGCGGTCCATCGTGATGGTGCCCGTCCGCCATGGCCGCCATCTCGTGCGTCGCCATGTCGCACAGCATGGGCCGGGTGGGCAGGCCCACCAGCGCCGTGGCCATGATCGCGGCGAAGACCGTCCGCGCAATCCGAATCTGCTTCATTCTGACGAGCATAATCGCGAGTGGGCAGTATACCTGGGCCAAACCGCGAATGAAACCCCCTTCATGATTCCGTGGCGTCCCGGTCCGCAATCGATGTGGCGACAATGGCTTACGGTTCCGGCGCCTGATCCGGCGCCCCCCGGCTCATCACCAGCGTGAGCACCATTTTGAAGCGCTCGACGGCCGTCACGGCGTGCGCCACATTGCCAGGTATCAGGATCATCTCGCCTGCGTGGAGGCGAAAGGGCGTGCCCGAGAGTGACACCTCGGCCTCGCCCTCGATCACGTGGACCACGGCGTCAAACGGGGAGGTGTGTTCGGAGAGGCTCTGCCCCCGGTCGAACGCGAAGACGGTGAGGACGCCCGCCTGCTGTTTGAGGACACGGCGGCTCACGATGGAGCCGTCCTGGTAGTCCACCAGATCGGCCATGAGCGTGGGCCGCGTGTGCAGGTCGGGCTGGGCGGATCGTTCTCGGTCGGTCATGGCTCGCTGCCGCCGTGCGGGTTCCCGCCAATCTTCACTTCCGGCCTGCACTCGACAACTCGGGACCGCGCCCGCCCCCCAGAATGAACACCGGGCGGCGAGCCGGGTACACAGCAGGGAGCAGTCCGCTGGCGTTTCCCGTGGGAACCCCGTACAATCGTTGGACATTCCCCAACCGAGGAGGTCAGTCCATGGCCACGGTGCAGGACATCTTGGGGCGGAAGGGCGGGGACGTCGTCACGGTGGGTGCCGGTGAGTCGGCGCTGAATGCCGCTCGTCTGATGAACGAGCGCGGCATCGGCAGCGTCGTGGTCATCGAGGGTGACACGGTCATCGGGATCTTCACGGAGCGGGACGTGTTGCGGCGGGTGGTCGCGGAGCAGAAGGACCCGGCCGCCGTGACCGTGAGCGAGGTCATGACGTCCCCGGTCATCACCTGCCGGTCCGAGGCCCGGGTGGAGGAGTGCATGGCACTCTTCACGGAGAAGCGGGTACGGCACTTACCGGTCGTGGATGATGACGGTCTCCGCGGCATGATCACGAGCGGCGACCTGCTCGCCCATCAGGTACAGGAGCAGAAAGACACGATTCAATACCTCAACAGCTACGTGTTCGATATTCGCTCCTGACGGCGACATGTAGCAGGACCCCGAGTATGGCGCGCAGGGCATCCATTCTCCTGGGCGCGGCCCTCGCCGGCCTCGCCCTTGCTCGGTCGGCGCCGGCGCAGGATGCGCCCGCCGGCCGTTTCCACGTTTCGGACACGCTTCCGGTCGATCCCGACGTCACGGTCGGACGGCTAGAGAACGGCCTGCGCTATTTCATTCGTGTGAACCGGCGTCCGGAACAACGTGCGGAACTGCGCCTGATCGTGAACGCGGGGTCGGTGCTCGAGGACGGCGACCAACTGGGACTGGCCCACTTCGTCGAGCACATGGCCTTCAACGGCACGGAGCACTATCCCAAGCAGGAGCTGGTGGACTACCTCGAGAGCATCGGGATGCAGTTCGGTCCCGACGTGAACGCGTATACCAGCTTCGACGAGACCGTTTACATGCTCACGGTCCCCACCGACAGCGCGGCGATCTTACGGCAGGCCTTCCAGGTTCTGGAGGACTGGGCACACCTCCAGACGTTCGACTCCACCGAGATCGAGCTCGAGCGCGGCGTCGTGCTGGAGGAATGGCGCCTGGGTCGGGGCGCGGCGGCACGCATGCGGGATGAGCAGTTCCCCGTGCTGTTTTGGGGATCACGCTACGCGGAGCGGCTCCCGATCGGGACACCGGAGATTCTGGAGACATTCGAGCACGCGGCCCTCGAGCGGTTCTATCGCGACTGGTACCGACCCGACCTGATGGCCGTGGTGGCCGTGGGCGATTTCGACGCGGACACAGTCGAGTCGTTGATCCGACGGCACTTCGGTGGCCTGAGCGCTCCGGAGGCTGCCCGACCCCGACGATTGGCCGAGGTGCCCGACCACGACGAGCCGCTGTTCTCGGTGGCCACGGACGAAGAGGCGACCGGTACACGGGTGACCCTCTACTTCAAGCAGCCGGTCCGATCAGAGGGAACGGTCGGTGACTACCGACGCAGCATCGTCGAGGTCCTCTACAGCGCGATGCTCAACCGCAGGCTGTTCGAGTTGAGCCAGCAGGCGGACGCTCCCTATCTCGGCGCCGGCTCGGGGCAGGGACGCATCGTACGGTCCAAGGAGGTCTACCTGCTGGTGGCCGGCGTGCGGGAGGACGGGGTCACGGAGGGGCTCGAAGCGTTGCTCACCGAGGCCGCACGCGTCGCCCAGCATGGATTCACCGCGTCCGAGCTCGCCCGGATCAAGGTGGACTATCTACGCGGGATGGAGCAGGTATACGCGGAGCGCGACAAAACCGAGTCGGAGGCGTATGCCGCGGAGTACACCCGTGCGTTCCTGGAAGGGGAGCCCTTCCCCGGCATCGCGGTGGAACACGCACTCACACAGGAGCTGGTCCCGACAGTCGAAGTGCACGAGGTGAATCGGCTTGCCAGGCAGTGGATCACCGACGGGAACCGGGTGGTGCTGGTCAACGGGCCCGAGAAGGACGGGCTCGCGATGCCCGATGAGGTTGCACTGGAGGCGGTGTTCGCCGCGGTGGCAGCCAAAGAGGTCGCGCCGTACGTAGACGAAGTGGCGGACGTTCCACTCGTGGCGCAGCCTCCCCGCCCAGGGGCAGTGATTCAGGAGGAGGCCATCGAAGAGCTGGACGTCACCGTGTGGGAGCTTGCCAACGGCGTACGGGTGATTCTCAAGCCGACCGACTTCAAGGACGATCAGATCCTGCTCGACTCGTGGAGTCCAGGCGGCACTTCCNNNCCAGGCGGCACTTCCTTGGCACCGGACGAGGATCATGTCGCGGCGATGACGGCAGCGTGGGTGATCCAGCGGGGTGGGGTGGGCGAGTTCAGCTTGGTCGATTTGGAGAAGGTGCTGGCGGGGAAGGCCGTGGGGGTAAGCCCCTACATCTCGTCGCTGTACGAGGGGCTCTCGGGGAGCGTCTCCCCGCAGGACGTGGAGACGTTGTTCCAGCTCGTGTACCTCTACTTCACGACTCCCCGCAGGGACCCCGACGCGTATCTCGCGTTCCGGCAGCAGATCACGGAGGGGCTGCGGAACCGGGTCGCCGACCCTGAGGGGGCCTTCCGCGACACAGTCGATGTGACCCTGTGGCAGCACCATCCGCGGCGGCGGCCGGCCACGGTTGAGCTGTATGACGAGATGGACCTCGACAAGTCGGTCGAGTTCTATCGGGACCGTTTCGCTGACGCCAGCGATTTCACCTTCGTGCTGGTCGGGAATCTCGATCCGGATTCACTGCGCCCG
>JBDHLB010000003.1:0-130968 GCA_039586095.1 Gemmatimonadota bacterium
TGGGGCGGATGATTACATTACGAAGCCCTTCAACGCGCGAGAGCTGGTGCTGCGTGTCCAGGCTGTGCTACGTCGGGCGCGGGCCGAGCCGTTGTCGGCTGCGAGTAGGATCACGGCGGGGCCGGTGGAAATCGACCGTGCGGCGCACAGGGCCTTTGCCGGTGGGCGCGAGCTGGAGCTCACGCCGTTGGAGTACCGTCTGCTCGAGGTGCTGATGGAACGGAGGGGGCGGGTGCAGAGTCGCAGAGATCTACTTCAGTCGGTTTGGGACACGCAGGCGGCGATCGAGACACGAACCGTGGACATGCATGTCGCTCGCCTGCGGTTGAAGCTGGGCGCTGCTGGCGCGCGAATCGAGACGGTGCGCGGCCTCGGCTACCGCTTCTCGGCTGTCGATCGGTAGAGTGCACGACGGACCGTTGTCCGCGTTCGAGCGCCAAAGGAGCTGTTCTCGTAGCCCCATAGCCGTGTCATGATACTCCGAATCCGCATCTTCCTGTTCTTCACGGCACTCACCCTGTTCGTATCGGGCCTCCGATGGCTGTGGGTGGCGACCGGGCTGACTTCCTGGGTGCGTGAGCGTGCCACTTCTGAACTGGCGCGACTGGCCAGGTCGACGGCGACGAGCACGGCCACCCGTGAGTTTTCGGACGCGCTGGCGGATTCGCTCGGCGCCCAGCTCGGATTGCGTGTGTCGCTCATCTCTGCAGATGGCGCTCTGGTCGGTGATTCGGATGTGCCGATGCGGAGGTTCGGCGATGGCGAGATCGAGAACCATGCATCGCGGCCAGAGATTCAAGCGGCTCTCCGGGGAGAGGTCGGTGCGGCGCGCCGGCCGAGCACGACAGTGTCCCGTCCGCTTCTCTATGTAGCAGTTCCTCATCCGGCCGGTGCCTTCCGCGTCGCCGAGCCGCTCACGGCGTCCGAGGGGATCCTCGATCGCGCTCGACGCATGCTTTTGGCAGCCACCGTACTCGCGCTCCTGATCGCCTATCCGCTCAGCCTGGCGGCGACCCGGCTCATCGGGTCTCGGCTGGCCCAGTCGCGCCGTATGCTGGAAGCGCTTGGCGAAGGCGATCTCTCACGCCGGGTCACCCCACGCCATGAGGGAGTGGTCGCGCGCGTGGAGCACGCCGCAAACCGAGCGGCCGGCCAACTGGTAGATCGAATCAAGCGCCTGGAGGCACAACGCGATGACCTCGATGCTCTCTTCAGGAACCTGGACGAGGGCCTGGCGGTCGTCGATCGATCGGGGATCGTTCAACTGGCCAACGACGCATTCCTGCGCTGGGCAGGTCAGCCGGACGCTGTCGGACAGCGTGCCTCGAATCTGTTTCGATCGCCGCTGCTGAGCGAAGCATTGGACCGGGGCTTTGACGGGCAAAGTGTGAACGAAGAACTGAGCCTCGGCGACGGAACCGCGCTAATCTCCGTACAGCCGCACCGCAGTGGGGTGTTACTGGTGATACGTGACCTGACCCGTCTCCGGCAGCTTGAGGGAGTGCGACGGGATTTCGTCGCCAACGTGTCACACGAGCTCAAGACTCCTCTCACCAGCATGATGGGCTTCTCGGAAGCGTTGGCGTCGGGAGATCTTCCTGCGGACCGCACCGTCGAGTTCAGCGAACGAATCCTGGCGAACGCGATGCGGATGCGTCGCCTGGTGGACGACCTGCTCGATCTCGCGATCGTCGAAGCCGGCTCCTGGCAGCCTGAGCCAGAGACAGTCTCTCTACCCGAGGTCGCGAAAGCCGTTTGGGCATCGCTGGATCCGGCGCCGACGGCCAAACGGATCAGGTTGGAAGTGGGCCAGCACACGCCTCTTCTTGTCGATGCAGGCGCCCTCCGACAGATCATGCGCAACCTGTTCGACAACGCTCTCCAGTACGCACCCGAAGGCACCTGCGTTGAAGTCTCGGCGGAGAGGTGCTCGGGCGGGGGTGACGCGTCGAACGGCTGGGTCCGTGTCAAAGTGTCAGACGAAGGACCGGGGATTCCTTCTGTTCACCACGAGCGGGTGTTCGAGCGCTTCTACCGCGTGGATCCGGCACGTTCTCGTGAAGCAGGTGGTACCGGACTCGGCCTGGCGATCGTGAAGCATCTCGTCGTCGCACACGGGGGCGAGGTCGGGATCGCGAGCGAAGTCGGCGCAGGGACAACGGTGTGGTTCACAGTGCCGGCCGGCCACTGATTCGCCTTTGTTACTCTCATCTGACGAAATCGTTACATAATGCCCAGACATTGTCCGGCGGTATCAAACAAGCGACGTACGCAGCCCGGAGGGCAATTCAGATGTCACGGATAGGTTTTGGAGCATTGGGGCTGGCACTGGCGGCTCTGCTCAACGTGGGGCAGGCCCACGCCCAGTTGAAGGTCTACTCGGACGAGGATGGCAACGAGCTGAGTATTTCAGGCCAGTTCCAGGTGCAGCAGCGGACGAGCAGCTGCTCGGGCTTTCCCTTCGACGAGGGTACGTCCGCCTGCGAGGAAGACGTGGCTGTGAGCGAGCTGTTTCTGCGACGGGCGCGACTGGTCGTGCGCGGAAAGCTGCATGGGTGGATCGACTTCAAGTTTCAGCCGGATTTCAGCCGGATCAACTCGGTCACGTTGCTGGACGCCTACGCCCGGTTCGGCTTCAGTCCGTCTGCCCGGCTACAAGTCGGACGCTTCAAGCGGCCATTCGACGGCTTCCAGCTGACCAGTTCGTCCCAGATCCTGACCATCGAGCGCGATATCGACGTACCGGGTATCCCGTCGCTGACAGCCGTCTCGCTGGACGAGCTGACCACGGGTAGCCGGTTCGCCGATCGTGATGTGGGGATCATGCTGGACGGCGGGGTCGGAGAGTTCCACTACTGGGTCGCCGCCATGAACGGCTCGGGCTCGCGCGAGAATCTGGACGCCAACGACGGGAAACAGCTGATCGGTCGGGGTCAGTATGTGTTCGATCTCGGATCGATGCCGCTGTCTGTCGCGTTGGCGGGGGCGCTCGTCGACGAATCCTCCGAACGGGACGACGGGTCGCTCAAGACCGAGTACACCGGGAGCTTCGAGATCTTTTCGCAGCTCGGCGGCTTCAACAGCGGGCCGATCGTACAGGCAGGCTTCATCTACGGGAAGAACCCCAACCAGAACAGAGAGGGCGGCGAGCGTGATCCGTTGCTGGATGAGCCGTTCGCGAATCAGTACGGGTGGCAGGTGATCGGCGCCTACAAGATCCCGCTCGAGAGCGGGCTGGAGGCGATCAGTCCCGTGCTGCGTCTTACGGGGGGCGACCCCAACACGGACTTCGACGACGACGGCGGCTGGGCGCTGACTCCGGGCGTCGAGCTCTTCTTCTTCGGCCGAAACAAGCTGGCCATCAACTGGGATTTCGTGTTCCCGAACGACGCCGCTCTGCGCTCGGAGAACTCGTTCAAGTCACAGGTGCAGGTCTACTTCTGATCGGTATTGGACAAGGGGGCTGCCGGTTTGAGTCCCGACAGGCGCGGACATACGAGGAGAGACATGAAAGCACAGAGATATCTGACGGCGCTCCTGATCGCGCTCGCCCCCGTGGCCGTGCTGGCCTGCGGTGGCGGCGAGGGGGCAGGCGAGGAAGCGGGGCTCACCGGTTCCGTGGCCGTGGACGGATCGAGCACGGTCTACCCGATCACCGAGGCGGTGGCCGAGGAATTCCAGATTGCGAATCCGGGCGTTCGCGTCACGGTCGGGATCTCGGGCACGGGCGGTGGCTTCAAGAAGTTCTGCGCCGGCGAAACCGACATCAGCGACGCCTCCCGGCCGATCAAGGAGTCCGAGCTTGAGGCGTGCCGAGCGGCCGGCATCGAGCCCATCGAGATTCCCGTGGCGTGGGATGGCCTGACCGTTGTGGCGAATCTGGAGAACGATTGGGCCGAGTGCATGACCGTCGACGAGCTGCGCCGGTTGTGGCAGCCCGGAAGCACGGTGCAGCGCTGGAACCAGATTCGTGCGGATTGGCCCGACGAAGAAGTTGTTCTCTACGGCCCGGACACCGATTCCGGTACTTTCGATTACTTCACGGAGGCCATCGTCGGCGAAGAGGACGCGAGCCGCTCCGACTATACGGCCAGCGCCGACGACAACGTGCTGGTGGTGGGTGTGGAGGGCGACGGAGGTGCCCTTGGGTACTTCGGGTTCGCCTATTTCGATGAGAACCAGGACAAGCTGCGCGCGATCGCGGTCGACGGCGGCGAGGGCTGTGTGGCGCCGACCATGGCGACGATCGAGAGCGGGGAGTATCAGCCGCTGTCCCGTCCGATGTTCATCTACGTGCGGCAAGATGCCCTGGAGCGTCCGGAACTGGCGGCGTTTGTACGGTTCTATCTGGACAACGCCGCGGTGCTGACTCCCGAGGTCGGGTACGTGCCACTGGCCGCAGAGCGGTATGCGGAAAGCCTCGCACAAATCGGCAGCTGACGCTTCCTCGGCGGGAATCGAGCCGCAAGCCGACCCGACACGCTCCGCCGCAGTGCTGAGCCCGCTCGACCTGCGCCCACAACGCGCGCGGGTCGTCCGGGAGCGGGCGATCGGGTCGGCCCTGTTCTTCTGCGGGCTCGTCTCCGTCCTGACCACGGTCGGCATCGTGGTCGTGCTCGTTAGGGAGTCGGCAGGCTTCTTCCGACAGATCCCGCTCCTCGAGTTCCTGACCGGCACCCGGTGGGCACCGCTCTATCAGGATCAAGCGTTCGGCATTCTGCCGCTGTTGAACGGCACCCTGATCATCGCACTCGGCTCTTCGCTCATCGCGCTGCCCGTCGGTCTGGCGAGCGCCATCTACCTGAGCGAGTACGCCTCCGTCCGGGTCCGACGGGCCGTGAAGCCGGTGCTCGAGATCCTGGCAGGCATCCCGACCGTCGTCTACGGCTATTTTGCGGTCACCTTCGTCACCCCACTGATTCGATATCTCTTCCCGGAGACGGGGATCTTCAACGCGGCGAGCGGCGCGATCGTGGTCGGCATCATGATTCTGCCGATGGTGTCTTCTCTGTCGGAGGACGCGCTCAGCGCGGTGCCACGATCGCTTCGCGAGGCGGCGTATGGGCTCGGTGCGACCAAGTTCGAGGTTTCGACGCGTGTCGTAGTGCCGGCGGCTCTTTCCGGAGTCGTGGCGTCGTTCATCCTCGCCATCTCACGCGCCGTCGGCGAGACGATGGCGGTCACGCTGGCGGCCGGTGCCACGCCGAGAATGACGCTGAGCTTTCTGGAGAGCGTACAAACGATGACGGCTTACATCGTCCAGGTGAGCCTCGGTGAGACGCCGCACGGGACCATCGAGTACCAGACGATCTTCGCCGTCGGACTGATCCTCTTTCTGATCACTCTGGCCATGAACCTGCTGAGCCAGAGGGTGAAGGCCCGCTTCCGCGAGGTGTACGAATGAGCAGCGGCAGTTTTGCACCGCGAGCGGAGGCTAGACGACGGTTGGGCAGCGCCTTCAAGTGGCTGTGTTTCTCGGCCGTCTGCTTCGGCATGGTGAGCCTCGCCATTCTCATGGTCGACGTGGCCGTCGAAGGGTTGCCGGTTCTGTCGCTGGATTTCCTCTCGCGCCGGAATCCGCTCGGCGATCCTGGGAACGCTGTGGATGATGGCGCTGGTTGCCGCCTTGAGCTTTCCACTGGGAGTGGGCGCAGCCATCTATCTCGAGGAGTACGCGCCACAGAATTGGTTCACGCGGCTCCTGCAGACGAACATCGCGAATCTGGCGGGCGTCCCGTCGATCGTCTACGGAATCCTGGGGCTCACGGTGTTCGTCCGCTTCTTCGCGCTGGAGCGAAGCGTGCTGTCCGGTGCGATGACACTGTCGCTTCTGATCTTGCCGGTCGTGATCATCGCCTCACAGGAGGCCATACGCGCGGTCCCCAACACGCTTCGTGAGGCCTCCTACGGACTCGGTGCGACCCGCTGGCAGACCATACGCCACCATGTGCTTCCGGTCGCGATGCCGGGGATCCTCACGGGTACGATTCTCGCTCTGTCTCGCGCGATCGGTGAAACGGCGCCGCTGATCATGATCGGGGCCCTGACGTTCATCGCTTTCGATCCGCGCAGTCCGATGGACCCGTTCACGGTACTGCCGATCCAGATCTTCAACTGGACGGCGCGGCCTCAGGCTGACTTTCACACCCTGGCGGCCGGGGCGATCGTGGTCTTACTCGTCGTGTTGCTACTGATGAACGCAACGGCGATCGTTCTGCGTAATCGTTACCGCAAGCAGCTGTAGGATCGGGGAAGGCCGTGAACACCGTTGGCATGAGTGATTCCGCACTTTCGACCCGCGTTCTGAGCGTCTTCTACGGCGACTCGATCGCCTTGAAGGACGTGACTCTGGAGGTGCCGAAGAACCGGGTTGTGGCGTTCATCGGACCGTCCGGATGCGGCAAGAGCACGCTGCTCAGGTGTTTCAATCGAATGAACGATCTCATCCCCGTGGCCAGGGTCACCGGCGAGGTGATGTTTCACGGGCTCAACCTGTACGATCCTGACGTGGACGCGGTCGAGGTGAGGCGGCGAATCGGAATGGTCTTCCAGAAGCCGAACCCGTTTCCGAAAACGATCTACGAGAACGTGGCATTCGGGCTCCGAATCAATGGCTACCAGAGCGATATCGCCGAACGCGTGGAACAATCACTCCGGGGGGCCGCCTTGTGGGATGAGGTCAAAGACCGCCTGAGCGACAGCGCCCTGGGGCTTTCGGGTGGACAGCAGCAAAGGCTGTGCATCGCGCGGGCACTGGCGGTCGAGCCCGAGATTCTCCTGATGGATGAGCCTGCCAGCGCGCTCGACCCGATCGCGACCGGGCGCATCGAAGACTTGATCGGCGACCTCAAGAGGGACTACACGATCGTGATCGTGACCCACAACATGCAGCAGGCCGCTCGCGTGAGTGACCTGACGGCCTTCCTGTACCTGGGTGAACTGATCGAGTACGACGAGACCGAAAAGGTGTTCACGAATCCGACGCACGAGCGGACGGAGCAATACATCACGGGGCGGTTCGGCTAATGCCACACAAGCACTTCGACGAGAGACTGGACGAGCTCAAGCAGCGTCTCCTTCGGATGTCGGCGGACATCGAGACGCTCGTAGAGCAGGCGGTGCAGCTGACGATCGGCAAGGGGGGCGATCTTACGCCTCAGGACATCGTCGAGGGCGACAAGGACATCGATCAGGCAGAAGTCGAAGTCGAGGAGCTTGCCATTGAGTTGCTGGCCCTGCATCAACCCATGGCGACGGACCTGCGCGTCATCGTGACGATCCTCAAGATCAACAACGATCTGGAGCGCATCGGTGACCACGCGGTCAACATCGCCGAGGCAGTGGACAGGCTCAACCAGTCAGGCCACGTGGTCCCGAGGCCACCGGAACTGGAGGAGATGGGCCAAATCTCGGTGGCGATGCTGCGTGACGCGCTGGATGCCTTCGTGCGGACGAGCGCGGATGAGGCGTTGGCCGTCGGTCGCCGCGACGACATCGTCGACCGACTGCACGAGTCTCTGTTTCGCGTCATGCTGACCCACATGACGGAGCACAACATCTCGAACTGCCTGTCGGTGATCTTGATCGGGCGCAACATCGAACGGATTGCCGATCTCGCGGTCAACATCGCGGAAGACGCCTACTACATGGTCCGCGGAATCACGATCCGCCACATGGGTGAGGACCTGGAAAGAATCTCCGAGGAGAGCGACGACGAGGCGTCCCCCTAGCCGCCTGAACCGCCACCCGGTTCGTTGCACGCGCCCGGGCCATCCAGCCGAGACCGGTCCGTTCCCACCCGCCAGCTGTGTACGCCCTCGCTGAATCCCCTATCTTGCCCTGCCGAGCCACGCTTTGGATGCAGCTCAGTCGGCCGAGGTGATGAAGAGGTGACGAAGCAGTGAATCTGTGGGACGTTCTGCGCTCCGAGGTTGCACTCTCCACGGTTCTGGGGGGGGCATACCTTGCGATCCTCTGCCTCCTCGTTCCGTTCGGACTCCACCGCATGCGACTGATCTGGCTCCGGTTCACGAGACGGCGTCCGGCAGTTGCCGCTGAGTGGAAGGGCGATCTGCCGTTCGTAACCGTCCAGCTGCCTGTCTACAACGAGGCGACGGTCGTGGAGCGACTGATCGATGCGGCCTGCGAACTCGATTATCCACGAGAGCGACTCGAGGTTCAGGTGTTGGATGACTCCGATGACGAGACGGTCGAATTGGCCGCTGCCCGCGTATCGAGATGGAAGTCCGATGGGGTGGACATCAGGCATCTCCGGAGACGAGGCCGCGACGGATTCAAGGCGGGGGCGCTGGCCGCAGGCGAGAAAGTCGCGAACGGCGACTTTCTGCTCGTGCTCGATGCCGACTTTCTTCCGCCAAAGAACCTCGTCCGGCGACTGCTTTCCCCGTTTGCGGAGCCGGATGTGGGTGCCGTCCAGGCAGCCTGGGGTCATCTCGACGCCGACCAGAGCTGGTTGACGCGCGCGCAGGCGCTCTTTCTGGATGCCCACTTCGCGATCGAGCATGAAGCCCGGTACCGAAGTGGCCTGTTCTTCAACTTCAACGGCTCGGCCGGCATGTGGCGGCGTCGGTGCGTTGGGGATGCCGGAGGCTGGCAGGCCGACACGCTGACGGAGGACCTCGACCTCAGCTATCGCGCACAGCTGGCGGGCTGGCGGTTCGTCTACCTGGACGATGTTCGGGTGCCAGCGGAGCTGCCCGATCGCATGCGGGCGCTGGAGCTTCAGCAGGAGCGCTGGGCCCAGGGCGGAATCCAGACGGCGCGCAAGCTTCTGCCGGGCCTGTGGCGCCGAAGTCTGCCTCTGGCCGTGAAACTGGAGGCGACGGCGCACCTTCTGGGTCACGCCGTACATCCCCTCACTCTCGCGCTCGGCGTTGCGCTTGCCGCGTTCGGATTCTCAGGATCTGCCGGCGAGCTTCTGCCCGCCTGGGTCCACGTTGCTGCCCTGGGGCTCGCGACCGTGCCGTTCGTCTCCTTCTACGCCGTTGCAGCCCGGCTCCGCGGGGTAGGTCCGACCGCTTCGGTGCGCCGGGTCCTGGAGGCGATGATTCTCGGGCTCGGGCTGGGTGTGCCGTTGGCGGGCGCCGTGCTGCGTGGATTGACCCGCACCGGGACGGGGTTCCGGCGGACTCCGAAACGAGGCGCAGCCGAACGTCGGCGCTATGCGGCCACGTCGGATCCCGTCGCGCTGGCGGTCCGTGGAAGCCTGGGGCTACTGCTGGCCGGTGCGGTCGCCAACCTTGTCGCCGCCGGCATGCTGGCCGCCACCCCGTTCACGGGGTTGTTCGCCGCCGGCTACGTGGCCGCCACGCGTGAGTCGGTGCGCCGCGACCCCGTCGACCACGAGTAGCACGCCGAACGGGAGCCAGACGAGCGCCGAGAGCCACCAGGGAAACGGCCACACGCCGGAAAGCTGGTATGCGTCCCGACCCCAGTAGGCAAAGAAGACGGTGCCTGTGAAGAGGATCCAGGCCCGACTGCGCTCGAGCGCCGCGAAGGGCAGGATCCACAGCACGTACCACGGGTGGAGCGTGGGTGAAAGAACCAGCGCCGCGCCGAGCGTCCAGAAGAGCGTGCGAGCCACCGTCCATCCGCGCCACGCAGCCCATGCGGCGACTCCCACGACGACAGCCGCCGCGAGCATTCTCGGGCCGAGGCTGCCCGGGATCAGAAGATCCAGCACACGGAAGGGACCGGCGTTGAACGCCCAGCGCTCGGCGTACTCACCCAGACCCGAGAACATCTGTGCTCCCGCCCCCAGAAACGGGAAGTACGACAGGAACAGGACCAGCGCTGCGACCGACAGCGGCGCAAATCCGCGGCGGCGGGCCAGCGCGGGCAGAGCCGCGGCCGGGGCGAACTTGATGGCGGCCCCGATCCCCAGGAGGCTCCCGGCCACGGCTCCGGCGGCGCCTCCCGGGCCGCGCCATTGTTTCCGGCTCTCTCCTGCCACGCCCCGCCTGCTCGAATCGTCCCTCGCCCACGCGAGCACCCACACGGCCGCCACCATCGGCAGCATGCCCAGCGGCTCCAGATGGCCGCTCCACGCGACTTCCAGTACTAGCAGCGGAGACCACAGGTAGAGCGCGAGCGGCACGGACGCCGTTGCCGATGTGGAGGCCGCGTCGATTGCCGGGCCGGGAGCGGCACCGAACGCCGTGACGGCTCGCTGGCTGCGTTGGACGGCGATCCGATCCACCATCCAGGCTGTCACCAGGTCGGCCGCGAGCCAGCTCAGTTTGAACAGGGGCACGCTTGCGGCGAGGGTCGCCAGGCTCCAGAACACTAGTTGCGCCGCCGGTGGATAGATCGTCGCGATGTCCGGGTGGTTGATGAGCGGCCACCATTCGGTGCGAAGCCCCGCGAGCGCCGGGCTGGCAGGAGCGTGGAGAAACGGATTGACGCCGTGCGTTTGTACCCAGCCGTCCCACAGATAACGGTAGATGTCATCCGAGTAATGCGGCGCGAGCGGAAACACCGCGACACGGAGCGCCAGGCCTACTCCCCACACCCAGCGGCGAGGGAGCGGGCGGCGGGCGTGAGACGCGACCGCGACCCCGTACGCCGTCATCGCCCCGAGCCATACCAGGCTGGCGGGAAACGGGGTGGCCCGCGCTCCCTGAAGCCAGCCGAGTCCGGAGAGCGCGAGGATCAGCAACGCGCAGGCCGCGATTCCAGGCCAGCCCGACAGAGATGAAGCCGAGCTCGGCCAGTCCTCGGAGCCAGCTGGAGAACGCGATGCACTCAAGTCGTCGTCCAACCGCCGATCTCTGCGTCGCCGTATTGATTCCCGCATACAACGAAAAGGACACCCTCCCGAAGCTTCTCGCTGCCCTCGACGAGGTGCAGGTCGAGGGACTCCAGGAGGTGATCGTCGTCGACAACGGCTCGACGGATAGTACGGTCGACGTCGCTCGTGCCGCCGGCGCGCGGGTCGCGACCGAGCCGCGGCTCGGGTACGGGAGCGCCTGCCGGGGAGGGATCGAGACGCTGGCGGCGGAGAACCGCGAGCCGGATGTGCTGGTGTTCCTCGATGCCGACGACGGCCTGGCTCCGGCGCAGATCCACACGCTCCTGGCCCCCATCCGAGATGGACGAGCCGACATGGTCGTGGGTGAGCGACGCGCGCTCCGTCGAGCTGGAGTGCGCCTCCACGCCGCGCTCGGGAATCGGCTGGTCCTCGGCGTGCTGCACGGTCTGTACGGCGATCGAACGCGAGACATGGGGCCTTTCCGCGCGATCCGGTGGGATTGCCTCATGGCCCTGTCGCTGGACGACCCGGACTTCGGGTGGTACGTGCAGATGCAGGTGCGGGCGCTCCGCGCGGGCTACCGTGTGATGGGTCTTCCCGTCGCGTTCCAACGCCGGGAAGGAGGCGCTTCGAAAGTGTCGGGATCGATCAGCGGATCGGTGGCCGCCGCCCGGGGGATGTTGCGAGCGCTCGTGCGCGAGACGTGCCGCCGGCACCCGGATCATTCTCCCTACTCGTCGCTCGGGAGGGGGCCGCGCGAGCGGACTATCCGAGCACGGAGGTAAGAAGCTGCCGCAACATGGAGCGTGGGAATTCGCTCGCCCGCCGGACCACCTCCTCGGCCGTCTCTTCGACCAGGAGCGGCGCCGTGTCGTAGCGATCCTCGCCCGAGCGGAAGGACAGTCGACCATGGACCAGGTCGCCCGTCACCGGCTCGATGAGCACGTGAAGATCCCACATAACACCGGAGTCTTCGAACCGGCCTAGCGATGCCTCCCGGGCCTCATCCTCCCACATCTGAAGCTGAGGACGTCGGGGCTTGCCATTGCCGTCGGGACCGTTCGGGTGCTTCGCCATCCGTTACGATTCAGTCGCTGTTGTTCTCCGGATCGCTTTCCGCCACCAGCTCTTCCCACAGGCCCAGCAGCTGAGACTCGAAGCGCTCCGGGTCCTCACGGTACTCACGGCTCCAGGTCGTGAAGTCGGGCAACGGAACGCTCTTCCGAAGCTCCTGCGTCGCCAGCCTCACCATATCGGTGAACCCGAGGGCGCCAGGCTCCGTGCCCGTGGCGCGTGCGGCTTCGTGGACCAGCTCATAGATGCGCTCGTCAGAGAGTGCGAGGAAGACCTCCGTGAGCTGAGCGGAACAGAAATCGACGTACTTCGCCCGGAGGACGGGATCCGTCTCTCCGTTCAAACCCGCGCGACTCCTCCCCGTCTGATCCACCCGTCCTGCACCTGAGTCCGCTGGTGACTGGCTGGTAGCGCCAACGATGGTGCCACCGCCGATGTATGGCTCAACAGGCCGGGCGTCAACTCCGGACGCCTCCAGAGCCAAAGCACCGCGTCTGATGAGATGAGTCCGACGTGGGGCTCAGGGCGTGCCCGCACGCGCATTACGCGACGGGCCGATAGAACGGAAAGGCGGGCTCGAATCAGGGAGACTGAGGAGAAGGCTCCACGAGCTCTGCGGGAAGTGTGCTGTCCAGCTCCTGAAATACGATGCGACGCGCCAACGCGTAGCGAATCGCTTTGCCGAAGAACTCCGGATTGCGGCTTCGAACCTCGTCGAGGTCATCCGCCAGATCACGCGGAAGGTCCACCGTGAGTGCGACGGATCGGGTATCCCCCATTGATGCGAGCGTCCTGAAAAAAGTATGAATTTGTCCAGTTTACGTTGGCCCGAGTCGACGAAAGCGATGGCCGCGCAACGCACTCGTTACTCGGGACGAAGAGTATAGAAAGGTCCTCCGACGGTGGCAAGACGGGGCCAGGCCTCGAACCGAAGGTGTCGCGTCGATGGCGGCCCCATAACTGTTTTGATTGTATTCGCTTACACAGATGTTAACGGAATGTTGATACGTGGCACGCTCAGTGTGGATTCTGAGCGATCTGCATACGGCGCACCTGGCCGCTACAACGTCCGGATGGTCGGAATACAAGGCGTTCCCGGGAGTGCGGCCTCCGAGTCGACTCGCGTATTGTACTGCGTATTTTTTCAAAACTATCGACAGCTCACACGGCGCCGTTTGGCAGCGGCGAGGAGGCTGAAGGGATTCGGCCGCCCGGCGTGAGGCCTTTGTCGACGGACGCTGTTGCCGCACATTGGCTCGCGTGAAACGCACGCGGTGGTTCGGGGTCGCAACGGCGGTCGTCCTCATCGGAGCCGGCCTGTTCATGTCGGGTCGGTTTCCGTCGCAGGGTGCGCACTACGGCTTCTGGTCCGTGCTTCCCTCACTGGTGGCGATCGTGCTCGCGTTCGCCCTGCGTGAGGTGATCTCGGCCCTGTTCATCGGCGTGCTCCTCGGGGGCGTGATCAGCGGCCGCCTCAACGTCGTGCAGGAGTTTCTCATCCCGTCGATCGGCTCACCCGAGTTCGGACTCATTCTGCTCGTGTACCTGTGGGCTCTGGGCGGATTGATCGGCATGTGGACTCGCACCGGCGGAGCGCTCCGTTTCGCGGAGTGGGCGGGGAGCCGTGTCGCGGTGGGGCCGAAGTCGGCCAAGTTCTTTGCCTGGATGATGGGACTGGTATTTCATCAGGGGGGCACGATCTCGACCGTGCTGACCGGCGCGACGGTGCGGCCGGTGGCCGACCGACACCGCGTCGCGCACGAGGAACTGGCGTATGTGGTCGACTCGACGGCCTCGCCCGCCGCTACGATCATTCCGTTCAACGTGTGGCCGATCTACGTGGGCGGACTGGTAGCCGGCACCGTTCCCTTGCTGGCGACCCAGGAACAGGCGATCGCGTTCTTCTTTCGCGCGCTTCCGTTCAACTTTTACGCGATCTTCGCGGTCCTCTTCACGCTGCTCTTCTCGCTGGACCGGCTTCCGTTCCTGCCCGGGAGACGGATGGTGAAGGCCCAGCGCCGGGCGCGTGAGGAGGGTCTGCTCGATCGGCCGGGGGCCGAGCCGCTGGCGGCCGAGGAGCTGCGGACCACCCAGATCCCTGATGGCTATCAGCCGAGTCTCGTCGACTTCCTCGGGCCGATCGGCACGCTGCTGGGAGTGGCGATCATTCCGTACGTGGTGACGTTCTACGGCCTGGGGAACCGGGAGACTCCGCTGCTGCCGATCGCCGAGGCTTTCGTACTCGCCGTCCTCGCAGCGATGGCCATCGCGCTGGCGAGGGGCATGCGTCTGGCCGACGTGATCGGGGGGTTCGTGTCGGGGTGCAAGGGGGTGACGATCGGCGCGATCGTGCTCGCCCTCGCCGTCACCCTCAAGTCGGTGGCGGATGCGGTCGGCACGGCGCCTTACATCGTCGAGACGCTGGGAGAGGCGGTGCCGCCGCTCCTGCTGCCCGCGGCGCTGCTGGTTCTGTGCATGCTGGTCGCGTTCTCGACGGGCACGTCTTGGGGTACGTACGCCGTGATCTTCCCTGTCGCGCTTCCCCTGGCCTGGGCCGTTCAGCCTGACCCGGGCTTCCTCGCCCTGTGCTTCGGCGCGGTGACGGGTGGTAGCGCGTTCGGTGACCAGTGCTCCCCGATCTCCGACACCACGATTCTCTCTTCACTGGCCACCGGGTGCGACCTGATGGATCACGTGTTCACCCAGCTGCCCATGGCCCTCGGGGCTGCGGGACTGGCAGCCGGCCTTTACGTGTTGCTGGCGGGATTCGTTCTGTAGCTGCGTGCTGCGCTGCCTCGCTCGGCGCACGCGTCTATCGGCCGGCGGCGATCGTGGGCTCGAGTTTGCGATCAAATACGCGCTCGAACATGCGGCCCTTCTTCTTCAACGCCCATTGCTCCAACAGCAGGCTGCCTTCGCCGGCCGCGAATCGGATTGCGTTCGATCCGATGTCGACAGCAGCCACGCGGAGGGGAAACACGACGACGCCCGAGTCGCCGATCTCGGCCTGCTCGTCCGCCATCTCGCCGGCTGTCATCGAGGGAGGCATCGGACCTTCTTTCGCGCAGATGGGGCCACCGCCGCGGCCTCCGGAGGTGCGTGTCGCGAGACGAGACGCCAGATTCCGAAGCTGTCGAGACCGGTCGACGGCGGCAAGCGCCGTCGGTCGTATCGGACAATCAGCGGGGAGGCGGGCACATGAGCGGAAGCGGAGACGCTTCGGCGTTGATCCTCGGCGCATCCAGCGGGTTCGGTGAGGCCGCCGCGCGGGCGTTCGCCAGCGCGGGCTACGACATCTTCGGTGTGCACCTGGATCGGCGAGCCGGGTTGCAGCGCGTCGAGGAGATCTGCGCGGACATCGAGGCGACCGGTCGGAGGGCGGAGTTCTACAACGTGAACGCGGCAGCGGCCGAGAAACGGGATGCGGTCCTGGATCGGATCGCCGAGACGGCCGCCCCTGGTTCGGTGCGCGTGCTGCTCCACTCTCTGGCCTTCGGCACGCTGGCTCGCTACTGGAGCGAGGGAGGTGCCCCTCCCATCACGCCCGACCAGATGAACATGACGCTCGATGTGATGGCGCATTCGCTGGTCTATTGGGCGCAGGGGCTGCTCGAGCGTGGCCTGATGGGCGAAGGGGGACGGATCTACGCCATGACGAGTTCCGGCGGTGATCGCGTGATCCCATCCTACGGGGCCGTATCGGCGGCCAAGGCTGCCCTCGAGTCTCACTGTCGCCAGCTCGCGCTGGAGCTCGCACCGCTCGGCATCACCGCCAACGCGATCCGGGCCGGCGTGACGGATACCCCGGCCCTGAGGAAGATCCCGGGCGCGGCCGTGATGATCGAGGAGGCCACCCGCCACAACCCGTACGGCCGTCTCACCAGTCCCGAGGATGTCGCCACGTGTCTGGTGGAGCTCGCCCGCTCCGGCACTTCGTGGATGACCGGAAACACGATCCGGGTGGATGGCGGCGAGGACTTCGTCGCCGCACGTCCGGCGGAGGAAGGAGACGCGGAGCGATGAGCACGCTGGGCGAGACGGGTCGGGACGCCTTACGGCTCGTGGGCGAGGTGGCGAAGCATGAGGCGCGGATGCTGAAGAAGGAGGTTCGACGTCCGTGGGTCGAGGGCGACCAGACGTCGATCGGTTCGTTCGGCCGGTGGCTCGGTCTCGGACTCGCGCTCGGCGCCGTTCTGGGCGGGATCGCCCTGGCGTTCTATGCCGAGCGACCGTGGGAGTAGCCCGGCACGCGTGATCCAGGTCTGCGGAGTACAGCTTGCCCCTGAGAAGGGCGCGGCCCTCTCCAACGCCGAGCGCGTCGCCGGCGAGATCCACGCGGCCAAGTCAGAGGGCGCGGCGCTCGTCGTCTTTCCCGAGGCGATACTGACCGGGTACGTGTTCGACAGCCGCGCCGAAGCCCTGGAAGCCGCGGTGGAGAGCGACGGTCCGGAAGTGGCGTTGCTGGCCGACGCGTGCGCCGGGACCGGCGCATGGGCGGTCTTCGGGCTGATCGAGCGTGCCGGCGACCAGCTGTTTAACGCGGCCCTCGTCATGGGCCCGAGTGGGCTCGTCGGTAGTTATCGGAAGGTGCACACGCTCTGCCTCGGCGTGGACCGCTTCACGCGGCCGGGGGACGGACCTTTCACCGTGTTCGAGCTGCCGTTCGGGCGACTCGGCGTGCACATCTGCTACGACGGGAGCTTTCCCGAGAGCGCCCGCACCCTGCGTCTGCTGGGTGCTCAGCTCCTTCTGCTCCCCACCAACTGGCCCGACCTGCGTCTCAAGCGAGAAATGGTCCAGGTGCGGGCCTACGAGAATCACGTGGCCTACTTCGCGGTGAACCGAATCGGGACGGAGGACGGCGTGCGCTTCGACGGAGGAAGCTGTGCGGCAGACGCCGACGGGCGTTTGCTGCTCGAGGCGGGAGCCGAGCCCGGCCGATACCACGTCGAGTTCGACGTGGCCGCTTCAGATCCGAGTCGGGTGGTGGTGCGCGAAGGCGAATACGAGCTCGACTACCTTGGGGATCGGCGGCCCGAACGCTACACGCCGATGTTCGAGCCCGTGCCGGAAGCGGGGAAGACGGGAAGCCGCCGTTCCGACTAGCTAGGATCCGATCACCAGCACGACGTCGATGCGGCGGTTTCTGGCTCGTCCATCCGCCGTGTCGTTCGAGGCCACAGGTCGTTCTTCACCGAACCCGACGGCCGCCAACCGATCGGCGCTGATCGGCATGTTGGCCAGCAGGTACTCGCGCACAGCGAACGCCCGTCGTCGGCTCAACGCGAGGTTCGAGGCATCGTTGCCGCGCGAGTCGGTGTGTCCCTCGATCGTGGCGGGAGCTTCCGGAAACTCGCTCAGTACGCGCTGGACCTTCGTGAGCAGCGGATAGAGCTCCGGGTCGATCTCCGAGGAGCCGGTGGCGAACGTCATGCCCGTGAGACGAAGGGTCAGGCGATCGCTCGTCGCCACCACCTCGCCCTCCTCCGCGAGAAAGATCGCCGCGACCTCCCGGATCTTCTGCTCCCGCCTCTCGCGCGCCCGCAGGCGCGCCGCGACGTCGGCCTCCCGTGCCTCGAGCTGCGCCAGCCGGACCTCGAGCGTGTCGACTCGAGCGCGCAGGGCCGTGCTCTGACGTTGCTCCGTCTCCAGGCGATCTCCCAGATCGGCCCTCTCTTCCAGCAGACGCCGGATGTCGGCCAAAAGCAGGAGTGCTGCCGGGTCGGTGCCGGCAGAGTAATCCGCCTCCACTCCGAGTGCGTCCGCTATCGCATCCAGCTCCGCCTCGTGACGAGCGACGACTTGCTCGACGGATAGCAGGCGGCTGTTCACGCTGTCGGTGATGGCGGCCAGGATGGCGGCGCGCCGGAACCCGGCAGAGGCGCTCGCTGCGATCGAGACGGCTTCCTCTCGCCGGCTTCGATCGGTCGCCAACAGGCGATCGGCTTCCGTCAGCCGCTCGACGGCCTCACCGAACGCCGCGGGCGCCAGGTCGGGGGCCCGCGCTCCGGTGGCCCCGTCTCTGGCAGTCCACGCATCGCCCAGAACGGAGACACGAACCGCTTCCCGTTCGGCCTCGGCGAACAGGCCGGCCGCTCGCTCGGCCAACAGGGCTGCCTCGTCCGGGTCACTGCTCTCCAGCCGTCGGCCTGCGTCGAGCAGCGTCTCCTGTGCGTTCCGCCAGGCCCCGGGTACCCATTGCGGAGCGGCCTCATCGAGCGCGGTCGCGCGGGTGCGGAGGGCCGGTCCCAACAGGCGCTCCCCATCGGCACGCAAACGTTCGGCCTCCTCCAGGTATCGACGGGCGTCGACCAGCCGAGAGAGCACGTCCTCCACCCGGCTCCCGTTCGCGTGTCGTTCCCTCGCGTCCGCCAGCCGCTCGCTGGCCCGCTCGTAGTTGCGAGGGGAGATCAGGTCCAGCTGCGCGCGCTGAGCAGCCGCCAGACGCTCGGCCACTTCCTGCAGCTCCCCTTCGACCCCTTGTGCCTGCAGGCCGCTGCACAGCACGACCGGCAGCATCGCACAGAGGCCGGCACGCATCCACCGGCGGCACGGAAGAAGGCGCCCGCCGGCGGCCCCAAGCGACATGGTCAGGCCTCCGCCCCGGTCAGCAGGCTTTTTTCGATCACCGCCACAAGCTCCTCCAGGGTCGTGAGTCCCTTGTCCCGGGCGTACCAACGACGCGTTTCCCTGTAGATCTCCTTCTTCGACAGCCGTTCCGCACCTTTCTCCGCGAGCACGTATTCTTGCAGTCCGGCCGGGCGAGGCCCCCAGCGGCCAACGGGCCGGAGCTCCTCGTCCAGCACGATGGCGACCGGGATGGAACGCGATCCGTTCGTCAGATAGCGATCCATCAACTCCGGGTTCTCGTCCCGCTTCAGGATGCGGAGCTCGACGCTGTCCGCGCCCTCCGCGAGGCGCGCCAGGATGGGGACCGTGTTCGAGGCGTCGCCGCACCAGTCTTCCGACAGCACCAGGAGTTTCCATTTCGACCCTGTCTGCTCGACCCTCTGGGCCGCCCACAACGGGACGCGGGCCCGTCGGTAGACCCCTTCCCAGAGATCCCGGTGCTCGACCACCTCTTCCTCGAAATATCGCGCCCACGGCAGGGCGCGTCTCCAGTATCCGGCGTAATCCAACTCCCGCTCGGGAGCCATGTCATTCACCTCATCGCATGGTAGTTTTCAGGTCCTACGCTTCAACCTGCACATACACAGTAGCAAGAGGGGGGACATAGATGGAGACAGCAACGGTCGCTCGGACGAAACAGACCGCGGTGACGTCGCGTTCCTCGGACTCGCCCGCGGACAGCCCGGCCGGGAACCAGGGCGAAGGCAGATTCAATCCGCCGTTTCCGGTGAACGAGCTGGAGCTGGAGTACGCACCCGGCAGCCCCGAGCGAGAGGAGCTCACGGCCGAGCTGGCTGCCATGGCGTCACAGGTGGTGGAGATCCCCCTGGTCATCGGTGGAGAAGAGGTGCGGACGTCCGACGTGAAGGACGTGGTGATGCCTCACGACCACCAGCATGTGCTGGCGCGCTTCCACCGGGCCGGCCGGGACGAGGCCCTCGCCGCGGTGGCCGCGGCCCGTGATGCGTGGGACGAGTGGGCAGGTTGGCCCTGGCAGGACCGCGCGGCCGTGCTGTTGCGCGCAGCAGAGCTGCTGTCCGGCCCGTGGCGCCCGAGGCTGATGGCCGCCACCATGCTCGGACAGAGCAAGACCGTGCACCAGGCGGAGATCGATGCCGCCTGCGAGATTGTCGATTTCTGGCGCTTCAACACGTTCTACGCCTCGGCCCTGTACGAAGAGCAGCCGGACTCATCTCCCGGCATGTGGAACCGGATGGATCACCGGCCGCTCGAGGGCTTCGTGCTGGCCATCACGCCGTTCAACTTCTCCTCGATCGGCGCGAACCTCCCGACCGCCCCGGCCCTCATGGGCAACACCGTGATCTGGAAGCCCGCCACGACCGGCGTGCTGGCCGCCTATTATACCTATCGTCTGCTGGAGGAGGCGGGCCTACCGCCGGGCGTGATCAACTTCCTGCCGGGCCGCTCGTCGGAGATCAGCAGCACGCTGGTGGAGAGTTCGGAGCTGGCCGGGATCCACTTCACCGGCTCGACGTCGGTCTTCCAGCTCCTGTGGCGCCAGGTGGCCGAAAACCTGGAGAACTACAAGTCCTACCCGCGCATCGTCGGCGAGACGGGCGGGAAGGACTTCATCGTAGCGCACGAGAGCGCCGATCCGCGCGCCCTGGCCGTGGGGATGGTGCGAGGCGCGTTCGAGTACCAGGGACAGAAATGCAGCGCGGCCTCGCGCGCGTACGTCCCGAGCAACCTGTGGGACGAGGTGAACGAGCACCTGCAGGAGATGCTGGCGGACATTCGAATGGGGGATCCGACCGACTTCCGGAACTTCGTGTGTGCCGTGATCGACCGGGCGGCGTACGAGGACATCGTCGGCTTCATAGAATACGCGAAGGACTCCGACGACATGGAGGTCATCGCGGGCGGCGACTACTCGGACGAGGTCGGGTTCTTCATCGAGCCCACGGTGGTCCTGACGAAGGACCCGAAAGCGAAGTTGATGTGCGAAGAGATCTTCGGGCCCGTGCTGACCGTGTACGTATACGACCCGGGCGCGTGGAAGGAGACGTTGCATCTGGTCGATACCACCTCACCGTACGGGCTTACGGGAGCGGTGTTCGCGAGGGAGCGGTCGGCGGTTCGAGAGGCCAACGCCGCTCTCCGCCACGCCGCCGGCAACTTCTACGTCAACGACAAGCCGACGGGAGCGGTGGTGGGCCAGCAGCCTTTCGGTGGGGCGCGAGCCAGCGGCACGAACGACAAGGCGGGATCGATCCTCAACCTGGTTCGCTGGGTCTCGCCCCGCTCGATCAAGGAGACGTTCGTGCCGCCCACCGACTATCGCTATCCCTACATGGAGGGATAGGCGGCCCGAGAGGATAAAGCCGGCAGGGAGGCCGAGGGAATGGCGACACGCGGTGCATCGAGCTTCGTTACAACCGCGGTGTGCGTGATGTTGAGCGCCTGCGGGGAGGAAACGGAGCCGCTCCTCACGGAGGATGCGCTCCGTGAGGCAACCTATCTGACGCAGTTCGCCGAGGCAGGTGAGGTCACCCTCAGCAACGGGATGTTCGAGTCGCCGGCGTCGGAAGGCTCGCTGCCCGACCTGACAGTCTCGATCGGACCTTCTTCCTTCGGCGACCTGAATGGCGATGAGCGCGACGACGCGGCGGTCGTTCTGGTGGAGCGTCTGGGCCAGAGGGAGACGCTGTACAATCTCCACGCCGTGCTGGCCGGCGACAGCACGATCTGGGATGCGGCCTGGGTGCTCGTGGGCAGGCGCTCGACGCGGATCGACGACGTCCGAGTGGACTCGGGGCTCATTCACGTCGACTTGCTGGGTCGGCAGGAGGAGCCCGGTGTGCGTTCCATCGTCTACGCCCTCACGGACAAGGGACTCCGCCTGGTCGACACGCCTGCGGCAGGCCAGCAGCTCGAAGCCGCCTCCGGGATCGAGCTCTCCGGGATCGAGCTCTCCGGGTCGGCGTGGACGCTGGTATCCATCGAAATGGGAGACGAGCTCGTGACGCCGGTATTCTCCGCCCGTGGCGATCCAAGCCTTGTGTTCACGCGCGAGTTCGGTGATCCGGACTTCGGATCGGGTAGGGTGTCGGGCCATGCGGGCTGCAACCGGATCTTCGGCAGCTACCGGGTCGGACCGGTCGACAGCCTGTCGATCGGCTCGATTGCCATGACGGAGATGAACTGTGCCGTCCCCGTGATGGAAATCGAGCGTCTGCTGGTGCGCGCGCTGGAGCTCATGCGCGCCTATGAGCGCGCCGGTGACGAATTGATCCTGGAGTTCGTGGACGGACGTCTGCGATTTGCCGCATCCGAGAGCTGAGAATCGCGAAGGTCAGAGACAGACAGAGATCCGGGAGAGGCATCGATCGGCATGGCACGCCGGGCACTCAGCCCGGTACATAGTGACGGTACGACGCGGGTGGCCGATCATACGGCCGAGATGTGGAGTTCGAACAGGAGATCCCAGTGGCACGGTTTACCGACGAAGAGCTGCAGCGAAAGGTGCACGAGGGCTTCATCGTGGAGTCCGAGGCCGACATGACGGAGACGTACAAGAAAGCGCTCATCACGCAGCTCACGGTGCAGGGCGACACCGAGCTGATGAGCGCTCCGTCCTACCAGATGGCGGCCAAGGACGCGCCGTCCACGAACACGATGGTTTCGGCTACCGCGATCATCCAGGACGAGATGGGGCACGCGAACATCGCCTATCGGCTCCTGGAAGACCTCGGCGTCGACCCTCACTGGCTGGTTTATGAGCGACCGCCCGAGAAGTTCAAGAACCCCTACGGCTTCGATCAGCCGCTCGAGAACTGGGCCGAGCTGGTCGTGGCGAACGGCCTCTACGACCGGGCCGGTATCACATTGCTCGGCGACGTCCACCGCAACACGAGCTACGGGCCTCTGAAGCGTGGGCTCGTCAAGGTGGCGATGGAAGAGAACTTCCATCTGCGTCACGGCGAAGTGTGGATGCGACGCCTGTGCGAGGCGGGGGGCGAAGCGCGTGACATGGTGCAACGCGCGGTGGACTGGATGTTTCCGATGGGTGTCGAGTGGTTCGGGATGCCCGATACGAAGAAGCGTCACAACGCGCAGCTCGACTTCAAGCTGAAAGGCATGACCAACGATCAGCTGCGCCAGACCTGGATGCGGGCGGTCGTCCCGCTGTGCGACGAGATCGGCGTCAAAGTGCCGGCGCACGTGAACCCCGACACCGAAGAAGTGGAGCTCGAGTTCGAGTTTCCCGTGCAGTACAATCCGGACGAGAAACGCTGGCTGTTCGACGAGCCCATCACCTGGGATGAGGTATGGGAGCGCTGGCGGGGTCGCGGGCCCATGAACGAGGAGTACGTCGGGTCGATCCGTAAGAGCCGCTCGTCGGTCGAGCAGCTGCTGGCCGCCTGACGATGACTCTGGTGCAGCTCGGCAGGGCGCCCAAGGAGACGGGCGAAGGCAGCCCCCGGTTCGATCCCGGCGGAATGAACTGGGCAGCGGTGCTGCAGGAGACGCGGGGTCGTCGCGAGGATCTCGTCCCTCCCCCCGTCTTCGATACGCCACCGGCCGACCTGGCGGAGCGCGCACGCCGGGCCCTGTACGAGGTGTCCGACCCCGAATTCCCGATCTCGCTCGTGGATCTTGGGCTCGTGTACGACGTGACCGCGGATCCGGAGACCGAGCTCGTCACGGTGTACCTCACCTTCACCGCCACGGCGTGCCCGTGTATGGATTTCATCAAGTGGGACGTCCGCGAGCGGCTCCTGCAGGAACCGGGGATCGAGCGCGTGGAGATCGTGACGGTGTGGGACCCGCCGTGGACGAACGAACGCATCACGAAACGCGGCCGGAAAGCGCTGGCTCGGGCCGGAGTGGCGGTGTAACGAACGCCACGCCCGCCCGATCCGCGAGCGGCATCGCAGATCGGGTCGCCCCATATGCCGACCACGCGACAACCGGTTGCAGCAGAGGATCGAATGGGCAATCCACTCGTTGATGACACCGTGTTCGAGGTGTTCGCGCGGCGGAAGCGGGCGGACCGCTTCGAGCACGTGGGCACCGTGACGGCACCGGGACCCGACCTCGCCCGTGTCTACGCGTGGCAGACGTATGACGAGCAGAAGTGGTTCGAAATGGCCGTAGCGCCGCGAGAGGCGTTCTCGCCGGTGAACCGTGATGAGGCTCCGTTCACGCTGGGCGGGCCGCCGCCCGTCGGCGAAGGTTCACCGGCCGATACGGATTCCCCGCCGGGCTATGGAGTGCCGGAATGACCGAAGCGAAGAGAGAAGGATTCCCGTCTGTCGAAGCGCTGCCCTCGGACGTGAGGGAGCAGCTCGGCAATCTTTTGCTGGCGCTGGCCGACAACAAACGACTGCTCGGTATGCGTTACGCCGACTGGATGCTCGGCGCGCCCTCGCTGGAGGCCGGTATCGCCTGCTCGGCGATGGCACAGGACGAGTGGGGTCACGGGCGCATCGTGTACGCGATGTTGCGCGACTTCGGCTTCGATCCCTCCCACCTGGAGCACGAGCGCCAGCCTGAGGAGTACCGCAGCATAGAGCTCCTCGACGAGCCCTCCGAAGCGTGGCCCCAGCTCCTGGCGCTGAATCTGCTCGTGGATACGGCCCTCTCCGTGGTGTTCGAGGCGATGCAGGAAAGTCGGTTCGAGCCGATCCTCTACAAGGTCCGCAAGTTGCTCGACGAGGAGAGGTTCCACTTCGAGCACGGGCGGGGCTGGACCGCGCTGATGGCCTCGAAGCCATCGGGCCGGGAATCTATGGCCAGCGTCTTCGCCCCCGCCTGGGACGCCTGTTTGTCCTGGTTCGGCCCGGCGGACGATGAGCTCTTCACCGCGCTACATGCCGCCGGTATCACCGCAAGCGATGCCGAGGGACTTCGAGCGCGCTGGCTGGAACGGGTCGGCCCGGTGGTGGAGAAGGCGGGTCTGGGACTGGCCGCGACCGTCGAAGGGGCATGGCAGAGCCGAACCGATCCCGCCTGGAGCACCTGGGACCCGATACGCCGTCGGACTGCCGACGGTGGGCCCGATCCTGACACGCTCGCGCGGGTGCGGGGGGATCGGAATCGCCAGCTCTTGATGGATTGATGGAGGCGGGATGATGGACGAGCGAGATCGCCGCGCTTCGGGGAATCGCGCCACGCTCCGCTTGAACGGACCGCTGCACAGCGGGGAGCTGCCGCTGGCCGTAGAGTGCCCGTTTTGCGCGTCGGCCGATACCGAGCAGTTCTCGGCTTTCGGTTCCGCCGTTTCGACCAGCCAGTACTACTGCAACGGCTGCCGCACGGTGTTCGAGTTCATGAAGCGGCGCGGCGTGCGCTAGCGGCGAATCGCCGTCGTCTCCAGCAGCTCGCGTCTGACGTCATCCGACAGCCCGGCCCTCTCCAGCTCGGCCCACAGACGCTCTACGAGCTCCGCGTCGACCAGCCCGGCCGGCGAGCCGACCTCGGGCGTGGAGAGCCCGTGATCGCTGCGAAACGCGTCTACCGCCGCGACAACCTCTTCATCGAACACGAAGAGTGCGCGGCCTCGCTCCAGAGACCCTTCTTCGGGGCGAAAGTAGCCCAGGGCGTGGAGGATCACCTTGAGCTGAAGCACATCGCGCCCCGAGAAGCGCTCCAGTGTGCGATAGCCCAGCGTGCCCGATATGGCGTCATAGAGCCGCCGGAGCTCTGCGACCGGCGTCGGATGCTCGCAGACGTTCAGGTTCGCGGTCACACCGTCCGGACGCCTCGACCGGCCGGGCCGCGGGTCCGCCACGACGACCGCTGCCGACTGCAGCCGTCCCTTTCGGGCGTCGCCGCCCGCTGACTGTCCGGCGGCCAGGGCCGCAATGAGCCGATCGGCCAGGTGGCGTGGCGAACCGGCGCTGCTCTCGAACGCCGCCGCAACGGCCTCGACCACTTCCGGTCCGACGAGCAAGTTGCCCTGGACGGCGTAGTGGGGACCGGACCGATGACCCTTCCAGTCATCGGTGTCATCGCCCGTGTGCTGCGCGCTGCTTCCGTCGATCGCCACGACGCCGACCTGCCGGCGGGTCGAGCCCGAGTCTGCCGCCAGGGCGCGCTCGAGGGCCTCCCGCGGCTGCAGACCCTCCTCGAGCATGTCGAGCAGCTCGATTCCGTACTCGACGCGGGTCCAGGCCTGGGTCGCTACGGCTCCGATACCGGCGCGCACCCACGGCACGCCGTTTCCCACGCACGGTACCCGCGTGGTGACGGCCACGCCGGCCTCGCCGGTCTCTGGATCGACGGCCGCGATCGAGAACGTGTGAAAGCGCGGCGTCTCGCCCCACGCCTCGGGCTCCTGAGCACCCAAGGAGCCGCTCCCGATCCAGGCCAGCAGGCCGATCCACCGAGCGGAGCCGATCGAGCGGCGGATCATGCTTCACGTCCTTCCGCAGCTCCTTCGCCCCCGGCCCGCTCGTCCTTGGACGCCCCGCTCTCGGGGGCCCCGCCCTCGGCTCCCTCCGGTGCCTTCGAGTGGAGGGCGAACAGCGCTCCCTGCGGATCGGTGCACCGCACGACCCGGTCTCCACCGGGGACCGTCATGGGATCGTGGAGCACCTCTCCGCCCAGCTTCCTGACCGTATCGGCTGCGTCATACACGTCCTTTACCATGATGTAAAGGAGCCAGTGCGCGGGGGCGGGTACGTCTGACGGCTTGTTGTACATCCCGCCCAGCGTGGTGCCGGCCAGGCCGTACATCTGGTACAGGCCCATCTCGCCCAGGTCCATCGAGTCCGTCTTTTCCCAGCCGAACAGCTCGTGATAGAAGTCGAACGCGGCCTCCTGGTCCGTCGTCAGGAGCTCGTGCCAGGAGAAAAGGCCCGGCTGCGGGGCCTCGGGACCGGCGGGCGGCTCGGCGTCGGGCTGATGCAGGGCGAACACCGCACCTTGCGGATCGGCGACGACCGCGATGCGTCCGACGCCCGTGATCTTCATCGGCTGCAAGTGGATCTGAGCCGCCAGGCCACGCGCGCAGGCGACGGTGGCCGCAATGTCGGGCGTGCCGATGTAGGGGAGCCAGTGGGGAGCGGTCCCGGCAGCGCGAGCGTCCGCGGGCAGCTCCATCGTGCCGGCGACCGGAACATCGGCCGCCGTCCACATCCGATAGGGTCGTTCGCCCCCTTCCCAGACCTGCGAGCCCCAGCCGATCACTTCCGAGAAGAACTCGACGGCTGCGTCCGGGTCGGCGGTGAGCAGCTCGTACCAGATGAAGTCACATGCCTTCTGGTCTTCCGACATTCCCTCGCTCCCACGCACCCGTGATAGAGTACGAGTCTAAGTAATCAAATCGTCGTTCAGCCCCACCACAGCTTCAAGGCGAACGCGATCACCGTTACCGCGACCACCCGCTTGATCCAGGCGTGGCCTTTCAGGACAGAGAGACGCACACCGATCAAGCCACCCAGGAGATTGCCGGCCGCCAGGGCGACGCCCATGTCCCAGGCCACTCGATCGTTGAGGGCGAAGTACGCGAGCACCAGGGGCGTGAATGACAGGACGACCAGCACCTTGAGCGCGTTCCCTCGCACCAGGTTGAGGCCGGCGGCCGTGACCACGGCGAGGATCAAAAAACCCACCCCGGCCTGCACGAAGCCTCCGTAGACGCCGATGGCGAAGAACGCGAGGACCAAACCGATACGTCCGAGATACGATTCCGTGCCCCTCAGATTCTCCCCGACCGGATGACTCTTCAGGGGGTCCCACAGCGTCCACAGGGTGACAAATACCATGATGACGGCCAATGCTCGCTGAAACGCGTCGTCGCCGATCTCCACCGCCGCCCAGGCACCTACCAGCGCACCCAGGACAGCGGGAACGGCGGCCAGGCGCAGCCAGCGCCAGTCGATCACTTGGTGCCGATGAAACAAATACACGGCGCCGATGTTCTGAGTCAGAATCGCCACGCGGTTGGTTCCGTTGGCTACCGTCGGAGGGAGACCGAGGAAGATCATCATGGGGAGCGTGAGTAGCGATCCCCCACCTGCGATGACGTTCATCGCGCCTGCGATGCCGCCCACGCCGAACAAGATCAGGTAGCTCGCCCAAGCATCCACGCAGTTGCCCTCCTCTGAGGCCGCCAGCCATGACGCCGGGATTCATGGTTCTCCAGCCGCACCGTTCTCATCGACTGGAGTCCGGGCTAGAAGTATGATGTGACAGACTGCGGAACAACTCCCGGGCCCGCCCCCGTGCATCATGGATTCGGAGAAAGATGTCTCGTGAGCCCGCGCCCGTCTGTACAACCCGGTGTCGATGAACGAGCTCAGATCACCCCTGTAGAACGTCCTTCGCTTCAGCCCGAGATGACGACGCGTGAGGCCGTACGCGTCGTGCTACGCTGGCTCCTGGCCGCCATTCGAGCGAACGAAGACGGCGTTTTGAGAGGGGAGGATCCGGAGCACCTGCACGATTTCCGAGTCGCCATCCGCCGCACCCGCACGCTTCTCTCCGAGCTCCCCGGAGCACTACCGGAGCGTCCCACGGACCGCTTTCGCCAGGAGTTCAAGTGGCTCGGCCGAGGCACAGGCCCGATTCGCGATCTGGACGTGTGGATCGAGAAGATGTCGGGCTATGAGGCCCGGCTGCCCGAAAGGACGCGCGCCGACCTGCGCGTGTTCGAGTCCCGCCTGCGACTGAGAAGAGACCGCGAGCGGGTCCGACTTGTACGGGCGCTGCGCTCGGCCCGCTACACCAACACCCTGCAAGACTGGGACGAGTTTCTGTGGCGTCCGGCTACCGGCGGTACGTCGCGAGACATCGCGGATCGCCCGATCTCCGAGGTCGCGTCGGCGCGGATCTCGAAAGCGTACCGCAAGGCTGTCAAGCAGGGCCGAAAGGTCGAGCCAGCTTCGCCATCGCCCGTGATCCACAAGCTGCGGATCCGCTGCAAGGAGTTACGCTATCTCCTCGAGTTCTTCGGTGGCCTCTACGCCCCGGAAGCGATTGCCACGGTCATCGCGGAGCTGAAGGAACTCCAGGACCACCTGGGCGACTACAACGACTGCGCGGTTCAACGACGTCTTCTTCCCGAGTTTGTCCTCGAAATTGCCGCCGAAGACGGTGAGGATGCGGCCGAGGCCATCAAGACGCTCGGCCGTTTGGAAGTCGTGTTGGAGGCCGCTCAGCAGGAGGCGCGGGGGCGGATCGAGGACAGCTTCGCCAGCTTCCGATGTAAGAAGAACCGGCGCCTCTTCAGGGAGCTGTTTCGACCGGTCTAGAAGAGCTCCTTCGGCCTGAGCACGCCGATCAGATTCCCGATCTCGGTCTCGACGTCACGCCACTTGTCTATACCGAACTCGATGGTCGCGAGGGCGGCGGTCGGCATCCGCTCCTCTCGACGGCTCAGCGCCCACACGACCTCCTGGACCCCAGGGTTGTGCCCCACCAGCAGCAGAGTGTCGACGTCGCCCGGCGCGTCGCGAGCCGCCTCCAGATACGCTCCGGTGGAGCCGTGATAGAGCTCGGGCGAGAGCGCGATCGGGTCCGTGTAGCCACACCCTTCGGCGACCAGCTCTGCCGTCTGACGCGCCCGAACCGCCGTAGAAGAGACGATGAGGCCTGGTGACAGACCCTCTTCGCGCATCCGCGCGCCCATCTGCGGCGCGTCTCGGCGACCGCGATTGTTCAGCGGGCGATCGTGGTCACGCAGACCCGCATCCCTCCAACTCGACTTCGCGTGACGGAGAATCAGCAGCCTCTTCACAGCCACTCCGGTGCCCACTCCGGTTCGCTCATCCTTCCACCTGCCGAGAAGCAGTCGACCTGTCGCTGAGGAGTGTCCGCGCGTCCGTTCCGACCGGACCGCGATCCCTCGGACTCAGGATCGCCCAATGAAGGGCAGGACTGGTTCGGGCGCAAGCGTTCACGGCCGGGTCGTACAAACTCGTTACAGAGGGCGTACCGCGGCGCTCGTTGAAGCCAAAGAGCGTTGGAATCCGTAGTATGTGGCAGCAACAAACAGCTGTGCTCGCGCTCGGGCTGCCAAGCGCTGGGCCACAGAAAGAGATCTTACGAGGGAGGCTGGATCATGGGCATTCTTACCTGGGCGATTTTCGGGCTGATCGCCGGTGCTCTCGCCAAGTGGATCATGCCGGGGAAGGACCCGGGCGGGATCTTCATCACGATGCTCCTCGGAATCGCGGGAGCGCTGGTCGGTGGATTCCTCGCATCGCTGGTGGGAATCGGCTCGGTGAGCGGCTTCAACATCGGAAGCTTCCTCATCGCGGTGGTCGGCGCCCTGCTGTTGCTGTTTATCTACCGGAAGATGAAGGCCTGAGCGCACCTCGCAGCCGGACTCTTACACGGTGGGGTCGCTCCGTGGGGCGGCTCCACCGTTGGAGCTCCGCACGCACGGCGGCGGCTGCTGTGCGCTCTGACGCCCTCCGATGGCCGCGACCCCGTGCGTGCCGCTCAGGCAGGACGAGGCACGACCACGCGATCGAGGAGGTCTGAGAGCTCGGTTTCGAGCGCGCGGATCTCCCCCTGTACCGCCTCGACGAGATCTTCCACTGCCACGATCCGACCCTCGCCATCCTGTCTGCGCTTCAGCTCGATGCCGCCGTTCTTCACCGACCGTTCCGAGACCAACACGCGGAGCGGAAGCCCTCTGAGATCCGACTCCGTCAGCTTCACGCCCGGGCTCGCGTCGTCGCGGTCGTCGTAGAGCACTTCGACGCCCGCCTCCTGCAGGGTCTCGAACAGGCCATCGGCCACGTCGGCGGTTTCTTCCTTTCGCGCAAGCGACACGAGGCTCACCTGGAAAGGCGCGACCGAGACCGGCAGCGCGAGTCCGTCGTCATCCCGGTACTCCTCAGCCACGCAGGCGAGCAAGCGGCCGACGCCGATGCCGTACGACCCGAGGACAATCGGCTGCTCTTCGTCGTTCTCGTCGGTGTAAAAGGCGCCCAGGGTCTCCGAGTAGCGTGTGCCGAGCTGGAAGATGTTGCCGACCTCGATTCCACGGACCAGGTCGAGCGGCTTTCCACACCTCTGGCAGGGCGCTCCTTCGTATGCCGCCGCGATGGGTCCCACGACATCCGCCTCGTAGTCACGGCCGTAATTGGTGTTCAGGACGTGATAGTCGGGTTCGTTCGCACCCAGGACCAGGTTGGGGGAGCGCGTAACGAGGTCGTCCACGATCACGATGGTTCCTTCGCGGTCGACCCCGATCGGCGAAGCGTATCCCGGGACCATGCCGACCGCTTCGATCTCTTCGTCATGGGCCGGGCGAAGCTCGATGGCCTTCACGAGGTTCTGGATTCGGACGGGGTTGGCCTCCATGTCGCCGCGTACGATCGCGACGATCAGCTTCTCGGTGCCGCGTTGCAACGTCTCCTCGGCCCCTTCGACCGCGCGAGTCCCCGGCGGGCCGCGCTCGCTCTCATCCTCCGCGAACATGCCGACATAGAAAACCACCTTGCCGGTCCGTGACGGTTCGACGTCGAGCAGGCCGGCGAGCTCCGCGATCGTCTTCGTACCCAGCGTGTGAACACGCTCCGGATCGGCCGGCTCCTCCCGACTCGCCGGGACTTTCTCGAACTCGGCCACGTCGCGGTTGGCGGCATAGCCGCACTCGGAGCACAGCATGAGGCTGTCCTCACCGATCGGCGCGACATACATGAACTCGTGCGCGAGCTGGCCGCCCATCATCCCCACGTCGCTTTGCACGGGCACCAGCGCAAGACCGCAGCGGGCCCCGATGCGCTGGTATGCCTCGTAATGCGCGTCGTACTGAAGCGCGAGACCGTTCACGTCCCGGTCCAGCGAATAGGAGTCCTTCATGACGAACTCGCGCACCCGAATCAGACCTCCCCGCGCGCGGGGCTCGTCTCGGAACTTCGTCTGGAGGTGGTAGACGAGCATCGGGAGCTGCCGATACGACCTCACCTCGGTGCTGGCGAGCTGCGCCACCACCTCTTCGTGCGTCATCGCCAGCACCATGTCCCGGCCCCGTCGGTCCCGGAAGCGGGCCATGGTGTCGTCGATCTCGTACCAGCGTCCCGACGCCTGCCAGATCTCCGCCGGATGGACCACCGGCATGTTCACTTCCTGCCCGCCGATCCGGTCCATCTCCTCGCGAAGGATGGTGTTGATCTTGTGAATCGAGCGCTGTGCCAGCGGCAGGTACGAGAAGATGCCGGCCGCCAGCTGCCGCACGTATCCGGCGCGCAGCAACAGACGGTGTGACGCGATGTCGACTTCGGCCGGCGCCTCGCGCAGCGTCGAGCCGAACAGGGTCGAGACCCGCAGACCACGTGCAATCACGACCGGGTTTCCTCCTTCACTCTATCGTTCGGGCTCCGGACCGGGAGCGTCCGGGCTTGTTCTACGAACTTCCCTGTTCACGTCCATAACCGTACTCCTCCGCGCCGTGAAAGTGGAGCGAAGTCTACGGCTCATCACCCATCACCTCAAAGTCGTGTCCGGGCGGTACGGCGCACAGGTTTCGTCCGGCCCGCCTCGGCCGAGCCTACGCGCGTCGATACGCCCACCGAAGCAGCCACCAGCTTACGGCCAGCGCGATCCCGATCCACACCAGCCCCCAGACGAGCGTGGGCACCCCGGTGAGCTCCGCCAACATGGCCGCGTCCGACCGGAGTTCCGGACGATCGAGAATGTCGCTCTTGATGTCCAGGACCGCGTAGAGGACGCTGGTGAGACCCAGAACTCCGAGGAAGAGGGCGTTTGTCCGTGCCTCGAGGTACCGACCTGCCAGCGCGAGAGCGGTCCCGAACGAGATCCCGAACGCCAGTCCGAACGCGTTCCTCACGAACAGCAGCGTGAACCCGAGCACGAGTACGCCCACGATGGCGATCATCCACCGTGCCCACTCCGCCTTCCGGAAGGCCGCCCAGAAGATGAGCACGCCCCAAACCAGGCTGCCGAGGTAGCCGGCAGACAGGGTCAGGAACGCGTTGCCGCCCGAGCACTCGCACAAACCACCCTCCTGGGGCGTCACGACGATGCGCTGGATCTCTCCGCCTGTCGCCAACGCGACCAGCCCGTGGCTGATCTCGTGCAGAAGCACGACGAACAGCTTCAGCGGATACACGACAGGTGTGTACCAGAGCATCCACAAGCCGACGAAGTACGCCCCGAAGGCGGTGACGAAGAGCAGCTTGCGCTTTGTCGCGGGTCGCATCGACATCCCGGTTCCAATCTCCTCTTTACAGCAGGATCACGAGCGCCACTGCGGCGACGACGAGCCCGGCTGCGGCGAAGGTCGGGAAGGTACGGTCGAACCAGCCTCGACACACGGCGAAGATCCCGAGAAACATGGCCAGGCTGCCGTACACGCCCACCAGCAGATCGCTCCACCGGCCGAGATCGTTGAGCACCAGAACGGCCAGACCCGCGGCCAGCGTCCCGATGAACAACGTGCGCTCGTCGGTGAGTGCGGGGTGAGGCCAGCGGGTGGCGGGCAGAAGGCCGCCCAGAGCCAGGGGAAGCAGAACGATCGCCTCGAGCACGATCGTGCCGATCCATACGGTCTGGGCTCGCCCCGAGATCACGAACGCATCGGTGAAGGCGGCGAACGCGATCGACGTCGCCGACGCCAGTCCGAACACGTACAGCCCCCACCCGATCAAACGGCCCGACGCGAGGGCGGCCCAATAGGTCCCCGGGTGGTCTCGTCGCAGACGCAGGGCGGGTACGAGCTCCAGCGTCCAACGGCGAACCGGCTTCGGAGGCCAGGCGCCGCGCTCGGCGAGCTTCGTGATCGCGGCACCTTCCGTCCGCGCGCGGCCGGCCTCTTCGGGCGTGATCCACCCGCGCGCCTGCGCCTCTTCGAACTCCCCCTCATCCAGCAGCCGGGGGCGGCCGCCGGACGGCACCCAGACGTCCAGAAATAGATCCCTTATGCGCCATGTCGTGCCGTCGAACTTGGTAGGCACGATCAGGTTGCCGTAATACCCGAGACGCTGCCCCGCATCATCGTAGAACGCACCCACCTCGCTGTGAGCTCCGGGGAACGTGAACCACAAGAGCCGTGACCCGGGACCCATATGGACCTCGTCGTCGATCTCGAGCGGTCGGGTGCCGGCGGCCAGCTCCTGAAGCGTGATCTTCAGGTCCGGCTCGTCGTGAAGGAGTTCCTGCTGGAAGGTGTCGATGCGGTCCGGCGGCCGATGAACCACAACGGAAACGTTGGGACCGTCGATCGCCTGGCCACCGATGCGACGGTGGAGCGTCGCCCGGCGTCGCCCGAGCCGGTGACTCACCCTCAGACGGGTTCCGTGAAGGTGCGCCCCGACGCCGCCATCTCGGTCAACAGGCTGGCCGGCGCGAAGCGCGGACCCAGCCGGCGCTGATACTCCCGCAAAGCCTCCACGATGGTCTGGATTCCTTCGCCATCCGCCCACCGCAGCAGGCCCCCGCGGAAAGGCGGGAATCCCGTCCCCATGACCATGGCGAGGTCCAGGGTGCCCGCCGAGTCGACGACGTCCTCCGCAAGTGTGAACGCGGCCTCGTTGACCATCGAATAGAGGCAACGACGCTGAATCTCGTTTGTCCCCGGCGGCGGGTCGCCCCCGCGTCCCGACAACGTCGTAGCCACTTCCCGATCGACGCCTTGCTGCCGACCGCGGGTGTAAGCGTAGAAGCCACGGGCGTTCTTCTTGCCCAACCGCCCTTCCTGTCGCAGAAGGGAGACGACCGGCGAAGCCTGCATCCGCCTTCCGAACGCCGCTTCCATCTCGTGGGCGACGTGTTCGGCCACATCGAAGCCGATCTCGTCGAGCAGCCGGCACGGGCCCATGGGCATTCCGAACTCGAGCAGCGCGCCATCGACGTCCTCGACCGCGGTTCCTTCCTCCAGCAGATACCCCGCCTCGTTGAGGTACGGCGTCAGCAGCCGGTTTACGAGGAATCCGGGCCGGTCCGCCACGAGGACGGGCGTCTTGCCCAGGTCGATCGTGAACCCGAACGCCGTGGCCAAAGCCTCGTCGGACACGCCTTCGATCCGCACGACTTCGACCAACGGCATCCGGTGCACCGGGTTGAAGAAGTGAAGGCCCACGACGCGCCCAGGTCGAGCGGCTGCCGAGGCGAGCTCTGCGACGGAGAGAGACGACGTATTGGTCGCGAAGACGCAGTCGTCGGACGCCCTTTCCTCCGTCTCACGCAGGACGGTCTGCTTCACCGGCATCCGCTCGACCACGGCCTCGATGACCAGATCCACGTCGTCGAACTTCTCGTAAGTCAGCGTGCCGTGGATCAGGGCGAACTTGAGCCCGACCTCTTCCGGCTCGAACACACCGCGCTCGCCGCCCTTCTTGAGAAGAGCGGAGGCGTGTCGCAGGCCATCGTCGAGTGCCTCCCGGTCGATGTCCTTCAGCACGACGGGAACGTCGTGCGCGGCGATCAGCTCGGCGATGGAACCTCCCATCACACCGGCGCCCAGCACCGCGGCCTTCTCCACCTTGGCGCGTCGATCGAGCTGTTCGGCCGGCAGAGATCTCTTCGCCGCCTGCTGGAGGAGGAAGATTCGCACGAGGTTCCTGGAGACATCGGTCTGCGACATTTCCGCCAGCGCCTCGGCTTCGATCGGCAGAGCCTGATCGATCGGCTTCCCGTGCGTCGCCTGCACGACCGAGATGGCTCGCAGCGGGGCTGGATACCGACCGTCCGTGCGCTTGGCCGTCTGACGGCGTGCGGTCGAGAACAGAACCTGTCTGCCGGGCCCGCTGTTCTCGAGCAGTCGACCGGCGAGGGACAAGCGCGGCGGGTGCCGTTCCACCTGGCCCTCCAGTGCCTCCCGCACAAAGTCGGCGACGGCCGCTTCGAATCGCTCGTAGTTCGCGACCCTGTCGACGAGGCCCATCCGACGGGCGCGCTCCGCGTTGACGGCGCTTCCGCTCACGATCATCCGCAGGGCGCGCTGAATGCCCACGAGGCGGGGTAGCCTCACGCAGCCGCCGAATCCGGGGACGATCCCCAGCTTGATCTCCGGCAGACCGATCCGGGTCTGGGGACGGTCGGAGGCGATGCGGTAATCGCACGCGAGGGCCAGCTCGGTGGCTCCGCCCAAACACAACCCATCCACCGCCGCGATCGTCGGAACCGTGAGCCGCTCCAGCCGGCGGAAGATGCGCTGTCCTTCCCGACTCTTGTTACGAGCGTCTTCTACATCCTCGAGGGCCACGATCTCGCGGACGTCGGCCCCAGCGAAGAACGTGCCCGGCTTGCCACTGATCACGACCACGGCCGCCAGTTTTCCGGTCGCGATATGCGATTCCAGCTCGCCGAGGCGGTGATCCATCTCCCGCATCACCTCGGCGGTCAGGAGGTTGACCGAAGAGCCGGGCAGGTCGAAGGAGAGCCAGCCGATGTGGTCGAGATCGACCTTCAGGTCAACGGCGGTGGTGTCCATGGGGCGCCCTGCGGGGGCGAGACGTCCGAGTTGGAAGCCCCGCCCCTGGGTATTTCGGGTTCCCGGCTTCGCTAGAAGCGGAGCCGCTGTTCGGCGTTGGCGGGTGTCAGGCGGAGCGTGTCCGCCTCTTCCACCAGGACGTTCCAGTAAAGCTCGCCGGCCGGAATCGCGACGCGCGTGTGCACCCACCACGGCCCACCGCTCAACCTTCGAAAGACCGTGCCGCTCGCATCCGTCGTGTCCTCGAGGATCTGTCGACCCAGAGCGTCCTGGATGCTGTCGACGATAGCCAAGTAATCGGCGAACGCGATGTCCTCCCAAGATTCTCGCACGGCCCGGACCGAGTCGAGACGCGTGGTGGTCATCTCCTGCAGTGCGGTGAACGCGTCGAACGCCTGGCTCCGCACGCGGTTCAACCGCTGCTCACGACCCTCCAGGGCGCCAAAGCGATCGTAGAGCTCGCGATAGGACCGGCTCCGCTGATCCATTCCCTGCAGACGGTCCGAGAGCTGTCGCAGGCTGTCACGCACCTCGGACCAGGACGCCTCGGCAGTTCTCCAGGCTTCCTGAAGCACCAGTACGCTGTCGTACGCCTGCTGCAGATCGGCGGGGACCTGCGGTTCCGGCTCGGGCGCTATGGCCGCGAGCGCTTCGAACACAGAATCCCGGTCGAACGGGAGGAAGGACACTGGCAGGTCCGATTCGGCCTGCATGCCTTCGGCACCTTCCGTCATCACCTGCACGGCAAGCTCAGCGCCGCCGCAGGCCGTGAACAGGAGTCCGCCCGCCAGGGTCGAGAGAATCACGCGCTTTCGTTGCTGCATTGCCAATTCTCCGAGCTGTGGTGCCAACAGATCTCGGCCCAACGATCACCGATGATCTTCTTCAAACCGAAAATGTAGACGCGAGGTCGGGGTTGTTCAACGAAGCGCTGGGTGGGTAGAGGTGGGACCTCTACCGTTGAAAGGCATCATCGAGGATGTACGCCCTGGGGTTCACGGGGCGGTCGTTGACCAGCACCTCGTAATGCAGGTTCGGACCCGTCGTCAGACCAGAGCGACCGACCTCGCCCACGATGTCGCCCCGCTGCACCTGCTGACCGACCCGGACGGTCGCACGCGACAGGTGCGCGTAACGCGTGCGGTACCCGTATCCGTGCTCGATCTCCACGAGTCTTCCGTATCCCGTCTCTCGACCGGCGAACACCACCCGACCTTCGCCTGTCGCTACGACCGGGCTGCCATAACTCGCCGATACGTCGATGCCCGGGTGCGGACGCCGATAGCCGAGCAGGGGGTGCAGACGATTGTAGCTGAACCCCGAACTGATCCACGAACGCTCGTCGAGCACGGGATAGATTGTGGGGCGTCGGCCGAACAGGTCCTGCTGCGCCGCCACGGAGTCGGTCGCTTCGGCCAGACTGCTGGACAGGAGCTCGGCGCGTCGAAGCAGCTGATCGAGGTCCATGGTCAGCGACCGCGACGTGCTGGCCAGCTCGGGCGCGAGAGCGTCGAACGGACCGCCTGCCTCACCGTTCAGCGTGGGCCCACCGATTCCGACCGCGTACAGTTCTTCATCCAGCAACGGCAGCCCGGAGAGGACTCGGAAGCGCTGTTCTCGCGCAGCCAAGTCGTCCAGGGCCTGCGCCAGCCGGTCGGTGCGGTTCTCGATAGCCGCCAGACTCGCCACGAGGTGTTGATTCTCCGCTTCGTAGCGGCTCAACTGATATATGGCCTGCCGTTCACCGAGAAATCCGAGAAACCAGGCCAAGACCAGCAGCAAGAAGCCGGCGCATACACCGCCGGCCAGATACGCAACGCTCGGGCGAAGTCGAAAGCTACGGGCACGCCCCCCACTCTCGGGGAAGAACTGTACCGTCCAGATCTCGCGCTTCGCCAAGCTTTACCCTTTTCCGTGACCGGGTGCCGAACGGGAAACCTGCCCCGGATATGAAACGAGGCGGGCCGGCGTCCCGATTCGATATCACCACAGCCGCCCCACCACGCCAACGACCCACACCAAACGCTACAGAGTATTGAGCCGATCCGTCAGCTGTCAAACGGTACCGGCGATACGCGGCTACGTTGGGCGAGCACGTTACTCGGGTCGAGGGAACAGGACCGGGCCGGGCTGCACACGAGCGAGTCCGAGCAGCGTGTCCTCCAGGTCGTCGAGGAGGGCCATCCCGTCGCCCCCACCGACGGCCTTCCAGATCTCCGCCGCCTTGCGGGGGATGAACGGTGCCAGAAGCGCGGCGGAGGTGCCGAGCGTGCGAACCAGACTGCCTAGCGCGGCGTCCAGCGCATCGCCTGGCGCACCCGCATCCCGCTCCTCGCGGGCCAGTTGCCAGGGTTGGGTCTGATCCACGTACGCGTTGGCGGCACGGACGAGCTCGCCGGTCACCTCCAGCCCCTCGTGGAGCAGATAGCCGTCCATCTTTTCACGATAGGATTTCACCGCGTTCACACGATCGTCGTCCAGCGGTGAAGCGGGCTGACCGGGCACGGCACCGTCCCGGTACTTGAAAACCATCGAGACGACGCGATTCAGCAGGTTGCCGAGGTCGTTTGCCAGCTCAGTCGTGTAGCGCCGGTCGAACTGCTCAAGAAACCCGTCCGACGACGGGTAGTCACGATCGCCGTCCCAGGAAACTTCACGCATCAGAAAGTAGCGCAGGGCATCCGGGCCATGGCGCTCGATGAGCTCCGTAAGATCCAGCTCTGTTCCAGCCGACTTGGAGAGCTTCGCGCCACCGATGTTGATGAAACCGTGCGCCCACACCGTGCGGGGAAGCGGCAACCCGGCCGACATCAGCATGGCCGGCCAGATCACGCAGTGAAACCTCGTGATGTCTTTCCCGATGATGTGAAGCTCGGCCGGCCACCACCGATCAAACGCCGGATCCGGAAACCCGACGGCCGTGATGTAGTTCGGCAGGGCGTCGAACCACACGTAGACCGTATGCTCCTCGTCGCCTGGGAAGGAGACGCCCCAGGGGATGCGGCTTCGCGAAGCGGAGATATCGTCGAGACCGCGCTCCAGCAGTCGCAGAATCTCGTTTCTCCGGCTGGCCGGCTGGACAAACTCCGGGTGCTCGGAGATGTGGTTCAGCAGGCGGTCCCGGTACTCGGACAGCTTGAAGAAGAAGTTCTCCTCCTCCGTCCACTCCACTTCACGCTGCGGGTGTATCGGACACTTGCCGTCGACGAGCTCCTCCTCCTTCTTGAACGCCTCGCAACCGGCGCAGTAGTAGCCCGCGTAGCTCGCCATGTAGAAGTCGTCGTTGGCCTCGATTCGGCGCATGAGCTCGCCGACCCCCTGGTGGTGACGGGGCTCGGTCGTCCGGATGAAGTCGTCGAACTCGACGTCCATACGGCGCCAGGCGTCCAGAAACGACTCGGCGATCCGGTCGACCCATTCCTGCGGGGGAAGCCCGTTCTGTTCCGCTTCCTGGGCGACTTTCTGTCCATGCTCGTCCATGCCGATGACGAAGTGCACGTCGTCCCCCAGGCTCTTCCGGTACCTCGCGATCACGTCCGCACCGACCTTCTCCACCGTGTGCCCGAGATGCGGCTCGCCGTTGGAGTAGTCGATCGCCGTGGTGAGATAGAACTTGCTCATGAGGGTCGCGCCCGTCTGAATGCCGCGTTCACTGCGCCCGATTCTATTGCGCCAGTGTCTTATTGCGTCCGATCGCGGGCGGAGGCCGTCTCCTGCCGGAGCTCGGTGAGCCCGAGCTCGCGCATCTCTCCGTCCGGGCTTCGCAACGACACGGTTTCGCTGAACAGGTTCCAGCCCGTCACGACCTCGTCACCGCGGGAGGTGCTGAGGCGCTGGCCCACGCGGGGGAAGCGCTTCTTCGCCTGCTGGTAGAACGAATGCTCGTAATGGAGGCACGACATAAGCCGACCACAGGCCCCCGAGATCTGGCTCGGATTCAACGACAGGCCCTGGTCCTTCGCGAGCTGAAGCGTGACCGGCTCGATCTCCATGAGCCAGGATCGGCAGCACAGCTCACGGCGGCACCGGCCCAGGCCACCCAGGCGCTTGGCCTCGTCACGCACGCCGATCTGTCGCAGCTCGATCCGTGTTCGGAACGTGCGCGCCATCTCCCGAACCAGAGCGCGAAAGTCGACCCGCTTTTCCGCCGTGAAATAGACCGTCAGCTTGTTGCGGTCCCACTGCCACTCCGCTTCGCTGACCTTCATCTTGAGATCGTGCTTTTCGACCAGCGCGCGGGTACGTCGCCGCACTTCCAGCTCCTGATCGCGCAGCTGGTTGAGACGTGTCACGTCCGCGGGTGCCGCCCGCCGGATCACGCGCTTCGTCGGAGGCGGAACGGGTCGTTCGTCGACCGCCTCGCACCCGCCTTCGCAGGTCAGGTCGTCTGCGTCCACGGCGCGCATCACCCAGCCCAGGTCCTGCCCGCGGTCCGCCTCCACGATCACGTACTCGCGGGCCCGCAGAGGGACCATGTGTCGGAAGCTGTAGTAACCGGTGCGCAGGCCCTTGAACTGGACCTGGACGACTTGGAGCTCTCCTGGAGCGGTCGAGGTTACCGGCGTCGGGGAAAGTGTCTGCGGCGCCCGAGGCGTGCTTCCGGCTGCGGCGGCTCGGTCTCTGCGACGGGATCGCGAGGAGCCACGACCGCGCCGTCCCTGACGATCCCGGCCACCGCGTCGACCGCTTCCCCGGGATCGACGATCGCCACCATCGGAGCGGCTGCCGCCGTCTTCTCCGCCGCTGCCGTCGGGCCCGGCCGACCTTCGGCCCCCGTCTACTCTTCCGTCCACGCGCCCATCGCGTAGTACTTCTCGCGCCTTTGCCGGACCAGCTCCTCCGGATCGATCGCCGCGAGCTCGGCGAGATGGCGCTTCAGGGCTTCGCCTACGGTATCCATGGCCTGTCTCGGCTCAAGGTGGGCGCCACCGGCAGGCTCCGATATCACTTCGTCCACCACCCCGAGCTCGAGAAGATCGGCGGCGGTCAACTTCATGGCGTCCGCAGCCTGGTCGGCGTGCTCCCGGCTTCGCCACAGGATCGCCGCACAGCCTTCCGGCGAGATGACCGAGTAGATCGCGTTCTCCATCATCAGCACGCGATCCGCGACGGCGATCCCCAGTGCCCCGCCGCTGCCCCCTTCGCCGATCACGACCGAGAGAAGGGGGACGCGGAGCCCGGCCATCACGAACAGGTTTTCGGCGATCGCTTCGCCCTGGCCCCGCTCCTCGGCGCCGATGCCTGGATATGCGCCCTGCGTATCGACGAACGTGACGATCGGCCGTCCGAACTTCTCGGCCAGCTTCATCAGGCGCTTCGCCTTGCGATAGCCTTCGGGGTGCATCGAGCCGAAGTTGCGGAAGAGGTTCTCCTTCATCTCCCGACCCTTCTGCTGGCCGATCACCATGACCGAGCGGCCATCCAGGGTCGCCCATCCACCCACAACGGCGGGATCGTCACGATACAGGCGGTCGCCGTGTAGCTCGAACCAGTTCTCGAACAGTCGCTCCACGAAGTCGAGTGTGAAGGGACGGCCCTGGTCGCGTGCCAGTTTCACCCGATCGTAGCGCGACAGGCTCTCCACCTCGTCCTGCCGCTCGGAGGCGAGTCTCTCCTCGAGCTCCCGGACCTGCTCGGAGACGTCGAAGCCCTGGCTCTGGGCGGCCTCCCGCAGCTCGTCGATGCGTGTGCGGAGAGCCGCGTAATCCCGTTCGTTATCGGCTGTCATGCTCCCACGACGAGTGATCCGGACGACCGCCGGACCGTCATCCTCGCCCTATTCGCGTACCAGCTTGACCCGGTCTCCGCCCAGCAGCGTTCGTAGATCCGTCAGCAGTGCGGCGCTCGGCGTGACTCGCAGGGACTGCGATGCGAGTCTCGGCCGCTCGGCGCCATTGCCGTCCCGCCCCTGCCATTCGACCCACAGGGGACCCCTGCCGGGGGCGCTTTCCAACAGAGTGCGCACCCGTTCGAACGCCTCGGGCTCGAGCTCCTCTCCCTCGCGCAGTTCGATGCAGATGCCCACCTGTCCGCTCGATCCCACCTCTGAGAGGCTCCGAACGGAATCCACAAAAATGGGGGGATCTTCCTCGTCGCGCGAGCTTCCCGACACCGTACCGGCGAGGAGGACCGGTGTGTCCTCGCCCAGAACGTCGCGGTTGTCGACCCACTTGTCGCCAAAGACCAGGGCCGTCGCCGTTCCGCGAAAGTCTTCGATGGTCAGACGGGCCCACTCCCGTCCGTCCCTTCGTGAAGTACGGACTGCGCGCTCAGTGATCACGCACGCGACCTCGATCGATTGCTCACGGAACTCGGCGAAGTTGGAGCTGTTCGCCGTCAGCTCGTACAGCTCCACCAGCTCGCGATACCGGTCGAGCGGGTGGCCCGAGATGTAGAAGCCCAGGCGCTCCTTCTCCTCCTTGAGTCGCCGACGCTCGCCCCATGGCTCGACGTCCGGAAGGGCAGGGGCCGTTCGTCGTCGGTCGCCGCCCCCGAACAGGGAGGTCTGACCGGTCTCCGTCTCGCGTTTGCGGAGCTGCGCCTCGTTGAACATCAGGTCGAGTCCGGCGAGCAGACGCGCGCGCCCGCCGAAATCGTCCAGGGCGCCCGCTCCGATAAGTGCTTCCACCACGCGCTTGTTGTTCAGACGCAGATCGATGCGCTGGAGGAAGTCGAGGAAAGACTCGAACGGCTTTTCTTCACGAGCCTCGATGATCGACTGGATCGCTCCGTGCCCGACCCCTTTGATCGCGCCTAGACCGAACCGGATCCGATCATCGGCCACGACCGTGAACCGGTACCGGGACTCGCTCACGCTCGGCGGGAGCACATCGATGCCCAGCCCCCGGGCCTCCGCGATGTACGTGACGACCTTGTCCGTGTTGCCGATCTCGGACGACAGCAATGCCGCCATGAACTCTGCGGGATAGTGCGCCTTCAGCCACGCGGTCCGGAAGGAAAGAACGGCGTAGGCCACCGAATGAGCCTTCGGGAAACCGTACCGGCCGAAGGTTCGGATCAGCTCCGCGATCTCGGTCGCCTTCTCACGCGTGGTGCCTCGCTCGACGGCGCGCTTCACGAAGTCCGCGAGCACCTTGGCGGTGAGCTTCGCGTCCTTCTTGCCGACCGCCTTTCGAAGCACATCTGCTTCGGCGAGCGAGAAGCCCGCCAGCACGTTGGCGACACGCATCACCTGTTCCTGGTAGGTGATGACGCCGTAGGTGGGCTCCAGCACGTCGCCGAGATCGGGGTGCGGGTACTCGACGGGCGCGAAGCCGCGCTTGCGTCGGATGTAGACGTCCGTCATCCCGGAATCGAGGGGTCCGGGACGGATGAGCGCGTTTACCGCGACCAGGTCGTCGAACCGGTCGCACCGCATCCCTCGCAGCTTGTCGGTCGCGAGAGACGACTCGAACTGGAACACGCCGCTGGTCCGACCCGAAGCGAGCATATCGTACACGGCCGGGTCCTCGAAGCCGATCTCCTCCCAGTCGGTCTCGACTCCGTGACGCTGTGCCACGCTGGCCATCGCGTCGTGGATCACGGTGAGCGTGCGCAGCCCGAGGAAGTCCATCTTGAGCATGCCCGCCTTCTCGAGGGCGACCATGTCGAACTGCGTGATGACCGTGTCCTCGCCGTTCTTGGTGTCGGCGCAGATCGGCACGTAGTGGTCGAGTGGGCCGGGAGCGATCACGACTCCAGCGGCGTGCACCGAGCTGTGACGGGCCAGGCCCTCGATCCGCGTGGCGTAGTCGAGCAGCTTCCGGACGGCCGGATCTTCCTCGTACAGCTCCTTCAGTTCCTGGACCTTGTGGACCGCCTGTGCGACAGTAAAGGAGAAGCCGGGACTGCTCGGAATGAGCTTGGCCAGACGATCCGTGTCGGAGGGCGAGAAGCCCAGCACGCGACCCACGTCCCTCACGACGGCCCGCGCCTTCATGGTTCCAAAGGTGATGATCTGACCGACCGACTGCTGCCCGTACTTCTCCCGGACGTAGTCGATCACCTCGCCTCGCCGCTCGTAGCAGAAGTCGATGTCGATGTCCGGCATCGAGATCCGCTCCGGGTTCAAGAAGCGTTCGAACAGGAGGTCGAAGGCGAGAGGGTCCACGTCGGTCACACCCAGCGAGTACGCGACGATGGAACCGGCCGACGAGCCCCGACCGGGTCCCACCGGAATGTCTCGCTCCCTGGCGGCCCGGATGAAGTCCCAGACGATCAGGAAGTAGCCTGCATACCCCGTCTTCTCGATGACATCGAGCTCGTACTCCAGGCGCTCCCGCACTTCTTCGGGGAGCGGATCTCCGTACCGATCCCGCGCTCCTCGTTCCGCCAGATCGCGCAACATCGAGACATCATCGTCGAACGCCTCCGGCAGCGGGAAGTTCGGCAGCTGGTACTGCTGCTTGAAGCGAACGTCGCAGCGCTCGGCGATCTCGAGCGTGTTCGCAAGCACGTCCGGCCGATCGGGAAACAGCTCGGCCATTTCGTCTGCCGACTTGAAGTAGCTTTCTTCGCCGTGGAAGCGGAGGCGGTTCGGGTCCGACTTGTCCTTGCCCGTGCCGATGCACAGGAGGGTGTCGTGGGCGTCCGCGTCCTCACGCCGCAGGTAGTGAGCGTCGTTCGTGGCGACCACGCCCAGCCCGAGGGCTTCAGCCAGCTGGAAGACGCCCTCGTTCACCTTCTCCTGCCCCGGGATCCCGTGCCGCTGTACCTCCAGCCAATACCGTCCGGGGCCGAACACGCGCGCATGCCACTCGGCCGCCTCACGAGCCCGGTCGAATCGATCCAGAAGCAGATTCTTGGCGACCTCGCCCGACATGCAGGCCGAGAGGACGATCAGACCGTCGGAATGCTCCTCGAGCACGTCGCGGTCGATCCGGGGTCTCCGGTAGAAGCCCTCCGTGTATCCGATCGATGAGAGTCGGACCAGGTTGTGGTAGCCGGTCTCGTTCTCCGCCAGGAGCACCAGATGCGCATAGGGCGCCGGCGCGTCGGGCGGGATCGCGCGCGCCCGGCGGTCGCCGTACGCGACGTAGGCCTCGCACCCAATGATCGGTCGCAGTCCTCGCTTGCGCGCCTTCTCTTGGAAACCCCACGCGCCATAGAGGTTGCCATGGTCCGTGAGGGCGAGGGCCGGCATCCCGAACTCGACCGCCCGGTCTACGAGCTCGTCGAGCCGGTTGGCGCCGTCGAGCAACGAGTATTCGCTGTGCGTGTGCAGGTGGACGAACTGCATGGCGCGGTCAGTTAGCCTGTCGATGGCTACGTTCGGGCGCCGGGAGTGGGCGGGACGACCGTCTCATCCCGTCGATGGAGCGCACGCGAAGGAGCCCAGAATCTCCTGAAGCTGGAGAACATACTCATACTTGTCCCGCCCTGGCGCGTACAGCCACGCGTCGAGCAGAAACGTCCGATCGCCGCACCGGACGAGCCACACGATGAAGGGGCCCGCTGCCGGGTAGTTGCCCTCCTCGTCCTCCCATACGCCCGTGACCTCGAGCGCCGGCGCCCCGCCGTGCGCGAACTCCGTGACCGTCGAGCGCTCCGCGCTGATCCGTTGCGGGACGTTGTAATGGATGCCGTCCACATCCGCGCGCCAGGCAAGCGCCGTCTCGGTCGTCAGCGAGTCCACGCCGTCACGCCAGGTGATGAGGATCGAGCGGATCAGCTGGCTCGGATCGGGGTTGTCGTTGCGCACGATGACCGTGGTCTCGAGCGGCCCCTCCCGCACGACGTGATCGTAGACCTCGGGGACGAGCAGCGAGAAGCCGAAGCGCTGTGAGAACTCGGTCGCCAGCGCGGTGTCCGGCGGCGTGACGAACATCTTGTTGCGCACGAATGCGCGGTAGTCGCTGTCCACCATCCCGAGGACCGCAGGCAGCTGACCGAGCCACGTCTCGACCTCTCGCCCCTCCTCGAGCAGGATCGCCGTGACAACCTGTCCTCGTGCCCACACCTCGGAGGCCTGGAAGACGGATGGGACCTCGAGGGTCCCGACACGATCCGCGGCCGCCGCGGCCTGTCGAATCAACGGATCGTCGGCCGTTCCGAACACGAGCAGCTGACGGAAGTTGCGCAGGTCCTGGAACTCCCTGGCCCCTGGATCGACCTGCGTGACGTTGAAGCGGTTTTCGTCACGTACGGTGAAAATCGTGGGCTCCAGGATGGCGTAGGTGCTATCCTCGACCTCTGCCCACAGTGAGTCGGCGGCAGCCACGATCAGGCTGTTCGCCTGTCCCATCGCCTGGGGTTGCCCGCACGCGGACAGTGCAAGGACAGGGACAAGAGTCGACGCGGTCAGCGTCAGGAGCAGAGACGCGGGTCGCGTTCGGGGGCACGGAGTACCATCAGTGCGCTTCATAGGCGCAAAGTAGAGGCTGAAGTCAGGGGCAGGCAAACCGGGCCGCACGTTGGCCTCGGTCGCTGCATTTTCCGGGAAGGGTCGGGGGATCTTGACACCCGATCACCCGTTGTTAGCTTCGCCGCGGCTGTCCTGACCCAGTGCGGTCTGGCCGGGCCCCAAGGCCCCTTTTGGAGGAGGATCTCCGATGGCGAAGGAGTGGTTCGCGGTCGCATCCATGGACGAGCGACGGCGGATGTCATCCGGCGTGCACAAGCTGCACGCACAGGAAGAAGCTTGGGACGAAGAAGACTGGGAGGACGAGGACGACGACCTCGACGACGACCTCGACGACGACTGGGACGACTTCGACGATGATGATGAGGACTGGGAGGACGAAGACGACGACGAGAGCTTTTAGGACAACGGGTCCGGCTCCGGACGGCTTCGGCTCTCCCGCGCCTTTTGCGGGTAATCGTCCCTAGCGACGCAGTCGCGAGCGGCGCCGAGCGACTTGCGATCGGAGCTTCAACCCTACGACATTGACGGATGCGAGGCAGGGGCGAGCTGACCCGATGGCTCGCCCTCCTTTTTCTCACCCAGGGCCCGTAGCTCAGCCTGGTTAGAGCGCTCGCCTGATAAGCGAGAGGTCGGTAGTTCAAATCTACCCGGGCCCACTCCTCCTTTGGCCTGTCCGGCCTTGTGCCACACCATATCACATGAGGAGCCGAGCTCCTTGCGCCATGCCCCGCCGTGGCTGTCCTACGGGGGGCGGCCTATGTTGGATCGCACGGTTCGACCTTCGCGCTTCATGGTCGATCAAAGCAGCCTGCTCCCTCTTGTTCCCGGAGGTTGCGCTTCGTGCGACGCTCTTTGCTCATCGTCGATGATGACGACCGAATCCTGACCTCCCTGTCGGAAGCCCTCGCCGATGAGTCCACAGAGATACGGACTGCCCCGAGCGGGGAAGAGGCGCTCGCCCGACTGGCGGATGAGCCGGCAGGAATCGTCCTGGCCGACCTGAAGATGCCCGGGATGAGCGGGATGGAGCTTCTCCGCATGCTGCGTGAGCGTATGTCCCGTGTGGACGTCGTCCTCATGACGGCCTACGACGATCTGCCGACCGTTGCAGAGGCGATGAGAGAGGGGGCGACCGACTTTTTGGTGAAGCCGCTCGACCTTCGGCACCTCCGGCGGGTGCTCGAGCGGGCTTGGGAGGACCGGGAGTCGCGGCAAGCGCCCGGTCATGCAGAGTCCCGGGCGGAGGCGTCCACCCGCATGGTGGGCCGGCATCCCGCGATGATCGAGGTCTTCAAGCTCATCGGGCAGGTGGCCGGAACGCGGACCACCGTCGTGATCCGGGGCGAGAGCGGGACGGGAAAGGAGTTGGTGGCCCGGGAGATCCACTTGAGCTCCGCCTATGCCTCGGAGCCCTTCGTGGCCGTGAACTGTACGGCTCTTCCGGCCACTCTCCTCGAGTCGGAGCTCTTCGGTCACGTTCGAGGGGCATTCACGGGAGCGACTTCCGACCGAAAGGGTCGCTTCGCACTTGCCGGCCGGGGCACGATCTTCCTGGACGAGATCGGCGACACGGCGCCCGAGTTCCAGGCGAAACTGCTCCGTGTCCTCCAGGAGCACGAGTTCTACCCGGTGGGTGCTGAAAGGCCCGAGCAATCGGAGGCTCGCGTGATCGCCGCCACGCACCGAGACCTGGAGGAGCTGGTCGAGCAGGGGCGCTTCCGCGAGGACCTCTACTATCGGCTCAGGGTGGTGGAGATCGTCCTGCCGCCGCTCCGTGAACGACCGGAGGACGTGCCGTTGCTCGCCGAGCACCTGATTCGGAAGGCCGCCGAAGAGCTGGAGAAGCCGGCGGTGATGCTCTCTTCCGAGGCCCTGCGCGCCGTTCAAGAGCACGATTGGCCAGGGAACGTGCGCGAGCTCGAGAACTGCCTTACCCGCGCGCTGGTCGCTGCTACCGGCGAGGTGGTCCGGCCCGAGCATCTGGGCTTTGGCGACCGGAAGGCGGAGGGGACGACCGAGCTGGAAACGCTGGAGGCCGTAGAGAGGCAGCACGTGGCTCGAGTTCTGGAGTCGACCGGGGGGCACAAGTCCCGAACGGCAGAGATTCTGGGGATTTCGAGGCCCCGCCTCGACCGTCTGATCCGCCGGTTCGACCTGAACCTATCGAAGGGCGATCGGGACGAGGACTGACCCCGTGCCTCGACTCTCCTTCCGCATCCGCATGCTTCTCGTGGTGCTCGTGGTAGGCATCGTGCCTCTCGTGATGCTCGGTCTGTGGTTGACCCGGACGGCCCCCCGGGCGGGCGAGCGGCTCCTCAGGACGCGTCTCGACGAGACCCTTGATCAGGCCGTGGCCCAAGTGGCGTCGCGGTGGATTTCCGAGCGCTCCGACCTCCTCTTCCTCGCCGACGAAGTCGAGGTGCAACGGATCCTGGAGCGGCTGGGCACGCGCGCCTCGGAACCAGCCGGGGTCGAGCCGCCCTCCAGTCTCAAGGATCGCTTCGAGGAGCTCGCGCCCTCCGTTCTGGCTGTTTCGGTGGTCAGCTCGGAGGACGTCCGACTGGTCTCGGTTGAGCGCTCTCCGGTCGGATCTCGGTGGTTGGACGCGGGCGAGCCTCTGCCGCTGGGTGTGGTGGTCGATATGGGGATCTATGCGGCCGGGGACGGAAGTCGTCTGGGGACCTTGCGCGCCGTGTTGGATCCACAAGCGCTGCTGAGCCCCGGTGCGCTCCCCCCGACGACCGCCGGTCTTGTGCTGGCGGCCTTCGATCCGTCGAGCGGTGCGTCCCTGCTTCCTTTGCCGTTAGAGCCGGAGCTGTTCGACACTCCCAGTTTCGAGTGGCAGACGGAGCGCTGGCTCAGCACGAGGCGCATCCTCGGGGAGCCACCGCTGATCCTGGCTGTCGCGGCTCCCCTGACCCCGTTCATCGCTCCCTTCGAGGTCGTTGCGAGGCAAGGCACGTGGCTCCTGCTCGCCGTCGCGATCGCGGGTCTTGGGCTCGTCGCGCTGCTCACGCGTCGCATGACCCGCAGACTGGCACATCTTTCGGAAGCGGCGCAGGCGGTCGCCGGTGGGGACCTGGACCGCCGCATCGAGCCCGAGGGGAGGGACGAGGTGGGCCGCGTGGCCCACGCCTTCAACACGATGGCCGAGAGCCTGCGCCGAACTCTGGCCGAATTGACCCAGAAGGAGTCGCTGGCGGCGGTCGGCGAGTTCGCCGCGACTCTCGCGCACGAGGTGCGGAACCCGCTCACGGCGATCCGCATCGACCTGCAGTACGTGGAGGAGGGTCTTCCCGGCGAATCGCCCCTCCGAACACCTCAGTCCCGGGCTCTGCGGGAAGTCGCGCGGCTGGACGATACCGTCTCGCGGACCCTCGAGGTTGCCCGCAGCGGGCGGATCCGCCCCCGGCCGATCGACCTGAGAGAACCCGTGCACGCTGCCGTAAGGGCGGCTCGCCCGCTGCTCGACGAGAAAGCGGCATCGCTCTCTGCGGAGTGTGGCCCGGATCCGATCGACGCGATAGGTGATTCCGGCGCACTGGAGCAGCTCTTCCTGAACCTGCTACGGAACGCGTTAGAAGCGCTTGAGACCGGCGGGGCGGTGAGCGTGGAGCTGTCAGTCGACGGAGAGGACGCACTGGTCACGGTAACCGATGACGGTTGCGGAATGCCGGCTGAGGTGCGCGAGCGCATTTTCGAGCCCTTCTTCAGCACGCGCGTGGAAGGGACCGGACTGGGTCTTCCCATCTCCCGCCGGATTGCCGTGGTCCACGGAGGCAACCTGGCTGTGGAGAGCGAACCGGGAGCCGGTACGAAGGTGACCGTGCGTCTCCCGACACTCGCCCCTTCCGCTGGCGAGAAGAACTCGAAGGTGCCCCCGGACATCCTGTAACGTCCTGGCGTCCCGCTGCAACGAACCGTTACACGCCCCGTCTGCCCGCGTCAGCCACTCAAGAGGGCAATCATCTGCTGGTAAACGAGTTGCGGGATTCGGTCGAGCTGGCCCCGGAGTTGAAGTGGAAAAGGGCGAAGGTTGAAGCGGCAGTGCGCGGCCCAGTCCCGAGCCCGAGGAGGTTGCCATGAGAACCCCGATCACCAGAAGCTGGCCGTTTCTGATTCCTGGCCTCCCCATCCTGATGATCATCGGAGTGCTGGTCGGGGGAGCCGCGACGGCCCGACCGGCCGGGGAACCAGCAGGCGGAAGGTGGATTCCTGAGACGTACGCCTCCGCAGATCAAGATCCCGTCTTCCGCCGCGTGTGGGTGGGTAGCGAGCCGGACTTCTACGCCTCGGCCCCCTCGCCCGACGGCCGCTACTTGACCGACATCGATTGGATCACAGGGGATCTGGCGGTCCTCGATCTCGAGTCCGGGAAGCTTAGAAGGGTCACGGACAAAGGCTCCTGGAACGAGCGCATCGAATGGGCCGAGTCCTCGACCTTCTCTCCCGACGGGCGCCGCATAGCCTACAACTACTGGAGCGAGCCGAGCGACGGTTACGAGATCCGGGCGATCGACTTCGACGGCCGGAACGAGCGGGTCGTGTTTCCCCACCGGAAAGGATTCAATTACGCGATGGTGGAGGACTGGTCGGCCGACGGAGAGTGGATCCTCGCGACGCTCTGGTGGAGTGATTCGGAAGCCGGTTCCGAGGAAGTGAATCGGGCGGAGATCGCCCTCGTTTCATCGGAGACTGGAGAGCGACGTGTGTTGAAAACCGTCCCTTCGGAGGAAGCACCCGAAATGGCGGTCTTCTCTCCGGATGACCGATTCGTCGCCTACGATCTGCCTCGCAAGGGGGACGTCGAGAACTACGACATTCACGTGCTTCGACTCGACGATGGGCAAGAGACGACCGTGCTGGGCGGACCGACCGACGATCGGCTGATGGGGTGGAGCCCGGACGGGGCCGGTCTCGTCTTTTACAGCGATCGTGAGATGACCCAGGGAATCTGGCGCCTGGCGATCGATGGTCAGCGCGCGGTGGGCGAGCCCACGCTCGTGAAGACCGACGTCTGGGGACTGTATCCGATCGGATTCTCGAGAAGTACCTACTTCTACGGGGTCGAGGTCGAGAGACCGCAGGTGCACACGGCCTCGATCGACGTGGCGGCCGGGACCGTGCTGACTCAGCCGGCGCCCGTTGCGGACCCCGCCGACTCCCGCCGGACGCGAAGCGCCGTCTGGTCACCGGACGGGAGGAGCCTCGCCTATTTCGAGTTTGAGGAGGGCCAGCGAAACATGCGTACGCTCGTGATTCGCTCTCACGCCACGGGAGACCGCCGGGAGATCCCGGTGGAACTCCAGGTGGTGAGGGCCGTCCAGTGGGCTCCGGATGGGGGGGGCTTGATCGTGATAGGACGTGCTTTCGGAGCCCAGGGGCAGAGCTACTACCGCGTGGACCTGCGGAGTGGGGCGCTGGATGAGTTCTCGTGGCCTGTCCCCCCCGGGGCTCAAGTGGCCACGGTCGCGGATGACGGAACCGTATACTACCGCCATGGGGCCGAAGGGGAGTACTGGGAATCCAGTCTCCGCGCGGTCGATCCCACCACGAGTGCCGTGCGCGTCGTGCTGGAGGGGAAGGCGCTGGGTAGACCGGTCCTGTCCCCGGATCAGAACAAGATCGCCATCGGAGAATACGATCGGGAAACTGGGGTCTTTCGATTGCTCACCGTACCGGTGTCCGGGGGGGCGCCGCGCGAGCTTCCGGTGCAGGGCATCCCTCAAGGCTTCGTACCGTCACAGGGTGTCTTCGCCTGGACGCCGGACGGTGAGTATCTGCTGATGGCGGCCTGGAACGAGACGACGAACGAAGCGGTCCTCCTTCGCCTTCCGAGCACTGGCGGCACCGCGACGGTCCTCCTTCGCCGCGCGCCGGGCGAGCAGATCGGAGAGCCAAGTCTGAGTCCCGATGGCCGCCGTATCGCGTTCATCTCCGGTCAGTTTCGGGGCGAGATCTGGCGCATCCAGAACCTGCCGGGGACCCTTCCTCCAGTGAAGGCGACGGCCCGGTAGGAGTCGGTTCAGGAGGAGACAACGGCCCGGGCGGCTACATGCCTCCCGGGCCGCTTTTTGGCCCCGAATCTCCGTCCGTTCTGCATGACCCTGTTCCGGCCCAAGAAGCACCATTCAAGACCCGTTGGACCGCCCCGAAAAACAGCTGCAACTTGCGGGCACAGCCTGCGCCCGAGACAATACGCGCCTCTTGTGCGCAACGTTTGGCGAGGTTTCCGCTTGCTGAAGAGACTGTTCTCTCTCCTGGTCCTGATCGCTACGGGTTCGATCTCCTGCTCGTCGCCTCCACCGCCGGAGTGGCAGGAAGCCGACGGGTATCGGTGGCGCGAGCTTCGCGTTCCGGCCCGAGGCGAGACCGGTTTCACACGCATGAGGCCCTCCAGGACGGGGATCGAGTTCGAAAACACGCTCGATATCGAGCGTGTCCTGGACAACGAGCATCTCCTCTCGGGCTCTGGAGTGGCTCTGGGGGATGTGGACGGTGACGGCCTCACCGACGTCTACCTGAATCGTCTGCAGGGACCGAATCGTCTCTTCAGGAATCTGGGCGACTGGCGGTTCGAGGACGTGACGGAGTTGGCCGGGGTCGCCGCCGACGACCGCTATTCCACCGGCGCCGTGCTGGCGGATGTCGACGGTGATGGCGATCTGGATCTGCTGCTCACCTCGCTTGCAGGGCCCGACGCCGTCCACCTGAACGACGGTGAGGCTCGGTTCACCGAGTTGACCACCGCCGGTCTCGCCCCCGACCTCGGAAGCACCACGATGACCTTGGCCGATGTCGACGCGGACGGCGATCTGGACCTCTACCTCGCGGCCTACAAGGCCGAGAGCGCCAGCGACGTCCTCCGCATGCTCGAACGCTCGCCGACCGAGATCGTGGACCGGGGGGGCGATTCGGTCGTCGTGGCAGACGAGTTCCGCGACCATTACCGGATCGAGGAGCGGAGAGGTATGAGCGTGGCCGTCGAGCAGGCCGAGCCCGATCGGCTCTACCTGAACGACGGTACGGGCAGGTTCGAGCCGGTCTCCTGGACCGAGGGCGCGTTCCTGGACGATCAGGGCCGACCCCTGGAGCGCGAGATCGACGATTTCGGGCTGTCCGCTCGCTTCTTCGATGTGGATCGAGACGGGGATCCCGACCTCTACGTGTGCAACGATTTCGATGACCCCGATCAGCTCTGGATCAACCAGGGGGATGGTACGTTTCGCGCCGCGCCCGCGCTCTCGCTGCGAACGTCCAGCCATGCGTCCATGTCTGTCGACTTCGCCGACATTGACCGGGACGGCTGGGTCGACTTCTTCGTGGCCGAGATGCTCGCCTTCGACCCCCAGCGACGCCTCGTACAGATCCCGCTTCACGGACCCATTCGGAAACCCATCGGGGTGATCGACGACCGACCCCAGGCGCACCGGAACACCGTCTTTCTGAACCGGGGGGACGGCAGCTTCGCCCAGATCTCCGAGCTGGCCGGGCTGGAAGCGTCGGGGTGGACGTGGGGCTCGATGTTCCTCGATGTCGATCTGGATGGCTTCGAGGACCTTCTGCTGGCCAACGGCTACTCACGGGACACCCAGCACGGAGACGAGGTCGACCGGGTGAGCGCAGTCCTGAGCCGCTCGACCACACGGGACATGAAGTTCCTCTATCGCGAGCTGAAGACGAGGAATCTGGCTTTCCGCAACCAGGGGGACCTCACCTTCGACGAGGTGGGGGAGGAGTGGGACTTCGGCACCGAGGACGACATTTCGCATGGCATGGCGGCCGGCGACCTGGATGGGGACGGCGACCTGGATGTGGTAATGAACCGTTTGGGGGCTCCGGCCAAGGTGCTCCGCAACGATGCGACGCAGGCACGCGTGGCGGTGAGGCTGCGGGGGAACGCCGGCAACACGCGGGGCGTGGGTGCCAAAGTTCGCTTGCTTGGCGGGGCCGCACCGTTCCAGGAAAGGGAGATGACGGCCGGGGGCCTCTACCTGTCCGGCTCGGCACCGCAGCTCACCTTCGCCGCGGGCGAGGCCGACTCCCTGACCCTCGAAGTCGACTGGCCGGGCGGGGGCCGGTCCGTCGTCGACGGAGTGCGCCCGAATCGACTCTACGAGGTGTGGGAGAGGGAGCCACTGGCGATCGTCGATTCCGGCGACGAGTCCCTTGGCGATGCAGGTGACAGCGACGTTGACGAAGACGTTGACGAGGCAGGGCCAACTCCTCTCTTCGCGGACCGATCGCACCTGCTGGATCACACGCATCCGGAGGAAGCCTACGAAGATTTTCTCTTTCAGCCCCTGCTCCCGTATCAGCCCAGCCGGTTGGGTCCGGGGGTGAGCTGGATCGACGTCGACGCCGATGGGGACCCGGATCTCGTGGTGCCTCCCGGGAGCGGAGGCCGCCTCGGCTACCTGCGTAACGACGGAGATCGGTTCACCGAGGTGATGCTGGAAGACGCCGAATCGGCTCGCGACCGTACGACGGTGTTAGCGGTTCCCGGGTCCCGAGGCAGGTCGGTTCTATTGGTGGGTCAAGCGGCGTACGAGCCCATGACGCCGGAAGAGGCTGCGGGCGTTCCTGCCGTCCTGCGAGTGGAGCCTGAAGCTCCGGCCGCGGCACCCGTGCCGGTGGCCGAGGGTGCGCTCACCAGGGCCGGTCCCCTGGCCCTGGCGGATGTGGAGGGGGACGGAGATCTCGACCTGTTCGTGGGGGGGCGAGTGATCCCGGCTTTCTACCCCCTGCCGGGCTCGTCCCGGCTCCTCCTGAACGAGGAAGGCGATTTCCGACCGGACAGCGAGAGTGAGCTCGTCCTCAAGGACATCGGGCTGGTCTCGGCGGCTGTCTTCTCTGACGTGGATGCAGATGGCGACCCGGATCTCCTCCTGGCGCTGGAGTGGGGGCCGATCCGCCTGTTAATGAACGACGGGGGCCGTTTCTCCGAAGCGACGGAGACGTGGGGGCTCGAGAACCTCCAGGGGCGCTGGAACGGCATCACGACGGGAGACCTGGACGGCGATGGGCGCATGGACGTGGTGGTGACGGGGTGGGGGAGCAACCTGCGGCACCGACCTCGACCGGGACGCCCGCTCGTCTTGTACCACGGCGATCTCGACCGTAACGGCTCGTGGGATCTATTGCTGGTCCAGCCGGACCGAGACGGCCGGGAGCTGCGTCCTGCGGAGAGCTACGAGCGTCTGAGAGCCGCCGTACCGTCGGTCCGCGCCCGTGTGCCCGGTTACGAAGCATACAGCGAAGCATCTCTGGAGGAGATCCTTGGCTCTCATCCAGACCAGATCGCCCGCAGGGTAGCCCGGCGCTACGAACACCTCCTGCTGCTCAACCAAGGCGATCGCTTCGACCCGGTCCCGCTTCCACTCGAGTCGCAGTTCGCCCCGGCCATGGGCGTCGCCGTCGCCGACCTGGATGGAGATGGCCACGAGGATGTGTTTCTGAGCCAGAACTTCTTTCCGACACGGCTCGACCACCCCCGACACGACGCCGGCCTCGGTTTGGTGCTTCGTGGCGATGGGAGAGGGGGATTGGAGGCCGTGCCCGCTTCTGTCTCCGGCATTCGGGTCTACGGGGATCAACGGGGGGCCGCCGTGGCCGACTACGACGGGGACGGCCGAGTGGATCTGGCCGTGGCACAGAACGGCGCTGCGACGCGACTGTTTAAAAATGTGGGTGCGAAACCGGGACTGCGGGTTCGTCTCGAGGGGCCCGAGGACAACCCCGACGGGATCGGAGCGGTCATTCGGGTCGCGTACGCCGACGGGCTGGGTCCGGCCCGCGAGGTCCATGGAGGATCGGGGTACTGGTCACTGAACCACGTGGTCCAGGTGCTGGGTCTCGAAGGCGAGCCGGTCGAGGTCCGGGTGCGGTGGCCGGGGGGGGGCGAGAGCACGACTCCCGTGCACGCGGGTGCCAGCGAAGTGACCGTCCGGTGGCCGGGAGCCGACTAGCCGAGTCGATTTCGTCACCGAACACGCTCAGGGGTGCGCGCTCTCGCCGGCTCCACCCAGCCGGAACGGCGTGACCGTGATGGGCGTCAGCAACGGATCGCCCTCGCGCAGCCGGTAGACGCGGTTCAGTTCCACATCCGCGAACCGGTCGGTGTCACCGGTAGCCGGCCACGTGACCTCGACGGACTCGATGGATAGTGCGTCTCCCAGCCCGACTTCCTGCTGCAGGCTGTTCGCGCCGAAGGTGCCGCCACTGGACACCACCCGATGGATCTCGCGCGCTCCGGATTCCGTCCGCACCACGATCTTCAGACGCGCTCCCATCGCGGAGCGATTCGAGCGCACGCCTTCCAGTCGCAATGTGATCCAGCGGTTCCCGTGCCCCGGATTCTCGAACAGGACGTTGCGCGCCAGATCCGCCTCGTACGCACCGCCCATGGTCGTATAGATGTCCTGGTCTCCGTCGTGGTCCAGGTCGCCGAACGCCACACCGTGACCCTTGCCTATATGCCCGAAACCACCCGCTGTGGTTACCTCCTGGAAGAACTGGCCGCTTGCGCTTCGGAACATGCGGTTCGGGATGATCGTCTGGAGATTCGCCTCACCCGTCGCCAGGTAGAAGTCCTCCCAGCCGTCGTTGTCCAGATCGCCGTAGTTGGAGCCCATCGTGATCATGATCCGGTCGAGACGCACCTCCTTCATGACATCGACGAAGGTGCCATCGCCGGCGTTGCGATACAGACGGGGCAGCTCCGCGCGATGCGTGAGACCCAGATACTCCGCCGCCAGGTCGCCCGGCGTGCCGCTGTAATCCGACACGAAGATGTCCAGCCAGCCGTCGTTGTCGTAATCCCAAACCCAGAGTGGAAAGCTGGCGATCGGCTCCGCCACGCCCGCGACATCGGTCACATCGGTGAACTTCCACCGCCCGTCAGCGTCGGGCCCCTCGTTCCTCAGAAGCACGTTCGGCTCGAGAAGACGCGACATGTACAGGTCGAGTCTGCCGTCGTTGTCGATGTCTCCCCAGGTAACCGCCTTTACGAAGCCGACGACCGCGGTCCCGGTTTCGGCCGCTACATCGGTGAAGGTGCCGTCCTGATTGTTGTGGAAGAGCTGGTTCGGGATCTGTCTGCCTCCGGTCGACTCGTTGCCCACGTACAGATCCAGCCAGCCGTCGTTGTCGTAATCACCCCAGCTCGCGCTCTGCGTGGAGTACGTTGCCAGGAGGCCGGCCGCCTCGGTCACATCCTCGAACGTGCCGTCGCCGTTGTTGCGCAATAGCGAGTTCGGCTCGCCATGCGGGGTCCACGCGCCCCTCAGGATGAGGATGTCCAGCCAGCCGTCGTTGTTGTAATCCGCCTGTTCGATGTGGATGCCACCGACGACACCCTCCAGGCCGGCTTCCACCGACGCTTCGCTGAAGGTGCCGTCTCCCTCGTTGAGGAACAGGCGCAGCTGATCGCCCAGGTGCCAGGAAGAGACAACGATGTCCAGATCGCCGTCGCCATCGAAGTCGTCCATGATGGCTCCGCCCAGATGTCCCATCACGTCCAGCCCCAGCTCGGGGGCCATATCGGGAAAGCGCCCCACATCGTACTCGGATTCCAACGCCGCAGGCGGTATCAGATACTCCATCGGTACACCGTGCGGGTACTCGCCCAGCATCATGTAGGAGAGGTTGAGCAAGAACCGGGCGGTCATGTTCTCAGGCTTGACCTGCAAAAGTCCCGTGTGGGCAGCCACCGCTGACCTGGCGGCCTCTTCGGTCGTTCGTGAGTTGACGACCTCGACCGGAAACAGACAGGGCTCGACCGTCAGGGCTCGAACGCAGCCCTCCCGCTCCCACAACCTGAGGTAGGCCGTGCCGAGGGACTCGACGATCGCGACCACCAACTCTTTCGGGACCTGCCCCGGGTGGGACGGGATCTCGGCTGCAAGCTGCTCCAGTCGCCCGATCGCCTCTTCGGTCTTCCCCACCCGCAGGGCTTCCCGGGCGATGTTCGTTTGCAGAGTCATTCGGCGGACGAGGTCTGTCGGAGGCTCGATGCTCAGCGCAAGCTCCAGCCGGGCAGACCGGACGTAGGGGTGGTTCATCGGTTCCACGTCCTCGGCGAGTCGCTGGAGCCGCTCGTCCATCTCGACCGTTCCGGTCCCGCGCCAGGCACGTTCCGGTTCGTCCGCACACCCCACCCACACCGAGGAAGCCCCCAGTGTGACAAGAACGGCCGTTCGCATACGTAGTCGGGACATGATGGGCCTGTGCACGCTCTGGTCTCCGAAACTGCCAATCCGAGGTTGCCCGGGCCCCGCGCGGCCCGAACCTGCCAACCTGAGTCTGCCATGATCGGCGCGCAGGGGCGAGGCCGGACTCTGGCTTGGCCTGCGATCACCGTCTATAATCGGTCCCGCTCGTTGTCCCACCGGTCACACGAGATCATTCACGAACCGATCAACGCCACAGGAGGAGTCATTAATGAGAATGTTGCTGGCCATCATCGCTGTCGCGCTGTCGCTCTCGCTGTCCACCCAGGCCGTCCACGCGCAGGAAGGCGAGACGTGGGAGACACAGGAGACCGTCTACAACGTCACGCTGATCAAGATTCACCCCAACATGGGTGACGCGTATCTCAACAATCTCCGCCGAACCTGGGTCACAGGCGTGGAAGCGGCCATCGCCGAGGGCCTGACCGTCGACTACGCGATCTATTCCTCGATCACGCCCAACGACGGCGGCTACAACCTGATCCTGGTAACAGAGCACCCGAATCTGGCGGCGCTGGATGCGACCGACGCGTGGCGCCAGAAGCTGGCAGCGATCAACGAGAGCGTCGTTGCCCAGCTGAGCGACGAGGAGTCAGAGCGGATCACGAACACCGTCTATCCGGAGATCCGCTCGATCCTCAGCAACAAGATGGTGCGGGAGATCAAGTTCATCGAGTAGCCTCATCTCCGCACGGCGACCGGTCGGGGATTTCGGAGGGGGGAGCGCTGGCTCCCCCTCTTCTTTTGTTCCGGTATTTGCTACCGGTTCTTGGTTCCGGCCTTCGCTTCGGTCGTCTGCCGGGAGCCTCGATTCGGCTCGATAATCGCCTTCGTCACGCGAAGCTCGGACACGTCCTGCAGCGCCTCGTCCACCCCGTCGAGCCCGTACCGGCCCCCGATGACGCGGCCAAACGGAAGTCGGTCGCGGTGCCTGGCCAGCATACGAAGGGCCCGCACCACGTGATGAAAGTCCGTGCCCCACTGACCGCGCACCTCCGCGTGTTTGCGATTGAGATCGGCGTGCGGGTTGATCGCCACGGGTCCCGCGTCCGTGTAGTGGCCCGCGACCACGTACGTGCCCCCGTCCCGAAGAAGGCCGAGGCCCTCAGAAATGCCGCTGCGCCCGTTCCTCGACGGACGTCGTGTCCAGCGGAAGTGTGATGTCCGCACCGAGAACCTCAGCGAGGGCGAGCCGGTCCGCCGGGGCACCGATCAGGAGGACATGCCCGGCTCCACGGAGCGCGGAGAAGGCTGCCGCCGAGAGACCGACGGGGCCGGCCCCCTGCACAAGCACCGTGTCGCCCATTTCCAGCTGCGATCGTTCCACGGCGCCATAACCGGTGAACAGGCCACAGCCACCACCGATCAAGTCATCGGGGGAGAGCTCGGAAGGGAGCTTGAGGATTCGGACCCCGGGCTTCAGGTAGATCCGTTCCGACCAGCCTCCCAGCGCTCCCTCGTACACGGAATAGTTGATCCCGTAGACCCGCCTAGAGGGGCACCGATTCGGCTGTCGCGCCACCAGGCAGTGATAGCAGGAGCCACACGTCTCGTGGACATCGTAGAAGGTGACAGGATCGCCTGGCTTCAGGGTCTCGCCCACGGCATCGCGATCGACTCCAGAGCTCTCCAGGATCCGCCCGACGCTCACGTGACCGGGGATGATCGGGTAGGGTACGCCCGCCAGCCGACCCCGATGCAGATGGACGTCCGTTCCGCACACCTCGCTCGCGATCGTTTCCAGCAGCACCGCACCGGGCTTGAGCGCGGGATCGTCGAGACTCCACACCTCGATCGGCGCGTCGGGAGCGACCATCACGGCAGCGTGTATCGGCATGAGGGCAGTGTAGTGCCGAGCAAGGCACGCGGCGACGGCTGATCGCTCCTGACCACCCTGGTTGTGGCCATACAGGCCGCTTGCCAGGCCAGGCTAAAAAGTGAATATTTACTTACAACCGAGCGCCGCAAGCCCGCCAATGCGCGGGGCGTCGACCTGTTCCGACAACGCGGAAGGCTGGGAAAATGAGCGTGATACACGATCAGGCCGTGGCAGGAGGCGCCGAAACGGCCGGGGAACCGCGGCAATACAAGCGCCGGGGTGAGCGGCGCTCGCAGATCATCGAAGCGACGATCGCCATCCTGTCGGAGAAGGGCCTGCACGCCTGGACGACATCGGCCCTGGCGGAGCGTGTGGGCGTTTCGGAGGCGACGTTGTTTCGTCACTTCAAGTCGAAGGACGAGATCCTCGTCGCGGCGCTGCGCCACCAGATCCACACCCTGCAGGCCCGCATCCAGAGCTATCGGGGAGAAGGAGGCCCCTGGGATCGGGTGCGGGGCCTTGTCGACCACGTGCTGGACTTCGTGCACGAGACCGCCGGCGGACCGCTGATCATCATGACCGGGCAGGCGATTCGGATTCTTCCTGCCATCCGGGACGACGTGAACGCGACCCGCACGATGTTTCGCGAAAAGCTGATGACGCTGGTCGCGCAGGCGCTGGGAGACGTGCATCAGAGCGGAGTGTTCGATCCGGGCCAGGTAGCCGATTTGATCGTGGCCATCGTCCACTCGACCGGCCTCCGGTGGATCGTGTCGGACGGGTCGATCTCGCTGACCGAGACGGCTGGCGGGATGCTCGATGTGCTCGCGCGCGGCCTGGGCGGTGAAGAGTCGGGCACCGAACCCCCGGGAGGGAAGGAGGTGGCGCCGTGAGACCCCGGATGACGGCGCTTCTGCTTGGCGTGCTCATCGGGCCGATCGGTTCACCGGCCGCACTCGCCCAGGAAGGAGCGAAACTCTCGCTGCTGGAGGCGGTGGAGCGGGGGATGTCCCGGTATCCCTCCGTGGGTGCGGCGCAGGCTGGGGCGGACGCCGCGCGGGCGGCCGTCGGTCAGGCGAGCTCCGCGTGGTTCCCGGCCCTCACGCTGGACGCTTCGATCACTCGTTTCTCGGACGCGATGATCGTGTATCCACTGCACGAATTCGACATCGAGCGAGTTCCTCCTTTCGATGAGACGCTGACGCGTGCCAGCACGGTGCTCTCGTACACGCTGTTCGATGGGTTCGGGCGACAGGCGGACGTTCGTCGAGCGAGGGCCGATTTCGGCGTGGCCGAATCGGACGTGGCCGGGACGACGCAGGAGCTCATCGCCCGCATCGCGAGCACGTATCTCGACGTTCTCGGAAGGCGCGAGGTTCTCGAGGCGAACGACGAGCGCATCGATGCGCTCGAGGCCGAGCTCGGTCGCGTGGAGCAGCTCCTCGAGGCCGGGCGCGCCGCCCGGCTGGAGGTGGTTCGGGTCGAGGCCGAGCTCGCCTCGGCCCGGGCGGATCGGGTTGCCGCGGCAGTCGCGCTGGACGTCGCCGAGCGCGAGCTGGGCCGACTGACCGACGAACCCGTCGAGCGGACCCGGAGCGAGCAGCTGCTGGCGGTGTCGCTCGCGGCCCAGCGGTTACCCTACGATCGCGCCGATCTGGTAGAGCGGGCGGTGAGCAACAATCCGTTGGTCGAACGGGCCGACAGGCAGCGCCAGGCGGCATCCGCCGCCGTCTCCCTCGCCCGGAGCTCGTGGTGGCCTCGCCTGGATCTCATGGGCACCCTGATCAACTACGGCAGCCCCAACACGGAAGATCAGCTCGAATGGAATGTGGCCCTCGCCGCCCGCTGGCCGCTGTTCGCCGGTCTCAACCGCAGCCGTGGCGTCGAACGTGCGCAGGCCCGACGGCGTGCTGCCGACGAGACGCTACGACTGACCGAGATCGAAGTGGCGAAGGCCGTGGACCGCGCCTTTTCGGCCGTCCAGGAGTCTTCCGCCAGGGTGGCGAGCCTGCGGTCCGCCGTGCGGAGCTTCGAGGAGGTCGCCCGCATCGAGCAGCTGAGACTGGAGACGGGAACGGGAGTTCAGCCGGACTTCCTCCGTGCGGAGGCCGATCTGCTCGTGGCCCGGGCCAACCTGGCCGAGACGCGGCACGGAGAAATGAAGGCGCACGTGGAGCTGGCCAGGGTGCTGGGTGAATTGAGCCCGGGCTGGCTCTCCGACAACCTGGAGATAGAGCGATGAGTGGGACCAGACGTCGCGCGGTTCCCGCGCTGGTGGTGATCGTGCTCGCCGCAACCGCCTGGCTGTGGTTCGGCCTGCTCCGATCCGATAACGACGCCGACAGCCTGCTCTCCTCGGGCACCGTCGAGGCCACGGAAGCGCGACTCGGATTCCAGGCCGCTGGACGGATCGAGATGATCGGGGTTCGGGAGGGCGACCGCGTGGTGGCCGGCCAGCTCCTGGCCAGACTGGATCAGCAGGAGATCCTGGCCCGACGCGCGCAGGCTGAAGCACAGGTGGCGGGCGCTCGCGCGATGCTGCGCGAGCTGCAGACCGGTTTTCGTAGCGAGGAGGTCGCTCAGGCACGCGCGGGTCGAGACGCCGCGGCGCAGCGTTTCGCGGACGCCGGGCGCGACCTCCAGCGCGCACGTGTGCTGTTCGAGGGAGGCGCGATCAGCCAGGAGGCGCTGGACAAGGCCGAGGTCGCTCACGAGGTGGCTCGCAGTCAGCTGGAACAGGCTGCGGAGCAGCTCCAGTTGTTCGAGTCGGGTCCTCGTGCCGAGCGCATCGAGAGCCAGCGGGCTCAGCTCGCCGCGGCCGAGGCCAGTCTGCGGGCGATCGAAGCCGCGATCGAGTATGCGACGATCGAGGCGCCCTTCGACGGGGTCGTGACCCTTCGTCACAGCGAGCCCGGCGAAATCGTGGCGCCGGGCGCGGCCGTGCTCACCATCACGAACCCAGACGACCGCTGGGTGAGGATCTACGTGCGCGAGGATCGGATCGGGGCCGTGCAGCTCGGGACCGAGGCATCGATCACCTCTGACACCTACCACGACAAGAACTACGCCGGCGAGGTGATCTTCATCGCTACGGAAGCAGAGTTCACGCCCAAGAACGTGCAGACGACCGAGGAACGCGTGAAGCTGGTGTTTGCCGTCAAGGTGCAGATCACGGGCGATGAAGATCAGGACCTGAAGCCGGGCATGCCGGCCGATGTCCTGCTGCGGCTCGCCGAGTCCTGATGCACGCCGAGGCCGCCGTACGTCTGGACGGATTGGCACGTCGATTCGCGGATGTGGCAGCCGTCGACGAGCTCACCTTCGAGGTCGGGCGGGGCGAGCTGTTCGGCCTGGTGGGGCCGGACGGGGCCGGGAAGACGACCACGCTGCGCATGCTGGCGGGTGTGCTTCGCCCCACCGGTGGCGACGCCGTGGTTCTCGGCCACAGCCTCGCGTCAAATGCCGAGGCGGCGAAGCCCCATGTCGCCTACATGTCCCAACGCTTCGGTCTGTACGCGGACCTCACCGTGCAGGAGAACCTGGACTTCTACGCGGACCTGTACGGTGTGCCCCGGGACCGGCGAGCACCTCGACTCGAGCGCCTGTTCCAGTTCTCGGGTCTCGCTCCATTCAGGGATCGACTGGCCGGCAAGCTGTCCGGTGGAATGAAGCAGAAGCTCGGGCTGTCCTGCGCGCTGATCCATCAGCCGGATCTGCTGCTTTTGGACGAGCCGACCTTCGGAGTGGATCCGATCTCTCGCCGCGATTTGTGGCTGATCGTGCACGAGATGGTCGCACAGGGCGTCACGGTGATCGTCAGCACGGCCTACATGGACGAGGCGGAGCGCCTGGATCGGGTCGCGTTGCTGTACAACGGCAGACTGCTCGCCCTGGAGAAGCCTCGGGCGTTGCAGCAGAGCCTCGCGGGACGCCTGCTGTCGGTGCGTGTCGCCCGCCCCCGCCAGGCGCGCGGGGAGCTGGAGAGGCAGCCAGAGGTCCGCTGGGCGGCCGTTTTCGGCGACCGCGTGCATGCCGCGGTCGATGACGCGACGACGGCCGCGCCCGTGCTGGAGTCGGCACTCACTGCTGCGGGATTCCCGGATGCCAGGCTGAGCGAGCAGCCGCCCTCGATGGAGGACGTGTTCATGGACCGCACCGCCCGGGTGACGTCCGAACGGATGGACGGTAGCTGAGGTGGGCGCGAACGAGGCGATCGGAGGACGGAACGGGACGGCCGTCCGCGCCGTCGAGCTGAGCAAGGCCTTCGGCGACTTCGTGGCTGTCGACCGAGTCTCGTTCGAGGTGCGGACGCGAGAGATCTTCGGCTTTCTCGGGCCCAACGGCGCGGGAAAGACCACGACGATCAAGATGCTGACCGGGCTCATGCGACCGTCCGGTGGTACGGCGACCGTGGCCGGGCACGACGTCGGCACGGAACGGGAGGCGATTCGCCGCCAGATCGGCTACATGTCCCAGCTGTTCTCGCTGTACGCCGATCTTACGGTCGAGGAGAACATCGTCTTCTTCTCGCGGCTGTACGGCGTGCCGCCGGAGAAGCGTCTCGATCGACGGGACTGGGTGCTCGAAATGGCCGGCCTGACCGAGCATCGCGGCCGGCTCACGGGCCAGCTCCCGCTCGGGTGGAAGCAACGCCTCGCCCTCGGCTGTGCCGTACTCCACGAGCCTCCCATCCTGTTTCTGGATGAGCCCACGTCGGGTGTCGATCCCAACTCGCGGCGGAACTTCTGGGAGCTGATCTATCACCTGACCGACCAGGGGACGACCGTTTTCGTGACGACCCATTACATGGAGGAGGCCGAATACTGCCACCGGCTCGCGCTCATGAACCGAGGTCTGCTGATCGCCCTGGATACGCCTGCGGGTCTGCGGTCGGGGATGGAGGACCCGATCCTGGAAGTGCGGACCTCGGACACGGTCCGGGCGCTGGAGGCGGTGCGCGGAGCGCCCGGCCTCGCGGACGTCGCCATGTTCGGGCGGACCCTCCACGTCACCGTCGATGACGCGGCGGAGGCGAGCGCTTTCATCGCCCACCGGCTCGAGGCTCACGGGATCACGCTCCGCGGAGTGGAGGAGATCATCCCGTCGCTCGAGGACGTCTTCGTGGCGCGCATCCGCGCGGCCGGCGGGGCTCCGACGGACTGAGGTCTGCGATGAGCCTGAGCCGCTTGATGGCGGTAGCTCGCAAGGAGACGATCCAGCTCCGACGTGATCCGCGCAGCCTGCTCATGGCCTTCTTCCTCCCGGCCCTGCTTCTCGTCCTGTTCGGGTACGCGATCACCTGGGACGTCGAAGACATCCAGACAGGCGTGCTCGATCAGGATGGCAGCGCGCGCAGCCGAGAATTGCTCGATTCGTTCTGGTCGTCGGGGTACTTCACGCCGATCGCCCGTCTGGAGCGGCCCGCCGACGTAGACCGGTTGATCGATCAGGGTCAGGTGCTGATCGCGATCGTGATCCCCCCCGACTTCGCTCGCGACCTGGACGCGGGACGCCCGGCGAGACTCCAGGTCCTGGTGGACGGCAGCGATGCGAACACGGCCACGATCGCACTGGGCTATGCCAGAGCGCTCGTCGCCTCGTACTCGAGCAGAATCCTGTTTCAGGGACGACGCTTCCAGGCCCCGCTCGAGTCGCGAACGCGCATCTGGTATAACGAGGAGCTCGTCTCGCGGAACATGATCGTGCCGGGCCTCGTGGCCACGATCATGATGATCATCGCTGCTATGCTGACTTCGCTCACCATCGCGCGTGAATGGGAGCGGGGGACCATGGAGCAGCTGGCCGCTACGCCCGTGCGGCGCTCCGAGGTGGTCCTCGGGAAGCTGCTGCCCTACGTGGCGATCGGCGTCGTCGACATCTTCCTCGTGAGCGTTATCTGGGTTCTTCTGTTCGGGGTGCCCTTCCGGGGAAGCGCGGCGCTCCTCATACCCTTCTCGCTGGCGTTCGTCGTCGGTTCGCTCAGCCTGGGCATGTTCATCTCGGCCGTGGCCAAGAACCAGCTGCTCGCGACCCAGATGGCGCTGCTGACGACCTTTCTGCCCGCCTTCCTGCTGTCCGGCTTCATGTACGCGATCGATGTCATGCCGCGGGCGCTGCAGCTGATCACGTATCTGGTGCCCGCACGGTACTTCCTGGTCGTAACGCGCGGGATCTTTCTCAAGGGCGTAGGCGTCAGCGTGTTGCACGTCGAAGGCCTGTTGATGATCGCGTTCGCCGTCATCGGACTCGGCGCCGCGATCGCGGCGTTCCGCAAGGAGCTGGCATGACGTCCGCGGGGACCTCGGGGACCGCGAGGACCGCGAGGACGGCAATCGCGGCCCGGGGCCGTCTCGGACGGCGTGCAGAGCGCGTGTGGGGTCTGGTCGCGAAGGAGTTCCGGCAGGTGTTCCGCGATTCGCGTATGGTGCGGGTCATCTTCATCGCGCCGATCATCCAGCTCACCGTGTTCGGGTATGCCGTGCAGACGGATCTGTGGAAGACGAAGACCTTCGTCGTCGACCACGATCGGTCGGCTGCCTCCCGCGAGCTGATCGATGCGCTGACAGCTCCTGGCTACTTCGACGTGGTGGAGCAATCCCACCGCGGGGCCGACCTCGTGCGCGCGCTGGAGCGCGGTGACGCGGTCGTGGGGCTCGAGATCCCGGTCGGCTTCTCTCGCGACCTGGGGGAAGGACGTGCCGAGGTCCAGGTTCTCATCGACGGCACGAACTCGAACATCGCATCGGTTGCCCAGGGATATGTGGAGCGGATCGTCCAGAGCTACGGGCTCCGCGCCTCCTCGTTGCGGGTGATACTGCCCGTGGACATGCGGGAGAGGGCGTGGTTCAACCCCGACCTGGTGAGCCAGAACTACAACGTCCCGGCCGTTGCAGGGATCCTGATCCTGCTGGTGTGTCTGCTCCTCACGTCGCTTGCCGTGGTGAGGGAGCGGGAGATCGGCACTCTGGAGCAGCTCAAGGTGAGTCCCCTGAACCCCTTCGAGCTGATCGTGGGCAAGACGATTCCGTTCGGGATCATCGGGGTGATCGATCTGGTGCTGGTCACGGCTGTGGCGCTGCTGTGGTTCCAGGTCCCGTTCCGGGGCAGCTTCCTGTTGCTGTTCGTGGCCAGCCTGCTCTACATCGGCTGCGGGCTCGGGCTGGGGCTTCTGCTGTCGACCGTATCGAAGACGCAGCAGGAGGCCTTCATGGGAAGCTTCCTGGTGCTGATGCCGACGATGGTCCTCTCCGGCTTTCTCTTCCCGGTGAGCAGCATGCCCACCTCCTTCCAGTACCTGACGCTGCTGAACCCGGTGCGACATTATCTGGAGATCGTGCGCGACATTTTTCTGAAGGGCGTCGGATTCGAGCCGATGTGGCCGAATTTCGTGGCGCTGCTGTTGCTGGGCGTGGCCCTGCTGGGCTTCGCGACACTGCGCTTCCGACGCACGGCGGTGGAAGAGTAGCGACATGGGGGATCCAATGAGGCCTGATCACCAACGCTTCCTGCTGTTGTTCGCTGCCATCGTCATCGCGGCGTGGGGCGTGCTCGGCTTCTTCGACAGGCTGCACATCGGACGCGGCGGCTTCACGTACAGTCCCGCCTACGTCATCAATTACGTCGCCCCGGAGGGACCGGGCGAACGGGCCGGGCTCCGGGTCGGGGACCGGGTGGTCACCGTGGCGGGGATTCCAGTCGCGGAACTCCCGCTTTACTCACGCTGGCCCCGCGCGCTGGTGCCCGGGGTCGGCGAGTCGCTGACGCTTGCCGTTGAGCGCGAGGGCCAACCCCTGTCGTTCGACGTGATGTACGAAGGGACGCCGCCCAGCGTCGTGAACCTGCGGATCGGCGCCGGTCTCATAGGGCTCTCGTTCATGGTGTGCGGGCTGTGGGCCCTGTTTGCCGTCGGAACGACGCACGCGCGAACCCTGGCCTACATCGGTCTGGCGGCCGGCGTGGCGACCGTGGGACACGGACCCTTCCTGGGCACCTGGGAGGGGGTGGCTTCGCACATCCAGTTCGCCGCCACGTTCCTGCTGATCCTGCTCGTGCTTCGCTTCTTCATCTTCTTTCCGAAGCCGAAACGACTGGCCAAGAATCAGATCTTCGCCGGGGCGACATTCGGCGTTTGGATGGCGTTTGTCGTCCTCCTCGTCGTGGAGCTGATCGCCCATCCGAGGTTCTACCACACGTTCGGGCCTGCCGGCTCGCTGGTGATGTTCGCGTACTTCGTGCTTACTCTGCTGATGGTGATTCATACGGTGGCGACGCTTCCGCGAGGCGAGTTGTGGCCGTCGGGAATGGGCGTAATCCTCCTCGGCCTTGTTGTGGCCATCGTGCCGTCCGTCCTCGCGTTTTTCGGTGTTCGGCTGCCGGGGGCGGCGTACTTCCCGTCGCTGTTGATCGCGATCCCCCTCACCCTGGCGCTCGGAGTGCGCAAGCACGCCGGGTGGGCGTAAACTGACCCGATTCATCTGCTGACGTCTTCGGTCCGTCTGATTGGGCCGATCGGAAAACAACGGGAGGTCCATGCCCCGTTTCAAGCAGCTGATTGCCGAGATCCACCGCCGTTCGCTGTGGCAGGTGTTGGGCATCTACCTGGCCGGCTCGTGGGTCGTGCTGCAGGCCGCCGACACGCTCACGGCCAGCCTGGGTCTGCCCGATTGGGTACCCCGGCTATCCCTCGTTTTGCTGGTGATCCTGCTTCCGATGGTCGTGGCCACGGCCTTCGTTCAGGAGGGAGTTCCCGGGCGCGAGACAGACGAAGGAAGAGCGAACGAAGGTCAGCCCGCCGGGCCGGAAGTGCGAGGAGAGCCGTCGGCTGGCCGCGAGCCGACAGGCGATACTGCAGACGCGACTGACGGGGAAGCTGAAGGCGATGGAGTTCCTCACCGTCTGTTCACGTGGCGCAACGCGCTCCTGCTGGCCACAGCTTTGTTGGCTGCCTGGGGAGCCGCCGCGGCAGGCTGGCTGTTACTGGGAGGGCCTGCTTCCCCGGAAGGTCCGTCCGCCGGTGAGCGCCCCTCCCTGGCCGTACTGCCCTTCGAGGTCAGGAGCACCGAGGAGGGCAGCGAGTTCTTCGTCGCCGGGATCCACGACGACCTGCTGACGCAGCTTTCCAAGCTCGGGGGCCTCAAGCTTATCTCTCGCACATCGGTGCTGCGGTATCGCGATTCAGAGAAGTCCGTGAGGGAGATCGCGGAAGAGCTCGGCGTGGCCGCGGTCCTCGAGGGAGGCGTGCAGCGGGCCGCGGATCGACTGAAGATCAACGTGCAGCTCATCGATGCCGAGACGGACGATCATCTGTGGGCGGAGACATACGATCGGGAGCTGACGACTCGAGACCTCTTCGAGGTCCAGAGCGACCTCGCGCGCCAGATCGCCGCTGCGCTCCAGGCGACGCTCACGCCGGAGGAAAACGCACGCCTGCGGCGGCAGCCGCCACAGAGCCTTGAGGCGTACGACCTGTACGTGGAGGCCCGCTACTACTGGAACCGCCGCACGCTCGGAGACACGCAACGAGCCCTCGACCTGTTCGAGGAAGCGATCGCGCTGGATTCCACGTACGCGCTGGCCTATGCCGGTGTGGCCGACGCGCTGATGACGTCGGTGTCGTGGGGTATGGCGACGCTGGAAGAGGTGCGTCGGAGAACGGAGACAAGCCTCGAGCGGGCTCTCGAGCTGGACCCGCTGCTCGGGGAAGTCCACGCTGCGCGCGGCAACCTTCTCGAGACCCTGCGAGAGTGGCCCGAGGCCGAAGCGGAGTTTCTGCGTGCACTCGAACTCGCGCCGGGGTACGCGACCGCGCACCATTGGTACGCCCTCATGTTGGCCAAGCTCGGTCGGTTCGACGAAGCGCTGTCAGAGATTCGCCGGGCCGCCGAGTTGGACCCACTCTCGCCGATCATCCACACGAACGTGGGTTGGATCCACTATTTCGCGGGCGATTACGAGAGGGCCGTGGACCAGTTGGCACGGGTGATCGAGCGAGAGCCGAGCTTCGTCTACCCACGGGTGCTCCTGGCGGACGCGTACGCGGAGCTGGGCAGACAGACGGAGGCGATCGAGTCGGCGGAGGAAGCCGTGTCACTGGACCCGTTATCCAACTACGAGCTCTGGCTCGCGTACCACTACGCCCGCGCCGGGCGTCTCGACGAGGCGGCGGAGATCGTCCGGGAGGTGGAGTCACGGGCGCAGTTCTCTGGTGATCCCACCAGGTTCGCTCTGGTGCACCTGGCGGCCGGCAATGTGGATCGTGCTTTCGAGGCGTTGGGTCGCGCGTTCGACGTCGCCTCGCCGTTCGTCAACGAGCTGAAGGTCGACCCGCGCTACGATCCGCTGCGCGCTGATCCGCGCTTCGCCCAACTCCTCGCGCGCGCGCGACTCGATTAGCGCGGACCAGGCCCACGGCCACCGACGGTCTTCACAGCTCTTGTGGGCATCTGTGGTACACCGTATTGGTGTACCATGACCAAGGACCGGTCTCGCCTCAGCCTCACCGTGCGCGACGCCGTCGCGAACGCGCCCGGTACGCTCCGGGCCCTCGCGCGCGAAGCGGGGGTGCCACACACCACGCTGGTGCGCGTCGGGAAAGGCGAGATCGAAGCGACCCCTGCCCTGGCGGAGAGCCTGGCCAACGTTTTCGAGCGCTGGGGCGAGGTCTGCAAACTGTACGGCTTCCGGGTGCGCCAGGAACTGTACCGGGCCGAGCGTCAAGGGCAGACGGAGTACTCGGCCCGGCGCGGTGGCCACGCGCCGCCCGCGCTTCGGGACGCCTTCGGCGCCTGGGCCCAATCCCGCTCTGAGGACCCGGCGGCTGCGAACGATCGAGGGTCGCTCGAGACGTCGCTCGACGTAGCGGGTCGCGCGGTATCGGTGGAGTGGCTTCTCGGCCAGCTGTGGAACTGCGCGGACGTCGTTCCACCCTCCGAGTGCGACGCGCTTTCGATTCCTCGCGGATCCACGTACGCTCGAGCCGTGCGTACGGTGAAGCGATCCGTGAATAAGCGAAGGGCCTCGGCGCATCCAAGGGTGCCAGCAGGAGGCCACCGGGCAGACCCGATCTCCGATGCCGGCGAGACTGCCCTGGATCCGGTCTTCAGCCCATTCCCCGAGACCTCGATCTCCCGGCCTTCGCTGGCCGAGGGCGAAGTGCACCTGTGGAGCGTGTCGCTGGCGGTCGACGACGATGTGGCACGCGCGGTGGAGCGCTGCCTCTCCGACGAGGAGCGCCGGCAGATCGCCCGTCTCCGGTTTGCCCGGCAACGCCGGGCACGTGGGGTCAGCCGGGGCTTGCTGAGGTACCTTCTTGCAGTCTACGTCGGTCTGCCCGCTGTTGAGCTGCGCTTCCGGGATGGGCCATATGGCAAGCCGGAACTGGTGCCGTTGGCTGCCGGCACCGAAAGGCGAGGTGAGGGAAACCTGGGCTTCAACCTCTCGCACTCCGCGGACTTGATGCTGATCGCCGTCGCGCCCACCCGCCGTGTCGGCGTCGACGTCGAGCAAGTTCGCCCGATCGACCAGGGAGAGCGCATCGTCCGCCGGTACTTCTCGGCGCGTGAGCAGGGCTCGATCGCCGGTGCCCCCGAAGGGCGAGCGACGGAGATCTTCCTCCGAGCCTGGACGCGGAAGGAGGCGGTCGCCAAGGCGATGGGGGAGGGAATCGTCCGCTCGCTGAGCCGTTTGGAGGTGACCGCCGCGCCCGATGTACCGGCGCGGCTGTTGGCGATCGACGGCGACCAGCGGCGTGCGGCGGACTGGTCTCTCTTCCACCTGAACCCTGCCGAAGGTTATACGGGCGCCCTGGCGATCGAGGGGCGCACCTGGCGCGTGAGCGCCTGGAACGCCGAGGTGAGCCAGTTCCTTCACGGCGCGAGCGAATCGATATGAGCGTCCTGCGAAGCGATCTCCGGCCGGGCGTCTACTGCGACTCGATCGTGCTCATGCAGCTCCAGAGTACGCTGGCCGACCTGCCGGGCGTGGAGGACGCCGGCGCCGTGATGGGGACGGACGACAACCTCGCGCTGCTCAAGGCCAACAAGCTGCTTCCGAAGGCGCTCCCGGCCGCGACCGGTCCCTCCGATCTCGTGCTGGTGGTACGGGCCGAGAACGAGGAAGCGGCCACCGCGGCGCTCGGGAGGGTGGACGAGCTGCTGGCTCGCCGTCGCGCCACGGAAACCGGAGAGTTTCGCCCCCGGACGCTCACCTCGGCCGCCAGGCAACGGCCGGACGCCCGGTGGGTGCTCGTCTCCGTGCCGGGTCGCCACGCGGCGAGGGTCGCCCGCCAGGCCCTCGACTTGAACCGGCACGTTTTCCTGTTCAGCGACAACGTGCCGTTGGACCAGGAGATCGAGCTGAAGCGATCGGCCCGGGAACGCGGCCTGCTGGTGATGGGGCCGGACTGCGGCACGGCCATTCTGAACGGTGTCGGCTTCGGCTTCGCGAATCGGGTGCGACGCGGTGGAATCGGCCTGGTAGCGGCCTCCGGGACGGGGCTTCAGGCGATCTCCACCCATGTGCACGCGGCCGGCGCCGGCGTGTCGCACGCGATCGGGACCGGCGGTCGTGACCTGTCGGCGAAAGTGGGTGCAATCACTGCCATCCAGGGGCTCGAGCTCCTGTCCCGGGATCCGGAAACGCGAGTGATCGTGCTCGTCTCGAAGCCTCCGGCACCCGAGGTGACCGGCAAGGTTCTGGCAGTGGCCGGCGCGACCGGCAAGCCCGTCGTGCTCTACTTCCAGGGCGACGCTCCTTCTCTGACCGGAGAAGGCAACCTGCACGTCGCCACCAGTCTCCGTGAAGCGGGCGAACGGGCGCTGGAGCTACTGGATAACGAGGCGACTGCGCGGGGCGCTTCCGCCCCACCCGTCGTCAGGCTCAAGCCAATCGCTGACGGGTCCCCATCGTCTCTGTCGGCTGAAGCGGGAGGCGCGGGCGGCTGCCTGCGGGCTCTGTTCGCCGGCGGTACGCTGGCGTCCGAGGCGGTGCTCATGCTGCGCGATCTGGTGCCGCTCAGATCCAACATCGCAGCCGAACGCGTCGAGCCACTGCCTGAGCCGGGCCGCAGCCTCGGGCACACGATTCTCGACCTGGGCGCGGATGAGTTCACGGTGGGGCGGCCCCACCCGATGATCGACCATGACTTGCGGATCCGACGGCTCGAGCAGGAGACGGACGACCCCGAGGTGCGCGTTGTACTGTTGGATGTCGTGCTCGGTGATGGCGCGCATCCCGATCCCGCCAGCGCCTTGGCCCCGGCGATCGAATCGGCTGCGCACAGGCCGGACCTTGACATCGTGGCGCTGCTCATCGGGACCGACGAAGACCACCAAGACATCGAGATGCAGGCCGACATTCTGTCACGAGCAGGCGCGCACGTGCGATACGATCTCGGAGAAGCGCTCTCTCTCGTGCGCGACACGCTCGGCGCAACTGGCGCCGAAAGCGCCAGGCCCGGGACACAGCCACCACTGAGACGCACCGCCGCCTGCGAGACGGCACCGCCCACGCCTGCAACCCACCCCGTCGACCTGGCCGACCTGCAGGCGCCCGTGAGCGCGATCAACGTGGGGCTCGAGTCGTTCTACGAGAGTCTACTCGCTCAGGACGCCAAGGCGATCCACGTCGACTGGAGGCCGCCGGCGGGAGGCGACGAGACGCTGATGGCGATTCTCGACAAGATGCGGCTGCGATAGGGGCCTAGGCCCCAGCAGCAGTCAGGGAGGAGACACGCGTGAACATAGAACAGGCGAATCGCACTGCGGTGGACCGGATGATGGCCGCCCGGCCGATCCTCACGACCGTCTCCACGGCACTGGACGCCATTCCCGGTATGCACGACCGATTGCTTCTGCACGCCGGCCCACCGATCGAATGGGAACGCGCCTCCGGCCCGCTGCGCGGAGCGATGATCGGAGCGTTGCTGTTTGAAGGCCTGGCCGAGGATGAGGCGGAAGCCGTCGCCGCGATCGAAGGCGGAGAGATCGAATGGGAGCCCTGTCACCACCATCAGGCCGTCGGTCCGATGGCCGGCGTCACCTCGCCTTCCATGGCGGTGTACGTGGTCGAGAACGTGACCGACGGCAACGTGGCCTTCTCGAACCTGAACGAGGGTTACGGGAAAGTGCTGCGCTATGGTGCATACAGCCCGGATGTGCTGGACCGGCTGCGCTGGATGAACCAGGTGTTGGCCCCCGTCCTGGCCGACGCGCTGGCCGAGGGCGAGGGGCTCGACCTGCGAGCGTTGCTTGCAGAGGCCCTTCACATGGGTGACGAAGGCCACAACCGGAACAAGGCCGGCTCGCTGATTTTTCTGAAACTCCTCGCGCCCCTCATCGCGAAGACGGCGGCCGACAGCACGGTGGAAGCGGAGGTGCTGAGCTTTTTGGGTGACAACGCGCTCAGCGTGCTCAACCCCGTGATGGCGGCCTGCAAGAGCATGGCGGACGCGGCCCACGGGATAGAAGGAAGCACCGTCGTAACAACGATGGCCCGCAACGGGACCGACTTCGGGATTCGGGTGAGCGGCCTCGGCGACCGGTGGTTCACGGCCCCTTCGGCCACCCCCGATGGCCTGTACTTCACGGGGTACACGGCGGCCGACGCGAACCCCGACATAGGAGACAGCACGATCACCGAGACAGCCGGGAGCGGCGGCTTTGCCATGGCCTCGGCGCCGGCCATCGTGAGCTTCGTGAGCGGGACGCCGCAGGACGCGTTACACGCCACGCTCGAGATGTATGAGATCTGCGAGGCCGAGCACGAACACTTCACGATCCCGCCACTCGACTTTCGGGGTACGCCGACGGGGATCGACATCCGCAAGGTCGTAGAGCTGGATCTGCCGCCCCGCGTCAACACGGGGATCGCGCACCGCGAGCCCGGCGTCGGCCAGATTGGCGCGGGCCTGGTACGGCCGCCGATCGAGCTCTTCAGGCAGGCGCTCTTGGCGTACGCGGAGCATTACGGCCCGTGATCTGACGGATTTCCTGACACCACAGTGCCGGGCGGAGCCCACGTCCAGGCACGGTGTAGCCCCACATCACTCACGATCAAACTCGAGCGGAAACTCCTGCGGGGGAGAGGGAAACCAGGCAACATGGCGGAATCCGCACACAGCGACTCGACCGAAGCCGAGAGCGGCCGCAGGGTGAAGCTGCCGGTGCACATGCCGCCGGCCTTTCATCTGCTGGCCAAGCCCACCGGTGCGCAGTGCAACCTCGACTGCGCGTACTGTTTCTTCCTCGACAAGGAACTGCTGTATCCCGACAGCCGCTTCCGCATGTCGGACGAGATGCTGGAGGGCTACATCCGCCAGCTGATTGAGTCCCATCAGACGAATCAGGTGACCGTGGCCTGGCAGGGGGGCGAGCCGACCCTGATGGGACCGGCCTTTTATCGCCGGGCGATGGAGCTCGAGGAGAAGTACCGTCGCCCCGGGATGACCTTCCTGAACACCATGCAGACGAACGGCACGCTGCTCGACGACGAGTGGTGCGAACTGTTCAAGGAGCACGACTTCCTGATCGGGCTCAGCATCGACGGACCGGGCTGGCTGCACGACATCTACCGGCTCGACAAAGGCGGGCAGCCGACGTTCGACAAGGTCATGCGAGGCTTGCGGCTGCTGCAGAAGCACGAGGTCGAGTACAACCTCCTCACCACCGTCAACCGGGCTAACGGAGATTACCCGCTGGAGGTCTATCACTTCCTGCGTGACGAGGCCGGCACCGACTGGATCCAGTTCATCCCGGTCGTGGAGCGCATCGACGAGACCGGCCGGGCGCTATGCCAGGAGGGATCGACCGTTTCCGATCGCTCGGTCGAGCCGGAGCAGTTCGGCCATTTCCTGAGCACGATCTTCGACGAGTGGGTCCGCAACGATGTCGGCAAAGTCTACATCCAGACGTTCGAAGCGGCGTTGAGGAACTGGCTCGGAATGGACTCGTCCGGCATGTGCGTCTTCAACGAGACCTGCGGGGTGGGGCTGGCCATCGAGCACAACGGAGACCTCTACGCCTGTGACCATTTCGTGGAGCCGAACTATCACCTGGGCAACATCCAGGACGTGCACATGTCCGAAATGGTCGCCTCGGATCAGCAGCTGAAGTTCGGTCAGGACAAGCGGGACACGCTGCCGCAGTATTGCCTGGATTGTGATGTGCGCTTCGCCTGCCACGGCGAGTGTCCGAAGAACCGTTTCACGCTGACCCCGGATGGGGAGCCCGGGCTGAACTACCTGTGTGCGGGATTCAAGCACTTCTTCCACCACGTCGACTTCCCGATGAAGATCATGGCGGGTCTCTTGCGCCGACAACGGCCGGCCACGGAGGTGATGCAGATACTGGCGGCGGAGGAAGCCAAGCTGGCCGCGGCGGTGGCGCAGGCGGGTCGCAACGATCCCTGCCCGTGCGGCAGCGGACGCAAGGTCAAGAAGTGCCACGGCTTGCCCGAATCCGAGCGGGAACCGAAGCGACCCAGACGGCCGCTTCCAGAGCCGCAAAAGCGCTCCGATTCGATCGCGACAGCGACCTAGCGCCCCCTTTCGCCGCGAACCCTGAAGCGGCGCCGATTCTACGGCGGCGATTCTACATATTGGGATGCCCGATCGGGTGAAGCGCCTCGACTCTGCCGGCGAGGGCCAGCACCGCCTCTTCGCCTCGCGGCGGGCCGATGATCTGAAGGCCCACTGGCAGCCCCCCGCTGTCCAGCCCGCACGGCACGGACGCGACCGGGAGCCCGCTGAGGCTGAAGATGAAAGTGGGCGCGAACCACTCAATGTAGCTCTTCATGCGCCGGCCCCCGACTTCTTCGGGGTGGTTCTGTTCGGCCGGGAAGGGTCGCACGGCCACGCAGGGCGTCAGCACCTGGTCGAAGCGCTCGAAGGTCCGGTCCATCTCGCGCCACAGCCGTCCCCGGGCCTGTTCCGCGGCGGCGAGTTGTTCAGCGGTCACGGCGAGCCCCACTTCGATGTTTCCTCGCAGGTTCTCTCCCAATTCGTTCAGCCGATCGAGCCGGCTGACGTGGGAGGCGACCATCCAGCGGCCCCGGATCGCGAGGAACGCGTCGAAGGCGTAGGAAAGATCGAGCTCGACCTCTTCGACAGTCGCTCCGTTCCCGTCCAGCGCCTCCGCCGCGCTCCGGCACACCGGCTCCACCTCGGACTCGAACCCCAGGCCGGTGGGGTCGCGCACGTAGGCAACCCGCAGACCATCCGCCGGGCCACGGCGCACCGCACCGATGAAGTCGCGACCCCTGGTCGGCTGCACGACCGGTGACAGGGGACTGGGACCGGATATCGCCTGAAGCATAAGCGCGACGTCCTCCGCCGTCCGCGCCATCGGCCCTGTGACGTCGAGGTCATCCCACACGAGGTCTGTCGGATAGGTCGGGACGAGACCGGGTGAAGGCCTCAGGCCCACGACGCCACAGAACGACGCCGGAATCCGCAACGAACCGCCCAGGTCCGTGCCCTGGGCCAGTGCGACCATCCCGCTGGCCAGCGCCGCCGCGCCGCCGCCGGTGGATCCACCGGCGCTCAGCGTTGGATCCCATGGGTTTCGTGTTCGACCGAACACCTCGTTGAACGTGTTTGCCCCGGCAGCGAACTCCGGCGTGTTGGTCTTTCCCAGCACGATGGCCCCCGCCTCGCGCAGCCGGCGCACCACCAGGGCGTCTTCGGTCGGCACGTGTTCGGCGTACAGCGGTGAGCCGTACGTGGTGCGCATCCCGGCGACGGGGGTCACGTCCTTGATCCCCACGGGAAGTCCCTGCAGGAGCCCCGGCTTCTCGCCGCGCGACTCGGCATCAACGGCTCGACGCGCAAGTGCTCGAGCCTCATCGAGGGCGGTCTCCGACAACGTGACGACCGCGTTGATCAGCTCGTTGTGGCGCTCGATCCGGGCGAGACAAGCCTCCACGACCTCGACGGGCGACAGCTCGCCGACCCCGATTCGGCGCCGGAGCTCCGTTGCGGAGAGGCGCGCGATGTCAGTGTGGTCGCTCACCGTACGCTGGCCTCGTTCATCTTCCACCCGCGCTCGACCTGCGAGTTCTTGCCTTCGCAGCGGCTACTCCTCGACGAACGCGATCACCCGGGCGAAGGCCGCCTCGCCGCCCTTGAAGTTCCACGGAAACACGCCGAGCGTCAGCCGGCGGTTCTGCAGCTCCGGAGCGGAGATGGAGCCCCCCAGGTTCTCCACGTGCATGCAGTTGTACGGGAACAGCTTGTTGTGAGTGAGCTGGTAGTCCTCGTCGGGGAACAGCCGGTCCACGGCTTCCTTGCCCCCGAACTTCTCCTCGGTCAGCGCCCGCACCCGGTCGCAGTGTCCGAACGTGCCCTTCCCGAGGAAGCGTCCGATGGGCAGGTCCATAGGGTGGTCTGTAGAGACGGCGTCCACGCCCCAGATGTGAACCTTCTTCTCGAGCAGCCACGGCACCATGTCCGGGTGCGCGCCCGGGTGGCGGTGGACGTATCGCTCCTCGTCGGCCTCCGCCCCGAACTGCGCGTACCGGTGCCAGCCGGTATGGAGCAGCACGATGTCGCCCTCCCGGACCTCGACCCGGCTGTCGATCATCTCCGGCGTGTACGCGGCCACATCGTCCATCTCTTCGGTCAAATCGACGATGACGCCCGGTCCATAGAGCCAATCGAGCGGGATCTCGTCGATCGTCATCCCGCCGGTCACGAAGTGACGGGGCGCGTCCAGGTGGGTCCCCATGTGATTCGAGGTCTGGATGTACTGGGCGTTCACCCCGTGCTCCGCCTTCCGCTTGATGTACTTCACTTCGAACGGCGGATAGTAGGGCCAGAAGAACACGTCCTGATTCAGCGGTTGAGAAAGATCGTATAGCTTCATTTCGACTCTCCGTTGTTGTCATCGAGGCGGCAGGCGGCGGTCCCCTGCGACGACCCGGCTCCGAGTGCCAACCTCCTACACGACGCCTTCGTCGCGCAGGTGGTCCACGTCAGCCTCACTCATGTTCAGCCAATCGGACAGAACCTCGGCCGTGTGCTGGCCCAGCGACGGCGGCGGTGCCTCGACCGCGCCGGGCGTGTCAGAGAGCTTGATCGGCACACCCGTGACTCGAATGGGCCCCGCCTCCGGGTGCTCCAGCGCCACGACCATATCCCGAGCGAGCACCTGCGGGTCTTCGCAGACTTCCTGCACTGTCCTGATGCGCCCACACGGGATGCCGCGGCTCCGGAGCCTGTCGATCCAGTCGGTCGCGCCTCTTCCCATCATGACGGGCTCCAGCAGGGCATGCAGCGCATCGGCGTGTGCCACCCGGTCCGCATTCGTGCGAAAGCGTGGGTCTTCCGGCAGGTCGCCGAGGCCGGCCGCATCGCAGAACCGTTGCCACAGGCGCTCGTTGCCGCAGGCGACATTCACGTAACCGTCCGCGCAGCGGAACGTCTCATACGGGGAGATGGATGGGTGTTTGTTGCCGATGCGGGTGGGGCTCTCGCCCGTGGCGAAGTAGATGCCGGCCTGATACGTGAGCAACGCGACCTGGCCGTCGAGCATGCCGATGTCGACCAGCTGTCCCTGCCCCGTTCGCTCGCGCGTGAACAAAGCCAGCAAGATCCCCTGCAAGGCCAGCAGACCCGATACGATGTCGGCCTGCGAGGTCCCGACCTTGAACGGCGGACCGTCCGGATCCCCTGTCAGACTGGCGATGCCTCCCTCGCCCTGGATGATCAGATCGTAGCCGGGCAACTCGCTTTTGGGCCCTGTGTGCCCGTACCCCGAGATCGAGCAGTAGACGAGGCGCGGATTGCGCTGCTTCGCTTGCTCATAACCGGACCCGAACGCCGCCATCGTGCCGGGCCGGAAGTTCTCGACGAGCACGTCAGCCCTCTCGAGCAGTTTGCGCAGCAGCTCGAGACCCTCCGGTCGCTTGAGATCGAGCGTCAGGCTGCGCTTGTTGCGATTGACGCTCATGAAATAGGCGCTCTCGCCACGGATAAACGGCGGGCCATAGCCTCGCGTGTCGTCGCCCGCCCCCGGCCGTTCGACCTTCACCACGTCCGCCCCCATGTCACCCAGCATCATCGTGCAGTAGGGGCCGGCGAGGACCCGCGTCATGTCCAGGACCCTGAGGCCCTCTAGCGGCTTGGGCATTCCGTGCTCTCCGACAGCACGTGGCTGCTTGCTCCAGGTATCATCGGGACGTGCTCGCGCGCATCAGCAGCCAATAAACAAGCCCGGACACCAGCGTCGCGCTGAACCAGGCGCCGTCGAACAGGAAGCGCAGGGCAGGCGCAGCCAGCCCCAGCAGCGCGACCCCCACTCCGGCCACCGTGGCGACGACGGCACAAGGGTTCGCACCACTCCGAAATGAGTACGCCGAACCTTCCGTGTACAGAGCTTCCACATCGAGTCGCGTACGGCGAACCACCAGGTAATCGCACACGATGACCCCCGCCACGGCGCCCAGCAGCCCCGAGTAGCTGATCAGCCACGTCTGGTAGAGGTCGAGCAGCTTCCAGGGGAAGATGAGGATGCCCAGCAGCGCCGCCGCCAGCCCACCCATGCGGAAGCTGATCACACTCGGCTTGAGGTTGGAGAAGCTGTTGGCCGGTGCGACCACGTTGGCCGCGATGTTGGTGCTGAGCGTGGCCACGGCGACGACGAACAGCGAGACGAGACCCAGCAGCACGCTGTCGCGCTCGGCCGACAACCGGGCGAGCAGGTCCACCGGATTCCAGATCGCTTCCCCGTACAGAATGAGCGTGGCCCCGGTCACCGCGATCCCGATGAACGAGAACAGCGGCATGGTGACCAGCAGACCGAGGGCCTGTCCGGTCATCTGCTGGCGCTGACTGACTGCATAGCGCGTGAAGTCCGGGATGTTCAGGGCGAGAGTCGCCCAGTAGCCGACCATCGCCGTGAGCCACGGGACGAACAGCACCAGCGCGAATTCCAGCGCAGGGCGCTGCTGGGTCGTACGCGCCAGGGCCTCCGATTGACGAAGGATGGCGCCGATCCCGCCCACGCTGCCCGCCGCCCAGGCCAACAGGGCAAGACCCATGGCGATCAGGAACGGCGCCGCCAACGTCTCGAGCCACTTGATGCTCTCCGTGCCGGCCCACACGAAGTACACGTTGATGAGCCAGAAGAGCAGGAAGCTCAGATAGTGCGAAAGTCCATAACCCATGAAGGACCACGCACCGCCGATCCCCGGCCAGGCCGGCCACAGGATGCCGAGGAGCGCGTTGATCGCCAGCCCGCCGATCCAGGTCTGGATGCCGAACCAGCCGCAGGCGACGACCGAGCGGGCCAGGGACGGGATATGTGCACCGCTCAACCCATACGAGGCGCGCGAGAACACCGGAAACGGAATGCCGTACCGTGTCCCCGCGTGCGCGTTGACCAGCATCGGCACGAGCACGATCGCGTTGCCGAGGAAGATCACCAGCAGGCTCTGCCACCACGTCATGCCCGCCTCGATCATGCTCGCGGCGATCATGTACGTGGGGATGCACACGCTCATCCCGACCCACAGGGACGCGAAGTGCCAGAAGTTCCACGTTCGGTGATCCGGCGCGGTGGGGGCGAGGTCGCGGTTCGCCAGCCGGTTCGAGGCTGTTGGTTCCCTCACCGAGCCTCGCCCGCTGAGCCCCGTTCGCCGCGAGCCCGAGCAGCCGCCCGGGTGAGGGCCCGCGAGGTGAGCACGCGTGCGAGCTGCCGACGGTAGGCGGACGAGGCGTGGATGTCGGACGGCGGGTCGATGTCTCGCGTCGCGGTGACCTCAGCGGCCAGACGAACCGCATCGGTCGTGGGCTCCTGCCCTTTCAGGCCCGCCACCGCCTCTGAGGCCGTGACCGGCCCTTCACCCACGCTCAGCAACACGATGCGCGCGTCGTCGCAGCGCCCTTTTCGGTCAAGCGTGAGCGTGGTGGCGACTCCGACCAGCGCGTAGTCCCCGTGTCGCCGTGAGATCTCCTCGAACGCCCAGCCGGTCCGTTTTGGCACTTTGGGCACTTCGACCGAGAGCAGCATTTCGTCTTCGGCGAGGGCCGTGGCGAACAGGCCCGTATAGAAGTCGGCCGCGGGTACACGGCGTTCAGCGCCTCGGTTTCTCACCAGGAATTGCGCGTCCAGAGCGACCATGAGGGCGGGAAGCTCTGCCGCCGGATCGGCGTGGGCCAGACTCCCGCCGATCGTGCCTCGATTGCGCACCTGGGGGTGGGAGATGAAGGGGATCGCTTCGGAAAGCAGCGGGGCGCCGCTGCGGACGGCATCGCTGCGCTCCGCCGCCCGCTGGCGGGTCATCGCGCCGATCTTCAAACCTCGTCGTGCCTCCTCGATCCATGCGAGGTCGCCGAGCCGGTTGAGATCGATCAGGACGGCCGGCTGGGAGAGCCGAAAGTTCATGGTGGGGATGAGACTCTGCCCGCCGGCCAGCAGCTTCGCCTGCGAGCCGTACTCGGCCAGGAGCTCCAGGGCCTCGTCAGCCGTGTCGGGCCGGAAGTACCGGAACGGGGCGGGCTTCACAGCAACAACACGAGAAGGACCGCGAGGACGACGATCCCGATCGCCAGCACGACGGGTCGGGAGAGCAGCTGAACGGGTGCTGCGGCCTCGGGAGGTGCTTCCCCCTGCAGGTGCCGGTTGATCGCCTCCAGGCCCTGGTGGGACATGCTCTTCGCCACGGAATCGAGCAGCCGCTGACCCACCCCGGCGATCCGACCGCCGACCTGGAGGTCGGCCGTGTACTTCATCAGGGTTTCGTCCGGGCCCTGCTCCGCCAACTGCACGTGCGCCGTGCCTTTCGTGAAGCCGGCAGCTCCTTTTCCGTCGACCCGCATCGTGAAGCTCTCGGGCACGACCTTGTCGACCAGCTCGATCGCCACGTCGAAGCGGGCCGCCGTGACCGGACCCACGGTCGCCTCCATCTCGCCCACGTACCGATCCTCGTCGACGCGCTCCAGCTTGGTGCCCGGGAGCGCCTTGGCCAGCACGGCGGGGTCCATGAGGTTCACCCACAGCTCGTCGCGCGGACCGCTGAACAGGAACTCCGACTGGATCTCCACGCTCTATCCGCTCCCTTCTGAAGCGAGTCAGCCCGTCTCGCGCGCCGCTTCCAACAGCTCGAACAGCCGGTTCGGGCTGATCGGCATCTCGAGAATCTCCAGACCCGGCATCTGGAGCGCGTTCTCGACCGCCTGGGCGAACAGCGGGTTGGTCGGGATCGCACCGGCCTCGCCGGCTCCCTTGATCCCCAGCGGGTTGAACGGGGACGGGGTCACCACGTGGTCCGTGTCGACGGGCGGCACATCCGTGGCGGTGGGGATCAGGTAGTCCATGAACGACGCGTTTTGAAGCTGCGCGTTCTCGTCGAACACGAGCTGCTCGTAGAAGCAGTTTCCGATCCCGTGGGCCACTCCGCCGATGATCTGTCCTCTCACGATGGTCGGATTGATCACTCTGCCGCAGTCGTGCACGACCACGTAGCGCTGCACGTCGACCATGGCCGTCTCGGGATCCACCTCGACGATCATGGCGTGGACTCCGCTGGCCGTGCTGCCCTTTTCGGGACCGAAGTAGGCCGTGGCCTCGAGCCCGGGCTCCGTTCCCGGCCTCACCGCGCCTCGCAGCGGGTTTGCCAGCACGGCCAACTCGCCGAACGCGATCGATCGGCCGGGCGCCTCCTTCACGCGGACGGTGCCCGCGACAAGCTCGAGATCCGCCAGCTCCGCCTCCAGTTCCTGGGCAGCCTGCTCCAGAATCTTCTCGCGCAACGCGACGGCCGCCGCGTGGCAGGCGTTGCCAGCCACAACCGCACCGCGGCTGGCGAACGTTCCGGTTCCCCAGTGGAACTTGCCCGTGTCCCCGGTCACCACCTCCACGTCCGTCACCTCGACGCCGAGCTGGTCAGCGACGATCTGCGCGAAAGAGGTGAAGTGACCCTGGCCCTGCGTTCCCACGCCGGTCGCCAGGCTGACCCGTCCGCTGGGCTCGACGCTCACCCGAGCGCCCTCGTACGGGCCGATGCCCGTGCCCTCCACGTACGACACGATGCCGATGCCCACATGCCGTCCTTCGGCCCGGGCGGCTGGCTGGGTCTCGCTCAGAAACCGTGCGTAATCGATCATCTCGGTCGCCCGATCGAGCGCCGGCTCGTAGTTGCCGCTGTCGTACACGAGGGAAGCCGAGTCCTGATAGATAATCCCGTGATCGTGCGGAAAGGCGTCCGGCGGCAGGAAGTTGCGCCGCCGAATCTCGGTCACGTCGATCCCGAGCTCGCGCGCCGCGAGGTCCAGCAAGCGCTCCATGACGAACACGCCCGGCTGACGGCCCGCTCCGCGGACGGGGCTCACGATGGGCTTGTTGGTGAACGCCGCGCGGAACTCGCTGTAGTAGTTCGGCACCACGTACGGGCCGAGGAGCGTGCACTGGGTGTTGATAGGAAGCGTGAGACCGTACGGGTTGTAGGCGCCCGCGTCGTACACGAACGAATCGCGCACCCCGAGGATGCGACCCTCGGCGTCCACGGCCAGCTCCGCTTCGTGGACCTGATTCCGCTCCTGGGTGGTCGCGAAGAAGCTCTCCTGGCGGTCCTCGATCCACTTCACCGGCTGACCGAGCTGCATGGTAATCCAGGGGAGCAGGACCTCCTCCGGGTAGAACATCATGATCTTCGGTCCGAATCCGCCCCCGATGAACGGAGCGATCACGCGGACCTGGTGTTCAGGCAGGCCGAGCATGCTTGCCAGGCCGTTCCGGATGGGGATCGGGGCCTGTGTGGTGTCCCACACGGTGAGCTCGCCGGACTTCTGATCCCAACTCGCCACCACACCCCGATTCTCCATCGGGGCGGAGGCGCCCCGGTCGTGGAGCAATCGGCGACGGACCACGAGCGCCGCCTGTTCGACGATCGAGGCGTAGTCGCCCTTCTCCTGGATCGCGTGCGCGGCCAGGTTCGATTCGAACTGCTCATGGATGCGCGGAGCGTCGGACTCGAGGGCGCCTACGGGGTCGGCGACCGCCGGGAGCGGATCCAGCTCGACCTGGATGAGGGGCAGGGCATCCTCGGCCTCGTACCGGCTACGGGCGACCACGGCGGCGATCGGCTCTCCCACGTGCCGCACCTTGTCCTTCGCCAGCGGGACCTGAGTTGCGCAGTGAAACTCCAGCCGCTCGATGGGCTGAGGCGGGACGAGGAGCGGCCCGGGCTGCCAGTACTCTCCCAGGTCCGCCGCCGTGTAGACCGCGACTATGCCGTCGGACTCACGAGCCGCCGACACGTCGAGGCTCGTGATGCGCGCGTGCGCATAGTCGCTTCGCAGGAACGCGACGTGGAGCATCCCCTCCAGCTGCACGTCGTCCACGAACAGGGCCTGTCCGGTGAGCAGTCGATGATCCTCGTTGCGGGGGACGGGAGCCCCGAAGAACGCCGCGCTCATCGTTAGGCCCCTTCCCCGCGGTCCGCCCCTTCCGCCACCGCCCTCACCGCCTCGACCATGCTCTGGTATCCGGTGCAGCGACAAAGATTTCCGGACAGCGCCTCGCGGATCTCGGGCTCATCCGGATCGGGGTTCTCTTCGAGAAAGGGAATCAGGGTGAGGAGCACGCCGGGGGTGCAGAAGCCGCACTGCAGGGCGTGGGCCTCGTGGAAGGCCGCCTGCAGCGGGTGAAGGGGCGCCTCCTCGGCCACCCCCTCCGTGGCGGCGGCTGCCCCGTGCGCCCCGTCCGCCAGCCCCTCCACGGTCGTGAGCTCTGCGCCGTCGGCCTGAACGGCGAACATCAAACAGGAACGAACCGCTTCGCCGTTCATCAGCACGGTACACGCACCACAGACGCCGTGCTCGCACCCGACATGCGTGCCGGTCAGCTCGAGATCCTGTCGGAGGAAATCACTCAGGAGGAGGCGCGGTTCGACCGACCGCTCGTGACGAACGCCGTTCACCGTCAGCTGGATCGTGTGAAGCTCGCGCACGCGCTGGCTCCGCTCTCTATCGGACCGATTGTCCCCCGTCGCTCCTGACCGGAGGCCGCTGCGGGTCTCCGCCGGGCGAAGGGATGCGACGCGGACAGAAGAACAGGTTAGATGCCCGCAGCGGCGCTGGCAATCGAGTGCCACGCGTCCTCGCGGTGGCAGGTGTCAGGGCGTTTCGGCGTCACCCTGGCGTGGTACGAGGTTGAGTGCCGCATGAAGCCCGACTCCCAATAGAACGGCGAGCACCACCTCGTTCGCGATCAGAATTCCCACGATCGTCGGCAAGGCTTCGATCCATTCCCTCCCGAGCGAGAACCGGAGGTAGGAGGGCAGGCCGATGGCCAATATCAACGTCGTGCCGACAACCAGATGATTTTCAGTCGTCCGCGGCGCCGCCTGCAGGAGCCGGATGGCCGACACGGCGATCATCCCGCACACGATGACGAACACGCCGCCCAGCACAGACCTTGGCATAGCGACCAGCAGCGCGCCGAACTTGGGGCTGAGCCCGTACAGGAGAAGGAACACAGCCGCGATCTGCACCACGAATCGACTCGCCACCCGTGTGGCCGCGATGATCCCGATGTTCTGCGTGTAGCTCGTGCAGGGAAGTCCTCCGAAAACGGAAGCCAGGGCGCTTCCGAGCCCCTCGGCGAAGATGCCACGGTTCATGTGTCGAACCGTGTAGGGCTCGTCCGTGACGGCGCACGTGGCCGCGTAGTCGCCGAGCGATTCGACCATCGACCCGAAATACCCGGCCAGCACGGCGAGGATGGCGGCGCCGGCGAACTCCCACCCGAAGCCCGGACCGCCGTACGGGAACAGCCCTGGGAGAGAGATCCACGCTTTCTCGGACACGAGCGCCCAGTCGACTTGGCCGAGCGCACCTCCGAGGCCGAGCCCGACCACCCAGATGGAGAGAAAGATCGAAGCTCGCGCCAGGATTCCGCCGAACACGCTTCGCCCCAGCACCTGGAGCGCGAAAACGAGCGCGATCACGGCCGCGGCGAGCAGAAAGTTCAGCACGTCGCCGTCGCCGACCAGCAGTCGGATGGCCACCTGACCGAGCGCCAGCGCGATCGTGAGCACGACCGTACCCGCCACCACCGGCGGGAAGAGACGGCGCAGCATGCTGAGCACGCGTGACCCGCCGACGGCCATCTCCACCAGGCCGCCGACGAACGCGCCGCCCCACATCGCGGCGGGCCCCAGCTGCCCGGCGACCGGAGCGAGCGTGCCGGTCAGCGTGGCCGATGGACCCTGAATGATCGGCAGCCGATTGCCGATCGTCGTCTGCAGCAGGGTGGCGACGCCCATCGAGAACAGGCAGAAGTTGATGAACCGTGCCTCTTCGGAGGCGGACATGCCGATCGCGGCAGCTACGGCCAGCGGCAGCACGAAGGGTGAGATGTCGACCAGTGTATGCTGCCACCCGTAGAGGAGCGACTCCCACCAGGTGGACGGCCGCTCATCGATCCGATAGATGGGATCTGCCACCTTCGGCAGCTCGTCCCATACCGGTACGTCGCTGGCTGGGGTCATGGGGCGCCGCGCCATCCGGTGGATACGAGGCCAGGTCCTACGCCGTAAAACTCATGCGGCGCAGCAGGCCCTCGAAACGCGGGTCGTCTCGTATCGCGTCGAACCAGGGACCGACCTTCATGTAGAACAGCAGGTTCTTCTGCAGGACGAACAGGCGCCAGGATCGATCCGCCAGCGATTCCTCCAGATGCTCGAAGGCGCGGTCCGCGTCGCCCAGCAATGCATAGATAATGCCGTGCACGGTGGGATCGTACCACTCTTCCTTCAGCTCGCTCAAGGCGGCGAGCGCCTCAGCCCGCTTGCCGGCCACCGCGTGGATCTCCGCCTTGGCGAACCCCCAATACGGTACGTCGGGCCGCAGCTCGACCACCTTTTCGAACGCGTCGAGCGCTTCCTGGTCGCGTCCCAACAGCGGCAGGAGGAGGATGAGCCAGGCATAGGCCGAAAAGAAGCGCGGCTCCAGGTCGACCGTGTGGCGAAAATCAGCCAGGGCGCCCGCGTAGTCACGGGCCATGAAGCGAACGATCCCCGTCGTGACGCGGATCGCGTGCGACAGCGGGTCCAGCTCCCCGGCGCGCAATACCTGCTCCCGCGCCTCCTCGTGGCGGCCCAGGGCAGCGAGTAGTGTGGCGTACCACTGATGGGCCGTGGCGTAGTTGGGGTCTAGCTCGATCGCCCGGAGGTACTCCTCCTCCTCTGCCTTCCAGTCCCGTTCCGTGCGGAGGATCTGGCCCCGTGAGGCGTGCGCCGACGCCAGCCGCTCGTCGAGCTCCAGCGCTCGATCGACGGCGACTCTCGCTTTCGTCAGCGCCTCGACCTCGGGCATGTATCCGTACGAACCCAGGAGGAGATACGTATCCGCCAGCCCGGCGTACGCGGGGGCATACATGGGATCCCGCCCGATCGCGCTCCGGAATTTCTCCTCGGCGTCCTCCAGGCCGACCCGAGTCCGCCGATTCCACGAATACCGCCCCTTGATGTAGAGTTCGTGGGCCTCGACGTCCTGTGTCGGAAGCCGCTGGATCATCGAGAGCTCGCTGGTTGAGATGGTCGCGTGAAGCGCCTCGGCGATTCGCTGTGCGACCTCGCTCTGGATCGCGAAGATGTCCGTAACCTGGCGATCGTATGTTTCCGCCCACAGGTGGTCGTCGGTTGCCGCGTCGATCAGCTGGCTGACGATCCGGACGCGATCCCCTGACCGTCGCACGCTCCCCTCGAGCACGGTCGCCACGTTGAGCTGTTCGCCGATCTCCTTGAGCGTAAGATCCGTGTCCTTGTATCCCATGACCGAGGTCCGGGAAATCACCTTCAGGTCATGGATCTTGGACAGGTGGGCGATGATGTCTTCGGTGATCCCTTCGCTGAAGTACTCCGTGTGCTCGTCACGATTCAGATTCTGGAGCGGGAGAACCGCGACGGACTTGCTGTGAGGAGCGCCCGGCGTCGCGCGCGTGAACCGCGCTTGCAGTCGTGAGAGCCAGCTTCGCCCGGCGCCCGCCGCTCGTGAAGCCGCGGGGGTAGCCCTGCGCCCCTCGCTCGCAGACTTGAGGGCTTCACTGAACGCCGCCGCGCTCGGCCAACGATCCTCGGGCTCCGTCTTCAGCGCCCGCTCGAGCACCGCTCTCAGCTCGTCCGGAACACCCGCCCAGCGGGACTGCGGACGCGCATCTCCGCGCCATGGGTATCCTGTAAGCGCTTCGTACAGAACTGCGCCCAGCGAGTAGATGTCCGCCCTGGCCGTGGCGCCGCCCAGGTACTGCTCTGGCGCCATGTAGGCCGGCGTACCGACGACGACGCCGCTGCGGGTGAGCGTATCCCCGCCGAAATCGGTGATTGCCTTGGCGATGCCAAAATCCGCGACGACGGCCGCGTCCTCACCGCACAGGATGTTCGCCGGTTTGATGTCCCGGTGAACGACACCGCGCCGGTGCGCATACTCGAGCGCCCGCGCGACGTCTCGTCCGATGCGTACGACGTGGGCAGCCGGAAGCTTTCCCACCCGATCCAGCTTGTTGCGCAGGTTCTCTCCCTCGACGAACGGCATGATGAAGTAGACGAGATCTCCGGCCACGCCTGAGTCGAGAAGCGGCAGGATGTGAGGGTGCTGGAGGTTGGCCGTGACGTGGATTTCTCGCCTGAAGCGCGCCGGAGCGAGGTGGGAGGTCAGATCGGGGTGGATCGTCTTGATCGCCACCGGTCGTCCGTGCTTCCGATCACGGGCACGGTAGACGGTTCCCATCCCGCCTTCCCCGATCAGCGTATCGAGCTCGTAGCGATCGCCCAGCTCGGCGTGGAGGATTTCGTGCGGATCAGGCATGCCGGGGTCTCGACGACTCCTTCGCGGCGGCCGCAAGGCACGACGCTGTCACATGGGAACAAGGCCTGGCGGCGGTCAATCGACGAAATGTAGGCAAGGCGGGCGGAGGATCAAAACAGCGCGGGGCCGAGCCGCCCCCAATTGCCAGCCGACCTCACATTCCGGACCACAGCGTGAAGCCCAGCTTGACCACGATGGCCCAATCATCGGGGTCGAACGGTTGCCACGAGGCCAGCGTAACGAGGGCAGTACGGGGGATGGGGAGAAACACGACCAGAGAATTCGTGAGCTGGAACTCGGGACGGTAATCGGTGACCGGCAGCATCACGAACCCCGGTCCGATGGATGAGCTAAGCCCGAACGTCTTGGGGGGCACGAAAACGTACTGATACTCGGCCGCGACGATCACCGTCGGCCTCTCCGTGATGTCGGCGTCCGTCCACGAGATGGTGGTATAGGGACGGAAGTCGGCGATGTAGGGCGGCCCCGCCGCGTGCAGCTCGAGCACGGTGAACGTGTTCGAAGGAACGACTAGCGCCCCCACCCCGAGCGTGACGAGTTGCGCCTCCGCGTCGTCGGGTCCGAACAGCAGAGCGAGGCCCAGAAGCATCATTGCACGTCGCATCAGCACTCGGGTCCAGCTTCGGCCGTCAGAGTTCATCATCACAGGAGATTCTCGAGGTTCAATAGATAAACGGTATGAATCGCTTCGTGTTCTGCATATAGACTCTGTACGCCGGCCCGAAGTACTCGGTGTTCTCACGCTCCTCGAAAGTGGCTGTCGCGTGCAGAAAGCCGGTGGCCAAGGCAGCGAGCCCGGCGGCCTCCCAGGACGGTCTCTTGAGGAACACGCCCCACGCGAGAAGCAATAGCGACGTGTACATCGGGTGCCGGATGAGCTTGTAGACACCCGTCGTGACCAGATGTGTGGTCTTCTCGATTCCGATTAGTGTCCCATCCGTGGAGCCTCGATCACCCGGCCTACCCTCCCTGCGAAGCTGACGCACGGCCGGGAACAGTGGAACCAGAGAAGCCACTAGCAGGAACCAGGACGCGATCTGGTGAGGAGCAAGCGGTTCTCCGAACCACTGAGCGAAACTTTCGAAGCTGAGGACTATCAAGGCGAGGATGCACTCCCAAGCGAAGAACCGGTAGAAGCCATGGGAGCGCGGGGCCGTCAGCGAGCCTCGAGAGATGTAGGCGACTACTGCGGACAGCACGACGAAGACTGCCAGGCGCGTCACCTGCTCACTCCGGCGTGTCCGCTCTGGCCGATTCTCCCTTTCGACTCAGCCTGGCGCCCAGATCGACCCGGTACGTACGTCCACGCCAGTCGACTTCCGGCTTGAGCAACATGGACAGTCCGATCGGAATCACGGTCGGAAACGGCACCCAGGCCATCCCGGCGTACCGGAAGGGAACGGGTGCTCCGCCGTAGACGCGGTTCAGTCGCAGTTGGTGAAGCCCCTCGGCGGCCAGCACGACGGCAGGCGGGAGTGCTGCCCATGCGGGCCCGGTCGCCAGCGCGGCGATGGCGAGAGCGAGCGAAGCGAAGAAGCTGACGGCACGGAAGACGAGTGGCCACACGAAGTCGGCCGGCATGCCACCTCTCCCGAAGAACAGCCAGCGACGCCAGAGCCTGAGAAAGTCTCCGAAACCCAAGCCGTAGTTGATGATATGGAGCGGGTGGGTGCCTATGATGTTGCGATACCCCGCATCCACGATGCGGGCTCCCAGGTACATGTCGTCCACCAGTTGACCCGCGGCACACTCGACCCCGCCAATTGCCGCGAGCGCCTCCCTGCGGAACACCATGAGCTGGCCGACCAGAAAGGGGAGTTCTCGGTGCTCGCCGGCTTTGACCTCCATGTTGGCGAGTGCGTACGCGTTCAGGATGATGTGATGGGCGACGTCCCCGGGAGTGCGCGGTGGGCTGGGCGTGACAGCCGGCGCGAAAGCGGCACCCGCCCGTTCATCGGCGTCGAGGTGCTCGATCAGATTCATGAGGACCTGTGTGTCGGGTCGACTGTCTGAATCTCCGAAGCCGATGTACTCGCCCGAGGCTTCCGCCTCCCCCGCGATCATGTTGTTGATCTTGCCGGTGACGTCGACCGGCGGCTTCCCGGCGAACACGATGCGCGCGGCACCGTGCCCTCCGCTTCGCCGGTGCTGCTCGATCGCATCCCGGGCGAGCGCGCACGCGGGATCATTCTCGTCCTCGAACACGAAGATTGTCTCGATCTCGCCGGGATAGCCCGTATTCAACGCCGCCCGGAAGTTCTCCGCCTGTTCGACGTCCGCGCCCTTCACGGGCCGTACGACGGTGACCGACGGGTAGGCACGAAGGCGCGGCGGTCTCTCCGTCTCTCGACGGTGAAGACCGCGAACGGCTTCCCGATGGCTCAGGACGAGATGAACCAGGAATCCGATGGAAACCAGCGTGACGACCGCAACGAACACTCGACCCTCCCGGCCAGTTCGACGGACAAACTCTCACAAATCGCTCCCTGCCGGTAGTCACGATGCTCCTCAGCGACCAGATTCCCAACCAGGCCCACCGGAGGCCACGGCCGTTCGGTGCACCGAACGGCGTGCGTGTCGTGCTCCGATGATCGAGGAGCAGGCGGGCCGACGAGTCGCAGGTTCCACCGGTCGCTCGTGCTGTGCCGTGCGATTGCGGGTTTGCCCGCTCTCGCTGAGTACTTCGCGGCCGTCTCTCTTCCTCTGTCGGATGTCGTGGCCTGCCTGGCGATCGCCGCTCGGGTGGCGACCGCCGGCGGCAACACGAGGCGGGGGGGGATTGTCGATCGCGGCGGGCTAGCAGAAGGGCCGCCTCGCCCGGCTGACCCGCGCGCTGTGCCCGCTTGCCGGGGCCGCTTCTCAAGAGTTACATGAGGTCTCTTCCCCTAGTACGCAGGCCGGTGTTTCCCGAGCCATCAGACAGCCTCGAGCGCATCTTGCGCCGGCGCGACCTCATGGGGTTTACGGGGGTAGCCATCTGCGATGCCGACGATGCCGCGGCGGTCGCAAACCGAACTCTGAACTGGAATGATGCAACGCGAGCGTGGAACAGCTGTGATGAACAAGAGCCTGCTCCTGAATCTCCGCACGGCGGCTTCGGTCCTGACCGGCTCCGCGGCGTTGGCCGTCGGATTGGCCTCCTGCGGCGACAGCCCGACCGAGCCCCCGCCCCCTCCGGCGCCGGCCATCTCGCTCTCGAGTTCCTCGGTCTTGCTGACACAGGAGATCGGCTCCAGCGCCACGAGCGCCTCCTTCGATGTCTCGAACAGCGGTGGCGGCACGCTCAGTTGGTCCGTTTCCGCCGATCGGTCGTGGGTGAACGCGACCCCTGCATCCGGTTCGCTGAGCGCGGGCTCATCGACCACCGTCAACGTGACTACGAACGGCACGATCTTGGGGACCGGCGCCTACCAGGCGGCCGTCACGGTGAGCGGCAACGCGTCGAATTCGCCTCAGACCCTCGACGCCGCGCTGACCGTCACACAGACGTCTCCGCTCGCGCTCGGCGACGGAACGCCGGTCGTGGGTCTGGGCGGCCAGGCGTCGAGCGAGATCCTGTTCGAGCACGATCTGCCCGGCGGCAGCGGCAGCGTGGCCCCGACGGACGGGGGTGGCGCAGCATCGCCGGCATCGACCAACGGCTCGCGAGCCCTTGTCGCCAGCCTGCTACGGGTCACGCTCGCCAGCGGCTCGGGAAACGCCGACCTCTACGTGCGGCAAGGCACGCCGCCCACCACTACCTCGTTCGACTGTGCCTCGACGGAGTCGGGAAACACCGAGACCTGCGAGTTGCTCAATCCCGAAGGGGGCAGCTGGTTTGTGCTCGTCCGCGGCGCGGCCTCGTTCGAAGGAGCCGTGGCCAGTCTCCAGTTCCTGGAAGACGTCGAGCCCGCCTCCATTCAGCTCTCTCCCGCCTCCATCACGGTCGAGGCCCCGCAAGGCACTGACGCCTCGGAGACGCTGACGATCACGAATCCCGGCGATCTCACGTTGTCCTGGACGGCAAGCGCCGATGAAGAGTGGATCGAAGTGAGCCCCCCGTCCGGTTCGCTGGCACCCGGCGCTTCGGTCGACGTCACGGTCTCGATCGCCAGCTCGGACCTGGCGACGGGCGACTACTCTGGCGCCATCACGGTCAGCGACCCGACCGGATCTGCCGATCCGCAGAACGCGTCGATCGACCTGATCGTCGCACCGGCCGCCGTGATCGATCTGGGGAGGACGGCGTTGAACTTCGACGTGCTCGAAGGCTCCAATCCGGCCAGCCAGACGTTCAGCATCACGAATGGCGGCGGCTTGACGCTCAACTGGGTCGCGACGGAGCAGCGGACCTGGATGGAGGTCCAGCCGGTGCTCGGGTCGCTGGCACCCGGTGCGTCGGTCACCGTCACCGTGACCGTACTGAGTGAAGGCCTCGACGCGAACACGTACACCGGCAACATCACGATCGAGGACGAGAACGCGTCCAACAGTCCGCAGACCGTTGCCGTCAGCCTGACCGTGGCGCCGGTTCCCATCATCCAGCTCGATCCGGGGACGCTCGACTTCACCACCGACGAGGGCCAGGAGCCGGCCGATCAGACTTTCGATGTGAGAAACACGGGCGCGGCCGAGCTCAACTGGAGCGCGTCGGTCGACCAGTCCTGGCTCTCGCTCGAACCGGCTTCGGGTTCGGTGGCCGTGGGAGGTTCCGAGACCGTCACGGCGTCGATTTCGACGGCCGGGCTCGCGGCGGGGAACTACACCGCCGAGATCACGGTCAGCGATCCGAACGCCAACAATTCACCCCAGGCGATGAACGTGACCCTCGCCATCATCCCTGCCGGCTTCCGGCAGCTCAAGGTCACGGGTGGGGGCAATGGCGCCGGTAACGTGACGAGCTCGCCCGCCGGGATCGATTGCGACCTGAGCGGGGATCTCTTTGCGGGCACCTGCAGCGGATTCTTCGCGCAGGATTCCGATGTCACGCTCATGGCCACGCCGGAGCTCGGCAACGAGTTCACGGAATGGCTGGGGGACTGCAGCGGCACGGGAGACTGCGTCGTGACGCTGGATGAGAATCGGATCGCAACGGTACGCTTCGAGGACCCCGAGATGGATATCGAGATCCGATTCACCGCGGGAAGCACGCCCACGGAGTCCCAGGTGGAGGCGTTCGCCGCCGCCGAGGAGCGCTGGGAGCGGATCATCACGCTCGGCCTCCCCGACATTCCACTCGACCTGCCGGCCGGTCGGTGTGGGAACAACGCGCCAGCGATTAATGAGACGGTGGACGACCTGGTCATTCTCGCGACCGTCACCAACATCGATGGGCCGGGAGGCATCTTGGGGCAGGCGGGGCCCTGTTTCCTGCGCTCGGACAGTCGGTTGCCGATTCTCGGTCTCATGCAGTTCGATTCCAGCGACCTGGAAGCACTGGAGTTCGACGACAGCGAGAGGTTCAGGGACCTCATCATTCATGAGATGGGGCACGTTCTGGGGATCGGCGTGATCTGGGATGACCTCGGACTGCTGCAACAGCCGTCGCGGGGCGGTGGCATCGACCCGCATTTCACCGGCCCCGAAGCCCTGGGATCCTTCGACCTTCTGGGTGGCGGGTTCTACTCCGGCAACAAGGTCCCGGTGGAGAACATCGGCGGTGCCGGGACCGCCGACTCACACTGGCGCGAGAGTGTGCTCGACGCGGAGCTGATGACGGGCTTCCTCGACCAGCCTCCCAATCCACTTTCGCGGCTGACGATCAGCTCGCTCGCCGATGTCGGTTACGACGTGGACGTGGCCCGCGCGGACCCCTACTTCATCGTTCTCAACGCCCGCGCCAGCCGGTCCTCGCCGCCGATCCAGCTCAGGGACGATATCTGGCGAGGCCAGATCTACGTCGCCGAGCCTGATGGCACCGTTCGTCGTCTGGAGGACGCGCGTCTGGAGGATGAGCGTTGAGCAGGCGCGTCGTGCGCGTCGCGTTCGTCGCGATCACCGCGGTTGGTGCTACGGCGGGTTGCTACTCTCAGCAGTATGCCGGCGATCGAGACCCGGCTTCGTGCGAAGCGGTGGACGGGGCGCTCTCGCCCTCCCTCGAGGCCGATGTCCTGGCCGGCGAGTATCGACTCGTGGTCGTCGCGACCGAGGGCACGCGAGCCGGAGAGTCCGTCAGCGGCGCGCTGAGTCTGGTGCCCACGCCCGACGGCATGCGGGAACTGCTCGATCCCTCGGCAGGAATGACGCCCCGTGAAGGTGTGAGCGTCCCTCTGTTCGGGACGGCCGACCTGGACGTGGATGCGGTGGGTGGCGTGATCGCGGGAGGTCTCGCGTCAGACGACCCCCAACGTCCGGGTGCGATGGTGGTCGAGGACAGGACTGCCGAGGGACAGCCTCCGCAGCTGTTCATCCGCCTGGGCTCGGAAGGCAACGATCGCACGCGACAGAGGTTCGACGGTGCCTATTTCGCCCTCGTGGTCACCGCCGTCGAGGCTGACGCGATGCATGGCTCGTGGACGAGCGGACTCGAAACCATGCAGGCCGGCGGCCACTTCTGCGCGTACCGATAGTTCGGCAGCCACCGCAACGAACCGGTGCCGCCGAGTCGGGGTCCCGAGTCCGTTGCCTTCCATCCGTTACCTTCTGTGAGCACGTGTCGTCTTAGGTAAAAGGCGGCGGTCCGCCCGGTGGCCGCGGATTGGCCGAGCGGTCGGGCCCTTAACAGGACGGGGGCGACCTTCGTCTAACCGATGTAGGCTGGACTTCTGGCAGGGGCGGTTCCACCCTGGAGGCTGACGTTCCATGATTCCTATCCGAAGACTCCCGCTCACGGCGACCGTTCTCGCCGCGCTCGTCGTCGGTGGTTGTGCCACCCTGCAAACCAGGGCCGATTTTGACCGCGAGGTCGGGTTCTCCGAGCTGCAAACGTTTACCTGGCTCGAGCCGAGCGCGGATCAACGCACCACGCTGGAAGGAGTCAGTCCCTTCCTGGAGCGCCGGCTCCAGCGAGCGGTGGAGAGCGAGTTGCTCGACCGGGGCTTCGTGAGAGGAAGCGGGGAGGAGGTCGACTTTCTCGTGACCGGCTACGTCGTGTCTGCGCCTCGAGAGAGTCGTGTCAGTCGGGCGCCGCGGAGTACGGCTCGAGTGTCGGTCGGCGTGGGATTCGGTTGGTCATCCTGGGGTCCCAGCTGGAATCGCTGGGGGCCTGGCTGGGGCTGGGGCTGGCCGAGCTGGGGCTGGGGATCTCCCTGGGGCGTTCACGGCTCCCTGTTCTGGTCACCGTGGTGGGGATCGTCCGTCGCGTTCTTCCCTTACTACCCGACGGGCTCCCGTGCACCCGACGGCTCGACGCCGGGCACGCTGGTCGTCGAGATCTTCGAGGTGCAGAGCCACAAGCTCGTGTGGCGGGGCTGGACCGAAGGCGCGTTCCTGGACACCATCGAGCCCGACGAGCTCGCGATCTTCGTGGACGAAACGGTGCACGAGATCATGCTGAGGTTCCCGCCGGAGAGCTGAGACCGTCACTCGATCTGCCGGGTGACCGTCATTTGTCGACGAAGATGTCCTTCGGCATGTGCATGCTGACCAGCATGTGGGGGATGTCGACCACTTCCGAGATCTTGAGGTCCCCCGCGAGCGAGCACAGAACGTAGGCCTCCGTGGGCTCCAGCCCGTGCTCCTCAACCAGGTAATCGACCATGTACCCCGTAGCCTTTCGGGCGGCTTCATCGATGGTCGTCGCATACGCCGTGACCGCGTAGAAATCCTCCGACTCGTACTGCGGTTCCTGGATCGGGCGACCGCCCTTGATGACGTCCACCTCGTACACGATGCGCATCGGGGCCTCGATGGCCGTCCCCGAGACCTCGCCGTCGCCCTGGACCGCATGCGTGTCCCCGATCGAGAACAGGGCGCCCTCCACGAACACCGGGAAATAGGCGGTCACGCCCGTGGTGATGTGCTTGTTGTCCATGTTCCCGCCATTCGCGCGCGGAGGGATGGTCGACAGCAGGGAATCGGTGGCCGGGGCCACCCCCATGACACCGGGGAACGGTCGAAGCGGAATCTCGATGCCCTCCGCGAACCGTGCCTTCCCCGCGTCGGGGCCCAGTTCGAACGACCGGAGCCAGTGCCCGTCGAACCGGTCCGATAGGAAACCGAAACCGGGAACGACGGCCGCCCAACCCCATTCTCCCACATCGATCTCGTGCAACGTGACGGCCAAAATATCGCCCGGCTCCGCCCCCTCAACGTAGACGGGCCCGGTGAGCGGGTGAATCGGGTCGAAGCTCACATTTGCCAGGTCTTCCAGATCCGAATCGGGCGCGAGCTGGCCGTCGCTCGCTTCCTCGGTGAAGACCTCCACCACGGCCCCCGCCGGCACGCGAAGAACGGGTGCAATCGTCGCACTGAATCGATTGTGCGTCTGATCCGCCGTCAGCTGGTAGGACGGTTCGGCGTACGCGGTGCTCTCCGGCTTCGATCCCGCGGTGGCCGCAGCGTCGACTGCCGTGTCCACCGCGGTGTCGCCGGGCTGTGGGGCGGGGGATGAGCACGCTACGCCTATCAACAGGACACAGGCCGCCGCCAGCGTGTACGCAGCGGGACTGCTCATTCTTCGGTGCCGCATGACATGCCTCCCTGAAGTCCGTCCTGCCCTGCGCGGCGGATCTCTCCCGCCGGCCCCGGTTGAGAAACGACGCAGTCTATAGCGATCGACGTCCCGCCGCATCCACCGAACCGGCTTCGCGCCGGCCTCGCGCGGCTGAGCTCCCGTCACCTCCCGAGCTCGTGATCGGCACGCGCCTACCCGTCAACGCGGGGTGGCTTCGGCGACCGGGCGGGACCAAATGCCCCAACGCGTGGGAGAGGCGGCCGGGGGCACCGCGTCGCGTGCTGCGTACGCATATATACAGCAACGTCTTATGAATACCCGCTCGGCAAGTGTCCTCTGGCACGAAAGGTGAGGATACAGGCGGGAGCCACGCACGCAACGACGAAGTGAATGACACGCGTCCATCGCACAAACCTTACAAATAGAACAGACGACCACACATGCCCGATACGACGCCAGCCTGCGAACCTCACAAGATCAAGACGGTTCGGCCGGTCTCCTTCCCGACGCTCGAGCAGCGAAAGCAGTATCTGGCCGACGCCCGCTTCAACGTGTTCAACCTCAGACCGAGCCAGGTGAGCTTCGACATGTGCTCGCTCGGCACGAGCGCCTCGAGCCAGGAGCAGCTGGCGGGCCAGGTGATCGGCGACGAGGCGTACGCGGGCAGCCGCAACTTCGAGAACCTCCAGAAAGCGGTACGCGAGGTGCTGGGCCACGGCTACGTGTGCCCGACCCACAACATCCTGGGCTGCCTCAAGCTTCTCGTGTCCACGCTGGTGCCGCCCGGCTCCGTGCTGGCCAGCAACTCCAGGGATCGCGTCGACGTGCTCACGCCGCGGGAAGTCCGGGTTCGGGACGTGCGGGACCCTGACGAGCCCGTGTTCACGGGCAACATGGAGCTGGGGAAGCTGGAGGAGGTTCTGGAAGAAGGGGGCGTGGCGCTGGTCGACTGCCACGCCTTCGCTGACGGGCAACATCCCTTCAGTCTCGCCAACCTGCGGGCCGCACGCGTGCTCGCCGACCGCTTCGGAGTGCGTCTGGTTGTCGATGGATCCCGGGTGATCGAGAACGCCTGGTACATCCAGCGTCACGAGCCGGGCCAGGCGGACCGCACGATTGCCGACATCGTTCAGCAGATCGTGAAGACCAGCCACATCCTGCAGCTCGACGGTGCCCAGGATCCCAAGTGCAACACGGGCGGGCTGCTCAGCACGGACAATCCGGACGACTACGAGAAATTCATGAACGAGGTGGTCGTCTTCGAGGGGCTGCACACGTACGGCGGAATGGCGGGGCGCACGATGGAGGTGCTGGTGCGCGGCCTCCGTGAGATGTGCGATGAAGAGGAAGTTCGCTGGGTGATGCACCAGACGGAGCGATTCACGCGGCGGCTGCGCGAGGCGGGCGTTCCGCTCGAGCGGGGGTGTGACGGCGCGTACATCATCGCTGACGAGCTCCTTCCACACGTGGGCGACCGGGCGAAGGACACCTTCTCGGCAGCGCTATACCTCATCTCAGGGGTGCGCGCCGTGGCGCCCCACCTGACCGGACGAAGCGACCCCGTTCCCGTTCAGATTCCGCGGCTCGCGATGACCAACGAGCAGCTGGATCAGGTGGCCGACGCCATCGTGAGTCTCCTGCACCAGCGCGACGAGGTACCGCCGCTTCAGCCCACTTCGATCGGCCAGTGGCGGGACGAGATGGAGTATCACTGGGTGCTTCCCGACCTGGAGCCGTTCGAGTTCGACACCTTTCCGTTCGAGATCCACACGATCGAGCGGGTGGGCGTGTTGACGCGCGACCAGCGCGAACGGGCCATGCGCATGGCCGGCTACAACACGTTCCTGCTCCGTTCTGCCGACGTGACGATCGATCTGCTGACCGACTCGGGTACGAGCGCCATGAGCGTGGACCAGTGGTCCGATTACGAAGGGGTGCGTGCGAGCGCGACGACGAGTGACGAGTACTTCCGGCTGGTCGATGTTCTGCAGGAAGCCTTCGGATACGAGCACATCATCCCGACCCACCAGGGACGGGCCGCCGAGCACATCCTGAGCCAGATCATGATCGAGCCCGGGCAGCTCGTTCCCGGCAACATGTACTTCACCACCACCAAGCTGCATCAGGAGCTGGCCGGTGGCGTGTTCGTCGATGTGATCGTGGACGAAGCGAAGGACCCGCAGAGCGACCATCCGTGGAAGGGCGACATCGACCTGGCCAAGCTCCACGCGCTGGTGGACGAGCACGGCGCCGACAAGATCGCCTACGTTTCGTTCGAGCACTCCGTGAACATGGCCGGCGGCCAGCCGGTCAGCATGGACAACATGAAGGACGTGTACGCCTACTGCGGTGACGTCGGCATCCCCGTCTTCTTCGACGCCACCCGCGTCGTCGAGAACGCCTACATGATCCAGAGCCGCGACGCGCGCTACGCCGACACTCCGATTCGGGACATCCTGCGCGAGATGATGCTCTACGGGGACGGTTGCACCGTGAGCGGCAAGAAGGACTTCCTCATCAACATCGGCGGGGTCCTCGCGTTCCGGGAGAACGAGGAATGGACCCGGAAGGCCGAGGATCTGCTGCGCATCTACGAAGGGAACGTGACGGACGGCGGCCTCGCCACGGCCGACCTGGCGGCGATCGCGCGTGGCGTCGAGGAGATGGTCGATGATCGGTACATTCGGGCCCGGGTCGGACAGACCCAGCGGCTCGGGGAGATGTTGCTCGAGGCAGGGGTGCCGATCGTCACGCCGCCCGGCAGCCACGCGATCTTTCTCGATGCGAAACGCTTCCTGTCCCACATCGACCAGGATGAGTTCCCCGCCCAGCGGTTGGCTGCGGAGGTGTTCATCGAGACGGGCGTGCGCGCGATGGAGCGTGGGAACGTCTCGAAGGGGCGGAATCCGGAGACGGGGGAGAACTACCGTCCGGCGCTGGAGCTCGTGAGGCTGACCATCCCAAGGCGCGTGTACACGAACGATCACATGCGCGCGGTCGCCGACGGAATCATCCGGCTGTACGAGCGCCGGGAGCAGATCAAGGGACTGCGCTTCGTCTACGAGCCCGACAAGCTCCGCTTCTTCCAGGGGCGATTCGAGTCGCTGTAAGACGCCGGGGGCCGAGTCGTCGGGGTCCGGGCAGCCTTCCTTCACGAAAGCCGGACGCGTCTCCGTGACAGACGAGGCCATGACCGAGAGAAGGCCCCGACCGACGCGGTGCGTCAGCCGGGGCCGTTCCCAACTTCGTAGCTCCCAAAGTTACTGCTCTGCTTATGACTTGCTTCCAACTCACTGTCGGCGTGATCACCGACGTCGGCTCAAGGGGCTCAGTTCCCGTCGCCCTCGTCCTCGCCTTCCTCATCGTCGGCGGACGGGACGTTGCCGATCAACTCGCCCTCGGTCTTGGCGACGATCATCCAGGTCGTAAAGATCTCGTCCGAGTGACGGGAATACCACCGGTTCCACGACTGCACGACCTCGTCCCACTCTTCCCGCTCCGGCGTGCCTTCCTCCGGCAGCGGGTTGGCCTCGAAGTACTCCTGGCAGGGAGCACCGCAGGGCGCCTCGATGGCGGCGAGGTCGGCATACTCCGCGATCACGATGAGCTGGTCTGCGTTGCTTCCGTAGTAGTGCTGGGAAACTCGAAGGTTGATGACGTTCGGGTTCAACTGCATCTGGGGCAGCCAACGCTCGCGCATGAACCGCATCACGTTCGCCCGCTGGGGCCCGAACGGCGCGTCGAACGTCGTGACGGCGATGACGCGAGTGCCTGGGCCGTCCTGAGCCTCGACCGACATCGGCACGAGGAGCCCGCTGCCGACTACGGCAGCCACTGCCAGGAGCGTGAATAGCTTTCTCATCGGTGTTCCTCTCTGGGCTGGGACTGAAAGGGAGCCACGAATGGCCGCCCCGACCGCGCAGAAATCGCGCAGTGCCGGCGCGAACGACGGCCGAGTATGTTGACCGACTCCTGCCCGCGTCAAGAGCCGGCCGTCTTCAAATGGTGGGCGCTACAGGGGACGCTGACTACTTCGACGCGTCCTATTTCATCGTCCAGGTGCCGTCCCAGCGTACGACGTACCGGCCGTCGGGCCACTCGGCGACGCGGCTGGTCTGACCACCCCCGCTCACGCCTTCGAACTTGCCGGTGCCACCCAGCAGGTTCCAGGAACCGCCCGCGGCTGTTTCCTCCCATGAGATCCACCACACGTCACCCTCGAGGTCGACCCCGTCGCAGTAGCCTTTGGCCATCAGATCGCTGCCGTCGGCCGCCATTACCACCGTGCCGGAGCACGACTGCGTCGCCATGCCGAAGGGGTTACTCTCCTCGTCGCCAAACACGATGCCGTCCACGCCCACCATCTGCAGCACGCGTCCATCCGGCGTTTCGGAGGTCACCGCAGGCTTGGGAACCAGGGCCACGTATCCGCCGCCCGACATCTGCTGGGCACTAACCGAACCGACGACGCCCAAAGCGAGAACTGCGGCGAGCGAGATGGCTCGTGGGAGTTGGCTGGTCTGCATGGAAGATCTCCTGAGCTGGGCTGTATCCATCGGACAGATTCGTTGAGGCGCCACTCTACCACCGCCTCCGACGCAGCGAAAGGTGCGACGTGAGGGGCGCTGCAGCTCAGATCCCCGGGGCGTCCTAGGGCAGCCGCTCGAAACCACCCGGACGATAGTGGTAGGCGGGACGCCCCGGGAACTCGCCCCGCAGCAACGCGTTCCGGTCGCGCAGGTCCCGCGCGAACACGTAACGCCCCGTGAGGTCGGGCCGGTTCGCCGCCAGATGAGGCACGTAGTTGGTGTACCCCGCCTCATCGTGCCGCAGCTCCGCCACGCAGGTGGCCGTGAGCTCCGCGTTGGGCAGCAGACGCAGGGTACGGTCGTCGTTCACCATCGGGTACACGAGCGCACCCTCCGGTTGAATGAGTCCCTCCAGCTCGACCTCCAGTTGCTGCGCCGTCCACACACCGGCCTCCGCCAGACGCACCGCCTCTTCGAGCTGGCAGTGATCGGAGCGTCGATAGACGCGCTCGGTCAAAGCGGCGGGCAGGCCCACCTCGTGCATCCGGGCGAGCAGACGGTTTCCCCACGACACGGATACGAAGATCAGACCCTCCTCGATGCCGGCCTTCCGTGCCTCCTGTGCCAGGTCGAGCTTTAGTCCTGCCATCCCGAGGCGATAGACGCGGAAGCGCTGCGGCGTGCCGTACAGGAGCGCGTATCCAAAGGACAGGACGAGCACCATCGTGAGCCAATCGGCGGTGCGGAGCCGGCCGAGAGAAAACCGATCCGAGACGACGCGATGGCCCATTCGGTCGTACAGGCCCAGAAACGCGCGGCTCGTCAGGGGCAGCACGAAGGCGAGGGTCGAGTAGAGGAAACGCGGTCCGAGGAACGCATCCCGGTGCCAGTAAAAGAAGTAGGCGATGGGGAGCGCCAGGAATCCGAGTACCAGACGCCCGTCCCAGCGGCGGTTGGCCAGTCCCGCCGCCAGGAACAGACCCAACGGCAGGAGGGCGGGGATCGCCCACTCGAACAGGAACGAGTTGAGGAGCGCCAGGTCCACGAGCTGTGACTGAAGCCCGATGAGGGGCGTATGCACTCCGCCGTACGGAGTCGAGTGGAACCCGAGGCCATGATCGGCGCCCCACAGCTTCATGTACCCCGGCTGCAGAGGGTCACCGGTCGTGAGCGCATTGTAGGCGAGGAAGAGCCCTGCGCAGACGGCGAACCCGCCGAGCCCGGCGAGGAGATGAAGCAGACGGGCGCGGCCTCGCGCGACGCCCACCAGTGCGACGATCGCGAAGGCGGACCCCACAGCGATCGCGGTGAGCGGTCGGCTCAGGAACGCCATTCCGAGCGCGAGGCCGGCGCCGGCGAGCCACACGGCCGTGCCTCCGCCCTCCCAGCGGGCGAACAGGGCGAGGAACAGGGCGACGAAGAAGAGAGCGCTCACGTGATTCATGTAGCTGGCGCCCATGAACCAGAAGAACGGCGAAAGAAGGGTCAGAAGCAGCGTGAGCCGCGCCGTCCGTCGGTCGTACACTCGCCGTGTGAAGCCGAACAGGAGCCACGCGGTTCCTGCTGTCATCAGAATCGGCATCAGCCACGGGACGCCGGCGAGCACACCCGGCGCGAGGGCGCCAGCGTGGCCGGGCGGATACTGTGAATACCACCGCTCCCCGTCCACGAGCATGTTCTCGGCCGCGAAGAACGCTTCGAAGGGCGGTGCCGGGGCCCAGACGTGTCCGCTCGCGAAGATCCGCGCCTGGAACAGCTGTGCGATGCTGTCCACCAGAAGCGGTCGTCTCGCGAAGGCGAACACCGAAGCCGTCACGAGCAGCAGGAGCAGGACCGCCAGGCCCGCCGCCAGGAACGTGCGGTCACCGAACCGTTCCGCCTCCCCCAGACGGCTCAGCCAGCCTCGCACACGTCGTGGAAGCCCGGGCACCATCAGCGCGAGCAGCCATGCCACGGCGCCAAACGTGAAGAGCCCGAGGAGCCATTCGGCTGGATCGAGAAGCCAACCCGTCCTCGTCATCTGGCCGAACAGCGCACGAAGAGGCAGGAAGGGAAGCACGAGGAGCAGCACGCCCACCATCCGGAGCCCCACATGGCGCACGCCGCGTGATTCCGTACCGGACGGTTCCGGGCCCTGCGTCCGACTCATCGGCTGCACGCCTCTGACATCCACCCCACCCTGTCGATCCGCCTCGTTTTCTCTCGCAACACCGTCAGGCGTGGGCGGCATCCGATTCGAACGCGAACGCACCGTACCCGACCACCTGCCCTCTGGACCCGGCCGTATCGCCGGAGTTGCGAAGATCCAGCGTCCGGGCCTTCAGTCTCCGCCTTCGCGCCATGTGCAGCAAGGCGCGGACCGGAACGGCGCCGCACGCCTGGTGAGCCTTGATGTCGTCTGGCTGCAGCTCCTCGATCGCGCGGGCCGTTCGAGCGTCCGTCCGGCGGGCCGACTCGTAGTCGAGGAAGTGGCTCAAGTCCGAGCTGACGATCAGGAGCGTTCCCTCCGTCCACACCGAGTCCAGGGCGCCGGCCACGAGCTCCGGCCGGGCATCTCCCACGACGATGGGCAGGAAAGAGAACTCGTCGAGGGTTCGCTGCAGAAAGGGAAGGTGGACCTCCAGCGAGTGTTCGTCGGCGTGGGCGTCGTCCCGCATGGTCGCGCCGGGCAAGAGCACAAAGCGCTCTCGAGCTTCCGCATCCACCGCGACCTCGCCCAGAGGAGTCGCGAACGCGTCGACGGTCGGCACCGCCACGCCGTGGAAGGGGACGTGATGCGCCGGTCCCGCCAGCACGATCCGGGAGATCGATGGGGAAGCATCCGCCGTGCGCGTGTACGCGCTCGCGGCGACCGGGCCCGAGTACACGTAACCGGCGTGCGGCGCGATGAGCGCTTCGAGGCGACCCGGCTTCCTGTAGGTCTCAAGGGCGGGTGTTCCTGGCGGGGAGGGCTGACAAGCGGCGGATTGCCGCAGGAGCGCATCGACCTCGTCGGCGAGCTGACGGGTGTCGGCGGGATAGAAGAGTCCGGCCACGGCCGGTCTTCGGACATTCATGCGTCACCCTCCGCATCCGATCTACCGGTCAAAAGTACGACGCCACGCGGCAGGCACGCACCCGCGCGCTGGAGATCCATGAGTGACAGACCTCGCAGATGCGCGTATATGATGAAGGGTAGGCGTGCACGGCGCCGGAGACACATGAATCGAGCTGCGATGCGGGGTAGCGGCGAATGATCCGGCGGCCCGGATCCCCAAGAGAGGAATCATGGAGACAGCAGTAGGCCAGAAGTTCGTATACGCGTTTGCGGAAGGCGACGGCAAGAACAAGCAGCTTCTGGGCGGCAAGGGCGCGAACCTGTGCGAGATGACCCAGATCGGGCTCAAGGTGCCACCCGGCTTCGTCGTGACGACGGAGGCCTGCCTCGCCTATCTGGGTTCACCCGACAACGCGCTGCCCGACGGCCTGATGGAGCAGGTTCGGGAGGAGATGAGCGAGCTCGAGAGGCAGTCAGGCCGCCGTTTCGGGGATTCCGAGAACCCGCTGCTCGTCTCGGTGCGCTCGGGTTCGGCGATGTCGATGCCAGGGATGATGGACACGATTCTCAACCTGGGCCTCAACTCCGACACGCTGGCCGGTCTGGTCGAACAGACGCAGGACGCACGCTTCGCCTACGACGCCTACCGGCGGTTCATCCAGCTGTTCGGAAAGGTCGCGCTCGGGGTGCCCGACGAGCTGTTCGACGCCGAGTTCGAGATCGTGAAGCGCGAGGTCGGGGCAAAGCAGGACGTGGACCTGGTCGCGGATGACCTGGAGCAGATCAGCCGTCGCTTCCTTCAGGTCGTCGAGAACTACACGGGCACGCCTCTGCCGATGGATCCGCACGACCAGCTCGAGATCGCCATCAAGGCCGTGTTCGACTCGTGGATGGGCAAGCGAGCCGTCGACTACCGACGCGAATTCAACATCACGCCGGACATGGCCAACGGAACGGCCGTCAACGTGCTCACGATGGTGTTCGGCAACATGGGGGACGACTGCTCGACCGGCGTGGCCTTTACCCGGAACCCGGGCACCGGCGAGAACGAGCTGTACGGCGAATATCTGGTGAATGCCCAAGGCGAAGACGTGGTGGCCGGGATCCGCACCCCGAAGCCGATCCACGAAATGGCCGACGAGATGCCCGAGCTGTACGAGGAGCTGGTCGACCTGCAGAAACGGCTCGAGGCACACTTCCACGAGGTCCAGGACTTCGAGTACACGATCGAGCGGGGCACCCTGTACTGCCTGCAGACGCGTGACGGAAAGATGAACGCGTCGGCGCGCGTCACGACGTCCGTCGAGATGGAGCGAGAGGGGCTGCTGACCAAGGAAGAAGCCCTGCTGAGGGTGGAGGCCGAGCATCTCGAGCAGATCCTGTATCCGAGACTGGATCCTTCGTTCGACGGGCAGCCCCTGGCTACCGGCCTGGCGGCCTCGCCGGGGGCGGCGTTCGGCCAGGCGGTCTTCGACGCCGATCGTGCAGAGGCGCTGGGTCGAAAGGGCGTGAAGGTCATCCTGGTGCGTGAGGAGACCAAGCCCGAGGACATCCACGGCTTCTTCGCCTCGCAGGGTATTCTGACCAGCAGGGGCGGAAAGACCTCGCACGCCGCCGTCGTAGCCCGGGGTATGGGCAAGCCATGCGTGGCCGGTGCCGAGGGTCTGGAGGTCGACACGCAGCTCCGACGAGCCTTCGCCGGAGACGCGGTCGTCAAGGAGGGAGACGTCATCACGCTGGATGGGACGACGGGGCACATCTACCTCGGCGAGGTCCCGATGGTGGAAGCCGACTTCTCCGACGATCTGAAGCAGCTGCTGGAGTGGGCGGACGCGACGGCACGACTCGACGTGCTGGCGAACGCGGACACCCCCGACGACGCGACCCGCGCGATCCGGTACGGCGCCATGGGGATCGGGTTGTGTCGTACCGAGCGCATGTTCAACGCCTCCGACCGGCTGCCCATCGTGCTGGACATGATCGTCGCGGACACCCCGGAGGCACGTCAGGTAGCCCTCGATCGGCTGCTACCCATCCAGCGCGCCGACTTCAAGGCGATCTTCGAGGTCATGTCGCCCCGGCCGGTGATCATCCGGTTGCTCGACCCGCCGATCCACGAGTTCCTCCCGGCCGAGGATGTGTTGGTCGACGAGATCGCGAGCCTTCGGCAGCTGCGTTCGACGGCGCACGGAATGGACGTGCTGGCGAACACGATCCGGCTGCTGAGTCCGGCCGATCCGGAGTGGGCCACCGAATTCCCGAACGCCGTGCAGGAGCTGGCCGATGCCCGGGTGCTCGACAAGCTGATCAGCCACAAGGAAGTCCTGCTCGCCCGGGCCCGCTCGCTGCACGAGATCAATCCGATGCTCGGTCATCGCGGCGTGCGGCTCGGCCTGACGTATCCCGAGATCTATGCCATGCAGATCCGGGCCATTCTCGAGGCCACCGCTCTGTGCTTGAAGGAGGGCGTGGAGGTGCACCCGGAGATCATGGTGCCCCAGGTGGTGACGGCGCAGGAGTTGACCCGTGTGCGCTCGGACGTGGATGCCGTGCGCAAGGACGTGGAGTCCGCCCACGGTGTCACGCTCGATTTCAAGTTCGGCTCGATGATCGAGACCGTGCGGGCCTGTATGCGGGCGGAAGACCTGGCCAGCGTTGCCGAGTTCTTCTCGTTCGGGACGAACGACCTGACTCAGGCCACCTTCTCGTTCAGCCGTGAGGACGCCGAGAACAAGTTCCTGCCGATGTACAACGAACGCGGGATCCTGCAGGACAATCCGTTCGAGGTACTGGATCGAAAGGGCGTGGCGAGACTGATGAAGCAGGCCGTCGAGTGGGGCCGGGACACGACGCCGGATCTCGAGGTGGGTATCTGCGGGGAGCACGGCGGACACCCGCTCTCGATCCAGTTCTGCCACGGCCTGGGGCTCGACTACGTCTCCTGTTCGCCGCCGCGGATCCCGATCGCCCGTCTGGCTGCGGCCCACGCGTCGATCAAGAACGTGCAGTTCTGAGCGCGCGACCCCGGCGTACCCTGAGAATACTGACGCACGGCTTGCCTTTTCGTCTCGACACACCGATATTTTAGGCCGTCTTAAATATTGGATTAGGTAGCTATTACCTGTGGGTGCGTCGAGGCAAGCCCATGAGTACTCAGAGCGGGAGCGGACTCAGCCGGTCGGGCGAGGATTACCTGAAGGCGATCTACGCGCTTCAGACGTCGTGCGGCGGCCCCGCCCAGACCAGCGCCATCGCGAACGCCCTCGAGGTGGCGCCTCCGTCGGTGAGCGGCATGGTCAAGCGCCTCTCCGACGCGGGCCTGCTCGAACACATCCCCTACCGTGGTGTGCGGCTCACGGTTGAGGGGCGACGGGCGGCGCTGCGCATGATGCGCCGGCATCGGATCCTGGAGACCTACCTGACCACCAAGCTCGGGTACGACTGGGACTCGGTGCACGCCGAAGCCGAGCGTCTCGAGCACTGCCCGAAGGCAGCACCGCGGAGCTTCGGATGGTGAGCGACAAGGACGCCGAGCGCCTGCGGTACATCGGCTCCCTGGGGCTTCGGCCCGGGACGGAGTTCGAGATCGCGGCGCGCCAGCCCTTCAACGGACCGGTCACGATTCGTCTGAAGCGGGAGCCGGGTGACGGCGAACACGAGCAGGCGATCGGGCACGAGCAAGTGATCGGACACGAGCTCGCACGATCGCTTCTGTGCGTGGAGGACTGACGTGGTTCACCCCGGAATAGCCCTGTTGATCTTCGCGGTCGTGGTGACCCTGCTCGTCGTGCTGTTCTGGCCGACCCGCGGCCTGGTGCCGCGGCTCGCTCGCTACCGTCGCGTCACCGACCGTGTGCTTGCCGAGGACACGCTCAAGCACCTGTACAACTGCGAGTATGCGGGGACTCCGGCCACGGAGGAGAGCCTGGCGGGCGCCCTCGAGACATCCAGGCACGAGGCCGTCGGGCTGCTGAATCGTCTCCAGGAGCTCGAGTTCGTGCAGGTGGAAGGTGAGCGCGCGACACTCACCGACGAGGGTCGGCGCTATGCCCTGCGCGTGCTTCGCAGCCATCGCTTGTGGGAGACCTACCTTGCCGAGCGAACGGGCGTGGCGCCCAGCGAGTGGCACGCCCAGGCCGATCGCAAGGAGCACGTGCTGACGGGCGAGGAGGCGGAAGGCCTGGCTTCCCGTCTGGGCTACCCCCTCTACGACCCTCACGGGGATCCGATCCCCACAGCCGCCGGGCGTGTCCCGCCCGCCCGAGGCATGCAGCTGACCGCCATCGAGCCCGGTCAGGCGGCTCGGATCATCCATCTGGAAGACGAGCCCGCCCAGCTGTTCGAAGCCATCGTCGGCGCGGGTCTGGGGCCGCTCATGTCCATCCGCCTGCTCGAGGCGACGCCGTCGGCCGTGCGCGTCGAGGCGCAGGGGGTGGAGCACGTTCTCGACCCGGCCGTGGCCAGTCGTATTACCGTCGAACCGGTGGATGAGGAGACGGCGGAAGGCCCCACCGAGACACTGGCCGATCTGGACGAAGGCGAGCGCGGCTGGGTGGTCGGAATCTCCCGTCTGTGCCAGGGGCCGGCCCGCCGTCGCCTGCTGGATCTGGGTGTGGTGCCGGGCACGCTCGTGCGAGCGGAGCTGATGAGCACGGGCGGCGACCCGGTGGCCTACCGGATTCGCGGCGCCCTGATCGCGTTGCGCGACGACCAGGCATCGCTGGTCCGCATCGAGCGTGTGCCTGCCGACGAGCAGGCCGCCGCTTCGGATCGGCATGCGGCGGACGCGGTGGGGATCGGATCGAGCGAGAGCGATCGCCTCCCACTCGAAGGCAGGGATGGCTAGCATGGCGCGCACGGCGGCTCCCTGCCACGGCTGCGCAGCGAACCGCGAGGAAGCGCTGGTCCAGCTCGGCATCAGCCCCGACCGTTTCGACTACCTGGTCGCTCTCGCTGGAAACCCGAACACGGGCAAGAGCACCGTGTTCAATGCGCTCACGGGCCTGCGACAGCACACCGGGAATTGGCCGGGGAAGACGGTGGCGCGCGCCGAGGGCACCTACGGGGAGGACGAAGACCGCTTCAAGGTGGTCGATCTGCCCGGGACGTACTCTCTCCAGGCCGGGAGCCCCGACGAGGAGGTCGCTCGCGATTTTGTGCTGTTCGGGCGGCCGGACGTCACCGTCGTGGTGGTCGATGCGACCCGCCTCGAGCGGAACCTGAACCTCGTGCTGCAGATCCTCGAGATCACGGATCGGGTGGTCGTGTGTCTGAACCTGATGGACGAGGCCCGCCGGCACGGCATCGCCGTCGACGAACGCAAGCTGGAGAAGGAGCTCGGCGTGCCGGTCATCCCGAGCGTGGCCCGGAGCGGCACGGGCATTCCGGAGCTGCGAGATGCGATCCGAAGGGTAGCTACGGGCGAGATCACCCCCGAGCCGTTTCGCATTGCAGAGTATCCGTCAGAGGTCGAACGAGCGCTCACCGAGCTGGTGCCCCTCGTACAGGACGCGTATCCGGAGCTGCCGAACGCCCGCTGGGTGAGCCTGCGCCTCCTGAACGCGGATCAACGGGTGGCCGACGCGGTGCGATCGGGTGAGATCGGCCTGCTGGACTCCGACGATGCCGCGCTTGCCGTCGCCTGGTCGTCCGGTCGAGGCGGCGCGAGCCGGGCTTCGACGGCCGGCCCCCTGGCGGGCCCGGCCACCGGTCACGTCTCGAGGGAGCGCCACGCCCTCGACACAGGCGGGCCCGAGCTCCAGGGAAGCCAGGGAAGCGGGGGTGTCGCGGTCGCGGAGCCGTTTCCGGCGGTCGACTCGCTGGAGGCCGTCGGGCGGGTCGTGCTCGACCGGGCCGCCGCGCTCCGCTGGAAACTGAGCCCCGACTTTCATGACGCGCTGATGGGGCGGTTCTACGAGGCAGCGCACGCGATCGCCGATCGTTCCAGTGCGGTCGGTCTGAGGAAGGCGAAGTTCGACCTGGATCGGACCCTGGACCGCCTGCTCACGAACCGCTGGCTCGGCTATCCGGTCATGCTGTTCATGCTGGCGGCCGTGTTCTGGATCACGATATCGGGTGCCAACGTCCCGTCGGGCCTTCTCGCGACGCTGCTCATCGACAACGTGCATCCGATGCTGCTCTCGTTCGGCGCCGGCCTGGGACTTCCCGGCTGGCTGAGCGGCCTCCTGTTCGACGGCGTGTACCTGGCGACAGCGTGGGTCGTGGCGGTGATGCTGCCGCCGATGGCCATCTTCTTCCCGCTCTTCACGCTGCTGGAGGACTTCGGCTACCTGCCGCGCGTCGCCTTCAACCTGGACAGCCTGTTCCGGCGGGCCGGCGCCCACGGAAAGCAGGCGCTCACCATGTGCATGGGCTTCGGCTGCAACGCTGCGGGCGTGGTGTCGACTCGGGTGATCGACAGCCCTCGCGAGCGGCTGATCGCGATCATCACGAACAACTTCTCGCTATGCAACGGGCGCTGGCCGACCCAGATCCTGCTGGCCACGATCTTCGTGGGGGCTCTGGTGCCGGCCCATCTGGCCGGTCTCGTGTCGGCGACGGCCGTGGTCGGCGTGGCGCTGCTGGGCGTCTTCGCGATGTTCGTCGCCTCGTGGCTCCTTTCCCGTACGATGTTGCGGGGCGAGGCAACCACCTTCAGCCTCGAGCTGCCCCCGTACCGGCCGCCACGGCTTCTTCAGACGTTGTACACGTCGATCATCGACCGGACGCTGATCGTTCTGTGGCGCGCGGTCGTCTTCGCGGCGCCCGCGGGTGCCGTGATCTGGCTTGTCTCCAACATCTCTGTCGGTAATGCGAGTCTGGCGGAGCACTTCATCTCGTGGGCGAATCCGTTCGGGATCCTGCTCGGGCTGAACGGCGTGATCCTGCTGGCCTACGTGGTCTCGGACTGCAGGCTGGACGGCGCTCACAGGCATCAACGTCATGTTGTTCAGCTTGCTCCACAATCCGTGCTCCACGACCCTGTACACGATCTACCGGGAGACGGGAAGCGCGAAGTGGACCGTCGTATCGGCCCTCCTCCCGCTGGTCATGGGCTTCACGCTGTGCTTCGTGGTGGCGCAGGTATGGCGCTGGGTGGTCTAAGAGCGCCTCGAAGACAGCTCTTTGATTCGCATCAACTGCCCGGCGATCTCATCCACTGCTTTGTCGAGCGAGACCCCCAGCGCGGGGTCTACAGGACCGACGGCCGCCAGAGAGGAAGAGCGGCAGTCGAGCACTCGCGTCCACCACACCGCCGACCAGAACTGCAGCTGATCGAGCGCGTCACGTTCCCTCACGGCCAGCGCGAGATCGAACCGCTGCGCGATGCCCTCGATCAGCTCGGCCAAGCGTCCCAGCTCCGCCCGAATGTCCTCTGCGGCCGGCTCGGCCTCCACCTGCCGCTCCAGTTCCTGCGCTTCCTCGAGCAAGCGACCGAACCGTACGGACAATCGCCGGCTTTGGCTTTCTCTCAGCATCCCTGCCTCGGGTCCATCCCTGCCTCGGATCGTTTTCGGGTTCGGCGAGACTACTCGCCCACGAGTGCGACGGCCACGCGGCGTTTGCGGGGCCGCGTGTCGAAATCCAGCAGGACGACCTGCTGCCACGTGCCCAGTGGGACTTGCCCGTCGACGATCGGCAGCGCGAGCGAGGGGCCGATCAAACAGGCCCGAACGTGGCTGTGTCCGTTGTCATCGTGCCAGGTCTCCTCGTGCTCGTAACGACCATCCCGCGGAGCAATCCCTTCGAGGGCAGCCGAGATGTCGTGATGTACGAGCCCCGGTTCGTACTCGAGCGTAGAGAGCGCACCCGTCGAGCCGACGACCATCGCCGTGAGCTGCCCGCACTGAATTCCGCTCTGGCGTACGACCGTCTGCAATTCGGCCGTCAGATCCAGGATGTGGTCGTCACCCTGCGTGTCGCGCGTAAGCATATGGCTATGAGTGATCATGGTTCTGCCCGCACCTCGCTTTCAGCCAGTCGGAGCGACCCGATCCCGCACATGCCCGGAACATGCGTCCATCCGCCCGGTAAAGCCGGATGAAGGAGACGAGCATGCCATACTACGACTATTACTGTGCAGCCAACGACCGGACGGTGGAAGTCCGGCACTCCATGTCGGAGACGTTGCGGACGTGGGGCGAGTTGTGCGAGCGCGCCGGGCTGTCGACGGACGAGACACCTGCCGACGCAGCGATCGAGCGCAAGGTAACGGCCGGCGTCCCGCTGACCGGCCGCTCGGCCGGGTCTCCGCCTGAGGCTTGCGGTCCATCCTGTGCCTGCGCCTGGGACTGACGCCACTCGACATTCATCGCGGTGCCCCTGAGATTCTTCATTCCTGAGCTGTCCAAACCACTTTACCACAGGAGTGAAGACTCATGCAGTTCGATGCCGAATCCCTTGCGGCGCTTGCGAGTACGTTGGTCACCACATGGGGCCTGCGGGTGGTGGGCGCGATCGCGGTGCTCATCATCGGCCGCATGGCGGCCCGCTGGTTGCGCGGCCTGACGAAGCGCGCCCTCGAGCGCGGCAAGACCGAGCCCACGTTGATTCCCTTCCTGTCCGGATTCGTCTACTCGTTGGCCATCGCCTTCGTGGTGATCGCCGTGCTCGGCTTGTTCGGAATCCCCACGGCCTCCTTCGTGGCCGTTCTCGGTGCCGCGGGTCTGGCCATCGGTCTCGCCATGCAGGGGACCTTCTCCAACTTCGCGGCGGGAGTCATGCTGCTCGTCTTCCGACCGTTCAAGATGGGGGATGTGGTGGAGGTCGCCGGATCGCTCGGCAAGGTGCAGGAGATCGGGATCTTCACCACGACCATGAACACGCCCGACAACATTCAGGTCATCGTGCCGAACGCGCAGATCTTCGGACAGGTGATCAAGAACGTGACGGGCAACGACACCCGTCGCGTCGACCTGATCATGGGCGTCTCGTACGAGGACGATCTGTCGGTCGCCAAGCAGACGATCGAGCGCGTGGTCGCGGCGCATCCAATGGTGCTGGAGGACCCGGCTCCTGTGGTGGCCGTCGCTGAGCTGGCCGACTCGTCGGTCAACTTCGTCGTGCGACCCTGGTGCAAGACCGACGATTACTTCACCGTTCGCTGGGAGGTGACGCGGCAGCTCAAGGAAGAGCTGGAAGCCGCCGGCTGCTCGATTCCGTTCCCGCAACGGGACGTGCACCTCTTCCCGGCCGAGCAGAGCGCGGCATGACGCGTCGCGAATTGCGGGGTGGCTCGCATCCGCGTGTGAAGCCCGGAGCACCCACGATGAAGCCATGACGCACCCGAAGCTGCTCGAAAAGCGAGCGGAGACCCCGACCCCCGCCGGCGGCCTGCTGGCAGTGAGCGCCGGCCGGCTTCCTGCAGACATCCTGCGTGAAGCGTCCCGGCGGTTGGGATGGGCAGCTCTCCTTTACTCGGCCACCTTCTTTCTCGCCTACTTCGGCGGCCACACGCTGGGTGTGCTGACGGGAACGGCCACTCTGTCGATGCTGCTCGACAGTCCGCTGCAGACCACCACGGCCGTGGTGGCGATCACGCTCGGCGTGCTTCTCTTCTTCGCCTCCCGGCGCTCGCAGTTGGCGCCTGGCCTACTGCTGGATGTCGGCCTCGTGTTCGAGGTTGTCGCGGCGTTCGGAATCGCGACGGCGGAGTTCTGGGGCGTATATGGCCAGTGGCCAGGTTGGGAGGTCGTTTCCCAGGGGGTCATGGGCGTCTCCTGGGTCTGCGTGTGGATCCTCTTCTTTCCCATGCTGGCCCCCAACACGCCGGGCAAGGTGCTGCTCGCCTCCCTGACCGCCGCCATGATGCCCAGCTTGGTCGTCCTGTTGTCGCAGGCGTTCGGGGCGACGAGCCCGGAGGCGCCCGTCGGCTTCCTCGCCATATACCTCGCTTTCAGCTCGACCATCTGCGCCTTGCTGGCATACGTGACCTCGCGCCTCGTGTACCGGTTCGGGATCCGGCTCCAGAAGGCCCGTGAGGTGGGGAGCTATCAGCTGGTCGAGCCGCTCGGTGTGGGCGGCATGGGTGAGGTGTGGCGAGCCTCCCACCGCATGCTCGCCCGCCCGGCGGCAGTGAAGCTGATTCGCCCCGAGGTCCTCGGGGGCGATCAGACGACGCGGCAGGTCGTGCTGACGAGATTCCAGCGAGAGGCGGAGGCGACCGCTGCGCTCCGGTCCGTCCACACGATTCAGCTCCACGACTTCGGCGTGACAGAGGATGGGTCGTTCTACTACGTGATGGAGCTGCTCGACGGTCTGAGCTTCAAGGATCTGGTCGAGCGGTTTGGCCCCGTTCCGCCGGGTCGGGTGGTCCATTTGCTGCGGCAGGCGTGCCACTCGCTGGGCGAGGCACACCAGCGCGGGATGATTCACAGGGACGTGAAGCCAGCCAACCTGTACACGTGCCGGCTGGGTCCGGATCACGATTTCGTAAAGGTGCTGGATTTCGGGCTGGTCAAGAGCACGGACGATGCCCTTCCGGGGGCGACGGAGCTGACCGCCGCCGGCGTCGTGACGGGAACGCCCGCCTTCATACCGCCGGAGGCGGCGACCGGGCAAGGCGGACTGGACGGCCGGGCCGATCTCTATGCTCTCGGCTGCGTGGCCTACTGGCTGCTCACGGGCAAGCATGTGTTCGAGGGAGACACGCCGATGGCCGTCGTGCTCGACCACGTGCGAACGCCGCCGGTTCCGCCATCCCGCCGGACGGAGATCGAGGTGCCGGCCGATCTCGAGGCGCTGGTTCTTTCGTGCCTGGCCAAAGAGCCGGCCGACCGACCGGAGGGCGCCACAGAACTGTCGCGGATGCTCGCCGACACGGGTCTGGACGGTGCGTGGGGAGCGAAGGAGGCAGCCGCGTGGTGGAATCTCCACCTCCCGATGGCAGGTGACTCCGCGGGACGCCCCGCCACGTAGAAGTGTATGGTTGCCGGAGGCGCTCGGTACGTAGAGCTTGCCGGCGGAGTTGTCCACGGTTCAAGGAGCGACGGCGATGAGCCCGAACGACGATCTGTCCGATCTGTCACTGGACGACATAGAAGAAGGCCTCAAGAAGCCGGGGCCCAAGCGCAGCGAGCGAAAGACGAAGCGAAAGACGAAGAGTCCAGACATGCCGGCCCCTGCAATCGACGTGTCCGGTAACGGACCGAAGAAGTCGAGACGCTTTACGTTCCTCCTGGTCGGTCTCCTGCTCGGTGTATTGGGCACGTTGTTCCTGCCTCCGCTGGTCCGGCCCTACCTGCCGGACGCGCTGCTCCCCCGCGGCGAAGAGGTGACGGGTCCGGTTCTGGGCAAGCAGCGAGAGGCGCCGGACCGGTTGCTCATCACCCTCGAGGCAGAACAGGGCGCGATCCTCGCCACGTTCACGGAGCAGGTGGCCGAGATCGATCTTCTCGTGGGTGTAGGCGACACGGTGACGCTCGGCGTTCCCGAGTATCAGCCGTTCGTCGAGAACCCGCGTTTCGAGGGCATCCGCAAAGCGTCTGCACCGGCGGCGGGCTCGCCGGGGCCCGACGCATCCCAGCCCCAGTCCCTGGAGCAACAGACTCCACCCGACACCTCATCACCCGACACCTCATCGGTCAGCCAGGATACGACCGGATGAAGGACGCCAGGGTCGGACTCGTGTATCGTTTGCGCGTGTTGGCGAGTGTGCTCCTTCTGGCCGTCCTTGCCGTCCTCGCGGTTCCGGGTTCGCGACAGGCTGGTCTGACGGCCCAGGCTGGCGACCAGCAGCCGCCCGCGACCCCGGAGACCGGCAGCGTCATCTTCTTCCATCCGGACGGGATGGGGGTGAACACCTGGACCGCGCTCCGTCTGCTCGAGGCGGGGCCCGATGGCCGCCTTAGCTGGGATCGTCTTCCGGCCATGGCCGTCTACACCGGACACCTCACCGACGCGGTGACGGCCACGTCGAACGCGGGTGCCACGATCCATGCGTACGGAGTGAAGGTGCCTGCCAACAGCTTCGGGTTGAACGACTCGGAGCCTATCGTGGCTCGCTCCGGTCGGCCCGAGAGCATCCTTCTCGAGGCACAGGAGGTCGGCTACGCAACCGGCCTGGTGAACAGCGGCACGATCACCGAGCCGGGCACCGGAGCGTTCTGTGCGCGCGTTGTGGAGCGGACCAATCATGCCGAGATCGCCCTGCAGATTCTGGACGCCGGTCCGGAGGTGATTCTGGGTGGAGGCGAGCGCTACTTCCTCCCGACGGGCGCCGAGGGCGTTCACGGGGTCGGAGCCCGGGCCGACGGCCGCGACCTGGTCGCCGAGGCACGCGCCCGCGGATACGCGGTGGTTTACACACGGCAGCAGTTGGAGGCGCTCCCCGACACGGTCTCTCGCGTGCTGGGCCTCTTCGCCTCCAACCACACGTTCAACGCGCGTTCGGAGGCGGCCCTCGAGGAGGCCGGTCTGCCCCCGTACGCCGAGATCGCTCCCAGCATCGGCGAGATGACCCAAGCCGCGCTGGCGGTCCTGTCCCGATCGGACCGCAACTTCCTGCTCGTCATCGAGGAGGAAGGGACCGACAACTTCAGCAACGCGAACAACGCCTACGGTACGATGGAGGCGGGGCGGCGGGCCGACGAGGCCATCGCGGTGGTCCTCGAGCACCTCGCCGGCGATCCGACGGCCCTGCTGGTGGTGACATCCGACAGCGATGCAGGAGGTCTTCAGGCGATCGGCTCGACGGAGGGGTGGCTCAAGCCGGATGCTCCGTTGCCCGAGCGGGACTTGAACGGGGCGCCCATGGACGGCGCACTCGGGACGGCTTCGCCACCCTTCCTGTCCGCACCGGATCGTGCGGGCAACCGCTGGCCGTTCGCGATCGCCTGGGCGACGCTGCGGGATGCGAGTGGGGGTGTCCTGGTCCGTGCCGCCGGAATGAACGCGGACCTCGTGTCCGGCACGCTGGATTCGACGGACATCTACGCCGTGATGTATCAAACGCTGTTCGGACGTCCGCCGGACACTACGGACGAACCATGAAGATGCCCCCTGAGGGACAACCAGGCGGGAGACCGAGAATGCACACGGTGACGTTGAAGATAGAAGGTATGAAGTGCGATGGTTGCGCGACCGCCGTCCGTTCGGCTCTGGAAGGCGTCGAAGGGGTCAGCGCTGTCGACGTGTCGCTGCCCGATGGCTCCGCGAGCGTGCAGCTGGAGCCTTCCGTCGACCGGAGCGTGTTGGTCGACGTGATCGCCGAGGCCGGCTACCAGGCGGTCTGAGCCCGGCAGTTAGCCCTGCAGATGGTCCAGAGCCCGGCAGACGGTCCGGGGACCGGCCGCCAGGCCAAACCACTTCAGCGGGGCAGCCGCCCTAGCGAGTCTCGTAGATCTGAGTGTTCCCCTCGTCGTCGAACAGCAGGACGCTGTAGGGTTCCTGCTTGCCCCCGACTTCCATACCCGGGGATCCGACCGGCATACCGGGCACCGCCAGACCGGCCGCGGCAGGCCGCTCTTCCAGCAACCGGGCGATCACGTCCGCCGGGACGTGACCTTCGACGATGTAGCCATCGATCACGGCCGTGTGGCAGGAGGACAGCCGAGCCGGTACGCCAAGCTCGGCCTTCTTCTCAGTCAGCTGCGCATCCGAGACATTCTCGCTCTTGACTTCGAACCCGCTCTCCTCGAGGTGCCTGACCCAGGCACCGCAACACCCTCAGGTGGGGCTCTTGTAGACGACGATTTCCGCGTCGCTCAGATCGGACGCCGTGGCCATCTCGACGGCCTGAGAGGAGCTTCCGTCGGCCGAGGCCTCTCCACCGCATCCGGCCACGATCACGGCCAACACTGCCGCGACCCAGTGGCTGGCGGGCAGCCCTTTCGTACCGCGAACTCTCATGGTGCGCTCCTCTCGGTCTCGGTTGCCGGCAGTGTCCGTAGACGCCCAAGATGACGGCCGTCGTCCGCAGCGCAACTACCCGGGTGTGTCGGGGGAGTGCCTCGGCCGGAAGGGCGAGAGCAGCGGGCCGGCGCGTCAGTGGTCACGGCGGCACAAGCGGAGTTCGAAGAGGTACACGTAGCCATGGATTTTCTCGGGATCAAGATTTCGGCAGCGGATGTCCAGCTGTGGCTGGAGCAGGCGTGGGCGTTCGCGGGTCCGCGTCTGCTGACAACCGTCGGTATCGCGGGCGGCGCCTTCGTGGCGTACTGGATCGGCAAGCGGGTACTCGATCGCGTCTGTCGGCTCGTGACCCGCACCGCGTCGAGAATAGACGACATGGTCGCCCGGCTCGTACAGCGGACGTTCGTGATGTCCGTCATCTTCTGGACCATCTGGAGGCTCACGTATATCTGGACGATGACCGTAGCCGCGGACTTCGTCGCCGCCGCGTGGATCGTCGCCTTGAGCCTGCCCGCCGGCCAGTTCGTGGTCGATCTCATGACCCTCGTCGAGCGTCGGTTGGTCACCCGGACCGCGACCGCGCTCGACGATACGGCGCTCCCGATGATCAACAAGGTGATCCGATTCCTCGTCATCGGCCTGGGCGTGCTCCTGGCTCTGCAATACCTGAACGTGAATGTCGCGCCGCTGATGGCCGGCGCCGGCGTCGCCGGGCTGGCCGTATCGCTGGCTGCCCGGGACACGCTCTCCAACCTGATCGCAGGCGTGCTGCTGATCATCGACCGACCGTTCCACGTCGGCGACCGGATCGAGCTGTGGAGCGCGCCTCTGGAGACGGGGACGTGGGGAGACGTGGTGGAGATCGGATTGCGGGCGACGACCATCCGCAATCCGGATAACCTCATCATGGTAATCCCGAACAACGAGATCATGCGGCGCGACATCGTGAACTACACGGCATCGGGCTCACACATCCGGTTGCGGATTCCGATCGGGATCGCGTTCGACGCGGACGAGAACCTGGCTAAGGAGCTCATCCTGCAGGCAGCTCGCGAAACCGAGGGCGTCAAGGAGACACCCGACCCATTGGTCATCGTTCGCAGTTTCGGGCAATCGGAGGTGCAGCTGCAGCTCCGGGTGTGGATCAAGCAGGCCAGAGAGCGGCGAGCGATCTCGGATGCGATCACCGGCCGCGTGCGTCAGCTGTTCCAGGAGCACGGAGTCGAGATTCCGTACCCGAAGCGCGATATCTACGTCCGATCGGTTCCCCCATCGGGGACGGCGGCCGCGCCCGAGTCACGCCCCGACGCGCCGGGCGGAGAGCCCTGGGAGTGAACGCTTTGCCCACGCCGCTCCTCCGCCTGTGCCGGGTCCTGGGCCCACTGGCGCTTCTCGGATGCGTCGGCCTCTCGCCGCTCGACGCTCAGCAAACGCAGGAGCGCGAACGACTGCCCTTCGTGCGCGACGCTTTTCTTCTGCGCGGAGCCACGCTGATCGACGGACGCGGGGGACCGCCCCGGGAGAACACGGCCCTTCTCATCTACAACGGCCGCATTCAGGCCGTGGGCCAGCAGGAGCGGATGCTGCTTCCCGAGGGCACGCAGGTGGTCGAGCTTGAAGGGAAGTACGTCCTGCCCGGCTTCGTGGACACGCGTGCCGTGCCGCGGGACGCGGCGTCCATGCAGGCACTCCTGTTCAACGGGATCACGGCCGTGCTGAGCCTGGGTCCCGCCGCGAGTGACGGAACGGTGGAGACCGTGGAACGTGGCGGTGGCCCGGGACCCCGTATCTTCCTGGCCGGCCCTCCTCTGGATGAAGTACCGGGGCTCGTGCCGGGCGCGACACTCATCCGCGATGAGGAGGAAGCGCGAGCCGCCGTCCGTTTGCAGAAGGACGCGGGCACCGACTTAGTGCAGCTCTACCGGGGGCTTTCCCCTCCGCTGGTCCGGGCGGCTGTCGACGAGGCGCACGCGCGCGACATGTCGGTGATCGGCGACCTGGAGACGACCAGCTGGATCGAGGCGGCGAGGTTCGGCATCGACGTGCTTCGTCCGATCGTGTCGCGCAACCCCGACCTGCTGCCCGCCGATACGAGAGGCGAGTATCGATTGGATTGGGAAGCCGGCGAAGCCCAGCGGGTCCTCGGATGGCTCGAGCGCGTCGAGCCCGAGGGAGAGGCATTCGACGACGCACTGGGCGCGTTGCTCGGAACGGACGTGACGGTCGAGCCGTCGCTCGTCTCGATCGAATCGACTCTGTTCTGTGGCCATCCGGACTACCCGGCTCCCGCCGATGGCCAGCTGTGGTGGTTGGACGACGCCGCCGGGAGCGTCGCCGCCGAGTGCATCAACGAGGAGGGCTTTCTTGCGCGAGCCAGCGAGGCGTGGCCGGCAGCGTTGCGGCTCACGTCCGTGCTGCACGAACAGGGTGTGCGGCTGCTGGCCGGATCAGACAGTCCACTGACGCACCTTCCGCCGGGCACCGCCTACCAGCGCGAGCTCGAGCTGCTCGCCCGGGCGGGCATCCCGCCGCTCGAAGTCCTGAGCATCGCCACACGGAACGGCGCCATCGCCCTCGGCCGGCTACACGAGATGGGAACGATAGAGGTCGGAAAGAGGGCCGACCTCGTGCTGCTCGGGGGCAATCCCCTGGAGGACATTGGGGCGACCCGGGACGTCCTGTGGGTCATGTTGGAGGGCGACGTGTTCGTGGTCGATCGGGGAGAAGGCGATCGGGAGCAGGAGGAGGGCGAAGAGGCGCACTAGGCCTCAGGCGGCCTGTCCCTTCTCCTCGTCGGTCGGACAGTACAGGTCCCGTCGGCGCTCCAGATCGTGCGCCACCGCCGCCTTGAAGCCTCGCTCGCCCGCCTCCGCCAGCAGCTTCTCCCGGTAGGCGGCGATGTCTATGAGTTCCAGTCGCAGCCGTGCCGTCCGAAAGAGGCGTGGGAACCGCTCCCCCGGGGCATGGATGTGGTGCAGGCCCCCGCTGTAGACCATGAGCATGTCACCGCTCGGGATACCGAGCAGGATGTCGGCGATGCCCCCGCGCACCGTCATCGGGTGGCCGTGAAGATCCAGTCCGGTGGGCCGCTTCATACGCCCTTCGGGCATGATGACGATCAGCGCATCCGGGTCGTCGATTCGCTTCAGAACCTCCGTCCACGTGTGGTCCCGGGCGCGGGTGATCGATACCACGTTGTGCCCGACCAGGCGAAAGAAGCGGCCGACGAACGGTCGGGCCAGCGTCTTCTGGGCCACAGGGACCACACCACTCCGAGACATCTTTCGGAGCAGCTGGTTGGGCGCGGCACCGACGAAGATCGGTTCGAAGAGACTCGTGTGGTTGAGCAGAGCCATGACACGGAGGTTCTCCCACGGGACCTCCGGCTCCGCTTCGATCCATTGCCGATCGAAGCGCCAGAAGACCTTGCTCGCGCACTTGATGAGCAAGAGAAGCAGATATACAAGGTAGCTGCGCATGGCGACCAGAAGAGTGAACCGTCCGGCGACCCCGGGTCAAGCCGCCCCCGCCGTGGATGGCTCGCCGGGGCACACCGATGAGGCACCGGTAGCGCACCGGCTGCATGTCCCTCTATCTTGGCGGCCATGATTCCTCAGACGTTGTTCGCCATTCTGCAGGTGCCCGTGGCGCCGATCGACGTCACCTCGGTCGTCGCGGTGATCATGGGTATACTGGTGATCCTCATCCCGATCTCGGGACTCACGGCCCGCTTCGCCCTCAAGCCCATCGCCGAGGCGGTAGCGCGGATGCGCGAGGCGCAGGGGGCATCGCAGGCGCTCGGTCTCGTGGAGCAGCGGCTTGCGCTTCTCGAGCAGCAGATGTCGAACCTGGAGTCCGACATGAAACGCATCGAGGACGTGACCGAGTTCGACAGACAACTCCGCTCGGGATCCCAGGAGACCGAAGAGGCGTAGTCTTCGCACGGGACTGCAGTACAGGCGGTGGAGCCGGCGTGTCCGGATTCGCCGCACGAGCCAGCCCGCTGTACTCGATCATCACGCAAAACGATCGGCACGGAAAAGGAATCGAGTTCGGCCCTCAGGGCCCTCGTTCCAGGAACCGCGGCTCCCGACGGACCGCGTTCACGCACTACGACGGAGGTAGAGAATGAAGCGCATCAGGAGCACCGGGGTCACTGCCGGACTGACGGGAGTCCTCGTCGGCCTGGGACTGTTGGCGACCGGATCGCCGACGTCCGCCCAGCAGGACTTTTCGAGCGTGCAGATCGAGGCCACGCACGTGGCCGGCAACGTCTATATGCTGACCGGGCAGGGCGGAAACATGGCCGTGTCGGTCGGGCCGGACGGTGCGCTGCTCGTCGACGACCAGTTCGCACCGCTCGCCGACAAGATTCGCGCGGCGATGGCCGAGCTGGGGCAGGGCTCGGGGGCCGAGCTGCGCTTCGTGCTCAACACGCACTGGCACGGCGACCACACGGGTGGGAACGTGGAGTTCGGCCCGGAGGCGCCGATCATCTCACATGACAACGTGCGAAAGCGTCTCTCCAGTCCCCAGCAGCTGTTCGGTCGTGTGATCGAGCCGATCGGTCCCGCGGGGCTGCCGGTGATCACGTTCGGCGAGTCGGTCTCCATCCACTTCAACGGGGAGGAGATCCGCGCCATCCATGTCCCTCACGGTCATACGGACGGTGACGCCGTGATCTTCTTCACCGATGCGAACGTAGTTCATCTGGGCGACGATTTCTTCGCCGGGCGATTTCCCTTCGTCGACCTGGAGTCGGGGGGTAGCGTGCCAGGTCTTACGCGCGGGATCGCCTCCCTCCTCGAGAAGCTTCCCGAGGACGCACAGCTGATCCCGGGACACGGTTCTCTATCCAGCGTCGAGGATCTGCGCGAGTACCACGGCATGCTGGTAGAAACCTCGGCCATCGTCCAGAAGCGGATCGACGCCGGCGCAACGCGCGATGAGGCGATCGCCGAAGGCCTGCCGGCCGGATGGGAAGAGTGGGGCAGCGGCTTCATCGATCAGGAACGTTGGCTGGGCATCGTGTACGACAGCCTGACCAGCGAGCACGAGCACGGCGAAGATCACCAACACGACGCCGAGCACGAGCATTAGAGCGCGCCGGGCGGCCACCAGGTCGGCAGGCCGAAACAAGCAGGCGGACGAGTGAGCGATAGTGGAAACGGGGCGGGCGACGGACGTGGCGCGCCGCCGAACCTGACAGCGGACGGTTACAACGCCGGGTACGCGGAGCGCCTGCAAGAGCGCGCGCTGCGGGAGCGTGGGCTGGTGCCGCCTTCACTGGCGGCGTGGCCTGTGGCCGCGGTCCCGTCTGCCGCGCCCGTCCCTCCCTCCGCGGCGGAAGGGCCACCGCCGGAGGCACCCGTCCTCGCTGTGAAGGGAGAGGAACGTCTCCGACTGGCGGCCATCGCCGGCGCCCTCGTGGAAGCCTACCGCGCTTACGGCCACCTGGCGGCGAAGATCGATCCGCTCGGCTCGGAGCCACCCGGTCACCCCATGCTGGATCCCGGCTTTTACGGAGTGATGCGAGACGATCTCGCCTCGCTTCCGGCGTCGGCCGTCCAGCTGGAGCACCTCGGAGACACGGTAGGCGAGGTGCTCGATCGGCTCGAGCGCGTGTACTGCGGCCCGATCGGCTACGAGCTCGACCACGTCGAGAACCCGGCGGAACGCGATTGGCTGGTCGAATCGATCGAGTCGAATCGTCACAGCCGCTCCCTGGAGGCCGACGAAGGACGCGCGCTCCTGCAACGGCTGACCGAGGTCGAGGGCCTCGAGCAGTTCCTGCATCGCTCGTATCTGGGGATGAAGCGCTTCTCGATCGAGGGCCTGGATATGCTGGTTCCGATGCTGGACCACGTCCTGACACGCGCGTCCCAGTATTGCGTGAAGCAGGCGTTCCTCGGCATGGCCCACCGGGGGCGGCTCAACGTGCTCGCGCACATCATCGGCATCTCCTACGAGTCGATTCTGGCCGAGTTCGAGGAAGAGACGTCGCGCGGGATCCAGACGGCGTTGCCCGAGCTCGGGTCGGGCGATGTGAAGTATCACATCGGGGCGCGCGCGCGGGTCAGCTCGGAGCAGCTGGACGTGGAGGTGCACCTGGCCCCCAACCCGAGCCATCTGGAGCACGTCGACCCCGTCGTGCTCGGAATGGCGCGGGGTGCCCGCTATGTGGAGCACTCCGGTGACCCGGAGTGCATGCTCCCGATCCTGATCCATGGGGATGCGTCGTTCGCGGCACAGGGAGTCGTGGCGGAGACGCTGAACCTGTCCCGGCTGCGGGCCTACGAGACGGGCGGCACGATCCACCTCATCGCCAACAACCAGCTCGGGTTCACCACGATGCCGAGCGAGGGTCGCTCGACGCGGTACGCGAGCGATCTGGCGCTGGGCTTCCGCATGCCCGTTGTCCATGTGAACGCGGACGAGCCCGAAGCGTGTCTCGCGGCGGTGCGTCTCGCGGTCGACTATCGCTTCCAGTTCGGTCAGGATCTGGTCATCGACCTGGTGGGCTATCGACGCTACGGCCACAACGAGGGCGACGAGCCGGGCTTCACGCAGCCCCGCATGTACGATCTGATCAAGGATCACCCCACGGTGCGGACCCGATGGGCCGATCGCCTGATCGAGGCGGGAACGATCACCCGCGACGACGAGCGGGCCATGAGCGAGGCTCTCGTCGAGACCCTCGCCAATGCGCGAGAGGAGATTCAGGCGGCGCAGCGCGCACGGCTCGAGGCCGCGGACGGCACGCTCGCCCCCCATCTCGTCGACGACGAGCCGGAAGCCGAGGAGCAGGAGGAAACGCTCGTCGAGATCGCGGAAGAGGGTCGCGAGCTCTCCACCGGGGTCCCCATCCTTCGCCTCGAGACGCTGAACGAGGCCATCCATCGCTGGCCGGAAGGCTTCGAGCCGTTCGGGAAGCTCGAGCGCCAGCTTTCCCGCCGTCGTGACTCGCTGCACGAGGCCCTGGATTGGGGACACGCGGAGGCGCTCGCCCTGGCGAGCCTGCTGACCGACGGCGTGCCGATTCGCTTCACGGGAGAGGACACGGCGCGCGGCACCTTCAGCCATCGCCACCTCGTGCTCCACGATGGAAACACGGGCGAGACGTACACCCCGCTGGAGCACCTGACCTCCGATCAGGCCCACTTCCAGGTGGCTAACAGCCCGCTATCTGAGATCGCCACGCTCGGCTTCGAGTACGGTTTCAGTACGATCGCGCTGGACGCGCTCGTCCTGTGGGAAGCGCAATTCGGCGACTTCGCCAACGTAGGCCAGGCGATCATCGATCAGTTCATCAGCGCAGGCCACACGAAGTGGGGGCAGGAGTCTCGCCTGGTCCTGCTTTTGCCCCACGGCTACGAGGGGCAGGGACCGGAGCACTCGAGCGCCCGGCTGGAGAGGTTCCTTCAGCTCGCCGCGCAGGGAAACCTGCGGGTCGTCAACTGCACGACGCCGGCGCAGTACTTCCACCTGCTCCGGCTCCAGGCCCGGCGACCGGCGCGGAGGCCGCTCATCGTCATGACGCCCAAGAGCCTGCTGCGCCACCCGCGCGCCCGCTCCTCGGTGGACGAGCTGGCGGAGGGGCGCTTCCGGGCGGTGCTGCCGGACGTGGCAGCCGACGCGGAGCCGGAGCGCATCGATCGGGTGCTGCTGTGCAGTGGCAAGGTGTTCTATGAGCTCGAGGGCTCGGACGAGCGGAGCGCATCCGAACGATGCGCGGTCGTGCGGCTCGAGCAGCTGTACCCCTTCCCGCGATCAGGGCTGCAGGCCGTGCTGGGACGCTTCCCGAGTCTCGCGGAGATTCGCTGGGTGCAGGAGGAACCGGCGAACATGGGCGCCTGGCGATTCCTGGCTCCTCAGCTGCGTCGCGCGGTGCCTGCGGGGGTCGAGATCACCTACGTGGGTCGTGCGGCCAAGGCGAGCCCCGCGGAAGGATACGCCGGTCGCCACGAGATCCGTCAGCGCAGAATCATCGAGCGCGCCTTTCAGGTGGCCGAATAGAGGTCAGCCGGCGCCCAGATCTGTCGGAGAAGGCGTCAGTCAGCCGGTCCAGCGCTTGACCGTCCGCTTCATGTCGGCCAGCTCGCTGACGATCTTCTGATGAAACTCCTCGATCTCGTCGGACGCCCCGTTCTGCTTCAGCTCGGACAGCCGATCCTTCGCCCGATCGTACTTCGCGTCCAATCGGGCGATCATCGCTTTCATCCGAACTTTGGTGGCGGCCTTGGCGTCCCCGAGATCGTCACGCATCACGTCCGCTCGCTCGCGGAACTTCTCCAGCGCGGCCTCGGCCCGCTCGAGCAGCGAATCGACTTCCGCCGAGGGTTCATCCATCATGCTTTCCTCACTCGATACAGCCGTGGTGGGAGCAACGCCCGGATCTCCGGATCGCACGTCGCAGAGGTATTCATAAACATGCGACGAAAGCGTTGAGGATGCACCCCTTGTGCTCGCTACGGTCCGTGTCCCGCGCTTCCCACCGCGAGGTTGTCACGGATCGGCACCTTCGGGAAAGCGCTGGCAAACAGCGCATAACAGAGGCCGAACAGGCCGACGAACCCGATCGAAATCGAGACCTCGGGCCACCCGAGCGGAAGTGAATCACCCTCCCAGACCGAGGGAACGACGAGGGTGTATCGCTCCAGCCAGAAGCCGATCAGAATCAGCAGCGCGACGAAGGCCAGCCAGCGCGGGTTCATCTTCGGACGTCGTGCGAGCAGGAAAAGGAAGGGAAGGGCGAAGATCAGCACCATCTGCAGCCAGTAGATCCTCGAGAACATCTCTCCGGTGCGTGGCACGAAGAAGTTCACCTCGCGCGGGATGTTGCCGTACCAGATGACGAGGAACTGCGAGAACCACAGATAGGTCCAGAACACGACGAACGCGAACAGCAGTTTGCCGAGGTCGTGGAACTCCCATTGGTCCCACAGGGTGCCGTACACACGCTGGTAGCGTGATGCCACCAGCGCTACGAGCGCCAGCAGACACAGCCAGCCGCCCACGAAGAAGTAGGGCCCCCACACGATGCTGATGAATCCGGGCACCAGGGACATGACCAGATCGTAGGATAGCACCGAGAACACGATGACCCACGTGAGGATCAACGCCGGAGACATCCACGACATCCGTCGCCGGCAGCGCTCCAGTTCCTCTTCGTCGCCCCGCCAGTTACGCGCCAAGGTACGCGCCAGACTGCGGCGCCAGCCCGTCTGGTGCTCGGCGAACAGCGGAGCATCGGTCCTGAGCGAATGCCACAGGAAGACGAAGCTCGCCACGTAGAGAATCAGCAGCAAGATTCCGTTTCGCAGGAACACACCGTCGAGGGTAAGCCAGTCGCGGTTCAGATGCTCGGTTTCGACTTCACCCAGCCAGGGCAACACGTACTCCGCGCCCAGGTAGAGCAGCACGAAAAGAATGAAGGAGACCGGAAGGAACGCGCCCGCCGCCTCGGCGACGCGCCGGAAGCCCATGCCCCAGTGTCCTTTGGCGGCCTGCAGGATCGCCCCGAACACGACCCCGGCCATGGCGAGAGATGTCCAGAACAGGAAGTTCGTCCACACGCTCAGCCAGGCTCGCTGCGGCGCGGGTCCAATGGTCAGGAAGAAGCCCAGCAGCCCGAGCGCGAGCGCGAACAGGCAGAGGCCCAGCCAGCGGCCGGAGATTCCGCCCAGCGTAGCGAGCGCCTGCTCCGGCGTCCGCCGCATCCTCGGGGCCCTCATCGCCCGCCTCCCGCGGCGCTTGCCGGTCCGGCCTCGCCTTCGCCCGCCGGGCGCGCCGCTTTAGCTTCCATGCCCTCCGCACCGGCCGCCGGCATCGGCTCCGGTTGCGCGTCCACCGGGGAGCGCGCCTGAAGGTCCCGCAGCCACGCCACCACGAGCCAGCGCTCATCGGCCGGGATGCGCTTGTACGCGGGCATCAATCCCCGGCCGTTGGCGATCATTCCCCACACATAGCCGTCGGAGAAGTCGCGCGCCCGCTGCGACATGAGGTTCAGCGTGGGCAGGGCCGGAATCCGGTTCGGTCCCACCACCGAGCCGTCGCCCCGTCCCGTCGGTCCGTGGCACGGGAGGCAGAACTGTGCGAACCGCTCCTCGCCGCGCGCCAGCTCCTCTTCCGTGAGCGCATCCGGCAGCGGGCTCGTGAGCAGCGAGTCGGCGGCCAGCAGATCGTATGCGCGCTCCGCGTCCACCGGCACCGCGCCCTCGGGCGGCAGCCACGGCTGTTCCTCGTACGTCTCGATCGAGGGCTGCTGGCTCATCGTCGAGAAGATCGGGATGTACTTGATCTGATCGTCGCAGGCCGCGAGCAGGGGCACGAGAGAAGCGACGAGGAACGCCGCGGGCACGAATCGTCGCGGCCGGCTCATCGGTGCACCTCCACCTCCACGTCGACGGCGCCGGCCTCCCGCACGATCGTCTCGACCCGGCTCTGCTCACTGCCCCTGGACGGCACGAAGACCCCCCAGCGGTCCACCGAGAACGACGTGCGGTAGCTTTCGGCCAGCCGGAACGCCGGTTTGCGGGCGTGGATCAACATGGCCATCAGGGCGAAGATGCCCGTCAGCAGAATCGTCAGCTCGAACATCACGACGATGAACGGCGGAATCGAGACGATCGGCTTGCCCTGCGTCACGATCGGGTACGCCAGCGATGTGCCTGCCGTGATCAACAGACCCGTGATGCAGCCGGTGATCCCTCCGATCAGCGCCCACAGCCCGACCGGCGAGGAATGGATGTCCATGGCCTCCTCGAGCTCCTCGGAGGGGACCGGGGAATACACCTGCAGGTCGAGGTGACCCGCTTCCCGCAGGCTCTCGATCGCCTGCCGCGCCTCGTCGAGACTCGCATACTGCGCGAGA
>JBDHLB010000129.1:0-4144 GCA_039586095.1 Gemmatimonadota bacterium
CGGCAGGACTCGAACCTGCGGCCTCGGGATTAGGAATCCCGCGCTCTATCCACCTGAGCTACGGGGCCACAACCGACAGCTCATACCATAATCCGCGACCCGGGTTCGTCACCAGGTCGTGTGTAACCGCGCGGTTCGCTCTCTGGTCAGAAGAGCAAGAAGCCCTCACGGAGAGGGAATCTTTCGGGGAGCGGGGAGCACGTCAGAGCCGTTGTCGTGGCTGGCGCTGAGCCGAACGGGGCGGCCACTTGGGCCTCCGGACCGCCGGCCGCCCACCGCCGCGCGGACGCGGCACATGTTTCACGTACGCAACACTTCGCTCTCCGTGAGTGACCCGCGGGCTTCCCCTCCGCGCCTGACGAACACGTAACTACATGTATTTATTGCACTTGAGCTGAGGTGCACCACAGAACCCTTCCGGCAGCTTTATTGCGAGATTCCAGTGCACTAGCTTAGGCGGGACGCCCGTCGCTAGGGCGGGGTCTGGTGTACAGGAAGGGTAGCGTTCGGGCATAAGCATGTTCACTTGGCTCACAGGCAGGGCAGCGACCACGATCGCGGAGCCGTCGGAAGCGCACGACGACCGCCCCGACGATTGGCCGTCGACTGTTCCGTTCCGGCGCCGACCCCGACCCCTTCTGCGCGTGATTCGCTGGATGCCGCCCGATGGTCATCCTGGCGCAGCGAGCTCGCAGCGCGCGATTCACTCCGGTCCCGCTCGGTCTTCCGATCCAGCGCTGGGGCAGGATCACGACCTCTTCGTCCGACAGCGCGTGCTGCGCGAAGTGCGGAGCCAGCTCATGGGGGCGCCGGAGCACGAGAGCTTCGGGTTCTTGTTGGGCAGGCTGCTTTATTGCCCGTGGACGAAGACATCCTTCGTGCTCATGGACCTGGCCTGGCAGGCGTCCGGTCCCCTGCCGGCCAGGGAGCAGACGCTCGCCTTCCGGGAAGCCTGGACGTCGGCCTGGCAGGCGGCGCGACGCCGGCGTTTACAGGTCATGGGATGGTATCACAGCCACGGCGTGTTAGGGCTCCAGCTATCGGTGCGCGACATGGAGATCCACCGTCGCTACTTCCCCGATCCGTGGCAGACGGCCCTGATCGTCGTACCCGGAGGTGACCGACCGCTCGGCGGCTTCATTCAGAGGCGCAGCGCCCTCTTCTTCGCGCAGTCGCTCGTCCCCTTCCACGAGGTTCTCGATGCCGACGCCGTGTGGCGAGACGACGCGAAGCCGTCCTGGGTGGACTGGGAGAATTACCGGACCGATGAAGCGATTCGAGTCGTGGCTCCGTCCGTCAGGCCGGCACGGGCTCCGCGACAGCCAGAGGCGCCGGAGGCCGCTCCATCTGCTCTGACGGCTCAGACCGACGTGGAAACTTCGCCTGCGGTCATCGAGCCGGACCCGAAGGCAGAACCGGCTTCGGCCCCCGAAGCGACATCCTCGCGATCCGAGGAGAAACCGCCTCGCCAGCCGGTCAAACGAAGCTTCGCGGAGGAGGCGCAAGATTTCGTCAGTGCCACACGCCCGACCCAGCAATACGATCCGCGTGAGGGGAGTGTCGTGTTGCCCGGACTCATTCTGCCTGACCTCGGCGATGGCCCGTGGCGCCACCAGGATCCGTTCGGAAAACACCTTCCCTTGCCGACACGACACTTGCCGCCACGCGCTGGCGCCTCGGTGCCGGCCTCGGACCAAGCAGCGCTGCGGGCGGGTCGCGAGCGATCGAGCTTTATGGAGGTGGTGCGAGCGCCCGCGCCGTCTACGGCCAAGATGGCGGAGAACGCTACGGAAGCGTGGCCGGCGACCGCGGATCCCGGTCTCGCTCCCCCCGACACAATTCAGCCGGCGGTCGCTCCTGATCCCGTTGCGGAGGCGAAGGCCACGCTCCTCAGATCGGGACCACCCGCCCCCGAGCCCGTCGAGGCCGGTGCCACTCTCACGCCGCTCCGCAACCTTTTGCCATTCTGGCTGGAACCGCCGGCCGGGGCCTCGACCGTTCTGGATCCGGCTGGCGGGGAAGATCTCGACGCGATGTCACACGCCGAGGGAATCGAGCCGCTCGACAAGCCGGCCGCCCTCGAGGACCTGCAACGCTGGGTCTCCGCGTACAAGCGAGCGGAAGGCATACGCGTCAAGCGGGAGCGGGCCGAGGCTGAACGCGTGGATCGTGAGCGGGCCGAAGCCGAGCGTCTTGCCAGGGGTCGTAGGGTCGCGACACCGCCCAGCGACGCCGACACCGAACGGCGTGTCGGCGCTGGAATTCTGGACGCGGACACAGTGGCCCGGCCACTCAGGGTCCCGGGGCCGGCTGCGCCTGCGAAACGTGCTGCGGTCGAACAGGACGATCAGTACGAGTACACGGTGCCGGTGGTCATGCCGTCGAAGCACAGGTTCCCGCTGCTGCCGCGGGTCCGCCGGCATATGGGCAGGATCGTCGCTGTCGTCCTCGTCCTTGGTGCGGTCGGGGCCGCTCTAATACTGCGTGTAGGCCAGACCGCGCCGACCACTCCCTACATTGCACCACCGGTCGCCGCGGAGATCTTGGACTTCCGGAGCTCCGGCGACGAGCTGGGTCGTCACGTCGAGGCATACGATGCGGCGCGCGTCCAGTTCGAAGCGGGCGACATCGACTGCGCCGCACTCGCCCTTTCCCAGGCTGGGGTGAGCCAAGCGTTCGCCGCGCTGGCCGAGAAGTTCGCAGCGATCGGCTCGCGGCTGCCGTTGCGCGACAGACTCGAATACGAGCGGCTTGCCAGCTCGGCGCGCCAGTCCACGGGTCACTTCAGGACAGCGGGCTGCGCACAACCCGAGTAACCTCCGATCTCTCTCTTGTTTTCTCTCTCGCCAGCCGACGGCGGGTAGGCTTCTTGCGACGTTCCTGACCCGGGCAGAGACGCCCTCGTGGGCGGGCGGCCTGCGAGAGCCAGCATCGTAAGCGCTGCGTTTACAGGAAGTTCGCCGGATTCGACGTCGCGCGCGCGACCTGGTCAACCTGACCGGGCAGCCGACCGGCAGCTCGCTCGCCCGGAAAAACATTTCCGGATGGGACCGGCCATGCGCGAGGATTTGCACACATCGAAGGGGATGTCGGGGGCCGTTTGGCCTGACGCTGTCGACTTCGACCCGCCTCCGCGGCCACGCCGTTTCCCGGCCGAGCTCGCACTGCGGTGGACACCGGTGCGATCGCGCTCCGAAGAAACCGGCCCGCTCAGTATCCTCATCGAGCAGTCCGCATTGAAGCAGATTCGGCAGCATGTGTCGCAGGCGGGCCGAGGAGCCGCCGGTCTGCTGACGGGAGACCTGAACCGGTGTCCGGAATCCGGGCTGCTCTGGCTCTCGATTGAACATGCCTCTCCCGGCGGGGGGGCGGTGCCCGATGACGCAGGCGCCGACTCGCTGGATGGGATTGTGTCGCCCTTGATTCGCGAGCAGGCGCTGCAAGGCCAGCGCGCGATCGGATGGTACCACGTCCATTCCACGCTGGGGGTCTTTCTGTCGCATGGCGAGGCCGAGTTTCATCAGCGCCGTTTTCCCGAAGTCTGGCAGGTGGCGGTCGTATTGCTCGACGATCCGGAGCATCCGGCGGCCGGGATGTTCCTTCGCTCTCCGGACGGCACTCTGTCACGGAGCGCATACGTGACGTTCTACGAGCGGTTGCACCGCAGCTCACTGCTCCCGGAAGGCCGAAAGCGCTCGTTTGTCGGCTGGAGCAATCATTCGACCGGGGAGCCGGTCGTGCTGGCCGGCTCGGGCGGAGTGCCGGACGACCTCCTGGACCTGTCCGAGCCCGCGGTGCCGGCCGTGGAAGAAGGCGTCGACCTGGAGACGGCGTCTGGGTCCGCTTTGGAAGCTTCCAACATGGAGCCGACGAGTGGAGGGTGCCCCGAGGCCAGCTTGACACCGTACGGAGGTGTCACGCCCGTCGCCGCCGGTCCCGACGGCGAAGTAGGGCCGTCCGAAGAGGCTCATGATCGCGCGCAGATGAAGCGGGCACTGTCGGCCGTCGACTTCTCGATCACGGTGCTGCCGGACCCCGCCCCCGCGTCCCCGACTGCCAACCCGCAACCTGCCGTGGCGGACGGCGAATTGGGCGCATTCCCCTCGTCGGGCCCCAGCGGTACGGCGAGCGGGGCAGAACCCGA
>JBDHLB010000055.1:0-38906 GCA_039586095.1 Gemmatimonadota bacterium
ACGAAGGACACCTTCGAAGGCTACAACGAGCAGGGGTGTCCGCTGGACTGACGGACGCCACCGGATCAACCGCTGGCGTAGTATCGTCAGCCAGTGGTTACAAGCTAAAGAAGCCCGGCGCAGCGCCGGGCTTCTTTGTTTGCAGGCCGAAATAGTGCGAGTGTACGACTGAGAAGGCTGAAAGTGACAGAAGCCACTGATGGCAGACCGAGGTGCTCGAGGCGTATCCCCCTACGCTCCGGCTTCATCGCGTGCAGCGTGACCCTTTCGCTTGCTGCGGTTACGGTCGTATCTGCGTGCACGTCCGAGGTCGGCAACGCGACCTACAGCCCTCCGGTGGACACCACCAGCAGCGGCCCCATAACTGGTCAGGTCGTCGTCGATCCGGACAATGCAGCCTGGCTCGCTTACGAGGATGGCGGCTCCTTTTTCATGTGCGGCCCCGGAGACCCGGAGGGCTTCCTGTACAGGGGAACTCGGCGCCCGGATGGCACGCGTGATGGCGATCAGCTCGCCCTCATCGACAAGCTGGGTCCTACCGGCGCCAATTCGATCTACCTGATGGCCGTCCGCTCGCACGGTGGCGACGGAGGCTCCGACGAAAACCCGTTTTTCGACTCCGATGAAGACGAGGCTGTTAGCGACGCGATCCTGGACCAATGGGCCACCTGGTTCGACGCGATGGAGAAGTGGGGTATCGTGATCTTCTTCTTCCTCTACGACGACAGCGCTCGGGTGTGGGACACCGGGCACGCCGTCGGACCGGAAGAGCGAGCCTTCATCCAGACGCTGGTGAATCGGTTCGAAAGGTATCCGAACCTGATCTGGGTCGTCGCAGAGGAGTATAGCGAAGCGCTGAGCCGGGAGCGCACGGCAAACATAGCAGCCGAGATCAGGGCCGCAGACGATCACGATCACGTGATCGCCGTCCACCAACTGTCCGGCCTGCGGTTCGATTTTCCGGTCGACCCGAACATCGACCAGTTCGCCATTCAGTACGACACGCCGTCAGACTCGGCGCTGCACGTGGCGGCGGCACGGGCCTTCCTGGAGGCGGGGGGTCGCTTCAACCTGAACATGGCAGAGGTGTCTCGAACGGACCGCAGACACCATGGCTCGGGAACCGAAGCACGCCGGAAGAACTGGGCGGCGGCCATGGGTGGGGCAAGCGTGATGGCCCTCGGGTGGGACATCGCCTCGACATCTACCCTGGACCTCCGACAGTGTGGTTACCTCGTGCGGTTCATGGAAGCGGCCGATCTGTCGGGAATGGCGCCGCTCGACGATCTGGCATTGGGAAACACCCTGTATGTGTTGGGCGCACCGGGACGCGAGTACATCCTGTACGCGACCGATGCCACTGGCACCATCGGCCTTCGCCAGCTCGAGGGCGGAAGGTACGATCTCTTGTGGCTCGATCCCATCACCGGCGAGACCGTGGAGCAACGGAACCTCGGGCCAGCCAGCGGAGACCACGAATGGGAAATCCCGATCGGGTTCGGGCCCGAGGTAGCGGTCCACATCCGCCGATCACCGCAGTAGGTTTGCTGTTGAGGAGATTCTCAGGCTTTGATGGCGGTCACCGAGAACTTGTAGGCGAGCGGCCGGACGATCGCCCCCGGCAGCGAGTTATAGGCAGGCATGAAAAGGTGGCGGAACAGAGAGGCCTTCCACCCGTGGCGAGCGATCGGTAACACGCGGTAGTGGTCGCGAGCCGTCTCTTCGATGTCGAACCCTTCGAAGAGGTTGAGCACCTCACGCTCGGTCATGAAGACGTTCTCCGGCGGATCCTCATCCCGGAACTCGATGTTCTCCCGCCCCAGACGTGACACGTAGTACATCCAAGACGGCTTTCGATAAAAGTGAGAGATGATGGCTCGCCCACCCGGTTTGAGGACGCGCCGCGCTTCCGCCACAGCTCTGGCCGGGTCGCCGGTTGCATGGAAGACGCCGTTCGACCACACAGCATCAAAGCGCTCGTCGGCGAAAGAGAGTTCGAGCGCATTCTCGACTCGCACCTCGTCGGGCACCACCCCTTCCAGCTCGAACAGCCTCCGCGCCAGTTCGACGGCAGACTCCGTCAGGTCCGTGGCAGTCACGTGCACGCCGCGCTTCATGAATTCGAGGCTCACGAACCCCATGCCGCAACCGATCTCCAGCAGTCGCTTTCCCGCCAGAAGCCTTGCGTTTTGCTCGATGCGGGTCATCAACCACGGGAAGCGAAACGGGCTCATCCAGGGGCGGATGTGATCGAAGAACTGACCCGTGCCTGGCTCCAGAGAATCATCACCGACAAACTGAAGCCCAAGAGTGTGAGACTCCCAGTACTGTCTTATATCGGCCGTCGACGCGGGCATGCCCGGGCTCGCAGCCTCCCCACTCTCACAGCTGTCCATAACGGTCCGTCTCCAGGGTCATGCGTACCCCCTGTTCGAGATCTACGTTGGGGGTGAATTCGAGTTCCCGGCCAGCCGCCGTCGTGTCGAAAGCGTTGTCGTTCAGAAAGAAAGTCAGACTCCGGCGCGAGAATGGCGGATCGCGCTGAACAGGCTGAAGGAGCAGCTCTGCACCCAAAGCCGCCATCCAGGCAATCGGCTTCGGAACAGTTAGTCGAGGCGGCTTGACTCCCAACACGCAGGCAAAGGTCTCCACCATCTCTCGAAGCGGCATGTAGCGCGGGCCAGCAATGTTGTAGGCTCGTCTGCGAACCTCCTGCCCCGCAGCGAGCGTCACGAGATACGCTTCCAGAAGGTCGCCCACGAACACGGGATGCCGCAGATTCTCTCCGCTGCCTACGTAGAAGAAGCGACCCTGCCGTAGTGCCTTCACCAGCTTGGCCGTCCGCCGACATCCGGGCCCATATACCCATGAAGGCCGCAACACGACCAGATCGAGGCCAACATCCCGCGCCAAGCTGAGGGCGGTTTCCTCGCCCGACAACTTCGTCCGCTCGTACGAGTTCACCGGACTCTTCGGCGAGTCCTCCGTGGCCGGAGGATCAGCGACGTTTCCGTAGATACCTACCGAGCTGGTGTGAATGAAGCGCTTGACGCCGGCGTCCGCGCTTGCCCGGACGAGGTCTGCCGTCGCATTGACGTTCACTGACTCGAAAGTCGCGTACGGTGCATGCACCTCCAGGTGCGCACTCGCCAAGTGCAGTACATAGGAAGCGCCATCGAGAGCATCCCTCACGCGGTTTCGATCACGCAGATCGCACCGCAGCCAGGAGACTGCGCAGTCGGCAAGCTCCGCCGGCTTGTCGCGTATGTCCGTGGCTCGAACCTCGTAGCCTGCCTCGCACAGACGACGCACCAAGTGGTGCCCGATAAAACCCGCCGCACCGGTGACGACGACCGTATCCAACATCAGCCGGGCTTACTCGCTGTGACAGCCACGGCGTACCCGCCCGAGCCCGGAATCAGCACATCGAGGCACGAGATCAAGAGAACGATCGGATACACTAGCGAGTAGGCCCGATACGTCTTCCTCACTTGGCGCAGCCGCTCTTCCGTGTTGGGGGCAATCGACGCTGCCTTCGGCATGTCCTCCTTCTGGCGCGCCAGGATCTTCACGTACGTGAAGTTGATCGCAAGCTCCACTGCCTCTGTGAAGAAGCGCGAGTAGGCGCCGTGCTTTTCGGGACGCAGGCCAACCTTCTCGAGCATGGACCCGAGCTCGGCAACGCTAAACCCCTGCACAACATGGCCGTAAGCAGCGGGCGTCATGCCTAGCCAGTGCTTCAGGCGAGCCAGTGGCAGCGTGGGATCACCGTTCGGCGTTGTCACTAGCACGCGTCCGCCTGGAGCCACAATCCGTGCAAGCTCGTGGTTGAAGGCCTCAACGTCGGCCAGGTGTTCGTGGACGTCGATGACGATCACGAGATCGAACGCACGGTCGTCGAAAGGCAGCGCCTGCACCTCGACGAGGTGGACCTTCTCTCCCAGGAGCTCCTCCATCGCATCGATGCCCTCGGCTTCCCGATCGGCCCAGGTCCAGCGGCCCCCGGCGGCGCGAAACTGATAATTCAGCGCACCGTTGTTGTCTCCGCTACTGAGAAGCAGACAGCGCCGGCTCTGCAGATTGCCGGCCATTTGCAACAACAGTCGCACCTGACGTGCCCGCGAGTTCTACTGCTGGTGAAGCTTTGACACGTCCTCCCGAACCATGTTCCTCCGCGTCAGATAGACGATTCCCCCGAGTACGGCGAAGAGAAGCTGCAATCCGTAAGCGAGCCAGGCGAACGCGATCGCCGATGCAACCGGCACCTGAAAGAGTCCGAGGAAGAAGGCGAAGACGTTCTCGCGTATGCCTATCCCGTTGACCGTCACCGGCACCATCATGACGAGGATGGTGATGGGCACGATGGCCAAAAAGGCCGGCTTCGGCACGGGCAAATCCAGGCCATAGGCAAGCAAGATGAAGTGAAGAACCACGTTCAGCTGCAAGGCTATCGACAAAGCCACGCTGATCGAGACTTCCCGCCGTCGATGCGAAAAACGCATCAGGGCGGCCCTGAGACCATGCAGGGCGCCAGCTACGTGCCTCAACGGTGCAATCGGAGCTCGTTCGGCCCACCGGGCCAGAGTCGACTCGGACCGATGAGCGAGCCAGACGCCCAGGCCCAGGCCGAAAACGATCGCCAGCAGCCACGTACTCAGAAGCGGCACAGTCTCTCTCAGCTTTGTCGAAAAGGCGAGCCCGAACCCTGCAAGCAACAGGAGAGCCATCAAGCCCAGGAATCGATCCAACATGATGACGGCGGCGGCAGTGGCTCTCGATGCTCCCAATCGCCACGTATCGAGCATCCGGTAGGCGTCACCACCAATCGTGGATGGCAGGATGTTGCTCCAGAAAGCTGCACTCATATAGGAGCGCACGAGAAACGGAAGAGTCGCGGACACCTCCTGTGCATGCAGGAGTGTCCGCCACCGTGATATGCTCAGAGCGATTCCGACCGGGTAGAGCAAGAAGGCAAGCACTACAAAGGTGAGATCTGCCTCTCGCGCACTGTCGAGCACCTCGACCAGGCTCGCCTGCCGCAGGACAAGGAACAGCAGGACGCCAGACAACGTGACACGGACGAGCGAGAGGCGGGCTTTGACACCAGCCGAGCTCTCAGGTGTCATGGAAGTGATTCCCAACGGAACGAGCCGGACACACTCGTTCCTGTCAGAAAGCGGCCACTTGTACCCGGCAGGTGTGTACGGCGCCCCGCGCCAACCCGTCTACTTGCGCACATATATGACCGTCGCGGGGTTCCCCTGAACGATCGCGTTTCTCGAAATATGAGAGGCCACCACGGAGTTCGCCGAGATAATCACCCCGCTCTCAATGTGTGCGCCGGCGAGGACAGAGCAGTTGCTGCCAATCCACACGTTGTCACCGATCCATACTCCGCGGGCGACGTGTCCCTGAAGCCTGAAGGGTACGTCCAGAGAATCGTAGCGGTAGCTGCCGGCAACGATCGCAACGCCCGGCCCGATCAAGCAGTCTTGGCCGATCCTGATATCCCCACTCTCCGCGGAGATGAAGCAGTTTGTCGCGATCGAAACGTCGTCGCCAATCTCACATCGGCCGGTGCCCACCTTGATCTTGCTGAACGAACCGACAGTCGATCCACGACCGAGGGCTAGGCCCCGCCCCACCTCCACTTCAGCACGCGGGCTTACGTAGCTCCCATATCGCAGGAAGCAGTAGGCCGAGATCGCAGGCCGTGGCACCAGAAACCGTCGCACAATCGGGGCCACGCTACGGAGCCACACCCAGCCGCATCAGCGCATCCATGACGGCCTGAAAGCTGGACATCCTTCCCACTTGTTCCATCGGTATCTGGATGTGAAAATCTTCCTCGAGCGTTGCGACAAGACGAAGGTGCCCTAGCGAAGTCCAGGCCGGACAGTCGCCCGGGCCAAACGTCTCATCGATCTCCTGGGCAGGTACGCCGAAGAGGTCTGAAATGATCTCACGCACTCTGTCCTCCGCTGCAGGCGAAGTCATCGCTGAATTCTGATCCACTCACAATCCTTTGCCTGTGCCTGGCTGCGAGCGAGCGAATACCGTCTCTCGCCCGACTCGAGCCGCTCTACAAGCTCAAATCCCTGTTCGTCGAAGAAGTCTCGGGCAGGGATGTTCTTTGCCGTCGGGAGGAAGCTGGCTACGAGCCGCTCGGCGTCGGACTCTTCCAGGAACCAGCGCTTCAGCTCGTTCATCAGCGCAATCTCGATGCCACGTCCCATTGCACGGCAGCTCATGAGGAAGCTATCGATCTGGAGTTCCGAGTTGTGGCGTCTCAGAAGATAGGCTGCAATCATCCCCAGTTCTCCGAACCTGTCACCTGCGCGCGCGACGCATAGCGTATCGCCACCCGAATGGAGAAGACTCTCCAGCTCGGTCATCGAGTAGCGTTTCGTTGTCACGTTGAACTGATTGGTCTTACTGAAAAGCTGATGTGCACGCATGAGGTCGGTGGGCTTTGCTTCGGAGCACTGCAGCCAGGTTTCGAGTGACAGCAGATAGGCTTCGAGGTTCCCGGTTGCGTCGAGCAGCTCGCGCCGACGGTGCGCCGTCCGATATTGCTCCGTCTTAGCCGCGTCCTCGGGCAATACCCGGGTCTTTTCGAAGCACGTGAGATGCTCAAGTGCCTGTCGAAACTCCGCAACGTCACTGGGAAGCTGGAGCACCTCGACTTGCGGCAACATCGCCTCAACAAGGCCGCACTCCACCGGATTGTCATCCGCAAACACGAGGCTCTCCAACCCGATACTCAGCTCCGTGGCAATTTCCGCGATATTCTCGGGTTTTGGGCGCCAATTAATCCGCGTAGCCGCAAAATCGTCTTGAGTCAAAACCATCTCTGGCCGGCGCTGAAAGACCTCAGCAACATCGGCCGGGTTGTTCTTGCTGCAGACGGCCAAGAGGATGCCCCGCGCCTGTAGTGCTTTCAGGCCATACTGGAAGTCGCGAAACGCCTCGCCAACGGGATCACCCGGCCCGATCTGAATGCCGTCGACTCCCTCCTCTCCTACCACGCCTCCCCAAAGGGTCCCATCGAGATCCACCACAAGGCACTTTCGAGTCAGACCGAGCGCTGCCTTTACGTGTCGGATGATTTCCTCCGCGAGAATTGGAAGGAAGCTCTCCGTCCAAGGCAACCTCGCCAGGTAATAGAGCTTTGGGTCGTGCAAACGCTCTCTCCCGAAACGCGCTGCCACAGCCTCCAGGTCTACCACCTGCACGCGCGGTTCCGGCTCGACAAGGCTCGCCAGTGTCGAATTCAACTCTCGATAAAAGCCGAGTTCACCAAACTCTTCCCGCGTGTCAGCGATCCCGAGCTGAGGCCTGGCCGGGGGCGAAAAATTCGCGATAAGAAGCGTCGCGGAGAGACGCTCCAGAGCGAGCGTGATCCAGCGCTCGACCGTCTCCAGCATTTCGGTGACGAGCACCCGCCGTTCGGCGCCGGAGAGCGCCCCGTATTGAGCGAGACGCTCTCCGCCGAGTTCTCTGGCCTCAAGTGCCAGGAAAACGATGTCCGGCTTGTACCTCAAGATTGTGCTGTCTTCGCTCAAGATTGCCTGGAAGTGCTGGCCGTATCCTGCGGTGTAGCTGTCAAGGAAGAGCCCCTCGCGAGCACACCAGACACGGATATAGCGCGGCAGCAGGTCTAGCGTGACGTTGCCCAGCAGGGCCATGCGAAGACTCGGCGGTGCGGCAATTTCCTGAAGGCGCCGTTCCCACTCGGCAAAGTCGCGAAGAGAAAAACGCCGGACATCAGCGGCTCTGAGTTTGCGGCACAGTTCCTGAAAAACGTTGTCTTCCAACATCTCCGTGCTACTGAGCGTTATGGTCCGCCCGCCTCGTGATCCCCTCGTCGTTGGGTCACCCGCGGTACTTGTTGGGGACGCCTCCACTGGCGCCATGACCTGCGCTCGCGTCCACTGTCGAATTCCAGAAAGGGACGCAAGGATTACACCATGCGAAGTGGGCCATCCTCGCTGTTTGGCTGGCCTCTACCGTCAGTGAGCAGCGGACGAGTGTGCGCCACGAGCGAGCTGCCCAGCTGGCGGGGCATTGTCGCCTCAGCGGTCAGGTCGTCCTCGGCCACGCAGCCGCGCGACGACACGGCGTGGATGACGAGGCCGCTTGTTTCACCTCCGCTCGCAATCGCGACGTGAGTGATCCCCTCCCCCTCTGGTGCGAAGAACAACAAGTCGCCCGACTCGAGTCCTGACAGCGCTCGATCTCCAGTCGGCACGCCGGGGCTCGAATGCGCCGAACAACCCCCGGCCGCCTCGAGCTGCACGCCAACCTCGACCTGCTCGGCACTGTCGCGTGGGAGCGGCACCCCATGCACCGCGAACACGGCCTGCACGAAGCCCGAGCAGTCGACGCCCGATCGGGTGCGTCCGCCCCACAGGTAGGGTGCTCCCAGCCAGCGGCGCGCAGCACGAACCACCGAGCTGCCCTCGGGCGGGCACAACGCCGAGAGGGCCGTCTCGGGCACCACTTGCGCGGGGTGGGCCGCCTGGGCTCTCACGCCCCCGGGGAGCTCCAGTTCTCCGCCTTCGCACAGTTGTACGCGTGCGCCCCACGGCAGTCGATTGGGTACGGGGGCCTCGGCCGTCGAGCCGGGCCCGTGAGCAATCGGAAGGATTCGGGTCCCCAGCGAGTAACCGGTTGCCCGGGCACTCCACGCATCCGCTTCCGTGTCGGAGAGCTCGAGCAGACCGCCGAGTGACGACCAGCCCACGTAACCATCCGGTCCACGGCAGCGTAGCCAGTCAGCCTGGCGCTCGAGGACGTGCAGACGCTCGCCACACAACCACTGCGACACGAGCTCAGATCGATGGCTCGGCTCGGAGCGAACGGGCGTCCAGGCGACGCAGGCGACTGCGGAGCTCACTTCAGAGCCGTCCCCTTGTACGGCGACGCCGACCGGGGGCAAGTTGCGGTTCGCCCAGGTGTCACACCTGCATTCACGTCAATTCTCCCAGTAGAGGCCGGTCCAGTGTACGTCACGATCGAATACTGCGTCGTTTGAAACTACCGTCCCAAGGCCGTCAGTTTGGCGGATACCCTGAAAGCACGGTACGACGACATCGAAGTGGAGCTCATCGATTCGGGCGGGGGCGCGTTCGAAGTCACGCTCGATGGAGAGCTCATTTACTCGAAGCACGCTACAGGTCGGCACCCGACTCACGAGGAGATCTTCGCGGCGATCGATTAGGGCCCTGGTGACGCCGGACCCGAGTCGAACCACGGCTTGAACTCGGACGCCCGATAGCGGGCGAACAGATAGAAAGCCACGACCAGACCGAGAACGGCTGGCAGACGGTCCCCCGCCACGAGGTACGTCACGAGACCGAGCAGCGCCTGAGCCTCGGCCAGGGCCCAAACGAGGACCGCGGTCGTGAAAGCCTGCTGCTCGGTCGCTTCGCGGCGTAGCCGACCGCGCACCACGCCCGCCCCGAAGATCGACAGCAGCGCGAAGGCCAGCCACACCCAACGCAGAATCGAGAGATCGGCCCCGGATCCGGAAGGCCGAAGCACGGCGAACACGACGACGGCGACCAGGAGTATGCCAGCCGCAAGGGCCAGCTGAACGATCGCCAGGGTGCCGTGGGCCGCCTGGGTCTTCTGATTCACCGTGCGCCTCCCCTCGTGCGTTCAGGCCGGGGCGCTCATCTCCCGTCGCAGCAGCCGTTCGACATCCCGGGAATCGAGCTCTTCCCAGTCGAAACCGATATAGCCGTGGACCTCGCCGGGCGCCGTGAAAGCGAACACGGCGGGCCGGCGGCCGTAGAAATACAGCCCGATCTCGGCCGAGGTCGCTGGCGTCAGCAGCCGGCTACTGAACTGCAATGCCAGGTGGCGAAACGGCCGGCCCGCGTGCAACTCGCTTGTCCCGTCCTGCTCCACGCAGTACGCCACCCGGGGGCCGAACGACAGATTGTGACGGTGCTCCGACCCCAGCTTCGGTATGATCGATGCCGGCTCGACCTGCCACCAGCGCTCTCGGGGTTCGGCGAACTCGCGCAGCCGACGCACGGCGTGTCGCAGCTCGATCGCGCCCGGCGAGAGATCGACGACCTCACTGCCCACGAGGCGCGGCGCCTGCTCCGCTACATCGATCAGGTACCACGTCTGAGGATACTTCCGCGCACTCAGGAGATCGTCGGACATGAAATCGGCCATCAGATCTTCAACACCCGCGGTTCACGCCCGTCCATACCGGTCCTCGAGTCGTACCACGTCCTCCAGCTCCGGCGTGCTCACCTCGAGGATGACGCTGTGCTCCAGGGCCTCCAGTCGGTGAATTGTGCCTGGCGGAACCTCTACGACCTCGCCCGGAGCCCACGCGAACGTCGCCTCACCGAGCGTGAACCGCATGCGGCCGCTCTGGAGGTAGAGCGTCTCGTGCTTCACTTCGTGGTATTGCAGTGACAGGACGTGGCCTTCCTCCACTTCGAGGATCTTGCCGGCGTAGCGGTCGCTCTGGGCGTACCACACCTCCCGGCCCCAGGGCTTGTCGACGATCTTCGGTTCCATCTGCCGTCCGTTCTTGCAGGGAATGCAGGGGCAACGCAGTGGTCGTCGCCGCTGCCGCGGACCCCGCTGGATTATAGCAGGATGTGCACCGTTGAAAGAGACACCAAGCAGAACGACCCGTGAAGTCGGGCGGATCCGTCAGGCAGGCGTTACCGAAAGTCGCGGGTCTGCACGACGAGCCCGCGTAGCTCCTGCGCGAGATCCGTGGCCCGGCGAGTGAGCACGTTGATCACCCCCTGCTCACGCTCCACGACACCCTCCAGAAGCAGCACCGGCGAGCGGAGGATCGTGCGCCAGTAGCGCTCCTGGACGTCGTGCATGACCACGAAGTTCGAAAAGCCGGTCTCGTCCTCCAGGGTAATGAACATCACGCCTTTCGCCGTGCTCGGGCGCTGACGACAGATCGGGATTCCTGCGACCGAAACGTCGTCGCCGGCCTCTCGTTTCCGCAGGTTGGCCGCACTCAGCACCCCCCGACCCCTCAACTCGTCCCGCAGGAACTCCATCGGGTGTCCCTCTACGGAAAGCCCCAACATCCGGTAATCGGAGAGCACGCGCTCGCTCTTCACCATGCGGGGCATGGGAGGTGCCGGGAGAGATACGCGTCGAGGAGCCAATGGTCCCGCATCGCCACGCAGTTGCCGAAGTAGCTCCCACAGCGCCTCCCGACGACCGGGCCACAGGGTCTCGAACGCTCCGGCCTCGGCCAGCGTTCGCAGCTCCGCCTGCCCGAGTCCGCTGCGTCGCACCACGTCCTCTACAGATGTGAACGGCCCGGAGCCTCGTGCGCGTTTCAGCTTGTCGCGGGCCTGCTCGCCGAGACCGCGGACGAGGCGGAGTCCGAGACGGAGGGCGACGCCCGTAACAGGAGGACCACCGGCTTCCCTGTGCGGAGTCGAGAAGTCTCGCGAAGCGAGCCTTCGATCGACGGTCGAGCGATTGTCCGAGGAGAGAGAGACAGATCGTCCTTCGGATTCAGCCGTCTGCGCAGCAAGAAGTTCGGATCGTGAGCTCGCGGAAGGAGACCCCTCGCCCCCCACCGCGTCGACCTCCAGCGTCGAGTCCCACTCCGACAGCGCCAGGTCGACCGGTCGCACCTCGACCCCGTGGCGTTGTGCGTCATACAGGAGGGTGGCGGGCGAGTAAAAGCCCATCGGCTGTGCGTTCAGCATCGCGCAGAAGAACTCCGGAGCATAGTAGCGCTTCAGGTAGGCCGACGCGTAGACGAGCAGCGCGAAGCTGGCCGCGTGGCTCTCCGGAAAGCCGTAGTTGGCGAAAGCCGTGAGCTGCTTGAAGATCTGGGCGGCCACCTCCGGCTTCACCCCGTTTTGCGTCAGCCCCTCGGCGAGCTCCACCCCCACCTGCTCCATCGCCTGCCGGGAGCGCTTGAACCCCATCGCCCGTCGCAGCCGGTCCGCCTGGGCGGGCGTGTAGCCGGCCAGCGTAACCGCCACCTTCATCCCCTGCTCCTGGAAGAGCGGAACGCCCAGCGTGCGCTTCAGCACGGGCTCGAGCCGCGGGTCCAGGTAGGTGACCGGCTCCTCACCCCGACGACGTCGCAGATACGGGTGCACCATGTCCCCCTGGATCGGGCCGGGCCGGATGAGCGCCACTTCGATCACCAGGTCGTAGAAGCAGCGGGGCTGCACGCGCGGCAGGGTGTTCATCTGGGCGCGGGACTCGATCTGGAACACCCCCACCGTGTCCGCTGCGCAGATCATGTCGTACACGGCCGGGTCGTCGGGGGGCAGACGGGCCAGGTCCAGCGTTACCTCGCGGGTATGCCGCACATGGGCGATCGCTTTCCCCAGGACCGTAAGCATGCCGAGCCCCAGCAGATCGACCTTGATGAGCCCCGGCAGGTCCAGATCGTCCTTGTCCCACTGAATCACCGTGCGGGCCGGCATGGAGGCCGCTTCCACCGGCACGATCTCGCCGATCGCGCGCGCGGTGATCACGAAGCCGCCCACGTGGATCGAACGGTGACGGGGCAGCTCGTTCAAACCCGCGACCGCCCGAATCAGCGCCCGGGTGCGGGGATCCCGCAGGTCGAGGCCCGCTCGGTGCGCGCCTCCCTCGGCCAGCCGGCGGGCCGCGTCGATCGCCTCTCCGCGGTCCGCCTCCAGCGACAGGGCGTTCGCCATTTCGGTCCGAAACCCCAGCACGCGGGCCACATCCCGCACCGCCATCCGCCCGCGATAGGTAATCGTCTCGCACACCATGGCCGCATGGGCGCGCCCATACGTCTCGTAGACGTACTGCAGCACCTCTTCTCGATCCTGGTGGGCGATGTCCAGGTCGATGTCGGGCGCCTCGTCCCGTTCCTCCGAGAGAAAGCGCTCGAACAGAAGGTCGAGACCGATCGGATCCACCGCGGTGATCCCGAGGCAGTAGCAGACGGCGGAGTTGGCCGCCGAGCCGCGCCCCTGGACGAGGATTCCCCGTCGGCGTGCGAAGCGTACGATGTCCCACATGATGAGGAAGTAGTCGGCGAGCTTCAGTTTGCGGATCACCCGCAGCTCGTGCTCGATCTGGCGACGGTGCCGTGGTCCGGCGCGATTGCCGTACCGCTCCCGGACTCCCGCGTCCACCAGCCCGCTCAAGAAATCATCCGCGCTCCTCCGACCCGGAACGGCGAAAGCGGGCAGCCCCGGCTCCAGGTCGGTGAGCCGGAACCGACACAACTCGGCGATCTCGACGGTGCGACGCAGTGCCCGGCAACCCTCGCACTTGCAGTCGCGGCTCGCCGACTCCCCGGCTCCGCTCACAGACCCCGCTCCGGGATCTGGCGATCGGGGATCGAGGCTCCCTGCGTGGGGTCCGCGAGCCTCCGCCGAGCTCGGAGCCGCACCTTCCCGACGCCTCTGCCCCGCAGCTTGGCGGCACCATCGTGCTCTCATCTGTGCCGCCGACTTCAGGTACCACTCTCCGTTGGGCAGCAGTCGATCTCCCGCCTCGTCCAGCGTCGTCCGGTAGCGGAGGCAGGTGTTCCGCTCCGCTCGGCATAGGCGATCCACGCGCGACAGCGACGCGCCTCTTCGGGAAGGCCATGGTACGCGAGCGCGAGGAAGAGGCGATCCCCGAACCAGCCGTGCAGCTCGTCCAGCATCCGTGCCTCGGAGTCGGGCACCGGTTTCGTGCCGGCAACAACGAGCCGTTCGGCTTCGGCTGCACCTCCGGTGGGCGACAGGGGCGTACCGCCGGTGTCACACGCGGGACTCACCCGTGCACTTTCCCACTCCTCCACGTTCACCAGACAGACCAGGCCCGTCGTCTTGCTCCGCAGGGCATCGAGCGGAAGAGCCGGCTCGCCACGTGGGTTTCCGAGACGGGCCCGGGTGATCTGGGAAGAGAGCGCATGGTAGCCATCCCGATCGATGCACAGAAGGATGAGCCGGGTCCAGGTCGCCCCGGGGCTGTCGCGTCCGAGCCAGCGCAACTCGTGAAGATCGGTGCGGGGAACCCCGCACCGCAGCTCGGCTCCCAGGATCGGCTGCACGCCGTGACGTGCGCAGGCCCGGGTGAAGCGTACCACGCCACCCAGATCGAAGTGGTCCGCCAGTCCGAGAGCCGGCATCCCGAGCACGGCCGCTCGCTCGGCCAGGACTTCGGGGGTCGAGGCACCCTCCAGAAGCGAGAAGGCGGAGCGCGTCGCGAGCTCCACGAAAGACACGTCAATCCCACCAACCGTGGAGGCGCCAATCCGAACCCGCCGGCTCCCCCGACTCCACCTCCCCCGACTCCATCGACATCGATCCCATCGACGCCGATCCCGCGGCCGTTCCCTCTCGAAACAGCCACAGAAGCTCTCCCTCCGAGGTGCAAACGCGGTAATACTCGCGTCGATACGGCGCCTTCCACCATTCACCCGACAGTCGCTCCGGCCCCTCGGCCGCCGTCACTTCGTGATGGCCCTGCTCGTCCCACACTTCGACAGGTCGGCCTTCGACGCTTCGCACACGCACCGGAAGGGGACGGGGAAGAAGACGCAGAACGGCCCGGACCGCATCGACGTCATCGCGCGAGGCCGCTCGGCTGGACCCGGCGTCTCCACTCGCTCGCCTCGCCTCGACCGGCGTCCACTCGTTCCGGGCTTCCGGTCGATGGTCGCGACGGGGCGCCGGGCGGACGACGGCCTCATCGCCCAATCGGGCATGCAGCCGCACCAGAGCGGCCGAAGCCTTCAAGGGGTCCCGCGGCTCCCGGACGAAAAGATCGCCTTGCCGTGCCTCGGCCGAAGCTCGCTCACGCACCCGGAGGGTGAGTGTCGTGACGGGCGCCGCCAGACGATCGACCTCGAATTCGCGCTCCAAAGCGGCCCGACACAGATCGAAGAGCAGCGCCTCCCGGGCCGTGGGACGCGCAGGTGTGATGGTCGTCGAGCGCCGCGAGCCGTCCTCCAGCTCGAGCTCCAGAACGAGGCGTGCGGCACAACGTCCCTCTCCGACCAGGTCGCCGCACACCCGCGCCAGCAGATGTCGGAGGACGAAGAGCAACGGCTCCAGCGACGTGTGCGGTCCTTCGAGCTCGAAGGAGGCCTCCGGCAGCTCCTCTGACGTGACAGGACGAAAGAACCCGTCTTCGTCCTGGCCGCACGCCCAACGGTGCGCTCGCGTTCCCTCGGGGCCGAAGCGGGTCTCCAGCTCGTTCCTGCCACGAGCGGCCACCTCGCCGATTCGCCGGAGACCGAGGGCGTGAAGAGTCGCTCTCAGCTCATCGGAGATCGGCAGCAGGTTCAGCGGCATAGGGGCGAGGAACGCACGACCGTGTCCGGAAGGGATGATCCGCGGCTCCACCACGGCCACACGGGAAGCGGCGTCGGCGACGATCCCCGTATCGGCGAGTCCCACGCGAGCCGCCGGAAAGCCGGCCTCCGCCGCCACCATACACACCCGGCGGACGAATGCCTCCTCTCCGCCCCGTCGTGCCCAGCCTCCGGCGTCGAGTCGGCAGAGCCCGTTTCCGGCTCGCGCCACCCGGGGAGATGCGGCGAGCAAGGCGACCGCCAGCGCGGTGGCCGCCTCTCCCTCCGGGGTGGCGGACTCACCCGCTGTGTCGGATTCCGGCACCCACACCGAAGCGATACGCGTCCAACCGCCCATGAGGCACGCCAGAGCCTATCGCGGCCCTTTTCGGTCCCGCATGAGGGGTTGGACGGCACGCCCGGCCGGCGATGGGCAGAGGATCGGGATCTCGTTCGAACCCCCTTTGCCCACATCGACCCATACGGGACGAACCGCAGGGAGCGCGGGGCCGAACACACCCGCCACCGGCTCCAGCCGGCCGGGACGGAAACGGAGGCGCAAAGCGGCCAGCGGTAGCGACCCGAGCACCACGAAGACCGCGCCCGTCTTCTCGGCCAGGCGTTGGAGCCGCACGACCGGGTTGCGGGCCAACCCCGCATCCGTCTCCAGAGCGACCACACCGAACGCGCCGCTGCGCAGCAGGAGGTCGGCACACCAGAGCGCTTCGTTCTCCCTCGGCGGACGCACGACCCAGAAGGGCTCGCCGCCTGTCAAAGGGGTCCAGTCCGGTGCGTACAAGGTCCGACTCGCATCCACCATCGCCACAGGCTCTCCCATCCCGTGAAGACGACCGAGTGCCGCTCGCAGCAGCGCTGTCTTGCCACACGAGCGAGGACCCGCCCACTCGATCGCCTGACCTCGGGGAAGTCCGCCTTCCGGCAACAACGCATCCAGCGGTGGTATACCGGTCGCAGCGACGGCCTGCTGGGAAGACTGTCCCGAAGGTTGCGCCTCCAGTGCCTCGACTCTTTGCTCCAGCTCGCGTAGCACCGCCGATCGCATCCACACGCTCCCGGAAACCGAATAAAAACCGAAAGTCCCAGCCACAAAATAGGCCCCTCTCAGGGGGCCGCAAGGGCTCGGTCAGTAGAGGGCCAGCAGGTCCAGCACCGGCACGCCCATCAGGGCCGAACGGCCCGTACGAATCTGAGCCAGCACGTTCACCGACTGGAGCGGTTCCAGCTCCTCCACGTCGGCCAGCAGCTCGGGTGGCACGGCCAGGTACACGAAACCCTCCGACGGATCGGGCGCGCGGGCGAGCAGGAACGGTTCTCCCTCGAAGAAATCCGTCCGCACCGGTTCCGCCCGTTCGAGCGAGATGAACTGAATTTCCCAGCGCACCCGCTGTCCCCGATACTGATCCGGATTGGCGCGCAGGGCGGCGGCCGACACCTCGACGACCAGGGAGTCCTGATCCGAGCCCACCAACTCGGCCGCCGGCACCCAACCCTCCAGTCGCACCCGGGCCCAGCCGCCTTGGCGCTCCACCACCGCGAGGGCCGTTCCGGGGCTCACGGCGGCAAGCGTATCCGCCTCGGGCGCCACTCTCAGCCGCACGCCATCGGGACCCGCCACGACACTCGCGCCCGTCGCCGCCACCGGCGTCGGACGTTCCTCCGGCTCTGTCGGAGCCGCACCAGCCGTTCTCCCCGCCAGAGCCGCCGGATCGAACTCGAGCGACGGACCCCACATCCAGGCCGTTCGGTGGACGTGGGTCCACTGGCCCCGTTCCTCGATTCGATCGAGCAGGAACCCCCGAAGGAGACGCGCGGCAATGCGACCGCCAGGCTCGTCCCGCAGGTTCTCTCCCCCCGGGACGTCTACGATCCGGTCGTGTCCATCCCGCTGCGTGACGGCGATCGACGGGGTCCAGATCCAGCCTTCGAGCGTCACCTCGACCCAGCGTCCCTGCTGCTGGCCGACGGCGAGGGGGGTGCCCCGGTTCACCACCCCCAGCCGTCGCCCGTTGGGAGCCTGGCGGAGAACCTCCTGCTCGACCGCGACCTCTGCCGTCTGGGCGAACGCCGTGGCGGGCAGAATCAGTGCGACCCCGACCCGAAAAAGCACCCGCCCGACGGCGCGTCCACCAGGCAGGCGTGGACGAAGCAACCCGGCCATTCGAAGAAGACGAGGAATCAACGTATCGTCGTGCGTCTGGAAAGCCCCCCGTGGGGCCCCTATCTTGGCCCCTCACCGCGCGCCCGGGACGGACGTTCGCCCCGGCGGTCGCGTCTCAACCCGTGAAGATCGAGTATAGAAGCGATTTGGAATCGGTGTCAATCAAACCCCGCACGGCACGACACGCCCCGACGGGCGCGCATGTAGCCGGCTCGCGTCGTCCAGGAGCCCGTCCACCGGGCACCGCCTGGGCGCTTCTCGTCTGCGCCGTAGCGGCGCTCCTCCCGCTGCCGCTCGGGGCACAGGAGGAACGGATCGAATCGCCCTTCGAATGGATCGAGCGCGGTTTGCGTCTCGGGTTGTTCGGTGGGTACCGGTTCGCCGACCGGGGGAATCTGGACCATGGCCCGGGTTCGACGGTGGCCGGCGGCGCCCGATTCCGCATCCGGGTCAGCAGCCCGCTCTCGCTAGAGCTCGGCGCCTCCTACCAGCCGGCCGAGCGGTGGGTCATCGATCCGAGTCTGGAAACCGGGCCGGCGCCCGTCGACACGGTGAAGGTCGGCTACCTCATGGCCTCGGCCGGCATTCAAGTCGGCCTGACGGGCGCACGCACCTGGAACGGCATCCACCCGTTTTTGACGCTGGGCGGGGCGTTGAACTTCGGAATCGACGAGGAGCGGAGCGACGTGTTCGTCGACCCCGACCAGACAGACCTTCGATTCGACCTCGGGACGTCACCGGCGTTTTACCTCGGAGCCGGGTTCGAGGTGTTCCCGTCCGAGAGGGTCGGCGTGGCGATCGAAGCGAGGGACTATTTGACCCGGCTCAAGGCACCGGACGGGTGGTTCACCGAGGAGATCCTGACCACGATTCGAGACGCAGGCGCGGAGGCACCGAAGGAAGGCCAGTGGACCCACAATCTCGAGCTGTCGCTCACCCTGTACTTCTACTTCTGACCCCTCCGATCCGCGCGTCGATGCGCCACCCGGCGCGGGCCCGCCGGGCAAGCCATCTGTTCAGCTTGCGCGCCCTCGCGCCGGTCGCCGTCCTCGCGTGGCTGACGATGGCGGGGGCCGCTGCACAGCAGCCCGACCCGCGACCCGCCCCTCCCACGCGACCGGAGACTGCGTCCACGGCCGAGGCCGTCGAATCGGATCTCCTGACGCTGCGCGACAACCTCGAGCGCCTGCTGGATGACCCGGCTCTCGGTCGCGCGCACGTCGGAATGGTCGTACAGGCCGCAGCTTCCGGACGGATTCTGTTCGAGCGCGGCGGCCGGAAACGGTTTACCGCCGCGAGCACGACGAAGCTCGTCACGGCCAGCGTGGGGCTCCACCGCCTTGGATCGGACTTCCGCTGGACGACCCGGCTCGTCGCGGATGGGCTGATCCGCGATGGCGTGCTGCGAGGCGATCTGTGGGTCATCGGAGGCGGCGACCCGTCCCTGTCGCGGAACGATCTGCAGGACTGGGCCGAGCTTCTTCAACAGGCGGGCATCGGTCGCATCGAAGGCGATGTGATCGGAGACGATCGCGCCTTCGACGCGCTTCCGTGGGGACGCGGGTGGATGTGGGATGACCTGTACGCGGCCTGGGGCGCGGGAGTGTCCGCGCTCCAGCTCTCGCCGAGCCGCATTCGGGCTGAGCTGCGGCCTGCGGCCGAAGTGGGCTCGCCCGCTGAGCTCCATGTTCTCGATGAGGGTCCGAGGCCGGCGATGCGCAACCGGGTGCGAACCGGCGCGCCCGGATCGGAGGTGCGGCTTCGCTTCGTCCCGTCGGCTGCGGGGGCACCGGTCGGCCTCGAGGGCTGGATCCCGGCTGATGAGGAGCGGGTCCCGCTGGCTCTCGCGCCGGAGCACCCGACGGTGTACCTGCTCGACCACCTGGAGGAGGTGCTCGCGGGGCGCGGCATCGAGGTGGGAGGGAGCTTCCGGCGCCCGCTCGACAGCGAGCGGGCGCCGGTCGCCCCAGACCGTGAGGGAGAGGATCCGTGGGCCGTCGAAGTCCGCGGCGAACCTCTCGCTGCCACCCTGGAACCGCTGCTGAAGCGCAGCGACAACCAGGTCGCAGAGCTTCTCCTTCGCACCCTCGGACGGGAACTGGGCGACGGCGGAACGGCCGAAGATGGCCTGGAAGTCGTCCACGAGACGCTCTCGGAGTGGGGCATCGAGCCCGATGCCGCCGCCCTGGCCGACGGGTCGGGCATGTCCCGGTATAGCGAGCTCACGCCGAACGCCCTCGTGCGGCTGCTGAGGCGCATGTGGCAACTGCCGGAGTTCGAAGCCCTCGCCGAGGCGCTCCCCGTTGCCGGCGTGGACGGTACGCTCGCTCGACGGCTCGTGGCCACGGCGGCAGACTCGAATCTTCGAGCCAAGACCGGCTCGATGACGGGCGTCCGGGGTCTGGCCGGCTACGTCACGGACGGCGGCGGCGAGACGCTCGTGTTCGCCGTGCTATTGAACGGGTACGACGCACCCGGAGAGGTGGCGACGGCCGTAGAAGACCTCCTGATCGAGCAACTGGCCCTGTACCACGGCGCCGGCGGCTCGCGCGGCGTGCGCTGAGGCTTCCGTGGCCGGGACGAACGAGGCCGACTGGTTGTCGTACGATGCCGCGCTGGCCGAGATCCTCGCGGCCTGTCGCCCGCTCGGCGTCGAGACCGCTGGACTGAGCGAGGCGCTTGACCGGGCCGTTGCCGAAAGCGTGCGCTCACGCGTGACGCAACCCCCGTGGGACAACAGCGCCATGGACGGATACGCGGTCCGCGCGGAAGACGTGACGGGCGCAGCCCCGGACAGGCCGGTGACGCTGCCCGTATCCGACGATGTGCGCGCCGGCTCTTTCCCCGCAGGACCCCTCGCGGCGGGCACCGCGGCTCGCGTGATGACCGGGGCTCCCGTCCCGGTTGGAGCAACCGGGGTGATCCGCGTAGAGCATACGGATGGGGGAACGAAGCGAGTCACGATCCAGCGGGACGATGACGCCGAGCGTCACATCCGCCTCGCGGGCGAAGACCTGCGGCCGGGAGATGTGGTGCTCGAGGCGGGCGACACGCTCACGCCGGCCGCCATCGGCACGTTGGCGCTGACGGGGATCGATGCCGTTCCCGTGCGGCGGGCTCCACGCGTCGGGGTGCTCGCGAACGGGGACGAACTGGCCGATCTCGACGACTTCGACGAGGTCCTCGCGGGCCGAAAGATCGTGAGCTCGAACAGTTACTCGGTGGCGGCGCAGCTGCGCACCGCAGGGGCCGAGCCGATCCCGCTCGGGATCGCCCGCGACGATCCGAACGACCTGCGCGAGCGCCTGTCCCGGGTGGAAGAGTGCGACGCGTTGATCAGCACCGCGGGCGTGAGCGTCGGTGAGTATGACCACGTGCGGAAGGTGCTGGGTGACATGGGGCTTCAGCGCTCCTTCTGGCGGGTGAAGGCGCGGCCCGGCAGCGCGCTCCTTTTCGGAACGCTCGATGGCAAGCCGGTGTGGGGCGTGCCGGGCAACCCGGTGTCGGCCATGGTGTGCTTCGAGGCCTTCGTGCGACCGGCTCTTCGGAAGATGGCGGGGCATACGCGTCTCCGGCGGCGTATGCTGCGCGCGGTCGCCGGCGAGGCCATGTCCACACCGGCCGAGCTGACGTACTTCCTCCGGGTCACGCTGGAGGAGGCCGACGACGCGCTCGACGGGGTGCCCGCGGCCCGGCTGACCGGGGCGCAGGGGTCGGGCATCTTGAGCTCCATGCTGCGCGCGGATGGACTGCTGATCGTACCCGAGACGACGCAACGGTACGCGAAGGGCGACCCTGTGAGCGTTATTCCGCTTTGTGCCTGGCGCCGCCGCGCCACTCGATGACCGCAGACGCGCTCGTGTAGCCACCGCCGATCGCGGTCAGCACGAGGATCGCCGGGTCCGGGAGGGACCCGTGCACCCCACGAAGGGCCTCATCCAGCGTCACGGCCACAGTAGAGGCGGACATGTTCCCATACCGCTCGATCGTGTGTAGCACGCGGCCCTTCCGCAGCGCGAGCTGCTTCTCCAGACCTTTCGTAATCCGCAGGTTCGCCTGGTGCGGGATCACCAGATCCACGTCATCCCAACTTCGGCCAGCGCTGTCGAGTGCCCGCCCGGCGATGTTCGCCATGTTCTGGATGGCACGCCGCAGAATCCTCGGACCACCCGCCATCCTGAGCTTCGGAGCCGGATCTTCTTCCGTCTCCCACCCCTGCCCGAGCAGGTACAGGGGATCGCGATCGTAGTCGCCTGCCAGGTACGGAGGGCCGAGAATCCCATCGCCGTCGAGCGAAGGGGTGAGGATCACCGCGCCGGCGCCGTCTCCGAACAGAACCGCCGTCGTGGGATCGGAATAATCCGTGATGCGAGACAGCATGTCGCCGCTTATCACGAGGACGTTGCGGCCCAGCCCGGACCGAATGAAGGCGTAGCCGGTCGCCACGGCATAGACGAACCCTGCGCAGGCCGCGTTCAGCGTGTAGCCGCCCAGCTTCGGCACACCGATCATGTCGGCCACCGTGCACGCGACGTTCGGCACCTCGTCGGCACCTGTGAGCGAGCCCACGAGCACGGTATCGAGCTCGGAGGCCTCCATCCCCGCCATCTCGAGGGCCCGCCGGGCCGCTTCGGCGCACATACGTTCGGTGGTGAGGCCGTCCCCGGGTCCGGCGACCCGGCGCTCACGAATGCCGGTCACCTGGATCGACCATTGGTCGAACACTTCGATCGCCGAGAGCGCTGCGGCGTCCTCCACATCGCGGAGGGAGGCCCGGGCCCGCTCCACGTCGAAGTTGTCCCGAATGCTCTCGAGCGTGTAAAGCTCGTTATTGTCGAGGGTCCTGGAAGGTAGAAAGCTGCCGGATCCCGCGATGCGTGCCGTCACTTCGCCCTGCAAGGGTGTCCTCTCGTCGACATTTGGACTGGCCGCCCGAGCGGACGGCGGGAACGCCATTGAGCGCGAGTATACGCAGCGACCGCATGGCCCTCAATGGGAGCGCCGGGCCCGGAGCCTGGTCGGATCCGTCCTCGATGCGCCCTCAGCCGCGGGGCTCGATGCCGGGTGGCAGGATGGGCTGGTTGGCCCGCAGGCGCTGCTGGAGCGTGGAAGCCGCCTGTCCCGGCGAGGTTCCGCTGCGGAGCATCTGACGCATCGCGGTCGGCAGCGCGAGAATCCGATCACCGCGGTAGCCGTGCTCCAGCGCCTCGTTCACCAGCTGGTACGCAGCAACATGGAGAAGCTGTCCCGATGGCCGCGGGCCAGAGAGCGCAGGACGCCGGGATCGACTCCGCGTCGCATGGCCTTCGCCGCTTCGCCCAGAGCGTCTTCCCCCAGATCGGGGCCCACGGCCCGAATCGCCGCTCGGAGATCGCGGGCCTCCTCGTTCACGGTCTGGATGATGGCGGCCCCGCTCTGCCCTTTCGAGACCCCCTCGAGCGCCTTTCTGAACAGCAGTTCCTTCGGCACGCCGTCCTGGGCCGCGTCATCGATGATGCGAAGGAGACGGCTGACCGTATCGTCGGCCAGCTCGGCCCGCAGGCGCTCGACATCCCGCTCCTCGTCCTGCGCGGTCGCGGCCGACGGACTGGTACCGACGAGCAGAGCAGCTATGAGCGTCCTTCCCGCGACGCCGAGCACGTGGCGCGCTCGCCCGCGGCCCATCCCGCGTTCGCGTCCGACCCTCATCCGTTCAGATGCCTGCCGTTGGCGGCGCCACGGCGACAACTGCGTTTCGGTATCCGTACCCATCTTCCTCGTACCGCTCCGCGTTCGGATCCGTGATCCACTTTGTGCCGTCGATCAGGAACATATACTCGTGCACGCCGGGTTTCACCGGAATCCTCACCGTCCATACTCCGTCTCCGTCCGCATCGCTCAGACCGACGGTGGACCAATCCGTGAAATCGCCCGAGATCGCGACCGTGGACGCGTCGGGCGCGTTCAGCGCGAACTGGACGTGGATAGCCTGACCGCTCAAACCTGTTGCCACCTCTCCGGGCCCCGGAACCACGGCCTGTCGGCCCAGTAGCAGCAGAACCACCGCGGCCGCAGCCAACGCGCCCGCGAGCGGCGGAAGTCGGAGCGGACGGGGCCGCGTCCACCAGCGCATCGCTCGAACCCAGGCCGATGAGGACGCCTCGGCGCGAACGGACTGCAGCACTCTCGTCTCCAGCCCCACCGGCGCGGCGTCACTCCCGGCATCGCGTACATCTTCGAGCAGGGCCTGCCAGGCGGCCGCTTCGCTCTGAAGGTCCTCGGGAAGAGACTCCCGAGGGATCTCTCCATCCAGAAAGCTGTGTAATTCTCTGTTCATCGGTATCGCTGCAACAGTACTTGAAGCTCTTCGCGAGCTCTGTGGACTCTCATTTTGAGCGCCGACACCGAGACGTCCAGACGCTCCGACATCTCCTCGTAAGACCAGCCTTCTACGTGCTTGAGCACGAACGCTTCGCGCTGCTCCGGCGACAGGTCCTGGAGCGCGCTGTAGATCTCTTCGCGAATCTCCGTCCGCTCGCTGGCCACCTCGGGGTTTCCCCCTTCCGCGCGTAGCGTGCCCACTGCATCTAGCGACACTTCGCGACGGTGCCGCCCCTTCAGGTTGTCCTTGCACAGGTTCACCGCGATCCGGAACAGCCACCCACCGACCTTCTCAGGGTCGCGGCAGCGATCCAGGCTCTGGAACCCTTTGACGAAAGCCTGCTGGACGATGTCCTCGGCGTCGTCGGGGCGACCCATCATCCGCTCGGCATACCGGTAGAGCACGTCCTTGTAACGCCGCACCAGAACCGCGTACTCGTCCGGCTGGCCGGAAAGTACGCGGCGCACGATTTCGCCATCGGGAGGACCACTCGTGGGGCCCCCTCTCTGTGCCTCGTGCGGTAGCCCAGTCATGCTATCTCACCCTGTAGACGGACTGACGAGACCGATCGTCACTATCGAGCCTCCGCGTCTGCATCTCGATCGAACCTCCGGGAGCCGGGACCGCCGGAGCGGACCGGCTCGTTCATCGTAGGCGCACACGTGGCCCGGGGTTCCCCTGGAAGGTCGGTTCCGGCTAGCTTGCGCGCCATGGAGCCCCTGGCTGCCGCTTTCCCGCCGTCGATTCCGACGCCGGCGCTGTTGCTGGACCTCGACGTCCTGGAGTCCAATCTGGCTCGTATGGCCCGGAGAAGCCGGGAACTGGGCGTCGCCCTTCGACCGCACGTCAAGACGCACAAGTGCGTGCAAATCGCCGAGCGGCAGCGTGCGTTCGGGGCACACGGCTTCACGGTCTCGACCCTCGAGGAGGCGCGCGTTTTCGCGCAGCACGGTTTTCACGACCTCACGTGGGCGTTTCCGGCGGTTCTCGCCCGGCTGGAGGAACTCGCCGGCCTTCCCCGCGGAGTCCGGCTGGGGCTGACCGTCGACTCCGGCGAGGCGATCGAAGCGATCGAGTCGCTGGAGCGATCCTATTCCGTATGGCTGAAAGTGGATTGCGGCTACGGTCGCGCAGGAGTCGAGCCGCAGTCGGAGGCCGGGGTGGAGCTGGCCGCCGCACTTGCGGGCTCCCCCCGGCTCGAGTTCGCCGGGATCCTGAGCCACTCCGGCCACGCGTACCGCGCCGCCTCCACGTCCGAGATCGCCGCCATCGCTGGACAGGAGCGCGAGTTGATGGTGGACTTCGCGGCGCGTCTCCGCGCAGCGGGCATCGCGTGTCCGGCAGTCAGCGTGGGCTCCACGCCCTCGATGGCAAGAGTCAGGCACCTGACCGACGTCACGGAAGTCCGACCTGGAAACTACGCCCTCCATGACTACACGCAGCTCCGTCTTGGGTCTTGCGACGTCGTCGATTGTGCGTTGACGGTCCTCGCGAGCGTCGTGTCCTCTCGACCCGCGGCGGGACGCTGCGTGACCGACGCCGGCGCGCTGGCCCTCTCCAAAGATGCGGGACCGGATGACCCCGTGCATTTCGGCCGACTCCTGGTGGATGAGGCGATGCCGGCGCTTCACCCGACGGCCCGCGTGGTCAACCTCAGCCAGGAGCACGGCATCCTCAACGCATCCCTTCCGGTGGGCACTCGGGTGCGGATCCTGCCCAATCACGCGTGTCTTGCGGTGGCCTGTTTCGACGCGTTCCACGTCGTGCGCGGACATCGACTCCTCGACACGTGGAAGATCTGGCGCCAGAGGTAGATAGATAGACTCCGGGGGTCCACCTGGCCCGCCTCTTGCTCTTTCCCTCCGTTCGAACGGCATCGTGCAGGCAAATCGCCAGCGTGAGGCAGCGTCTCATGATCGGGCGATTCGGCGTGAACGAAAGAGGGCGGGAGGAAGCGAGCCGCCCGGAAAGCGCAGTCGGACCCGGATGCTTAGGGCTGTGCAGTACTTGATGCTGATCCTCGTGGTCGGTGCAGTGGCGGTGGCGACCCGCCTGGGCGGGCCGTGGGATCTGTACGTGATGGCCGGTGCCCTCGTCGGACTCCTTCTCGTCCACCTGTTCACGATGCGTCGGGTCGGCAAGCTGCACACCGAGCTTCAATACTCGATGGCCGCGCTGGCCCGGAAGACATCCAGTGCCGGAAACGTAGTTTCTCCAAGCAGTTACGAAGGGGCACGCGACCCGACACGGCCTGTTGCCGCGGCGAACGACAGGGAGACGGTCGCGCAGGACGACATCGGATCCATCTGGCTGGAGCACTCGACCGTGAAGAGCTACTCGGACGACGAGGAAGAGATCGCGTTTCTGCCTCCGTACGCCAGCGGCGTGCAGGAAATGGATTCGGATGGGGGGGACGAATTGTTCGGCGGAGAAGCGCCCGAAGGAGCCTCCGAAGCCCGCTTCGGCACAGGGGTCGAGGTCGCTGGCAATGTGCCAATCCCACGGCATTTTGCACTCGGCACCGTGGCCATTATCAAGGAGCTCATGGACCCCGCCGAGGTCGCTCGGGTGATCCTGGAGCAGCGCCGCCAGCCGAGACTCAAGTTTGGCGAGCTGGCCGTCCAGCTGGGGTTCATCAGCGAGGCCCAGCTGGAAGAACTCCTGCTCGCTCAGAAGGAAGGGCTGTTCAGTCAGGACGAGATGAGCCTGGCCCGCACCCGGCTTCAGACGTACAGGGAGCGTGAGAACGGCGCGGGAGACGAGGCCAGCCCCTCGGCTACGCCGGGGAGCGGAGCCGCCGACTAGTCTTCGAGGTTCGCCACACGTCGTCGTGCGTACAGATACGGCACGACGGTTCCCACCGCGCACAGCAGCAGCGTGAGCGACAGCGCGACCGACACTTCACCCACTGTGGGCGCCCGCGGTACGCGACCGGGCAGGCCGCTTCGCAGATACTCTCTCAGCGACCAGAATTGGGCGATCAGCACGGCGCCCAGCGTTCCGAGCGATCCGAGCATGAACAGTAGACCTCCCAGCGACGTAGGGATCTGGGCCGCGTTCTCCGTGTCGAACTTGGGAAACGCGATCCCCCAGGCGAGGGCCTGGGCGACGATAGCCAGCGTCAGCGTTCCGATGGTCAGGAGCGCAAGCGCCCTGAGACCGCCCTCCACGTCCAGAATCGCGTTCGTGACGAGGGTCAGGGTCGCGGCGAGCCCCAGAAGCGGGATGGCGCCCGACCAGTATTTCGACCACACGAGCGCCTCGGGACGCAGGGGAGACGAACGGAGCAACCACAGCGTTCCACCCTCCAGACTGAAGGAGGGGAAGACGAAGCGGGCCGCAACGGCCGCCAATACGAAGCCGGCCAGTGCCAGGTTGAGAAAGATCACCATCGAGACCAAGAAGCGGCTCAGGGCCTCGCTGGTGCGGACGGGCAATACCTGGATGTTGTAAACGTAGACGACCAGCAGGACGCCCAGCACGAGCAACTGGGACCACTGCGTGGCGTCGCGGAAGAAGACCCGCGTGTCCTTCAGGATCAGCTGACGACGCTGAAGACCGAGTGGTTGAAGGGCGGAACTCAAGAGGTCCCACAGTCGGCCGGCTCGAGTTCCACTCTCTGCGCCCTCCTGAGCGCGCGTGTATCCGCGGGGGTACAGCCCCCGGTGCACGATCGCTCCGAGCACGATCAGGGCGGCCGCCGTGCTCCACAGCAGAAACAGCCAGAATGGATCGACTCCACCTTCCAGCGAGCCGGTCAGCAGCTCGGCCGCCCATTCCGACGGCAGCCACGGAGACGACGGTCCACGCAGCACCTCGAGGAAATCGACCAGATTTCGGAAGCCCTCCGGATTCACCAGCCGTTCCGGCCGCAGGATCCGAATGGCGAGCACCAGAAGGGCGGCCGCGGCGACCGAGACGAGGCCGAGAAGATCTCGCGTCCTGCGCGCCGGGAAGACATTCACCAGCACCAGGGTGATCGCCGCTCCGACGGAAGCCGGAATCACCAGGAAGGGAAGAAGAGTCACCAGAGCCATCGCGTAGAACAGCAATCCGGCGTCGTACACTCGCTCGTATGCCACCAGCACCGGGGCCAACATCAGCAGTACCATCCAGCTCGAGCTGAGCAGCGTCTCCGTGAGCCGTGCCCCGTAGACAGGCAGCCAATCGGCGGGCGACGCGATGACGGTCGGCAGGTCTTTCGCGAGAAAGAACGACGACAGCGCTGCGATCAGGTTCGAAAGCAACAGGATCCCCAGGAAGAGCAGCAACCCCAGACCCAAGAGTTTGGTGGCGAGAAGCGGCCCGACCTCGGGCACCTCGCGCAACGCGCGGAGCAGACGGAAGCTGATGTAGTAAAGGAAGGAGAAGCCGCCTGCGCCGGTCAGTGCCAGGGTGAGGCCACGTTCCAGACTGCTCTTCCCAGCGCGCGCCCGGTGCACAGCGGACAGGAGCTTCGGACGCAGCAGGGTCCGTACTCCCGCTCGTGACGAAGCCACCCCGGCCAGCGACGCGATGTCGACGCTGCGATCGCTCATGAGTCGATCACCCGCCCAGCACGGCGGCCAACTCGCGTTCTTCCACGCCACCGGTGAGCTTGAGGAAGATCGCCTCCAGCCTTCCGGCGGCCGTCGACGCGGTGACCCGAAGATCCTTGATCGTGCCCTCGGCCGCGATTCGGCCCTGGTGGATGACCGCCATCCGGTCGCACAGCACCTCGGCGAACTCCAGCGTGTGCGTGGACACCAGGGCAGTTCCGCCCCGCGACACGAAGGTTCGGAGCAGATCCTTCAGAAGCCGGGCCGCGCGAGGGTCGAGTCCGACCATCGGCTCATCGATGACGAGCACCCGCGGACGGTGAACGAGGGCGGAAGAGATGATGAGCTTCTGCCGCATGCCATGGCTGTAGGACTCGACCAGCTCATCGCGCCATCGCTGCAGGTCCCACAGGTTCAGCAGTTCGTCGATCCGACTCTCGACCTCGGGTCCCTCTTGTCCGTACAGACCGGCGACGAACCGGAGGAGCTCCGCGCCGGTGAGCTTCTCGTACACGAACGGACGGTCCGGGATGAAGCCGAGGCTCTGCTTCGCTTGATACGGATCGGTGACCACGTCATGGCCGTCGATCAATACCCGTCCGCCGTCCGGCTGCAGGATGCCCGCGATCATGCGCAGCGTGGTCGTCTTGCCGGCGCCGTTCGGTCCAAGCAGCCCGTACAGGGTCCCGACCGGGATCTCGAGATCGATCGATTGGACCGCGGTGAAATCACCGTACCGCTTGGTGAGTGCCTCCAGTCGGATCACTCTTCCCCTCCTGCATCGAGCGTGCGCACACTGTCCCCGTAGAACGCCATCTCGAACGCCGTCCGCTCGAGTCGGAAGCCTGCCGCCATCTCTGCCTCGAGGAGGCGACCGTCCTCGTCCACCCAGGATCGCAGCTCCATGCCGCCGAGCTCCATACGAACGAGCCACGCTTGCACGGTGTCCTCGTGCGCCACGACCCACAGGCCATCTTCGATGTCCACGCTATCGGGGAACGTGCGCGTCTCGGTGGCCAATACCTCGAGCTCCAGATCCCGCCGCTGTGCCGAAAGCGGATCGAACGTCGGAAGCGAATAGCGGTCTCCTGGCTCGAGCTGGCCCTGCGCCACGAAGCGCATCGGCCAGGCCCCGGCCAGAATCACGGGTCCGTCCACGGGCAGGCGAAGCGTGTCGGACTGGACCAAGCCGCCGACCGTTACGGCGACCTGCGTGTCGCCGCGCACCTCGCCCTGGGCCGTGATCGTCCCGATGGCGCCACGCGCCTCCACCGCGAAGTGGCGTAGCGCGAGTGTGGGCCCCAGCTCCGCTTCCGACTCCACGGAGGTCTCGATCTCCTGGTCGGCCGCTCGAAACGTGGCCTCGAGCCGGTCTCGCACCAGGAATCCGCTGGCAGAGGGGAGGGTGTCGATTTCGCTCGTGGCCCACCCGACGTGCTCGTCACCCTGGTACACGCGGTAGTAGGCGGCGCCTGGTGGGATCCCGCGCGAAGCTTCGGCCACGAGCTCCTGGATGGGTCGGAAGTACAGACGCTTCGCGTGCCACCCGAGCGCAATGGCCCACACGGCCAGAATCCCGATTGCGAACCGCCCGCGTGACGACATGCGGCTTCCCTTCCTCTCCACGGCCCGTCCCATCCCCTGCCTCAACCCCATGTCACGCCCTGCCGCTCGACTTACTCGGGAGCGCTCCTCTCGCCTCGTTGCCGCAGTGCTTTCCGATAATCGTGCGCCGTGTCGACATCTACGGGCGCCGACGATCCGATCCGAACCGTGCATACTGCATGCCGGAGGTCGCGCAGCAGGGACGCGGCTCCCCGATCACCCCGCAACGCACCCAGCATCTCGAAGCTCGAGCGGCCGAAAACGACCGGGTGACCCGGGCGATCCTGGTACATGGCGCGGGCTATGTCGGCGCCGGCCTCACGCCAGCCGGCCACGACGGCATCGATGGACGACGGAAGAATACCGGGCTCGTCGGCCAGCAGGACCGCCATCCCCTCGACCTCGGGCCGCTCGATGGCAACCTGAAGCCCGGTCAACAGCGAGCTCGATTGTCCCTCCCCGTACGCGGAGTTCTCGACCACGACGACGGGCTCGCCCAAGGCCTGAAGCACCCTCCGCACCTCGGCCGCTCGATGGCCCACCACGACGATGACCGGTGACAGGCCGGCGGCGAGCGCCGCGCCAACCGAGGCTTCGATCACCGTCACAGGTCCGTACGGAAGCAGCAGCTTGAGGAAAGGTCTGTCTGAGGCGGAGTCCGGAGCCCCCGGGGCCGGCCCCGCGGCGATCAGGCGGGCCGACCGACCCGCTGCCAGCACGAGACCGGCGACACTCACGTCTTGTCCACGGCGCCTCGTCGCGTCGCTACGAGCTCTGCGGCGATCGACACCGCGATCTCTTCCGGCGTCCGCGAACCGATCGACAGGCCGACGGGACCGCGGATCGAGTCCAGCGCCGCAGCGTCGAACCCCAGGTCGCTCAGTTCCTCCCTGCGCAGCTTCTGGGTCCGGCCCCCGCCAAGCAGTCCCACATACCGGCAATCGGCGCGCAGGGCCGCTGCCAGAGCGGGCACGTCCAGCTTCCGATCGTGACTCAGCACGACGACCGAGAGCTGCCGATCCAGGCCGAACGATCGCAGGCCCTCCTCGGGCCACGCGTGGATCACGCGCCGTGCCTCGGGAAAGCGAGCCTTCGCCGCAAACGTTTCCCGGGGATCGATGACCGCCGTGTCGTACCCGAGCATCACGGCGATCCGACACAACGCGGCCGCGATCGGCGACGCCCCGACGATCGCGAGCCTGGGCGCTGGACGGAACGGTTCGACGAACACCTCGAGAGTCGCCGTCGCCTCGGTGCCCAGCGACACGACACCGGCGTCTCCGCCGTCCAGGAAGCGCTCGCCCGTAGCGGTCACCTGCTCGTCGACCGACGAAGCTCCGAGCGTGCCGATCGGCGGGGCATCTGCACGGACCAGCATGCGCTGACCCCGGATCGATTCCGACACACCGGTGACCAGCACGACCGGCTCAGAGGCCTCCACGGCCTGGACGAGAGCGTTCCACGCGGCGTCTGGGCGGTGTCGCGCGATGAGCACTTCGATCTCGCCTCCACAGACCAGGCCGACGTCCGCTGCCATCTCGTCGGTGATGCCGTACGTCAGCACGGACGCGGACCGACCGGAGAGAATATCGCGAAGATGCTCGAACAGGTCGCCTTCCACACACCCGCTCGATACGGAGCCGGCCACATCGCCCCTGTCGTTCACGGCGAAGCGTGCGCCCGGGAGACGCGGGGCCGAGTGGCGTACAGCCACGAGGGTGGCGAGAGCGCTCTCCCGGCCCTCGTCGTTCCAGCACTTCAGAGCCTCGCTGACCTCGTGTAGACTCATACGCCCCCGGCCGGCCGGCCGGACGACCCCTTCGCGAACCGTCTGGCCTCGTCTATTGGGCGGCGCGGACGGCTCGGATCTCTTCCGCCAGGCGCGGCAAGACCTCGAACAGGTCACCCACGATGCCGTAGTCCGCCACACCGAAGATCGGGGCCTCCGGGTCCTTGTTGATCGCCACGATGACGTTCGCCGTGCGCATGCCGGCCAGGTGCTGGATCGCCCCGCTGATCCCGACCGCGAAGTACAGGTTGGGGGCTACCGTCTTGCCGGTCTGACCAACCTGCTCGCCGTGCGGCCGCCAACCGGCATCCACCACGGCTCGACTCGCGCCCAGCGCCGCTCCCTCGCCGAGAGCGTCAACGAGATCCTCCAGCAGAGCCCAGTGGTCAGCGTCCTGGAGCCCGCGGCCGCCCGAAACGACAACACTGGCCTCTGCCACGTCCAGCTTGCCGCGCTCGCCTGCCTCGATCTCGCGCACCCGGATGCGCCGGGGTTCGCTCGCGACCTCCAGCGCGACGATCTCGCCGGCCGCCGGGCGGGGATCGGGCGAGAAGACGTTGGGGCGCAGGCTGACCAGCGCAGGGGCGGCGGCGAACTTCATCCGGGCCAGGGCCTTCCCGGCGTACAGCGGCCGGGTGACGACGAGACCCTCCTTCTCGACCTCGACCTCCGTGGCGTCGGTCGCCAGCCCGCAGTCAAGGCGCGCTGCGCACCGTGGTGCCAGATCCTTGCCCTGCGCGGTCGCCGGGAAGAGGATCGCGCCGTACGCCCCGCTGCCGTTCAGCTCGGCCACCGCACGCACGCTCGCCTCGGGATGGTACAGCCCGAAGTCGTCGTCTTCCGCCACATAGATTCGGTCGGCGCCGATCTCGCCCAGATCCGCCGCACCGGATCCCACGCCCGGAGGTCCGAGCAGGAGCGCGTGGGTCGAACCACCCAGCTCGCCAGCCAGCCGGGCAGCCGCGCCCACCACCTCTCGGGACACACCACGGACTGCCCCGTCACGGACCTCGCAGACTGCCAGTACGTCCGCCATCACAGCACCTTCGCTTCCTCGCGCAGCTTGCGCACCAGATCCGATACGGCCTCGGCTCCTTCCCCGACGATCTCGGCCGCCTTCGGCGGCGGAGGCTCGCTCAGCGACACCAGCTGGACCCGCGGGTCGGCCAGCTGAATCTCCTTCTCTTCCAACGGTTTCTTCTTCGCCGCCATGATACCCTTGAGGCTGGGATAGCGCGGTTCGTTGATTCCCTTCTGGACCGCAACGACGGCGGGCAGCGCGAACTCGACGACCTCGTGACCCCCTTCGATCTCGCGCTTCGCGACGGCCTGTCGGCCCTCGGTCACCAGCTCCACGACCACCGTGACGCAGGGCAGTTCCAGAATCTCCGCGACCATGGCCGGCACCTGCATGTTGTCGTCATCGATCGCCTGCTTGCCGAACAACAGCAGATCGAACTCCCGTCCACGGATCTCTTCTGCCAGTGCCCGCGCCACGGTCAGACCGTCGGGTGAGCCATCCGCTTTCAGCAGCACGGCGGCGTCGGCCCCCATGGCCAGAGCGGTGCGCAGCGTTTCCCTTGCGCCGTTGGGACCGAGACACAAGACCGTGACGGCCCCTTCACCCGCGGCTTCCTTCCGCTGCAAAGCCTCCTCGACGGCATACTCGTCATAGGGATTGAGGACGTACTTCACCCCCGCGTCATCGATACTCAGCCGATCAGGGGCTACCCGGACACGCGTGGCGGAGTCCGGAACCCGTTTCACACAGACAATCGAGTTCACGGCATCGACCCTCTCGTGAGGTTCAAGGATTGCACGCTTCCCGATCGTGGGGCGTGCGGCTCGGGCGGCGAATGTAGACGCGCCCCGAGAGGCTGTCCACCTGCGACTAGCCGCCCTGGTAGGCTGCGATCTCCTTGTCGCTCAAGGAGCAAAGGCGGAACGTGACCAGGTCGATCAGGTCGTCCGTCACGGCCGCCTGACGCCGCAAGCGCCCTCGGGCCGACGGCTCGGGTGGCGGCGCGTTGCGCAACTCGATCAGCCGGGCTGCCAGCCAGACGAGGAAATCGTGGGCCACGTCCCGCCTCTCCCGGTCGCGGTCCGGCCCGCCGTTGGGCCCACGGGGCAGCAGCGCGTCGACCAGCGCAAGAAGACCCGGAAAGACCATCTCGGTCAGTTCCTCGTCTCCCATCCGCTCCTCGTCGGTGAGCTGCTCCCAGCTGAGCTCGTTCCAATACAGCTCGCATGCCTCCTCGAAGAGGTGCTGGCGGACGTTCGGCGCCGCGGGCTTGAGGATCAGATCGACGGGCGCAAGATCACGGCCCACCGCCTTCCCCAGACCGCGCAGACGTTCCTCCACCAGCGTCCGCGCCGCCATGGCGAGTTCTCCGGACGGCAGGACTCCGATTGTCGAACTGAGGCTCTCTTCTTCGGACACGTCGATACGCTCGCGCTTTCCAACTCGGGGTCATCGATTCCCACACAAGAACATGTGCGAGCGATGTGAGCGGAACAAGGCGCGAGGCGGTGGCCCGACCGTCCGGGTGAGGGCACGCGCGCCGGCTGTGTCGGACGCCTTCACCGTCGCGCGCCGCGTGTCAGAAGCGCGGAATCTCCTGGACTCCGCGCTCGGGCGGGCCATCCGGCGGCGGGCCATCCGGCGGCGGGCCGCCCCGCATGCGTTGGCGTTCCATCGCCTGCTGCGCGAGACGCTGCCGCAGGTAGATGAGTCGGGCTCGCTGAATCGGACTGAGGAACTCGCTCAGCTCCTGTTGTTCTCTCACGTCCAGTTCGGCTCTTCGCACCTCGAGCTCCAGGAGTTCATCCAGCAGCTCGGCGACCCTCCCCTCGTCCTCCGGAGCCCGTCCGACCACCTGGGCCAACTCCTGCCGTAGCGCCTGCCGTCGCACGCGCAGCGTCTCCCGCTCCCCGCGGAACCGCTGCATGGTCTGGGTCAATCCTCGCGCCGCCTCATCGTTCAGCTGCAGTGCCTCGGCCGCCCGCCGGCTGAAACGGTCGAGGAGCTGCTCCGCCTGTCTGGACTGGGCAGCCGATGGGGGCCGAGCCCGCTGCTGTCGTCCCCGCGGCTGTTGGGCGTCCAGCGGTGCGGCAACTGCGAGCACCGCCACGATGATTCCGAGATTCCTCACCCGTCTCATTTCTCCTCCTCCCACGGGCCGACCAACTCGCCCGGGTCCACCTCATCGAACGCTTCCCACAGCTCGGTGTTGCTTTCCGATTGATACCCCAGCGCGAGCATGACCTCATCGAGCTGCGGGTCCAGTTCGGAAAGATCGTCCTCCCAGGCCTCGACGGCCGCCGCGGGGCTCCACTGGGGAGCGCCGGCCGATGATTGGACGGTCTGCCACACTCCGACGCTTCCCAGGAGGAGCGCGATCCCCGCCGCGACCTTCCACACGGCCGTCAGAGGAGAGCGCTCGATCGCCTGCCGACGCCGCAGCTCCCCGAAAGCCAGCTCACGTTCGCCGGTCGTCAGACCCTCGATGCCCGGGTCGGCCAGCGCGCGCAGGAGCTCGACCTCGGCGCGGCAGTCCGGACACTCGGCCAGGTGCCGCTCGATCTGCTGTCGGCCGGGCGCCGTGCCACGCACGAACTCGGGCAGGACATCTGTCGGGTGGCCATCGCGCTCGGGCCACGTCGTCGTGCTCATATCGCCTCGTTTCGCCGCTCGGGTTCTAGGCCACGCGTGTCTTGCTCGTCTTTCTTGGGGTCGCCGCGTCCGCTCGCCAGATGGGCCAGCCGATCTCTCAGCTTGGCCATCCCGTGATGATAGCTCACGCGAACAGACCCTTCGCTCGTACCGAGCATCTCCGCGATCTCCCGGTACGAGTATCCCTCCGTCGTACGCAGAATCACGGCATCCCGCTGTCGCTCGGGCAGCGTGCGCGCCAGTTCCAAGGCCCGCCGTGCGAGGTCCGCCCGCGCCACCCTCTCATCCACTGGCAATCCCCCATCGGCTCGTCCGGGAAGCTTCTCTAGCGAGACCTCGCGCCGGCGCGCCTTCTTCCGCAGCCACGTTCGGGCCTCGTTGATCGCGATTCGAGCGATCCAGCTCCGAAACTTCGCGTCGCCCCGGAAGTCGTCGAGAGCCCGCGCGGCGCGTATGTAAGTCTCCTGGACGACGTCCAGCGCCACCTCTCGATCACCGACCATACGGAGCGCGAGCCGGAAAACCATATCGGCGTGACTCTCGTACAGATGACGCCAGGCGGCTTCGTCGCCGCGGCGAGCCTGTTCGAGAACGGATCCGTCGTCTAGCATGGGGAACGATACACACGGACTGCTGTCGATGCGCCCCGCCAGCGATTCGGCGTTCACCAGGTTCGGTTGCCTCCGCTTGTGTTTCGGCGTCGATTCGAACCTTAGATGACGCCCGCGAGGTGGATGTTAAGAGAGGCTGGACGGGGTGCCCGTGAGATCCGTCCACGCCACCCCGGCACGGCAGCGGTTGCAACGCCCGCTCGTCAGGGGGTGTTTGATGAAGGCGAAAGGGAATGTCGCCGCCAACTGACCCGTCCGCGCGCAGACCGGAGGGTGAGCGTGGAGGTGACGCCGAGCACAGGGCCGAGCGGCGATTCGAAGATGAACCGGCGCTCGTGCGTGCCGTCCAGAATGGCGATCGGCGGGCCTTCGGTGCGCTCGTACAGCGTTACCTGGAGCCGGCATACGCGGTCGCGCTCGGACTGTCGCACAACGAGCAAGACGCGGAGGACGGCGTCCAGGCGGCGTTCCTGCGTGCACTGGAACGGATCGATCAGCTCCGGCCGGGAAGCCCGTTTGGGCCATGGTTCTACAGCGTGCTTCGCAGCACCTGTCTCAACCTTCTTCGGCGCGAGTCGCTGCGAGAGCACGGCGAGATACCGGCGGTGGCAGCGGGGAAAGACGACCCGGAAAAAGAACTCGGGCGGACGCAGGCCAGAGAGCGGGTGTTAGAGGCACTGGAACGACTGCCGGAACAGCAGCGAATGGCGGTCTTTCTGTACGACCTGGAAGGATACGACCACGCGGAGATCGCTCGCATCATGAACATCGCAGTCGGCACCTCTCGCGCGAACCTTCACCACGGGCGGCGCTCGCTTCGGAGGGCGCTGCAGGGAAGCCCGGATGAGGACAAAACGACATAGGGATTCGGTCGGCTCGTGGCCGCGCTGGCTTGAGCCGCTGCGGCCGGACGATGTGACCCGAGCCAGAATCGAGCGGCGCGTGCGCGAACAGGCGGAGCCGCTCCTGCACGCACGAGGCGCCGCCGCAGGCTGGCAGAGCGTCGCGGCGCGCTGGGCCGTTCCTCTGGCGCCGATTGCCGCCGTCCTGACGGTCGCCTTCGGGGTGCTGGCGTATCGGGCGATGCCGGGTGAGCCAGCCTCGACGGAGGCCGCCCCGCTTACCGTCGAACAATTGGTGGCCGAAGACCCCGAGGACGCGTTTCCTGCCCTGCTTACTTCGGCGACGGAGCCGAGCAAGAGCCACGTGCTGGAAGCGGCGATGACGGGGCGCGCGCTCCGGCCGTGACCCAGCCGCTCGAGGCATCCCGCTGACGGGCGGAAAGGAGATTCTTTTCGTGACGAATGTCGATTCGAAACTGCGCGTCGTACTGTTGTTGGCCGCGACGTTCGTGGCGGGAGCCGCAGCCGGCGTGGCCGCCGACAGGTTCTCGCTTGTTCCGGGCTCCGCTCGTGCGGAGGTCACGACTGGAGTCGGCGAGCGTCGGGGTGGAGGGCGGGGGCGTGGCGAGACCACGATCGAACGGTTCGCCGATGAGCTCGAGCTCACGGCGGAGCAGCGACAGGACATCGACGGCGTGCTCGAGCATTATCGGGCGTCCATGAAGCAGGTGTGGAGCGACGTGCGTCCCAGGTACCGGACGCTCGTAGACTCCGCACGACTGGAAATCGAAGCACGACTCACGCCAGAGCAAGTGGAACAGTACCGCGCGTTGCTGCACAGCCGGCGTACGCGCGATCGGGAACACTCCGAGGGCGAAACTGGGGAGGACCGTTGAGAACACTGGAGAACGCATCTTTCGGTGGACGGCCAGCGACGCTAATCAGCCGGGGCGTGGTGAGGCGGTTAGCATTCGTCGTGGCCATCGTGGGTGTCGGGTTGGCCATGAGCATGGGGCAGCTCGTCGGACAGCAGATCACCGTTCGACAGGTCACGCTAGACGAAGCCATCTCACTCGCCAGGCAGCGAAACCCGTCGTTGCAGCAGGCACAGACCAACCTCGAGAGGGCTCGCTTCGACCGACTGGGAGCCGTTGGCACCTTTCTCCCTGATGTGAGCCTCAGCTACGGATACTCGAACTCGAGCACGGGCCGCCTGGACCCGACAGGCCAGGGGATCGTGGCGACCAGCTACACGGCGCAAATCGGCGCCAACTACGAACTGTTCTCGGGGTTTCGTCGGGTCGCCGACCTGAAGGGAGCCCGTCTCGGAGTCGTGGAGCAGAGCGCACGCTATCGTCAGACCGAGTTCGAAACGATCCGCCTCGTCAAGCAGGCGTACTTCAACGCCGTGGCGGCCCGCGAGCTCGTCCAGGTCGAGCAGGACCGCGTGCAGCGACAGGAGGATCAGCTGAACTTCGTGCAGCAGCAGCTGGAGCTCGGCCGTGCCACCCGATCGGATCTTCTGCGCTCGCAGGTCGATCTCAACTCAGCGCGCCTTGCCCTGCTGAACGCCGAGAACGACGCCCGTACGACCACCTTCCAGCTCACGGCGGTCGTCGGCTCTCAGGAGCGCATCGGCCCGGTGGAAGAAGCGAGCCTGCTGCCTGTCCCGCTCGAGTACACACGCGAGCAACTTCTTGACATGGCTCTGCTCGCCGCCCCTTCGATCGCGACGGCGACCGCCGCGACGGACGCGGCGGAACAGGCGGTGAACAGCGCTCGTTCGGCGTACCTGCCCAACCTCACGTTCAGCGGCGGCTGGGCGTGGGCGAACACGGACTTCCCGCCCTCGAACCGAAGCTGGTCCCTGTCGCTGCGCGGAAGCTACCCCCTGTTCAACGGCTTCCGGCGTGAAACGCAGGTGTTTCAGGCACAGGCACTCGCCGACATCGCGCGCGCTCAGGAGAAGGCGGCTCAGCTGGCGCTGCGCTCCGATTTCGAGACGGCGTACAGCACGTT
>JBDHLB010000130.1:0-4677 GCA_039586095.1 Gemmatimonadota bacterium
GGAGTCGTCGGTTCACGGAAGGCACATCGTTACGGTCGTTTCGCCCGCGGCGGAGCAGGCGCCGGTCGAGCCGCGCAACGTCACTGGCCGCCGTGGCACTGCTGCCGTTGATCTCACCGGGCCCGGGAAGCCTGCGGGCGGCGTCCGATTCGACGGATCCGCGTATCGAGGAGCGGAACATGACCGAAAAGGTGCTCTTCGCGTTCGAGGGCGATGAAGGCCGCGGCCGCTGGATGATCGTGAACGATAGTGTCATGGGCGGGCTGTCCCGCAGCCGGATCTTCTTCACCGACAACAACACCCTCATCTTCGAGGGCGAAATCTCGCTGGCGAACAACGGCGGTTTCGCGTCGGTGCGCAGCCGGTTCGGGGTGATGCCGACCGCCGGTACCTCGCGGCTCGCCGTGCGGGTCCGCGGGGACGACCGAGAATACCAGTTGCGTATCCGGACGCAGGACGCCTTCGACGGCGTCTCCTACCAGTTCAAATTCAAGACGCGCGCGGACGATTGGATGACGATCGAAGCCTCGTACCGCGACTTCGTGCCCACGTTTCGCGGACGCATCCTGCGCAATGTCCCGCCGATCGACCCGGGCGCGATCCGCCAGCTGGGTTTCCTGATCGTGGACAAGGAGGAGGGTCCGTTCCGTCTCGAGGTCGACTGGATCAAGGCCCTAAATTGACGTTCGAAGGGGTGTGACTTCCAGGAGATAGGAGTGCGGATCTTCGTCACGGCCCCGGGCTGGGCGCTGGCGTCGAGGTCGAACTCGAAGTCGGCCCAGTCTGGCAGTCGCGCAACGACATCGAGATTCCCAATGACGGGACGGCCACGCGCTTCTCGCTCGAGGAACTGGCCGGGAGCGGCCCCTGGCCGGCCGGGCGCTTCTACTTTACCTGGAACGTCGAGGGGCGGCACGGCATACGCTTGCTGCTGGCTCCGCTGTCCTACACGGAGACGGGAACCTTCGATCAGCCGGTGACCTTTGCCGGGGAGTCCTACGCCGCCGGGGTACGGACGGAAGGGACTTACCGATTCAACTCGTGGCGCGCGACCTACCGCTATCGCTTTCGGGACAGGAAGCGCTGGAAATGGTGGATCGGGTTCACCGCGAAGGTCCGAGATGCCGAGATCGAGCTGCGACAGGGCGCCACCACCAGCCGGGACACCGACGTCGGCTTCGTGCCCCTGCTCCATCTCCGAGGCGACTACCGCTTCACCGAGCGCTGGCATTTCCTGTTCGAACTGGACGCCCTCGGGGGTGGCCCGGGACGCGCGGAGGATCTTTCGCTGCGGTTGGGCTATGACATTGGCGAGCGCTGGGGTTTGGCCTTCGGCTATCGAACCGTCGAGGGTGGTGCCGATGTCGATGACGTCTACGCCTTCGCCTGGTTCAACTACGCCGTCGTCTCCGGCTCGTATCGCTGGGGCGGAGACTAGCGGGACGTGCCATCGGCCCGCGCGCCACGCCCGGCGCCGCGGCGGGCCACGTCTGCCGCTCGGTCGTGCGGCAAGGTGTAGTCGATGGCGGGCCCGCGCGGTATCACGCCGGTCGGATTGATCTTGCGATGGGTCACGTAGTAGTGCCGCTTGATCTGGTCGAGGTTGACGGTCTCGGCAACGCCCGGAGTCTGGTAGAGGTCGCGGGTGTAGCCCCAGAGATTCGGGTAGTCGATTAAGCGGCGTTCGTTGCACTTGAAGTGGCCGACGTACACGGGGTCGAAGCGCACCAGGGTCGTGAACAGCCGCCAATCCGCCTCGGTCCGGACGTCGCCCATCAAGAAGCGCCGGTCGGCGAGCCTGGCCTCCAGCCGGTCCAGGGCCGCGAACAGCTTCTCGTACGCTTCCTCGTAAGCCTCCTGCGACGAGGCGAAGCCGCAGCGATACACGGCGTTGTTCACGTTGTCGTAGACGTCGGTGTTGACGGCATCGATCTCGTCGCGGAGCGCTTCCGGGTAGAAGTCGATGTCGGTGCCGGTCGCCCACTCGTCGAACTCCGAGTTGAGCATGCGGATGATCTCAGACGACTCGTTGTTCACGATCCGTCCGGTCTTCCTATCCCACAGCACCGGCACGGTCACCCGGCCGTCGAAGCCGGGATCGGTGGCGCGGTACGCCTCGGCGAGGAAGTGGAAGCCGTTCAGCGGATCCGGCCCGCCGACCGCGTCGGTGAAGGCCCAGCCGCGCTCGTCGCGGATCGGATCCACGACCGTCATGCCGATCACGTCCTCCAGGCCCTTCAGCTTCCGGAAGATGATCGTGCGATGGGCCCAGGGGCAGGCGTAGGAGACGTAGAGGTGGTAGCGGCCCGGCTCCGCTCGATAGCCGGACGAACCGTCGGCGGTGACCCAGTCCCTGAATGCGCTCTTCTGCCGGACGAACTCTCCTCGCCGTCCGGTCTCCTTCGGGAACTCTGCCCGTGTGTTCATTCGGCGTGTCCTCCTCTGACGGTACTTTCTTGAATCCAGGCCGGGCCGCGCGAAGTGGCCGATGTTTCAAATCTGCGTGCACTCAGGCGCAAGACCAGGTAGCCGGACACACCGGCGAGCATCGCTGTGCTGCACGACCTCGACCGGGACGTCGTGCTTTACGGCCAGCTTCGCGAGCTCTTCCCGTCGCACCGTCGGCAGCGTGGACAAGTTCCAGGGGCAGGAGGCGCCCCTCGTCCACAATCCCGGAGTCGTCCGCGTCGAGCACTGCGATCTCGACTAAGCCAAGTTCCCATGATGCCGAGGCGCGGGATCATCGACAACGGGTAACCGGCATCTGTAGCTCCCAGAAGCTGCGCGAGGCGCTCACCATCGGGCTGTTGTAGCCGAAGGTCCGCCACGAGCCGGCCTTGCACCAGCCCTCGCGCTTCATGTAGTCCTCGATCCAGGCCCGCGCCTCGTTGACGGTGTCCCGGCTTCGCCGGCCGCGAAGCCCGATGCTGAGAACGGTTACGGGCTCCAGGTCGAGCACCTCCACTATGCCGTCGGAGCCGGCCGCCCCCTGCTCCGGACCTTCGTAGAGGAAAGCCATGTCGATCTCGCGCATCTCGTCGCTCATGGTCATCTCGACGGGCGCGGTCATCTGCACGTCGTTCTTCTTGATGTGCTGGAACAGCGTCCAGAACGAGTTGCCGCCTTCGGCACGCGCAGCGCGGTATTTCGGGTAGTGCTTGACCACGACGCGGCCCAGGGGACCGGGCCCTGGGAAGCCCTCGGGCAACGGAGACTCGAGGAGAGGCTCGAAACTCTCGTTTTCCAGGACGCGATCGAACGCATGCCGGAGATTCCACGCGCGCGTCGAGGCGTCGGGGGTTGACTTATCGAGCGCCGTCTCCAGCTCGTGGCGGTTGAGACGGGACAACTCGGCGTCTCCCAGCCGCAGTAAACCTCGCGCGGCCTCGACGTAGACGCGCGCGCAGCCCTCGGGATCGCCGCCATTGAAAAGCGGCACGCCGCGTTCGATCGCGCTGGAGATGAGAGCGGTTACCGAACGCTTCATGTCGGTGGCGGCGCCGGTGGTCCGCACGCCGTCGATCGAGGAGGCGGCTTCCGATGTCCCCGTGGCCGGGGCAGGGAAGAGGAAGAGCCAGGAGCAGAGAAAGACAGCGGTTGTTTTCATACGCCGGAGATTCTAGCCTCGATTCCGGTCCGCTCGCCACGGGCGGTGAGGTGGTCGACGAGAGCCATGACAAGGCGACATTGGCCCGCGCGCGGCCCCGGAGGAAGCCGCTAAAGCGGACTAGCCAGGCAATCCCTTGAGATCTCTCGCATCCACTTACAGATGAAGTGTGTTCGACGGAATGAAGATGAGGTCCGCCAGCTCGCCGAGTCACTCATGCCGGGCTTGCCAGGGGGTAGTGATCGGCGACGCCGATCACAAAGCCCGGTGGAGACGGCGGGCCCCCTTCGCTCGCTGCGCGAGCTACGGCGGTAAAGAGAGTCGAACCCGATTGCCCGCTTTTAGCTAACCGGCTGATGTTTCAGGCGCCGAGAGATGCTCGTGCGCAATCTTCCAGCCGTCTGCTGTCTTCACGTAAACCATTGTCGCGCGGCGGTGCATTCCGTCCCTTTCGCCATCCTCATTGGTCCAAGTGAAATGCGGGAAGGAGGTGGCGATGGCGACATCTCCGAAGACGTCAATCTTGAGGTCACGGAAATCGACTGCCAGATCCTTTACGGCCGAGATTGCGGTGATCTCGGCTGCGATCATCTCTTCGAAGCTGTGACGTTCGAGACCGGAACCGAAATCGGTGAACTTCGGACTCTGCAAGTGCGCCGCGCGCAGGGCATCCCAGTCGTTGTCTATATCGTTGAGAGCCAACATTTCCGCCCGGATGGCTGCTTGAGCCGCAGGAAAGGAATCATGAACGATGTCGGGAGTTTGTGTGTTGTGCTCGTGCGCGATTTTCCACCCGTCAGGCGTCTTGACCCAAACACCGGTCGCGCGCAATTTGAACTCGATCCTTTCCCCATTCGGGGTCGTCCCCGCGATGAGAGGAAACGAGGTGACCACGGCAACGTCTCCGAACACGTCGATCTTCACGTCCCGGTGATCGATCGACACTTCCTGCGTTGCCGAAAAGATGGAAGAGAAGCCGGCGATCTCGCTGGCGATCATTTCCTCGAAATCCAACCGCCCGCTATCCCTTCCGAATTTCGTGAACTTCGGGCTCTCCAGATGGACGGAAC
>JBDHLB010000131.1:0-3992 GCA_039586095.1 Gemmatimonadota bacterium
GCGGGAGAGCTGTGCCGCAGCCTCGGACAGGAGGCGGTCGGGGTGGGGAGCGCGTCGGCATTGGAGGACGGCGACTGGCTCGCCCCCTCTGCACGTGACCTCGGGGCACTGCTGGTGCGCGGCGTGGAACCTCGCGAGATCCTCCTCCAGTACATGGCCGGTGCCGGCTCTCCCTGTGCCGGAAAGGACGACGCGAACCACTTCACGGACCGAGAGCGGGGAATACTCGGTCCCATAGGCCCACTGGGCACTCAACTGTGCGTGCTCAACGGGATCGCCCTGTCGTTCAAGAAGAGCGGGGAGCGACGGGTCTGTGTGACCTATCAGGGCGATGGAGAGACGCGCACGGGTGCGTCGCACGAGGGACTCGCCTTCGCAGCCGCCCTCCGACTTCCCATGGTGGTCGTGATCGAATACAACGGGTGGGCGTTCGCGACACGCTCCGACCGGGAAGCGGCCGTCCGGGAGTGGACGGACGTAGCCCGCGGCTACGGGGTGCCGGCGATCCAGGCGGATGGCAACGACGTGATCGCCGTGTTCGAAGCGGCGAGAGAGGCCATCGCCCGCGCCCGAAGCGGTCTCGGCCTGACCCTGATCGTCGCGGAGACGTATCGCATGCTCGGCCATTCTCAGCGCGATCCGCAGGACTACGTGCCGCCGCAGGAGTTGAAGGAGTGGCGTGCTCGTGACCCGATCGAGCGGTTCGAGCTTCACCTGCTGGACCGTCACGAGACGGCGGAGGGCCTGGCCGAGATCCGTCGCGTCATCGGCGCCAAACTGGATCAGGCCGTGGAAAAGGCGCTCTCGGAACCGCTCCCCGAGCCGGAATCGGCGTGCGCGGCCGTCTACGCGTCACCTGCAGCGGAAGCGCCACCGTGGACGCGCCGGGTACCGCTCGGCTACGAGGATGTCACCACGGACATCGTCCCGGCGAGTATCGACTTCACGAGGTCCCCGTGAAGGAAACGACCTACCTCGAGGCGATTCGTGAGGCGTTGTGGGAGGAGATGAAGGCGGACGAGTCGGTGTTCATCCTCGGCGAGGACATCGGGGCGTACGGAGGCGCGTTCAAGATCACCGAGGGGTTTCTGAAGGAGTTCGGCCCGGATCGGGTCATCGACACGCCGATCAGCGAGGCCGCCATCGTGGGCGCGGCGATCGGGGCGGCGCACATGGGCTTCAAGCCGGTCGCGGAGATGCAGTTCATCGACTTCATCGCGCCCGCCTTCGATATGATCGTGAACTTCGCGGCGAAGGTGCGCTACCGGACGGGAGTGGGGGCCGGCCTCGTGATCCGGGGTCCGTGCGGCGGAGGGTCCAGAGCTGGACCGTTTCACTCGCAGAACGTCGAGTCGTACTTCGCGAACGTCCCGGGACTCAAGATGGTCGCGCCGGCGACCGCCCGGGACGCGAAGGGTCTACTGCGATCCGCGATCCGCGATCCCGACCCGGTGCTGTATTTCGAGCACAAGTTCTTGTATCGGCGGATCAAGGAGGATCTTCCGACGGACGAGGAGGTCGTGCCGATCGGGGAGGCACGAACCCACCGAGTGGGCGACGACCTCACCTTGATCACGTATGGGGCTCCGCTGTACAAGGCCGCAGAGGCGGCGGAACAGATCGCCGAAGAGGACGGGTCGCAGATCGAGATCATCGACCTGCGGTCTCTGCGTCCGCTCGACATCGACTCGCTGGTGGAGAGCGTACGACGAACCCACCGGGCGTTGATCGTGCATGAAGCGCCTCGGTTCGGCGGATTCGCGGGAGAGATCACCGCACAGCTCTGCGAGGAGGCGTTCGAGTGGCTCGACGCGCCGATTCGGCGGGTCACGGCCATCGACACGCCGGTGCCCTACGCACCGCCGCTGGAGGATTATCACCTTCCGCAGGCCGAGGATATCGTGGCCGCCGTACGCTGGCTGCTCTCGTATTGAGCCGCGACGTGCATCAGGACGATCGATCGGGACGCGCACGACGGCCAAGAAGAAGACGAGGAACGTGACGGATAACCAGAAGACGCGGGACACGGAGTCATGGCAAAAGTAGACGTCATCATGCCCCAGATGGGCGAGTCGATCGCCGAGGGGACGCTCACGAAGTGGCTCAAGCAGGTCGGCGACAGTGTGGATCGCGATGAGGACCTGTTCGAGATTTCGACCGACAAGGTCGACGCTGACATTCCGTCGCCCGCGGGAGGAGTGCTCGCCGAGATCCTCGTCCAGGAGGGCGACACGGTCGAGGTAAACACGATCGTGGCCCGCATCGAGACCGAGGCCGGCGCCGCAGCCGAGACGCCCGCTGCGGAAGCCCCGGCCCCGGAGCCGACCGTCGAGGAGGGGCCGGCCGTCACGCAGCAACCTGTCGCCGCACCGGCCCCGACCGAGGCCGCGACCGCTACGGAAGCCGAGGCCGCGGCAGGCGTGGCCGCCCCGACCGGAGAGGGAGATGGCGCCGGTCCCGCGACCCGCGAGGAGCGGCTCAGGACCCGCTCGACCCCACTCGTGCGGAAGATCGCGGCCGAGCACGACGTCGACATCGCTCAGGTGGCCGGTACCGGGATCGGAGGAAGGGTCACACGTGACGACGTCCTCTCGTTCCTCGAAACGCGCGAGGCAGCCCCCACGCCTGAGCCGGCAGCCGCTCCTCGTGTGGCACCCGAAGCCGAGTCGGCCGCAGGGGCCGTCGCCTCCGTGGCGGCCCCTGATGTATCCGGTCCGCCGGGCGTCATGCGCGTGCCGATCCACGGGGCCACGCTCGATATCCGGATTCCGAAGGTCGTCGTTCGGGAGAACGACAGGGTCGAGGAGATGAATCGAGTCCGCCTGCGGACCATGGAGCACATGCTCATGTCGCAGAGCATCTCGGCCCACGTCACCTCTGTCACGGAGATCGACTTCGAGCGCGTGGTGCAGCTCCGCCGCTCCATGAAGGCGGCCTACGCCGAGCGCGGCGTCAAGCTCACGTATGGCCCGTTCATCATGAAGGCGGTCGTCGAGGGCCTGCGCGAGTATCCGATCCTCAACGCCTCCGTGGACGGGGCCAGCATTGTCTATCACGGCGACATCAATCTGGGCATCGCCGTCGCCGTCGAGGAGGGGCGCGAGCTCGTGGTGCCCGTGCTCAAGAACGCGGACCGGCTGAGTCTGATGGGGCTCGCTCAAGGCGCCAACGAGCTGGCGGAGAAGGCGCGCACGAAGACGCTCGATTTCGCCGACATCGAAGGCGGCACGTTCACCATCACGAACGTCGGCGTATTCGGAAACCTGTTCGGCACCCCGATCATCAATCAGCCGCAGGTGGCCATTCTGGGCACGGGCGTGATCGAGAAGCGACCCGTGGTCGTGACGGATGACGTGGGGAACGACGCCATCGGAATTCGGCACATGTCCTACTTCGGGCTCAGCTACGACCACCGCGTCGTGGACGGGGCGATGGCGGCCTTCTTCCTCAACAAGGTGCAGGAGGTACTGGAGAACTTCCCGGAAGAGAGCCTCTGAGACATGCCTGTGCTGAAGCCGTTTCGAGCCCTACGCTTCACGCCCAGGGCAGGGGATCCGTCGCGGCTTCTCGCGCCTCCGTACGACGTGATCGACGAAGCGCAGGCCGAGCGGCTGCGCGGGCTCGATCCCCACAACAGCGTGCGTCTCGTGCTGCCGGAAGGACCAGCCCCGCAGCGGTACGCGTTGGCGGCCGAGCGGCTCTCCAGCTGGCTCGCGGAGGGGATTCTGGCCGAGGACACCGAGCCGGCCGCATACGTGTACCGGCAGACCTTCGTCGTCCCATCCGGCCCGGAGCGTGAGCCGGTCGAGCGGATGCGACGTTGCCTGTTCGCCGCGCTCGAACTGGAGCCCCTGAGCGCGGGCGGCGTGCTGCCGCACGAGGAGACGCACTCGGGGCCGAAGGAGGACCGACTGGCGCTCACGCTGGCCTGCGAAGCGCAACTCTCCGCCGTGTTCCTTGTGGCGGGCGATGCAAGCGGAGATTTCCAGGCT
>JBDHLB010000056.1:0-16380 GCA_039586095.1 Gemmatimonadota bacterium
TGGCCCTGGCCCTCGGCCGGGGGATCATGGTGACGATCACGGCTGACCGGCAGGCCGGCGAGCAGTCGCGCGCGGTGGCCCTCGCGGTCGACAAGATGGAGCGTCTCAAGGCCCAGCCGAGTTCGAGAGAGACGAGCGGTGGGGGCGTGCTGTGCGTCGCATCATTTCGGGGCGTAGATGAGGGTTCGCAGGATAACACTTCGCTTTTGTCCGCCAGTCGGGTACTCGACGTGGACCTCCACGGCCTTGGTGAAGTCCCCTTCTGTGGAGACCTCCACCCAGCGCCGGTACGGACCGCTGCCCTGCGTGCCGTCCGCCCGCAGTTGGACGGCTGGCTCGGTCAGGACCTGATCGCTCGGCCGGGCCTTGAGACGCTCCATCTTGTCGACCGCGAGGGCCACCGCGCGCGACTGCTCGCCGGCCTGCCGGTCAGCCGTGATCGTCACCATGATCCCCCGGCCGAGGGCCAGGGCCACGCCGAACAGGGTTGCCGCGACGAGGAATTCGGCCAGCGTAAAGCCGCCGCTTCCAGGCCGAGGCGATCCAGACGGTTGTGCCCCTCGATCGAACTGCCGTCCAAGACAACGGGGTCGCACGCTGCTCACCGCCATTCACCTCCATGCAGGTGCCACACTTTGACCAGTCCGGTCCGACTGACCGACACGGCCCGCACGGCCGTGCTGTGCTTCTTGTGCGTCAAATACACGTGGCCAGACCAGCGCTGACCATCGGAAGGCCATTTCACGGTGCCCCGCGAGTCGAATACGATCGGATTGGAGGGCAAGTCGACGGCCCCGCCGATCACGCCTCCTCCGGGGGCAGACGGGGCGGAACCGGAAGACAGGGTTACGTCCTCGTCGAGTTGACGCCCGCGCCAGTTTCCCTGCGCGTCCGGCAGAGTGACACCGCTCGCTGCGATCTCGGCAGGCGTACCGGTGGGCACATCGCCGGGATCGCCGAGGTTGGCATATGCCGTATAGAAGTCGACTGCGCCCCCCGGTTGAATGTGAACGTACACGTCTCGGTTGAGGGAAATGGCTCTGAATCGAGCTTCGCGCATGACCTCAGCCAACTGTTGTGCGGAGCGGCGCACTTTGGCGGTCGGTGTGTCTCCGGCGAACACCGGGTACGTGATGGCCGAGAGAATCGCGATCACCACGAGCACAATCAACATTTCGAGCAGGGTAACCCCGCGGGCTGTCCTCGCCACGCGACGGGTGGGCCCTTCATTGCCGATGAGGATCTCCAGCACGGGCGCCGCTCTCCCCCTTCCCCGGCTTCTTCCGACACGGCGGTGCACTGAACGGGGCGCCGCAGGCCTATGACCGGTGTCGCGCGTCCCGGCCGCACCATGAATTGCAGCTAACCAGTGGCAAGCTTCGCGCCGCTAGACGCAATTTGTTAAAGCGTTATCCAGCGGTTGGTTGCAGGGCCAGGAGAAAAGCCGAACTGAGGGCAACGCGTCAGGCTGGGGCGATCTGCAAGGAGGTGTGGCCGCAAGCCTCAGCGCGGACCGTACGCCGGGCCTGCCGGGATCAGCCTTCCGGGGACTCCTCGCTCGAGGCATCCCCGGCGGGTTCCGGTGGCGTTTCCGCGGTGGCATCCGCCGTCGGTCCGGCCCTGAGCCGGCCGCGGGCCTCACCGAGTCGCAACTGGTAGGCGGCCCGCTCGCCCGGCTCTTCGGTGTCGGCGACCAGCGCCGACCACACGGCGACGGCCTCCTCCAGGCGTCCTGCATTCAGGAGGTACTGTCCCTCGACCGAGCGGGCGTATCGCCGCTGGAAGGGATGCCGGGCGCCCGCGGCAACCCGCGCGAGGGCACGCAGGGCCGCGTCAACATCGCCCAGTTGCTGCTGGGCGGAGGCCTGGAGCAGGAGGGCGGCGTATCCGTTGGGCTCGTCTGCCGGTGCGTCCACGGCGTCCAGCGTGGATATGGCTTCGACGAACTGTCCGTACTGCATCTGCAGCCGTGCGAGCAACAGCCGGCCCTCCTCGGCGCTGGGGGTGCCGTCGAATCGATTGACGAACGACTCCAGGCGTGTGGCCGTGCCCACGGGATCCTGGCCGATGTTGACCCGGATGTCGCGCAGCTCGATGGCCGCGCGCTCACGCACGGTCTGCCGATAGCTGCGGAAGTACAGCACACCCGCAGCGATCACGGCCACGCCGGCCAGGGTCAGGACCGCCGTGCGCGCGTTGTGGCGTACCCAGTTCCAGCCGCGCAGAACGGCCTCGACAAACTTGTCCTCAGTGGTCTTCGGTGGGCGCTGCTCTCCCTTCTTGGAGCGCGCCAGCGACTCAGCCATACGTTCAGTCCTCTATCCGGTGAATCGTCACGCAGGAGCCCGCTTGCGGGGCCTTATTCTACCTGCGATGACGGCCCGGCGCCAATACCGGGTCCGGGCTCAGGAAAGGAACAGCCGAATCGCGACAAAGCCGCCCAGGAGTGCGACCACGAGAGCGACGGTCAGAAGGTCGAACCAGCGCTCGATGAACCGCCGCATGGGGTCGCCGAACAACCGGATGAGACCCGCGACGAGAAAGAAGCGCGCCCCCCGGCTTACCGCCGATATGGCCACGAAGGCCGGGAAAGGAACGGCGAACGCGCCAGCGGCGATCGTGAACACCTTGTACGGGATCGGCGTGAAACCCGCGGTGCCCAGCGTGAGGATCAGGTGCTCCGAGTACATCCCGCCGAGCTTGTCATAGTGCTCCATGTAGCCGTAGAGCTCCAACACAGGCTGCCCGATCGACTGGTACAGCGTGCTGCCGATGACGTACCCCACGATCCCGCCGAGCACCGAGCCCAGCGTCGCGAGACTCGCGAACCACAGGGCGCGTCGCGGGCGGCCGAGGGCCAGCGGGATCAGAAGCACATCCGGCGGGATCGGAAAGAAGAACGACTCGGCCGTGGCAATGCCGAACAGGGCGACAGGGCCGCCGGGTCGGTCGGCCCAACCCAGCACCCAATGGTAGAGACGCCGGATCGGTCCCTCGCGCCGCGGTGCATGAGTTTCCGATCTCACCGCCTGCTCACTCGCTGGCTGCTCTGCCATGGTGTCCCCTTCCCTGCCGTCCTCACCCGACGTGCGTCCGTCCACCACGCTACCCTTCGATCAGAGGGACGAACCGGGCGGCATCGACTGTCTCCCGCTCCCAATCCTCCCCGCGGCGCCATAGCCTTTGCAGAGTCTGCTCGCGATCGTCTCCCACCGGGATGATCAGCCGGCCGCCGTCGGACAGCTGAGCAAGGAGCGGGCCGGGGATCTTCGGAGACGCAGCCCCGACCAGAATGACGTCGAAGGGAGCCTCCGCGGGCCAGCCAGCGCGGCCGTCACCAACTCTCAGACGCGCCGGCAACCCCAACTCTGAGAGGCAACGCTCCGCCCGTGCCGACAGCTCGCGCACCACTTCGATCGAGAAGACCCGGGCTCCGAGCGTGACCAGCAGGGCAGTCTGAAACCCAGAGCCCGTTCCCACCTCGAGTACGGCCTCGCCGCCCTGCAACTCGGCGAGCTGCAGGTGCAGGGCGTGCACCGAGGGACGCGAGATCGTCTGCCCATGGCCTATGGGGAGCGCTTCGTCGTCATACGCTCTGCCATGCAGGGCGCTCGGGACAAAGAGGTGACGAGGTACGGCGTCGAAGGCGTGCAAAATGGCGAGATCCTCGAGACCGCTCTCGCGCAGCCGCTCGACCAGGCGACGGCGGTCGCGCCGGTACGCGGTCAGCGGGTCGCCAGGCGCCACGATCGAACCTCCTCGATGAGCTGGAAGTTCGTGAGATCCAGGTGCAGGGGCGTCACCGAAATATACCCTGCCTTTACGGCCCGAAAGTCCGAATCCTCACGACCGCGCCAGTGCGACTGGCCGCCGCCGATCCAGAAGTACTCTTCCCCGTGCGGATCCTGCCTCCGCGTCAGAGATCCCGAGTATTCCCGGCGCCCGAGCGCGGTGACCCGCACGCCCTTGACCTCGCTCGCTGGCATATCGGGGAGATTCACGTTGAAGAACGTCTCGTCCGGAAAGTCGTCTCGGCCCAGCAACGAACCCAGCAGATCTTCGAGCAGGGGGCCGTATGCCTCGATTCCGTCCGTCGACCGGCTGGTATACGAGAGTGCCACGGACGGAATGCCCAGGATCGTGCCTTCCATGGCGGCGGCGACGGTGCCCGAGTAGAGCACATCCTCGCCCATATTCGAGCCGTGGTTGATTCCCGATAGGACGAAATCCGGCGTTTCAGGCAGCAGGTCGCGCACCGCGATCAGCACACAATCCGTGGGAGTACCGTCGATCGCGTAGGCGGTGTCGTCGGTCTGAGTGACGCGCACGGGCCGGCGGACGGTCAGCGAATGGCTGCTGGCGCTCTGCTGCCGGTCGGGCGCCACGACATGGACACGGCCGAGCGAGCGGGAGGCGTTGATGAGGACTCTCAGTCCTTCCGCGTGGATCCCATCGTCGTTCGTGCACAGGAGGCGAAGTGACTCGCGCCGCCCGGAGGAGGAGGAACTCGCCTTACGAGACTCGTCCGGCTCAGTCGCCGTCATCATCCATGGACAGAAGCTCTACCAGCTCACCCGCCTCCCGTCGCAGGTCCCGGATCGTCTCCGCATCCCAGGCCACCCGCGCCGCTTTGGCGAGTCGACCTTCGCGTCGTAGTTGCGTCAGCTTGTTGCGGGCGCCTTCGATCGTGTAGCGCTCCGTGTATAGAAGGTGCCGAAGGAGCTGAATCAGCTTGATCTCCTTGCGACGATAGATCCGATTGCCCGCCTGGTTCTTGGATGGCCGCAGGACCGGAAACTGCTGCTCCCAGTACCGGAGCACGTGCGGCTTGAGGTCGGCGATCTCGCACACTTCGCCGATCGAGTAGTATTCCTTTTCCGCGATTCGCTCCGTCACCGCTCAGCTCCAGCGTTCCGGTTTCGGCTCGCGGGCCATCAGCGTGGCAAGCGCCTCCTGCGGCCCGACTCCCTCGTACAGGATCGAATATACGGCGTCCACGATCGGCATCTCCACGTCCAGGCTTTCAGCCAGCTCGTGCGCCGCTCTTGTGGTCCGGTAGCCTTCCACCACCGCTCCCATGCCGTCCAGCACCTCCTTCGGCTCCCGTCCGGCTCCGATGGCCAGGCCGAACGTCCGGTTTCGACTCAGATCCCCCGTGCACGTGAGCACGAGGTCTCCTGTGCCGGCAAGTCCGGCCAGGGTGTGCTCCTGTCCCCCCATCCGGCATACGAGCCGGGTCATCTCTGCGAGCCCCCGGGTGATCAGGGCCGCCCGCGTGTTGCTGCCCAATTCGAGCCCGTCGCTGATCCCGGCAGCGACCGCGATCACGTTCTTCAGCGAGCCGCCCAGCTCCACGCCGATCACGTCGGCCTGAGTGTACACCCGGAAGTAACGGTTCTGAAACAGCCGCTGGACCTCTTCTGCCCGCCCGGACGACGTGGAGGCTGCCACGACGGCCGTCGGGAGGCCTCGGACGAGCTCTGCCGCGAAGCTGGGTCCGGAGAGGACGACGAACCGCTGCAAAACGCCCGGCCCAAGCACATCGGCGAGCACCTCGCTCATCCGGAGATCGGTACCGATCTCGATGCCCTTCGAGGCGCTTACGATCGTCTGCTCGCCCAGATGAGGACCCGCCTCTTCCATCACCGATCGGACGGCATGGGACGGGCTGACGGAAACGACCACATCGGCGGCTTCGAGGGCGGTCGACAACGACGCTGTCGCCTCCAGATCGGGGGACAGTTCGACGCCCGGCAGGTAACGCTCGTTCGATGCTTGCGTCCGAATCTGCTCCGCGACCGACTCCTCGAACGCCCACAGAGTCACCTGGTGGCCATTCCGAGCCACCGTGTCTCCAAGCGCAGTTCCCCAGGCTCCAGCGCCAAGCACGGCGACACGCCGCGCCGTCATGAGCGTCCCTGACCTCCGTCTCTCGCGTGCAGGTCCAGCGGGAGTTCCTCACCGTGTCTCAGGCGCCGCAGGTTGCCGCGGTGCGTCCACCACACGCTGGCGGACAGTGCAACGGCGAACAGCACCGTGAACGGGGGCGCGGCGGCAATGTACGCGACGATCGGAACGGCGGTCGCGGCAAGCAGCGAGGCGACGCTGGGGGTGCGGGTGACCAGGAGCATGCCGAACCAGATCATGAACCCGGCGAGCGATGCCACGGGCGCGAGCGCGAACATGACACCAGCCGCCGTCGCGACCCCCTTACCGCCCTGAAATCCGGTGAAAATGGGCCACACGTGACCGGCGATCGCCAGAACACCGTAAGCGAACGCCCATTCGGCGATGGCAGACCCGTCCCACCCCGGGAAGTACCACACCGGGATGAACCCTTTCAGGATGTCGACCGGGAGTACGAGCAACCCCGACGGAGCACCGAGCACACGATACGCGTTCGCGGCGCCCAGGTTACCGCTTCCCTGCTCGCGCAGGTCCAGTCCGCGGGCGCGCCCCATCAAATAGCTGGTCGGGAACGCTCCCAGCAAATACGACGCGAACAGCGCAACGACGACGTTCAAGATTCCTCCCGCCTCCTCACCTTCACCCGGATCGGACTTCCCTGGAACCCCCAGGCCTCCCGGAATCCGCGTTTCAGATACCTAAGGTAATGCTGTTTGATCTCCTTTGGACGATTGGCCCACAGGACGAACAGAGGCGGTGCCGTAGCGACCTGGCTTCCGTAGTAAATCCTCACGTCGCCCCGCCCGCCCTGCGGCGGCTGCTTGCGGGTGATCAGCGCCGTCAGTACCCGATTCACCTCCGCCGTCGCGACCCGCTTGTCACGCTCCCCCTGCACGCTCCCGGCGATTTCCAGCACTTTCCGGACCCGTTGGCCGGTCAGGGCCGACGTGGTGACGATCGGAACCCACCGAAGGTAGTGCGCCCGTTCCCGCAACTCACGCTCGAAACTCGCGACGACCTCCGGACCCCGCTCCTCGATGAGGTCCCACTTATTCGCCACCAGGATGAGACCACATCCGGCGTCCCACGCCTCGTGCCCGATGCGAAAATCCTGATTGCCCACTCCCTCGGCCACATCCACCAGCAGCAGACAGACGTCGGCTCGGCGGATGGCGGCGGCAGCCCGGACACGGCTGTAGAACTCCACCTCATCATCGACGCGCGAACGCCGGCGGAGCCCCGCCGTGTCCACCAGACACAACAGCTTATCCCCGTACCGGAGAAATGTGTCGATGGCATCTCGCGTCGTTCCGGCCTCTTCGTGGACCACGACCCGTTCTTCGCCAAGGAGCCGGTTCACGAAACTCGATTTGCCGACGTTCGGTCTGCCGATCACCGCCAGGCGCAGATCGACCTCTGCTCGAGCCGCGTCCGTCGGCGCCCGCGGCAGAACGTCGAGCAGCTGGTCCAGCAGATCCCCACTTCCCTTCCCGCTCATCGCTGATACCGGGACCGGTGCGCCCAGGCCCAGCTCGAAGAAGTCGTAGTGTGCCTCGGCGTCGGCCAGCTCATCGACCTTGTTCACAGCCAACAGGGTCGGCCGGCCGGAGCGGCGCAGAAGGTCGGCGACATAGCGGTCCACGGGATGCACGCCGCTGTGCGCGTCCACGACGAACAACACTGCGTCCGCGTGCTCGAGGGCCACCTCTACCTGCCGCCCTACCTCGACGTCCATGCGGTCCGAGGCGCCCTCCACGAGGCCCCCGGTGTCCACCAGCAGGAAGTCGCGCCCGCCCCACTCGGCCTCGGCGAACTGACGATCACGGGTCACGCCGGCGCGCTCGGCCACGATCGCCAGACGTCGCCCGAGGATGCGGTTGAACAACGTGGATTTGCCCACGTTCGGACGGCCCACGATCGCCACGGTCGGGAGCGTTACAGCCGACTGAGTACGTCCACGATGTTCTCGGACGGACATATCTCCAACCCGGGTAAAGCGTCTCGCAGTTCGGCCATGGTCACGTCATCCAGGAACCGGTCCTCATCGTTCAACGCCGTACGGCTGATGAGGGCGAGATCGCACTCCTCATGCGGCCGTAAGGCACGCTCGACATCGACGCCACTCAGGAGGCCGGCCGACGTCACGCTCGGCCCGAACAGGGTGTTCTCCTGCACGGCGGTTCGCACTTCGGCGCCGGAGGCTCTCGAGATCTCCCGGCCGAGCTCGCCCAGCGAGGGACCCATCGAGGTGCCTGTCACCAGCACGATCCGCCTGCCGCGCAGCTTCGGAAAGTCCCCGAGCGCGGCGCGGACGGTGTCGCGCAGGCCCGAGACGGCGCCTACGCCGTTGCCGATCAAGTCGTCGGTGTCGAAGTACTCTCGACCGGGGACCTCTTCCCCGGCCCGCAGAAAAAGCTCGTCGGCCGCGTAGCACCAGCCCGTACCACGCTCGTCAAGCGAGCGCGCGCGGATCGCGTCGACCTGACCCAGCACGCTCCGGCAGTCGGCGGTCGTGAGACCCTCGATGCCCCGCTCCGCGTTGTGCGCGGTCAAGCCGACGGGCACGATCGACAGCGACAGGACATCCGGTCCCCGCTCGTACAGGTCTTCCATCGTTCGCTCCAGAACCGATCCATCGTTCAGGTTCTTGCACAAGACGACCTGCGCGTGAAACGCGACGCCGCCCGCCTGGAGACGGTCGAGATCTTCGTTGATCTCCGCCGAGCGGGGGTTCCTCAGCATGGCCAGACGGACGGACGGATCCGTCGCGTGCACGCTCACGTAAAGTGGCGAAAGTCGTTGTTCAACGATCCTCGTCCAGTCCTCTTCACGGAGATTCGTGAGCGTGACGTAGTGTCCGTAGAGGAAGGAGAGACGGTAATCGTCATCCTTGATGTACAGACTCGCCCGCAGTTTGTTGGCGCGCGGGTTGCCCTTGACGAAACAAAACGCGCACGCATTCGTGCAGCGTCGAATCTTGTCCGGCTCGGGCACGATGCCGAGGGAGTCATCGGGCCCTTTTTCAATGTCGTATACGCGTCGCTCGCCAGCGGCCGTTTCCGCTTCCAGCTCCAGGCGCTCCTCCGCCTGCAAGTAGAGGAGGTCCAGGGAATCCCGCAACTCGACGCCGTTGAGGCTGATAAGGGTCGAACCGGCCTCCAGCTCGATCGCTTCGGCAATCGAATCGCGCGCGATGCCTGCGATCCGGATCATGAAGCGTCGCCCTCGAGGTCACGCTCACGCAGCAGTTCGACACCCGCCCGATACTGGTGCCCCGGGACGAGGACGCGGACGACAGCGAGGCCGCCAAAACCGACCACGTTGGCGTGGTCTTTTTGAGAGAGCACTTGCGCCTCCAGCGCGGCCGCTTGCAGCGCTCTGGCCGTCATATCGGCCGTCAGCTCATCCTCGAAACGAGCGACCTCGGCCCACCCCTCCACCACTTTCACACGCGCATGCTCCTCGCACAACGATGCCCACCGCCCTCCGTGCGCGCAGCGGCGACATACGGGCTCACCGCAGACGAGGCAGGCCTGCGTCGTAACGCGGGTGGGATGTCGACGGCACGGAAGCGCCTGGACAAGCGAACCGCACCAGCCACAGCGGTTCAACCCATCCGACCACGGCCTTCTGCAACGAGGACAACGAGAGCGGCGGCCGGTCCCTGCGACGCCCTGCGAGGTCACCAAGCCTGCACGGTCGCCGCGCCGGTTCACCGGCCGCCGCCGGGGTTCGGTCAGAGGCCCTGGGCCGCGCCGTAGCGGAACCCGACGAGGGCGGTCTCCGAAGTGACCGTGAAGCGGAACGACTGCGACTCACCCACCCCTGGCACATCCAGGCTGAACGCTTCGGTGGCTGCGACCTCTCCGTCCGCTCCCAGGAACTCGAAGGGGATCGTCACGGTGCTGCCGGCCGTCCCCTCCCGGCCGTCCACGAGACCGCGAACCACGTACTGACCCTCCCCCGCCTCCGACATTTGGGTGGAACGCAGGAGAACCGGGAGCATCTCGGAGTCCTGCATCACGGCGAGAGCACGCGCCTGCTCATCGGTCTTGGCCAGAGCGCTGGCCAGCAGCTGATATTCGAACTGCTCGTACGGAAACCATGCGATGAGGGTATCCGCCAACGCGACCACGGCAGAGGCCCGCTCCGCCTCGACCGAGGAGTTCACGAGGTTCTCCATGGCCTCTTTGCGGAAGGTATACGATGCGTCGGCGCGAGACTTCGCGAACGCATCGCTGGCCGCTTCGTAGCTTCCCGAGTTGAACAGACCGATCCCTACTTCAAACCACTGATCGGCACCGAGGTCCTCGCGGTTCATGACCTCGTCGAAAATGGCCGTAGACTCCTCGGCCCGGCCTGCTTCCGCGAGCGCGAGCGCGTACCGGATGCGAGTCACCACCTCGTCGGGAAACCGTTCGAGGAAGCCCTCGTACACCGCGACCGCCCCCTCCGTATCGCCCCGGCTCATTAGGAGTTGCGCCAGGCTCAGGGCCGCATCGCGCAGCTGATCGGCTTCCCCTTCCGCCTCGACGGCCATCCGATAGTTCTCGATGGCCTTCTCTTCGTCGCCCTGCTGCTCGTAGAGGTACCCGGTGTTGAAGAGGGATCGGCCGTCCTTGTGCATCAGGTTGGCCAGATCGAACGCGGTCAGTGCCGCCTCGGTGTCATTCTCCTGGTAGGCCTGGATTCCGGCATTGTACAGCTCGACCCAGGCGTTGTAGCGGGTGTTGTAGGCGACCGTGGCGCGGCATTCCGGAGCCAGGCGCTCGAACCGATCGATCAACGCGTCGGCGATCTCGAATGCCTCCAGACCGATCTGCGCCTGCGCGGCGAGGATGAACGGCGTGGGTTCGTCACCGTTCAAGTACTCCTCCAGCTCCTCGTACGCCTTCTGATAAGCGGCCGACGCCTCGGCAGGATCTGTCGCCTCCCGGGCTTCGCGCAGCGCCTCGATGCCGTTGTTGTATTCCGGCTTACCCTCGAGCTGGCATTCCTCTTCCTCCTGGCCGCGAAGCGAACCGGACCCGAGGATCAAGCAGCCAGCGAGTGCCAGAGTGACCGACCGCAGCCACGCGGTCCGAGAAGGGTGAGACATGATGTTCGCTATCCTCGTTCTGAGTGTCCGAGCCCGCGGTCTTGTCGCCAGGGTCTCTGTGCCGCACCGCTCGTACCGTTCGTCCCGCGCGGCGCCTCGTATGCTACACAAGCGAACGCCTCCTTGGTCCTCTCGCAACGTCGTGCCACAGGGTCAGTAGACAAGCGCGTTGGCCGTGTTGAACAGCACCACGGTCTCGCCTTCACGGAGCGTTCCTACCGCGACCAGTCGGCGGGCCGCCGCTAGGGTGGCACCGCCTTCGATCGCGTTGCTCACGCCCCTGCGCCCCAATTCGCGAGTGCCTGCCAGCATGGACGCATCGTCGATCGCGATGGCACCTCCGCCGGACGACCGGAGCGCACGCAGGATCAGGAAATCTCCGAGTGCCGCTGGAACCCGCAGTCCGTAGGCCTCTGTCCTGGCGTCCTCCCACGGGGGGGCCGCCTCGAGGCTCTCGCTCCAGGCACGCACGATCGGCGCACACCCGGTGCTCTGAACCGCGTACATGCGTGTGCTTCCCTTCACGAGGCCTCGCTCCGCCAGCTCCCCCAGGGCCTTCCAGCTGCCAATCAAGCCGGTTCCGCCGCCGGTGGGATACACGATGGCGTCGGGCGCTCGCCAGCCGAGTGCTTCGATGATCTCGAGCATCATCGTCTTCTTTCCCTCGATGCGATACGGCTCCTTCAGGGTCGAGACGTTGAACGCTCCCGTACGATGGGCGAAGGCCGCCGCCCGCCGGCCACACTCGTCGATCAATCCGTCTACTAGGACGATCTCACCTCCGTAGTGGTCACAGCGTGCCACAACGGCAGCCGGAGTGTCGGACGGTATGAAGATGTGCGCCGTCACGCCTGCCCGTGCCGCGTACGCGGCGAGCGCGACAGCGGCGTTCCCGGCGCTCGGCACGACGAAATCGGTGGCTCCATCGAGCACCGCACGAGTGACGGCGGCCGACAGGCCGCGATCCTTGAAGCTGCCCGTCGGATTCTGACCTTCATCCTTGATGAGCAGCTCGAGCGCGTCCAGCTCACCGCCCAGCCCGTCGAGTGGCAGCAACGGCGTACTTCCCTCCCCCAGCGAGACGGCTTCCTCTCCCTCGCGCAGAGGGAGCATCCCGCGGAAACGCCACATGCCTCTGGACCGGTCTGTCCACTCGTCCGGGATCTGATCCGGTCGGGTCCGAGCTGACCCGTCAGGGGTCGCGTACCGCGCCAGGAGCGGCTTCCCGCATTCCGGGCACACGGTCGCGAGAGGGCTCGCCGGACCCCGCCAGTCGCCGGTCCCGCACTCGAGCTCCCACTCAGCCATGCGGATCTCCCGATTGTGGACCGGCGCGAGTGAGAGCATGCGCCAGCCGTCGCCGCGTGCGCTCGCGACCCAGCACGAAGGCGACGTCGGGAAGCTCCGGCCCCGACAGGCGACCGGTGAGCGCCACGCGGATGGGCTGGAACATGCTTTTTCCACGCAAACCGGTTTGGTTGGCCGCCTCTCTCATGGTCTCCCGAAGCCGAACTCGGGACCAGTCCGCGTTCGACCACGCCTCGTCGATGGCCTGTAACGCCTCCACCGCAGTCCGTGAACCGAGGACCTCCGTTGCCTCCTGTCCCGCCAGGTCCGGCTCTCCTAACAAAAGCTCCGCCTCCTCCCGGGCCTCGCTCAACAGCTGCACACGCTCGCCCGTGACTTCCGCCAGAGCCTGGAGCGCCGTGGGCTCGAGTCCCAGGAAATCGACGAACGGCAGGAGGCGCTCGGCGAGCACCTCCGGTGCCTCGTTCCGTATGTGCTGCCCGGACAACCAGCGCATCTTCTCGACGTCGAGAATCGCGTTCGAGGCGCCGAGACGATCCAGGTCGATCTGCTCGATAAGAGCGGATGGCGTGAGGAACTCTTCGCCTGTCTCTGCAGACCACGACAGGAGCGACAGATAGTTCACGACCGCTGCCGGGTGATAGCCCTCGTCCCGGTACTCGAGAAGACCCGGGGCGCCCGCCCGCTTGGACAGCTTCCCGCCACCCGGCGCCAGCACGGTGGGAATGTGCACGAACTCCGGGGGTGCGCAGTCGAAGGCCCGATACAACAAGATCTGCTTCGGCGTGTTCGCCAGGTGGCCGACCCCCCGGATCACGTGGCTGATCTCCATGGCCAGGTCGTCGACGACGACCGCGAAGTTGTAGGTGGGCCGCCCGTCGGAGCGAAGGATGACCATATCACCGAACTCGCTGCCCTCGATCGTCACTCGACCTTTCACCCGATCTTCGACCGTGATCGGGCCCGGGTCGACTCGAAACCGGACGGCCGGTGTTCGACCCTCGGTCCGGAAGGTGGCTTCCTCCGCCTCGCTCAAGTCCCGACAGCGACCGTCGTACCGCGGCTGCCCGCCCTCTTCCAGGGCGGCGTCCCGTCTCGTGTCGAGCTCCTCGGGCAGACAGTAGCAGCGGTACGCGAGTCCTCTCTCGAGAAGCCAGTCGGCCTTGGCGCGGTACAGATCCAGGCGCTCGCTCTGACGGTACGGTCCGAACGGCCCCCCTCGCGTCGGATCCTCGTCTCGATCCAGTCCCAGCCAGTCCAGACTCTCCAAGATCGCCGCCTCGGCGGTCTCGATGTTCCGTTCCAGGTCGGTATCTTCGAAGCGCACGACGAACGCTCCGCCGTGGTGGCGCGCGAAGAGCCAGTTGAGGATCGCGGTGCGCGCGTTGCCCAAGTGGAGCTGGCCCGTGGGGCTCGGTGCAAACCGCGTGCGGACCTTCATGACTCGTTCTCCTGCCCGAAGTGGTCAGCCGCCTCGAATCCGGGGCAGCGCCACACGGGCAAGCTCGGGTAGCGCGGGTATCGGTGATCCGTGCGCGACCGCTCGCACAATAGGAAGCGCGAGCCACGCTTGCCACGAACGTCGCGACTATGGCGACACATTCGACACAGTCCCTCGGCGATCACTCTGATTTCCGGAGCGCTTCCAGGATACGTGTCGCCGTCGCCTGACCGATGCCAGGGGTGCTCGCCAGCTCATCGAGGCTGGCTTCCCGAACCGCCTCCAGGCTTCCGAAGCGTCGCAGCAGCTCCTGCTCCCGGGCGGGGCCCACATTCGGTATCTCCGACAACCGGGAGCGCAGCGTACGTCTGCGCCGGAGCATGCGGTTGTAGGTGAGTGCGAAGCGGTGAGCTTCGTCGCGCGCCCTCTGCAGCCAGTGCAAGCCGGGGTCCGCGCGGTGCATGCGGACCGGCTCGCTCTGCTCGGGCAGAAACACCTCCTCTTCCCGCTTGGCCAGAGCCGCAACCGGCAGATCCGACACCTCCGCCGATTCCATCGCCTGACGGGCCGCAGCCAGCTGACCGCGGCCCCCGTCGATCAGCACCAGATCGGGCAGCTCGGCACCCTCCCGAACCCGGCGCCGGAAGTACCGCGATACGATCTCCTGCATCATCGCGTAGTCGTCCGTATGACCGAGCTCGACGGACCGGATCCGGAAGCGGCGATACTGATCCTTGTCCGGCTTCCCGTCGCGCAGCCAGACAGCGCTGCCGACGGATTCGGAGCCCCCGAGAGTGGAAACGTCGAAGCATACGATCGACCGCGGCGCATGCTCCAGCTCCAACGCCTCCGCGAGGCGTCTCGCGGCGCCTGGCACGACGACGTGAGCCCCGGAGTCCACATCGGCGGAGGCCTCGTCTCCGGAGGTCGCCGGGCCCGGGGTTTGGCCCGCCAATGCCTGTATCCCGTCGAACCGGAGCACATGAAGGGCATTCCGCTCGGCTGCGTTCAGAAGCCCACGACCGCGGCCCCGCTTGGGTATGCGGATCGCGAACGCCCCATCTCTTCGGGCGGACAGATGTTCTTCGACCAGCTCGAGGTCCGGGAAATCGGACGGCACGAGCAACTCGGAGGGGATCTCCGGCTGCCGGATATAGAAGCCTTTCACGAACGCTTCGAGAATAAGGTCCAGCGGCTCGTCCTCCGTGTTGTCCAGGTAGTGGACCTGGCGGCCGAGCAAGCGTCCATCCCGGACCTTGAGGAGAACGCCGCACGCCGTGGGCCCCTCCCGGGCGAGGCCCACCACGTCATGATCGCCTCCCCGGTAATCGATCGCGGCCTGCCGGCTCTCGATGGCGCGCAATCCCCTCAACACCTCACGGAGCTGCGCGGCTCGCTCGAACTCGAGGGCGGCGGCAGCCTCGCGCATGTTTCGCTCGACCTCCCGTCGGACCGGCCCGGAGTGGCCGCCCAGTATCTGCAGGATGTCATCGATCATGGCCCGGTAGTCGTCCGCGGACTGATAATCCACGCACGGGGCCCTGCAGCGTCCGATGTGGAAGTCGAGACACGGTCGATCCGGGGCTTCCTCGGGAAGGTCGTAGTGACAGCTGCGCACGGTGTACATTCCGCGAATCGCCCGCAGGGCCTGGCGCATCGCCTTCACATCCGTGAACGGGCCGAAATAACGGGATCCGTCATCCCGCAATCGTCGTGTGACGAGCAGCCGTGGGAAGGTCTCCCCCACGGTCACCTTCACGTAGGGATAACTCTTGTCGTCCCGCAGCTCGATGTTAAACGGTGGCGCATACTCGCGAATGAGATTCCACTCGAGGAGCAGCGCTTCGGCTTCCGAGCCGGCGGCCACCGTCTCGACGGAACGAATCTCACGGGCCAGTCGAGCGAGCTTCGGCGAGCGCTGGCGGTCAGGTCGCAGGTACGCCCGAACCCGGGAGCGCAGAGATTTCGCCTTCCCGACATACAGCACGTCGCCCTGGGCGTTCTTGAGCAGATACACGCCAGGCTGTCTGGGAAGCGCGCGAACCTGCTGCTCGAGACTCGGCGTAAGCGTCGCGTCGGTCATGGTGCCTTGCCCACCTGGACGAGCCGCGGAGGGCGCCTGGCAATCAGCAGATACGGTATCCCACCGGCCAGCACGACAGCGCCCAGCACCGCGGCGGCCGTCAGCCAGCTGTCCACTCCCACGAGTTCCTCGATCCAGCGGCGAGCCATGAGACCCGCCGCACCGGCGACCGCAGCCGCGGTCAGCAAGCGCAGGAGCGCCTTCCACTCGGGCGCGGCCAGCAGCGAGCCGACGCGCCGCCCCAGGCCGTGTCCCAGGAGCGTCAGATTGAGCCAGGCTCCCATCGCACCCCCGAGCGCCAGGCCGCTCGCCGCGCGCGGGCCGAGACCCGCCCCCCTGAACGCCAGCATAAGGCCCGCGCCGCATGCGACCCCGACGAGGACGGCCACGACCGCGATACGCATCGGCGTGACCGTGTCCTGCAGCGCGTGAAAACCGCTCGCGAACAGTTTTACCGAGCTCGAGGCGACGATCCCGACGGCGTAAGCCGCCAGAATCGGGCGCACCAGCTCCACGCTTCCCAGGTCGAACGCGCCCCGCCCG
>JBDHLB010000057.1:0-20622 GCA_039586095.1 Gemmatimonadota bacterium
GAGCAAGCCGTGGCCGAAGAGCAGCAGGGGATTTGTGCGGAAGGCCTGAGATTCGGTCAACAAAACTACGTCGGACTGGGTTTCTACGACCGCCAACTCGCGCCCTACTTCGAGCGCTTCCCTCGCCGTCAGATCGGCGTGTTCCTGTATGACGATCTCGTGCAGAATCCGACGGCGTTCATGGAGGAGCTGTTTCGTTTCCTGGATGTCGACCCGTCGTTCGAGCCCGAGATGAGCGTGCGGTACAACGTGGGCGGTGTGCTCCGAGGGGCCTGGAGCCGGGCGGCGTTCAAGAAGCGGCCCTGGCTCATTCGGTTCAAGCGAGCGCTGCCGGAGCCTGTTCGACGCGTCGGAGATCGCTGGGTCGAGGGACTGCGAGCCTCGCGACTCGACGTTCCGAGCCTGTCTAAGGAGATGCGGCTCCACTTGGCGGATGTATACGCGGAGGACGTGGCACACCTCGAGGAGCGCATCGGCCGCCGCCTGAAGGGCTGGCTGACGCCTCACCGTCGCGGCTAGATGACTCGAATCTCGACGTGATCCGGGTAGGGGTCGATCGCGCAGAGGTCGTGCTCCAGCACAGCGACACCGTTTCCGCGATCTACCTCGCGGAAGCCGGCGAGCTTGAACGTCAGGTACATCATGCGATTTCGGGCTGTTCGAATGAACTCCGCCCGGACCGGTGTCCCCTCCTGGCTGGCCAAGAGAAGAATGTGGCTCAACATCGCGGTTCCGACGCCGCGGGCCATGACGCGGCACGACATCAGAAGCAGTTTGACGAGCCAGTACGCCTCTCTCATCTCCACCAGGGCCACACCGATCTTGCCGTAACTGCCATAGCGATCGTCCAGGCCGGCCACCAGGATCTTGTGCCTCGAGGAGCGGCGGAACGCCTCCAGCTCTTCCAAAGAATACGTATAGCCGGTCGAATTGAGCTGGTTCGTGCGAACAGCGAGCTCTTCGACCCGCACAAGGTCGCCGTCCCTGGCCTCGCCGACCGTGAACACCATCTCGAGAGTCGCAAGGAATGCCGCTGGGGGTAGAGCCGCCTCCAACTCCTGGCGCTTCAGTTCCGACCGGTACATGGAGCGACGCCGCCGGGAATCTTCCGTCACGAACGCCGGGTTCATCTCCGGAAGATCGGCGAGCGAATCGAGTGCGGCCGAGTCGATGCACAGCACGTCAGGTAGAGCAGCCGAGACCTCGTCGCGCTCGAACGGATCGTCGTCGATGAATGCGATCGCGTCCGTCCCGATGTTGAGGGCGTCGGCAATGGCGCGCACCGCAACCGATTTGGGCGCCCACGAGATCTGCGGATAGAGGAAGTACTCCTCCAGTCCGAACTTCCCGAGCCGGTTCATGGCCAGATCCGGCTCGCCTCGGCTCGCGATGGACATCAGGATGCCGCGTTCATCCAGCGTGCGGATCAGCTCCGGAACGCCAGCTCGTAGCCGCTGCGCCTGGCCTTCAAGGAGCACCCCCTCCCAAAGGGTGTTATCCAGATCCCAGGCGATACACTTGATCTCTCTCTTCCGATGGCTCACTGCCAGATCCAGTGCTTACTCGGAGCCCGATCCGCGAGCCCCGTGCTCCGCCTTGCCGTATCCGGCGATCATGATCTGCTGGATCTGCGAGCTTCCCTCGATGATCGTCATGACACGGGCGTCCCGGAAAAGCCGCTCGACGGGTCCGACACTGCTCACGCCTTCTGCCCCGTGGATCTGAACGGCGTCGCTGGCGACCCGGTTGGCCATCCGCGCGGCGAAATACTTGGCGATCAGTGTCCCCTCGATCGCGGCTGCGTCCCGGGTCTCTCGCAGCCTGCCCGCCTCGAGGCACAGGAGGCGGGCGGCACGAACCTCCACCACCATGTTGGCCAGCATTCGTTGGATCAACTGGTGCTCATCGAGCGACACGCCGAACTGCTTCCGCTCGCTGCCGTATCGGAAGGAGGCCTCCACGCACCTGTCGGCGAGGCCGACGCAGCCCCAGGCTACGGCGTATCTGCCGAGGTGAAGAGCCGTGCCGGCGACGAGACCTGCGGGCATCTCTTCCGAGCCGACGCGTGAATCGCGCGAAATACGGCAGTTGTCGAGATCCAGCTCGGCGAGCATTGAGCCCCGCAGGCCGAGGAGGCCCTTCATCGGTGTGATCGTGAGACCCGGCGAGTCCCGCTCGACGAGGAAGCCGGCCGTAGGCCCATCCTCACCGATGCGAGCGACGACGAGGAACAGATCGGCGATCTGGCCGAAGCTGATCCACCTCTTGGACCCGGTCAGCAGATAGTCGTCTCCCGCTCGGGAGGCGACGGTGCGCATGGCCCCCGCGTCGCTGCCAGCCTCCGGCTCGGTCAACGCGAACGCAGCCAGTCGGTGCCCCGCGGCCAGCGCCGGGAGCCAGGTCTCGCGCAGTCGCTGACCACCCAATCTGAGTATGACTTCGGCCACCATGTCGTGCACGGTGAGCAGCGTGCGCGTCGAGGAGCACGCGCGTCCGAACTCCTCGTGTAGTAGGCCGTAGCTGGTGGCGTCGAGTCCCCGACCTCCGTACTCGGAGGGAACATGCGTGGCGAGATAGCCTTGTTTCCCCAGACCTTTCAGGAAGCCGCTCGGTATCGCCTCCTGTCGATCGAACTCGGCGGCTCGCGGAGCGATCTGCGAGCTCGCGAAGGCTCGGAACTCGGATTGCAGCTCGCTCTGCCTCGAATCGAGCCAGGCATCCATGGTCGACTATCCCTGGGCGTCCAACTTGCGTTCAACCAGCGCGGCCATGGCGTTGATCGATCTGAAAAACTTCCTGTCGAGATCCTCGTCCTCCAGACGGATACGGAAGCCCTCTTCGACGAAGGTGAGAAGCTCGATGGCGAACAGCGAGTTCACGCCGCCGACCTCGAAGATGTCGTCTTCATCGGCGAGATCCGGGGCGCGTCGAGAGCAGAGCTCCCGCAAGCGAGCCTTTATGGCTTCACTTGTCATCGGCTTCCCGTCTGTCGGGCGTCGTGCAGTCCGCCTTCTCCATACCTGTAGAAACCCTGCCCGCTCTTCCGTCCCAGCAGATCGGCGTCCACCATCGACTCCAGCAGCGGACACGGCCGGAACTTGTCATCGTGGAGGGCATCGCGCAGCACGCGGAGGGTCTGGAGCACGGTGTCCAGGCCGATAAGGTCGGCGGTTTCCAGGGGACCCAGATCGTGGGCGAAGCAGCGCTTGAAGATGGCGTCGATCGCCTCGGCTTGTGCCACCCCTTCATGCAGAAGCGTCACGGATTCGTTGATCGTCAGCATGAGCACGCGGTTGGAGACGAAGCCCGGCGAGTCGTTGACGATGATGCTCTCCTTGCCCATCTGTGAGAGAAGCGCCTCCGCCAGCTCGATCGTATCGTCGCAGGTGTCTGATCCACGCACCACTTCGACGACCGGCTTGACAGGCACCGGGTTCATGAAATGCATGCCGAGCACGCGGGGAGCTCGCCGGGTGACCTCAGCAATCCGGTGAATGGGAATTGCCGAGGTGTTGGCACCGAAGGGACACTCCGGGCTGCAGATGTCGTCGAGATCCCGGTAGACAGACTCCTTGATGTTCCAGTCTTCGGTGACGTTCTCGATCACGAATCTCGCGCCGGAGAGTGGGTCGTACTCCCTCGAGAAGCGGATGCGACGCATCACCTGTGCCACGTCCTGGCGCTCCGCGCCTCGCTTCACGAGATGATGAACACGGACGTTCCTCTCGATCTCCTCTCTCGCGGCCGCGAGACTCTCGTCGGAGATGTCGATCAGGAGCACCCGATGTCCGGTCTGGGCAAGGTCTTGTGCGACGCCCCTGCCGATGACGCCCGCTCCGACCACACCGACCGGATCGACACGCAACGTTGTGTCGCTCATCTGCCTGCCGTATTCAGGTTGATTCCGCCGCCGCCCATCTCAAGCGCAACAGGACGGCTGATATCGACCACCTCGCCCCCGAATTGCAGGGATAGTAAGGTGACGCGTGTCTGAAGTCATCGCTGCGGGCTGGCCTCGCAAAGACGCGGTCGCGACACAGCCGGAAGCGAATGCGATCACGCGGTTTGCCACAGCACGGGATGGTCCTGTTGGTGTCCAGAGTCGCCGTGAACAGTGAGCAACGCCGGGAAACACTGCGGACCGCTCTGGAGCGGTTCGAAATCCGAGATCGAGTGGTGTTCGTTCACAGCTCCTGGACGGCGCTCAGCAGCCTTCTGACGAACTGGAAGGATGCGATAGATCTCCTCTCCGAGAGCATCGGGAGGAACGGCACCCTGGTCATGCCGACGTATCCGATGCTGGGGCTCTCGCAGACACACCTCGACCAGCACCCCTTCTTCGACTGCCAGCGCACGCCGTCCCACGCGGGCCTGCTCACCGAGATCTTTCGGAGACTGCCCGACGTTCGCCGAAGCGTGCATCCGACCCATCCCGTCGCAGCGCGCGGTCCAAGAGCCGTCGAGCTGACCGAGGGCCACGAACGTTCGTCCACTCCGTTCGACGGCAACTCACCCTTCCACAGGATGTACGAGGCCGGCGCCGTCGTGCTGTGTTTGGGCGTCTACAACATGACCTTCCGACACCTGGCAGATCACCTCATCCGTGACGCTCTGCCGTACGACATCTATGCAGATCGCGTGACGCGCGTGCGGATCATCGACTGCGAGGGCGTCGAGGGTCACATGGAGACCCGCGGGCACAACCCGCTCATAACGTGCAATCACCGGATCGTGCTGGACCGCATGCGACGGGGAGGGGGTTCGAGGTTGCTCCGGCCGCTCCGTCGAATTCTGCTTCGTGGTGCGGTCACGGATCGCCGTCAGGTCAACGGTCTCCGCGTGGAGTGGATCCCGGTACGGCCTTACGTGGCGCTGTACCATCGCTGCTATCGTGACGGGAGACTTCGGTCCACGTGTCGATCGATCTCCTCCAGCGACGGATCCGCGTTCGTGATCCAGGTCTCGAGGTTGGTGAGCTCGGACGGCTGCGGGTCCGGCCTGGAGACCGGGAAGCCCGGCAGCGGAACCGAGCCCGTCACACCCGACAGACGTCGCCAGCGAGGTCCCCAGCCGCGCACGGCCGCATACATGATTTTGGCCTTTACGACCGGTACTCCATCGGTCAGCACGGCGTCGAGGAACATGCGATGGACCGCCTGCCAGCTGTCGGTCCGCAACTGACAATGGTAGTCGTGTACGACCGAGGCCCTTCGGTAGTCGCCCACGAACGGGGGACCCACGACCGAGTAGAGGGCCGGAGGTATGGAGGCCCCGTCAATGAGCGCTCCGGCCGGCACCTCCCAGATCTTCCCGTTCGGGTCTTCGTAGGCGAACGGGGCGAGCACCCGCATGGTCCGGTCCTCTCCCTCCTCGGTCAGCCACTCCACAACCACGCGACCGTGAAACCGGCCCTCCGGAGATGGGGCCAGGGGGCCCGCAGCCTGTATCAACAACAAGAGAATCGGGATCATCGGCAGCACCCTCTCCTACAGCTCCAGGAAACACCACTCCGTGTCCGCCGGCACCGTCCCCATCTGCAGGCCTTTGTCGGCCGACACCAGAATGTTGTTGGAGTGGTTGAAGCCGAAGCCGTTCTCGGGATCGTAGAGTCCGGGCTCGTTCGAGAAGTGCATTCCTTCACGCATCACGGTGTAGTCACCTAGCGCATGGTACGGCGGCTGATGACCCTCCATTCCCTCGCCGTGCCCCGGCCGGTGGTAGATGAGGTGCGCACACTCGTTTGCCACCTGGTAGTCGTGAACCGCTTTCGCCACGTCGGAGCAGCGGTTCCCGGCACGGGACTCCTCGGCTTCGATGTAATAGGCCCGCGTGTGAACGTCCCACACGTGCTCCTGCCAGTCCGTCCAGGGCGCGATCAGGAACGAGCGATACTGCTCGCCGCCGTAGCCCCCGATCCGCACGACGCCCGCGATCTGTAGCGCGTCCCCGCGTTGGATCCGGTTCCAGTACTGCTGGTTCGGATGCGGGTAGGCGGTGGCTCTTCCGGTCCGACACCCGATGCCCACCGACATCCCCACGGCGTTGTGCGGCTCCCCGGACTGTGGGATCCCCTGCATGACCTGGTGCATTCCCCACAGAGTGGCTGCGTTCGCCACCTCCCAGTCGGGCGTCCCCAGACCGCGCTCCAGCAGGTAGTTGCGGGCAAAGGCGTGGATCTCCGACCACACGTCTTCCGCCCGCTGCGTAAGCCGGTTCTCCATCTCGTCTTTCACGATCCGGTGACGGATCAGAATGTCGTACACATCCACGAACTGTGCATCGGGCATTGCGCTCGCGACCTGCCCGAAGGTGCCGCCCTCGGGACGTCCGGGCTCGGGTGTCTCGATGGAGGCCCACATGTCGAGCCTGTCTGCGTTCTCGTGGCCCGGCAGAATGCCGATCTCGGCCGCCGACCCGGAGTCCACACCCACGACGCCTGAGCCGTATCCGAGACGGGCAAGCGCCTCGCCCCAGAAGCGCGGGATGTTGACGGTCGGCGTCTGCGTGACGTTGCCGTCATTGGGGAAGGCACCGTCCGCGTGATGCCAGTCGAAGTACGGGATGGATTGCGTGGACCACCAGCCGGCCACGAGCGCCTGGTCCAGATACGGATTCAGCCAGATGCAGGCCTCGTCGTCGTCCATGGGCAGGAAGCATGCGAAGCGACGCTCGGTGGTCGAGTGAAAGAGACCAGTGGCGTAGATGATGTTCCAGCGGTTGGTGAGCAGGAGCCCGCTCGTCACGCCTCGCGCCCGCGCCTCGTCCTTGAGCTGCTTCGCCTTGGCCTTGTACCATGACAGAGGGAGTCGGTGGAAGTCGGCCGGCTCTGGGAGTTCACCTTTTCGCCGTGCCTGCTCGCGCCGTAGCATGGCGAACGAGTCTGATCTCTGCTCGGCCCGTGCCATCGCTGCCTCGTCGGGCCAAGTTTCGCGGGGCCCGACGATCGCGCCCAGGGCGCCTGTGGCGAGAGCGCCACCTGCGGCCGTCGCCCCCAGCAGGCCCGCGCCCGAGCTTGCGAGGAAATCACGCCGACTCCATTGCATAAGATCCTCCATACCTGAAAAGGGACAGAATGGTCGCGGGAAGGTGCCCCCACTCCAGGGACGGGGTCAAGGCGACCAAGGCTGATCCGATCCGGAATCTGCATATTCAGGACAGGTCGCCGGGTTGCTTGCACATCTGCAGGAGGGGCCGGAATGTAGACGACCGCACGTCTGCAGAAGAACCCGGGACCGTGCCGATCAGCCCGTCGCGTCTGCCGATGCGGCGATCTGAGCACGCGGCTTGCGGGATAATGCGCGACCGACTGACGAAAATCGGCGACAGATAGCGGGGTTCCATGCGACGAACACCCAGACAGCTGTTCCTGATCTCGTTTGCCATCCTGTTTCTCGAAATGGCCGCGATTCGCTGGCTCAACGCGTCGGTCACTGTGCTTGCCTACTTCAACAATCTCATCCTCATCTCGTGCTTCTTCGGGCTGGGGCTCGGCTGCCTGTTGGCGACGCGAAGAGTCGACCTGATCCGTCTCGTCGCACCCGGACTTCTTCTTCTCGTTCTTTGTGTGGTGCTGCTGCACCGCTACGGGATCGATATCAGCTACACGGAAGACGTCATTATCTCGGCGTCCGCGGAGTACTGGGAAACCGGTGTGCTGAGGTTCTCGCTTGCCGCCCTGACAGCGTTCTTCGTGAACGTCGCCTTCTTCGTGCTGCTCGGGCAGGAGCTCGGCAAGCAGCTGAGCGCGGTCCCCCATCCGCTGGTCGCCTACGGCTATGACATCGCCGGCAGTCTCGGGGGCGTGCTGGCCTACGGGCTGGTGGCGTGGATGGGTACGCCACCGCACGTCTGGTACATCGTCGGTGTGCTGGTCCTGCTGTGGTTCCTCCGCGACCAGCGAGCGTGGCTGGCCTGGAGCATCGGCATCTCCGTGGTCGCCATTCTGTTCGTGCGTATGACGTACCCCGACGCCACCTGGTCTCCCTACTACAAGGTGGAGGTAGCCGAGTATTTGGGTGCCGAAGAGGACGTGCTGGGATACCAGATCAACGTCGACAACAGACGCATCCAGGACGCGCTGGACTTCGGTCCCGAGCTCGAGGCGTCACGGTTTCGACCGTGGATCGACTACTACGAGCTCCCGTACCATCTGATTCGGCCGAGGAAGGTTCTCATCCTTGGTGCGGGTGCCGGCAACGAGGCGGCGGTCGCCCTCATGCACGGCGTCGAGCACATCGATGCGGTGGAGATCGACCCCGTGATCGCGAGTTTCGGCCACGAGCTGCATCCGAATCAACCCTACGCCGACGAGCAGGTGAGCATCCATGTCGATGACGCACGGTCCTTCGTCTCGAACACGGAAGAACGGTACGACCTGATCGTCATGTCGGCGCTGGACTCCCACAAACAGATCGCGGGCATGGCCAGCCTGCGACTGGAGAGCTTCGTCTACACGGTCGAGTCGTACCGCAAGATCAGGACGCTTCTCGCGCCCGATGGGGTGTTCGTGCTGAACCTCGGCTCCGGCAGGCCCTGGATGGGCGAGCGCACATACTGGAGCCTCACGGAAGCGTTCGGTGAGGAGCCGCGCGTGCTGACCTCGACCGACAGCCCGTTTGCCTCCGTCGCCTACACGTATGCGCCCGAGGCCTACTTCGAGCGCACGCTCCTTCCCGAGGCGAAGCCGATTCGGGAGCTGTCATCGTACGAACGACCCGACGACCTTCTGCTGGCCACGGATAACTGGCCTCATCTGTATCTGGAGAGCAACACGATTCCGAACCTGTACCTGGCGGTGCTCGGGATCATGACCCTTCTGAGTGTGCTCCTGGTCCTCGGCTTCGAGCCGAGCGTGCGCCGACCGAACCTCCACTTCTTCTTCCTCGGCGCCGGGTTCATGCTGCTCGAGACCCGGAGCGTCACGCAGATGGCGCTGCTCTTCGGGGCCACCTGGAACGTGAACACGATCGTGTTCGCGTCCATCCTGCTCACCATCTTCATCGCGAACTATCTGGTCTTGAAAAAGAAGCGACCGTCGCGGCGACTCGCCTACGGACTGCTGTTCGTGACACTGGTGGCCGGCTTCTTCTTCCCCTTCGATATTCTGCTCCCCCTCCCGGCGGCCCTGCGAGTGCTCGCGGCCGGCGTCGTCATCGGCCTGCCGATCATCTGGGCCTCGTTCATCTTCTCCATTTCGTTCAAGGCCGAGACGGCCATTAGCACCGTGTTCGGCTCGAACTTGCTGGGGATCGTGTTTGGAGGCGCTCTGGAATACCTGAGCAACGTCGCGGGACTGAACGTGCTCTATTTGGTGGCGCTGGGGCTGTACGTGGCGTCGGCCGTCTTCGTTCGACAGGCTCGCGTGCCGCTGACGGTCTGAGGTGGCCGGCTCGCGGCCTTCGCGATCAACACGTCGGGTCTGCGTCAGCGCGAAGTGTACGCTTCGAGAAGCTCCTCTCGCTGTGCGGGCGGCAGGTACTTCGAACCCTCGCGGAGCGTCAGCCCGGACACGCGCCCGACTCGCGGTCGCAGAAAGTCGAACACGCGGTCCGGCTCCTTCTTGGATACCTCACGCAGCACCCAGCCGATCGCCTTGCGAATGAAGAACTCCTTCTCCTCGAGCATGGAGTCCGCGTAGCGAGCGAAACGCTTCCAGTCGCCCTGGCCTCGGCTCAGGCCCATGAGCAGAGCGAGCAGCGCGGAGCGACGGATCCAGAAGTCGTCGTCCACGGCCCAGCGATCGAGTACCTGGCCGAGCTGCGGATGGCGCTCCACGAGCGGCCCCATCACGTGCACCGCGATCGCGTCGACGTACGCCCAGGTGCACGACCGGCGCAGCATCGCTTGGAGGAGCGCGGCATCCTGTGGCTCGAGCAGCCCGCCCCGTCGTTGGAGAAGAACGATCGCGATTCCGCGATGCTCGTGCAGACGCCGTCGCCACAGCTCACGGACGAGACGCACGAGCTCGTCCCGAGTCAGCCGACGGTGTTCCTTCAGCCAGACGCCGACAATCCTCCGAAGATCCGGAACTGCGACGCCGGCGAAGTCGAGATCGCTCTTGAGGTAGGTCTTCTGACCCTCGGCTCGCTGCGGAGACCCTAGCGGGCGGAAGGCTTCCTCGAAACGACGAATCTCCTCGGGAATCTTCATACTGTGCTCGCCGACCGCCGGGCGCCCGGCAGGCTTGCGGAGGTCGCCGAATTCGCGGTAGCTATTCCGTCCGCTTGGACGTAATTGAACTTGCGATCTCGCTGAGCACAGCCTGTCGGGCTTCTCGGTCCATCACTCTCCCACCCATGATGACCGTGTCGATCCGGCGCGTGTTCGAGATGTCCAGCAGAGGATCAGCTTCCAGAAGGACCAGGTCGGCCAGCCTCCCGGGCTCGATTGTGCCACGCTCACCTTCGAGTCCCGTAAAGACGGCCGGGATGGCCGTTGCGCTCTGGAGAGCCTCGGCGGCCGTAAAGCCGAGCTTGTCGACAAGCAATTCCAATTCATCGTGCAGGCTGAACCCGAAATAAGTGGCCGTCGTCGGGGCGTCCGTGCCGGCCATCATCTTCACCCCGGCCTCGCGGGCCTGTCTGAGAAACTGGTTGCTGGACTCTATCATCCCCTTGATCACGCCGTCGGGGGGACGTTCCTCATCTTGCTCGTTCATGTCGGCCGCGGAGCGCCAGCTGTCGCGAATGGCGCGTGCCACATATGTGTTGCGCGCGTCCAAGACGCCCTCGACATCGTCCGCGATCGCACGGACGTACGCCAGGCCACGCGCCTCCTTCTCGCCGGCCACAAGCGTGGGGACAAGGTGGGTGTCGTTTTCGATCAGCGCGCGGAAGATCTCCTGCTTCTCTTCTGCACTTCTTCCGTTGAATCCCGGAAAAATGTTGTGTTCAACGCTTCGCTGGCCGGCCTCCGCGGTCTCGATCAAGCTCACGATCCACAGGTAGTGACCTGTTAGCTTGAGTCCGTGGTCCGCCGCCGCATCGGCGATCGCCAAGTACGTCTCTTTCGACGCGGCGTGCCGGATCTTGAGAAAGTCGACGCCCAGGGCCGTCAGCGAGTCGACCGCGGCCACGCCCTCGGCAGGGGTGCTCGCGGCGATGCGGGTACGAGTGAACGCCTCGACTTCATCCGCGAAGCCCTGCCGGCGCATCAGGTTCACGTACTGCGCAAGCCATTCCGTGCTCTCCAGCGCCAAACCGGCGGTGAGGATCCGAGGCCCGATCGTCTTGTCGGCCCCGATCTCGGCCTTGAGCGCGCGCGTCGCTTCGGGCTCGCTCCCCATGTCGCGAACGCTCGTCACCCCGTTGATGACGAACAGGGGAAGCGTGCCCTCCGTATCGCGGAGGTGCACGTGCATGTCCCACAGACCGGGGATGAGGTACTTGTCGGTCCCGTCGATAAGCTCAGCCCGGCGAGGGAATCGGATCGAGCCTGCCGGCTCCACGGCGTGAATACGATCGCCTTCGATCACGACGGTCATGCCCGATCGCGGCGTCGTGGACGAACCGTCGACCACCGTCGTGTTGCTGATTACGAGTGTCGGTGGCCCCTGAACGCAGGCTGCCATGAGAGGGCCCAGGGCCCACAGCATCCATAGCGAACCTGGCGTGCGCACGCGCGTGATTCCCTCAGACCAGCATGTTGCACAGGTAAGCCGTCGCCACCCCCAGATAATTACCCAGCGCGTAGCCGAGCAGCGCCAGCATGATCGAGATGGGTACCAGCTCTTCGCGGTGGTATCCCGCCGCCACCGGTGCCGAGGCCGCGCCGCCCACCGCCGCCACGCTCGAGACGGCCGCCATGCTCACGTCCAGGCGGAACAGCCGCGCGCCGACCACGATGAACACGAAGTGGACCGCGATGCACAGGAAGCCAGCGATCAGGAACCACTGGGCTCCGCCGAGGCTCCTCAGGTCTGCCTGAGCCCCCATCATGGTCATGTAGATGTAGACGAGGGTCATCGAGATGGGCTCTGTGCCCGGGATCTTCCTGAGCGGCGTGCCCGACAGAAGGATCCCGATCGTCGTCACGAGCAGGATGGCCCATGTGCGTTCGGTGAGGACTGGGGGCAGCTCGGGAATGAAGCCCGCGATGGTGTTCGCCGCGAGGATCGCCGCGAACCCCCAGCCGAGCAGCGTGACGGCGTCCTTGAAGTGGACCTCGTGCGTCTTCTTCTCGACCTCGCTCGTGGCCTGCGCAATGTGGTCGATCTCCTCCTGCCGTACGCACGTGAAGCGGTTGAACGAGCTCGCCCACCGCTTGCACGACAGAATGATCGGGAAGTAGGCCACGTAGACGAAGTTGTCGACCAGCACCACCATCCCAACCATTTCGCCTGGCGTATCGAGGCTTTCCGCTACGGCGGCCAGGTTGCCGGTCCCTCCGATCCAGCTCCCGGCTAGCGCACCGAAGCCCGACCAGGCGTCTGGTGGCAGGCCGCTGCGGAAGAGGTAGAAGGCGATGACCGCGCCGATCACGATGCCGACGGCGCCCATGGTGAGCACCACGGCGCCTCGCCACGCCACCCTGATCGCCTCACGGATGTTGATGTCCAGCAGCATGAGGACGATAAACATCGGCACCGCGAACTCGCGAAACGTGGAGTAGATCGGGCTCGAGCGGGGGATGATATTGAGGTTGCTGAGCGCGATGGGGGTGAGAAAGATCCAGATGATGGCGGGGAGGTAGTCGAAGATCTTCCACTTCATCCGCTTCTCGAGCCAGATGAAGGTGACCGGCACCATGGTGATCACGGCCATGACGCCGATCAGGTCCTGAAAGATCGGTTCCGTTGGAATCAAGCCGCCTTCCTCTCCCTAAGAGTCCGAACGAGCCCCTGTATCGGAGCCCCCGCCACAGGTCGATCGAGGCACTCGGGCCCACGCGATCGACGTGAAGATCCGACAAGATGAGGCCTCGGCCCCGCCTGCGCACATGGCGCCGGCAGCACCCGCCTTTCAGTCCGGCACAGGCTTTGAGGAAGCTTCGTGTGCCAGTCCGCGGAGAGGGTCCGTGTTTCGCGCCGGAGGAGAGATCAGACCGACTCGTCGGGGGTCTTTCGATACAGGCCGTTTGCGCTCACGCGACGACCCTTTTCTCTCATGGCTTCCACCGTCTCCGTCGGGGTCGCCGGCGTAAGGCCGTGACGCGCCATCTGTCGATCCAGTTCGTCGGCGTCGAGAAGAAACGCTCGTCCTGCCTCGAAGCCCTCGTAGACACCCGGCTCGTCGGGCACGGGGTGGATGCCACGTCCCGTGAGATCGGTGTGAGGGGTGAAGTTCGAAACGAGCGCCAGCCCGTTCGGCGCCAGCACGCGCGCCGTCTCGGCCAGGGAGCGGTCCCACATGTCCCGGCTGGAGGCGTTGTGATACACACCGAGCGCGACGACCAGGTCGAAGGTGTCGTTCTCGAACCGGCTCAGGTCTTCCATCCGACCCACTTGCACCCTGCGCGCCGCCTCCGTGGGTCCCAGCACCGTCGCCACCCGGTCTCTCGTGTGCTCGACCATGGCTGACGACCCGTCCAAGGCATATACGTCGAACCCGCGCGCGGCCAACAGCTCCGTGTTCCGACCGCCCGCGCAGCCGAGGTCCAGCACGCGAACCGCTGCCGGCTCCGACACGGCGTCGGCGAGGGCAAGAAGACGATGGTCCGGCTCGCGGGCCGCGAAGCGCTCCACCAGCTCCGGTTGCTCCCAGAAGGGCAGGGAGTCGCCGTCGTTCGCTTCGTGAGTATTCATGCTCGGAGTATAGCGCGCACGAGCCTGAAATCGAGCCTCGGGCGCCACCCGCACGGCTGGTTGGATCCAGCCGTCCCCGACCCGGTAGCCCGACCGGATGGGGGCGGCTAACATGCCACTGGCCAACCACGAACAAAGGTGTTCTTCCATGCACGACTTTCTAAAGAATCTCGGAATCGAAGACCACAACCTCGGGGGCTTCGCCGGAGAATGGATCGGATCCGGCGACGACCTCGAGGTCATCACGCCCGTCGACGGCTCCACGATCGCCACCGTGCGGCAGGTCAGAGAGGACGAATACGGACAGATCGCGGCGCGCGCCCACGAGGCGTTCCTGGCGTGGCGACGTGTACCCCCGCCGAAGCGTGGCGAGATCATACGCCAGCTCGGCCTCAAGCTCCGGGAGCACAAGGCCGATCTCGGCCGGCTGGTCACCCTGGAGATGGGCAAGATCGCCGCGGAAGGGGAGGGCGAGGTGCAGGAGATGATCGACATCTGCGACTTCGCCGTCGGTCTCTCGCGCCAGCTGTACGGCAACACGATCGCCTCCGAGCGTCAGGACCACCGCATGTTCGAGCAGTGGCATCCGCTTGGCGTGGTGGGAGTGATCACGGCGTTCAACTTCCCGGTGGCCGTGTGGAGCTGGAATGCGACGCTGGCGGCGGTCTGCGGCGATGCGACGCTCTGGAAGCCGTCGAGCGACGTTCCCCTGTGTGGCATCGCGGTGACCAAGATCGCCGAAAAGGTGTGCCGAGAGAACGACGTCGATCCGGCGATCTTCTCGCTCGTGGTCGGGCGCGGCGCCACGGTAGGTGAGCGGCTGCTGCACGATCCTCGTCTGCCGCTGATCTCCTTCACCGGGAGCACGCCCATGGGACGGCGGGTGGCCGAGCACGTGGGCAAGCGGCTGGGACGGACCATCCTCGAGCTCGGGGGCAACAACGCGGTCGTCGTCACGCCGCACGCGAACATGGATCTCGTCCTTCCGACGATCCTGTTCGGTGCCGTGGGCACGGCCGGACAGCGCTGCACGAGCACCCGACGCGTGATCGTGCACGCTTCCATGCGTGAGGAGCTTCTGAGCCGTCTTCTCGCGGCCTACGAGGGCATTCGGATCGGCGATCCCCTCGACTCCGACACCCTGATGGGGCCACTGGTCAACGAATGGGCCGTGAAGGACATGCAGAAGGCGATTGGCCGCATTACGGAGGAGGGTGGCGAGATCCTGTACGGAGGAGAGCCGCTGGGCGGCGCTGAATACCCTGGCGGTCACTACGTGCGGCCCTGCATCGCGGCCGTGCGCAACGAGTACGAGATCGTCCAGGAGGAGACGTTCGCCCCGATCCTCTACATCATCGAGTACGGGAGGGCGGGAGCGACCCCGGCAGAGGCAGTGGGGGAGATCGAGGAGGCGATCGCGATCCACAACGGCGTCCCGCAGGGCCTCTCGTCGGCGATCTTCACCGACCACGTGCGCGAGGCGGAGACCTTCCTGTCGCATCGCGGGAGCGACTGCGGGATCGCGAACGTCAACATCGGCACGAGCGGCGCCGAGATCGGCGGAGCGTTTGGAGGGGAGAAGGAAACGGGCGGCGGCAGAGAGTCCGGTTCCGATGCGTGGAAGGCGTACATGCGCCGGCAGACGAACACGGTGAACTGGAGCACAGAGCTGCCGCTCGCCCAGGGAATCGAGTTCGGCTAGGGCAAGCCGTCCCCGTCCGAGTGCCATCGGTGGGGAGCGCTGGATGGATTGGTAATCGATTGTTGCAGAGGTAGATAGCGTCGTTTACCTAAACGTGTGTCGCGCTGCTAGCCCGCCAGCAACCGGTCCAGCAGCCGGGCCAGCCGGTACCCGGCCTGCTGGAGGCGTCGGTCCACGGTCAGAATGTGTCGATCGAAGTACACCTGCCCCACGTAGGGCTCCTCGTCGATCAGGTCATATACGTCGCCCTCCGTGATCTGAAACGACTCGTTCGCCCACACCACGGGGTCGTCCTGTTCCCAAAGCGTCCGATCGACCGGACGGATCTCCGCACCGAGGCGCGCAGCATATTCGGGCCACGGGAGGTCCCGGTGGTCGATGAAGAAACCATCCCACACGGAGTGCAGGTTGCGGTCGGACTTTCCCATGACATTGACCAGGACATCGTTGCCACCCCGGTCCTCCGCGTAGCCCGAGTGGAGTGGCTGGTGAACGTCCGCGACCAGATGCCCCAACCATTTGAGCGCTTCGACCCGGTGGCGCGGCGAGGAGGACGTCACCAGGCTGTCCGAGAACTCGGCGATCGCATCCAGGACGCACGGCGAGCGCCTGCCGCTCTCCAGTGTGATCGTACAGGCATCGACGGCCACGCTCGCTGCGCCGGGAGGCGTGTTCATGTAATGGGCGCGTGAGTACGCAGTGTAGCGCTGGTAGTCACCCGTCCCCTCTTCGATCAGGCTTCGGAGCCGGTCCGGCCACACGCACGCTTCCGGGAAGCTCTCGCGGACATCGTCGGCCCCCAGCAGCTTGGCGACAGCGAGTCGGGTCTCCCGGCGCATCTCCCACCATGCGATCAAGCACACGATGCGATGGCCGTCGAAGCTCCAAACCGCCCCGGCAGCCGGCACGACGGACAAGGCCGGCACCGGCGTCGCCTTCGCCTGCGGCCAGAACCCCGCAGCCACGCACGCGAACCCCGCCACGAGCAGCCCGATGAACCGTCTCACCTTGTCATCCCTCTCACGTTCCGTTTGCTCGTGCTCAGCTGGAATCCATACGTTTTTCCGCTCGGAGCGCCCGGTCGACGCGGACCTGGCCGGCCGCCCCGCGGAGGATAACCTGGCTCCGACGTTACGTGCCATTCAACGGGCCGCTCAAGAGACCCGTCGAATGCGATTCGAAGAGGTCGCCGAAATGAACGCACGAGAGAATGGCGGATAGCTCGCTCGTCGACCGGATCCGCGCCGCGGAAGCTCTCAGCCGGCACCTGGAACCCGACGCGGGCACGCGCGCCGCCGTGCGGGAGGGCGTGATCGAGTACTCGGAAGCGTTCCTCGAGAGCCTCCCTGAGCGAAAGGCGTACGAGATCGACAAGTCGAGCGCCACGCAGCTGTGGTCGTCTCCGATCTCCGACGAACCCGAACAGCTGGATGAGGTCCTTGCCCTCGTTGAGCGGGCGGTCGACACGCCGGGCATCAATCCCGCGTCGGCAGGGCACCTCGGTTATATCCCGGGGGGCGGAGTCTACTACGCTTCGCTGGGCGATCACCTGGCCGCAGTGACCAACCGCTATGTCGGCGTCCGCTTCGCCGGCCCCGGAGCGGTCGAGATGGAAAATGTGGTACTCGATTGGGCCCGACAGCTCGTCGGGTACCCGGATGGTTTCGGCGGTGTCCTGCTGCCGGGTGGCACGGTGGCCAACCTCACGGCGATCGTGGCGGCCCGCGAAGCGCACGGTCTAAAGGCCCGAGACTACGAGCGGGCGGTCGTCTACGGTTCCGCGCACGTGCACCACTGCATCGACAAGTCGCTCCACGTGATCGGGATGGGCGAGTGCGTGCAGAGGCGAATCGGCCTCGACGATCGCTACCGGATGCGACCCGACGAACTGGCCGCGGCGATCGAAGATGATCGGAAGGTCGGACTCCGGCCATGGCTCGTCGTCGGCACGGCCGGGACGACGGACCTCGGGGTCATCGATCCGTTGGATGAGGTCGGCGCGATCGCCCGCGATCACGATCTCTGGTATCACGTCGACGCGGCCTACGGCGGTTTCTTCGCGCTCTGCCCCGAGCTGAGGGCGCGCTTCGACGGGATGGAGCGATCCGACTCGATCGTGCTCGATCCTCACAAAGGACTCTTCCTGCCCTTCGGCACGGGCGCCGTGCTGGTACGCGACAAGGGCAAGTTGCTGCGAGCGTTCCGCTACACGGGGGAATACATGCAGGACACGCTGGAAGAGGAGGCGACGGCGCAGAGCTCACCGGGGGACCTGTCGCCGGAGTTCAGCCGCCACTTTCGGGGGCCGCGCGCGTGGCTACCGCTCAAATTGCTGGGAGTGGGCCCATTCCGGGCCTGCCTCGAGGAGAAGCATCTGCTCGCACGCTACTTTCACCGCGAGGTGCAGAAGTTGGGCTTCGAGGTCGGCCCGGAGCCGGACCTTTCCGTCGTGGCGTATCGGTTCGTCCCCGAAGAGGGAGACCCCGACGCCTTCAACCGGAACCTGCTCGAGGCGATCCACAGGGACGGAAGGGTGTTCGTTTCCTCGACGACGCTCGCCGGCCACTTCGTGCTACGGGTCGCCGTGCTCTCGTTTCGTACCCGGCTCGAGACGATCGACCTCTACCTGAGGATCCTCCGGGAGAAGGTCGAGGAGATGACGGGAGGCGCGCTCCGCAACAGCTAGGTCACACGGAGCCATCCGGCGCCGTCCTGGCTCGTGCTTTGCTAGCCTGCCGAGTCAGCGATCGCCCGCACCAGATCGAGTGTGGTCACCAGCCCGACCAGATGGCGGTGATCGAAGACGAGCGCCCGGTGGATCTTTCCCTGCAATAGGAATCGCGCCAGTTCGGGAAGCGTGGCGTCAGGTCGCACGGAGAATGTCACCGAGGTCATGATGTCGCGGACAGGACGAGCAGCCAGGCGAGTTCCCGGCAGACCCGGAAACAGCACCATGGGAAAGTGTGCCGTCCCCTCCGGCGTCATGTAGAAGCCCTCGCCCTCACGACCCTCCATTTGGCCCGAGAAATCCTCGACACTCTCCGCCCTGACCTCCGCTTCCTCCAGCGCATACCGCAGGATATCCGTCGTCGAGACGACTCCGACGACGGCGCCGTCCCGGTTGACGACCGGGGCACCGCTGATGTCGCGGGTCATGAAAAGCTTGATCAGCTCGCCGACGGTGAGCTCCGGCTCGACCGAGAACACCTCGGACTGCATGATGTCGCGCACGGTGAGCTCGGAAACTGCCATTTCGATCGTTTCCATGGGGGTAACCGTCCTGCCCGCAAAGCTGGGGCGCTGTGGGCCCGCGATCGGGCCTCCACGGGTAGCATACGCCCCACCCCCGACTTCCAACAGCGCTAGACGGTCGCCGCCTCGGGCTCCGTCTCCGCGGGCCGCACGAGGATCTCCTCACCGATCTCGCGATCGATGGCGATCTCGGTCTCGCCGACTCGGATCACACACGAAGGACGGGTTTGCACGAGGGATATTCGGGAGCCCGGGACGACCCCGAAAGCCGCCAACGAGCCGAGTCGGGGAGACCGCGTGTCACCCAGGCACAGCACCTCGGCCTCCTCTCCGCGCCGAAGCTCCGTCACGCGGCGAACCTCGGCCGGAAGTCGAGATTCGCCCTCGGCCGGCTCCCGCCTGCCGAACAGCTTGGCCAGCCACGAGACACGACGCGGGGTCTCGGGAAACTCGTACTCGCAGCTCGGACAGCGGAGGAGGTTGCACACGGGTCCCAGCGGACACCCGTGCGCGCACAGGGTGTCGTCCCGATCGAACTCGAACCCGCACATCGGGCAGGTCAGGAAGTTGTCAGCCATCGTCCGATGTGGTTCACTGCGCCCCCGACGAGGAACGCGAATGGGAAGATGAAGGCCGCCATCCGCCACGCCACCTTCATCCCGTGCTCACGCGCGATCATGAGAAAGTTGGCGAAGCAGGGGATGAACAGCGTGATTGTCACCATCGCGACCAGAATCTGGTGCTGGGTGAGCAGCGGCGGCGTGGCCGTCACGGAGTCGAGGATATACACGGCGCCGAAATCTCGGCGCAGGAAGCCGACGAGGAAGGCGTTCGCCGTCTCGATGGGGAGCCCGAGCCAGCCGGAAACGAGGGGCTCCCCCCACCGAGCGATCACGTCCAGCGCCTGGACCCGATCGAGGACGAAGAGAATCGCCGTGCCGAGCACGAAGATCGGGATCACCTCGCGAAGGTACCAGTCGAGCCGGCTGGCCGTCTTCACGAGCACGTTGGAAAGTTGCGGCCGCCGCATCGGCGGGATCTCGAGCACGAACTCGCTCGTCTCGCCCCCGAACACGCGCGCCGTAAGCCAGCCGACGATCAACAGGATGCTCGCGACCAGAAGAGCCCACACGGCAACGCCGGCGGGTGCGAGGGTGGCCAACATCGCGAGCAGCACCCCCAGCTGGGCGGAGCACGGTACGGCGAGCGCGAGCAACATCGTGGTGACGATCCGTTCCTTGCGCGTCTCCAGGATCCGGGTCGTCATCGTGGCCATCGTCGCACACCCCAGCCCGAGCAGCATGGGAAGCACCGCCTTGCCATTCAATCCCATGAGCCGAAAGGAGCGGTTCACCATGATCGCCATGCGCGGGAAGTAGCCGGAGTCCTCGAGGATGCTGAACACGAAGAAGAACGTCGTGACGATCGGCAGGACGATGGCGAGCGCGTAGCTGAGGGCCATGGTGATCGTCCCGTACCGCCCGACCAGCAGGTCGTGCAGAAAGCGAAGCGTCTCCTGCCACAGGTTGAGTTCAGTTCCCGGCGGCACCGCATACGCCAGGCGCGTGACCGTTCGCTCGAGCTCGAACAGGGTCACCTCGTGCGCAGGGCTGACAGGCAGGCCCACCGGATGCGCGATCCGCTCGATCTCGTGCGTGTGGGGGAAGGGAAGCACGGTGTCCGTCACCCGGATGGCGAGCGGGGACAGCCGTTGTTCGAACGCCCCGACTTCCAGCAGATCGACCAGGGTGCCGGCTCCGAACAGACCGACGAACCAGAAGACGACCAACAGGACTGCAGCGAGAAAACCGAAACCTTTCACCGGATGCATGGCCCAGAACCCGAGTCGAACCCGGAACGGCGGGCTCTCCGGCGGAGAGATGTGATATGTCTCGACCATGATCTCTTTCACGACCGAGAGGCGCTG
>JBDHLB010000132.1:0-6645 GCA_039586095.1 Gemmatimonadota bacterium
CCGCCGCGCTGCGGGAGTCGGCGAACGAGGTGCTGCTGGTCGAGGACAAATCGCTCGCGGAGTACGACTCCGAGACGTGGCTTCCGGTGCTGGACGCGATGCTGGACGAGCGAGGGCCCGTCGTCACCCTGATGGGTCACTCCGCGATCGGAATGGACCTCGCGCCGGCGCTGGCGACGCGCCGCGCGGCGCCACTGGTCACCGATGCCCTCGACGTCGCGATGGATTCCTCGTGCATGACCGTCCGGCGACGGATCTACGGCGGGAAGATCGACAGCGAATTGCGCATGAAGCCGGCGCCGGGCTACATCGTCACTCTCCGCGGGGGACAGCAGCCGGCCGAGCCCGGCGCGGGCGAGCGGTCGCCCGTGACGCCGGTCGAGGCGCCGCCGATTCCGGAGCGCCGCAGGGCCAGGCTCCTCGACCACGTCGAGGCCGAATTCGAGGACGTGGACATCGCCGCCGCGCCGATCCTGGTGGCGGTAGGGCGGGGAATCGGTTCGCCGGAGTATCTCCCGCGCGTGCAGGCCTTCGCCGACGCCATCGGGGCGACCGTGGCCTGCTCGCGTCCGGTGGCCGACAAGGGATGGCTGGCCAAGAGCCGGCAGGTCGGTACCTCGGGCCAGGAGGTCCGTCCCCGACTCTACATCGCTCTGGGAATCAGCGGTGCCTACCAGCACGTCGCGGGAATGCGCTCGTCGGGGACGATCATCGCGGTGAACAGCGATCCCCGGGCACCGATCTTCGACGTCGCCCACTACGGCGTGGTGGCCGACATGTTCGACATTCTGCCGTTGCTGCAGCAACGGTTCGAGAGGTAGGAGCGAGGGACATGGATTTCTCCCTGACCCGGGAGCAGGCCGAGATCAAGAGAGCCGCGCGGGAGTTCGCGACGGGCGAGTTCACCCACGAACGCGCGGAACGGTACGAGTTGAACCACGAGTTTCCGAGAGCTCTGTGGCGCCAGGCGGCCGAGCTCGGATTCCTGGGACTCGACTTCTCCGAGTCGGTCGGCGGCGGAGGTCTCGGCGTGACCGAGAACGTGCTGGTCGTCGAGGAGCTCTGCAAGGCGGACTCGGGTATCGGCATGGCCATCCACCTGGCGGTCCTGCCCGGCAAGGTAGTCAAGATCTGCGGCAGTCCCGAGCAACAGGCGCGCTACCTCGGACCGCTGGCGCGCGGCGAGTGGATCTCGGCCATCTCGCTCACCGAACCGGACCGCGGCTCCGATCTCACGCGCATGGCCACCCGCGTGGAACAGCACGGCGACCGTCTGGTGATCAACGGCACGAAGATCTTCACGACCAACGCGGCCTACGCCGACTTCTTCGTCGTTCTGTGTCAGGACGACCCGGACGCCGAACCGGGGCGCGGCATGACGACGGTCGTGGTGGAGCGCGACCCGGCGAGCTGGCTCGGTGGCGAGCTCGAGGTCACCGAGATCCCCAACAAGATGGGTATCAAGATGACCTCGAGCGGCGAGGTCCTGTTTCGCGACCTCGAAATCCCCGCGAGCAACATCCTCGGTGAGCGCGGACTGGGACTGAAGAACGTGCTGGCCTTCCTCGACGAGAGTCGTATCGAGATCGCGGCACAGTCCCTGGGCAACGCCGAGGGAGCCTTCCTGGCCGCGCTGAGGCACGCCCGGGAGCGCCGCCAGTTCGACACCGCGATCATCGACTTCCAGGGTATCGGTCACACCCTGGCGAGGATGTGGAGCCGGAGCCAGTCGGCGAAGTGGACGAGCGACCACGCGGCCTGGGTCTGCGACCAGGGCTCCCGGAAGATGAGCGGCGTGTTGCCACTACTCACCTCGATGGTCAAGCACCACGTCCCCGAGACGGCGAAAGAGGTCATCGACGACGCCATCACCGTCTTCGGCGGCTACGGCTACTTCCTGGAGCAGCAAGTCGAGCGCCGCTGGCGGGACAATCGCATCGTCGAGATCTACGAAGGGACGGTGCAAGTCCAGCTCAACAACATGGTGCGGGTGCTCAAGAAGCTCCGGCCGGAATTCATCGACGCCAGCTTGCTCTGACCGTCGCCTGCGGGTAGCGGGTAGGCGGCGGGTGAAGACGGACCGCCGGGATGCACGGGCTTTGGCCGAGGCCTGCCGCAATGGGGTGTACCGGCCGGCACACCGGACCTCCCAGCAGCGTATTCGAGGCGGCGGCCTCTCGTCTCGGCGTAGGACGGTGCCGCGCCTCCCTTCCACAGCCTGAAGTACTCCTATGGCGCACCCAAGGAGCTGTGCTTCATCTGGTGATCCGGCTCAGACCGGAGAACAGGTGTCCAAGGGGGTGTCGACGATCTCGTGCAGCGACTCGCCGGTCCAGCAATACGTGCAGAGCTTGTCCCGAGGTAGGCCGATCGCCTCGACCATGGCGCCCAGCGTCTGGTAGCGCAGCGACGTCAGCCCGAGGCGCTCGCGGATGCGCTCGACCATCGCCGCGTAGCACTCCGTCTTCGGGTCGGCGTACTCGGAGATCTTCGTCGGGACCTCGCCGTGGATTTCGGCAATCGCCTTGCGGCCGGCGAGATCCAGCTCGGATCTCGAACGGGAGAAGTTGAGGAACTTGCAGCTGCAAACGAGGGGCGGGCAGGCGGGCCGCATGTGGACCTCCTTTGCCCCGAAGTCGAACAGCCGCTGGATGACGTCGGTCAATTGCGTCCCCCGAACGATCGAGTCCTCACAGAACAGGAGTCGCCTGCCGTCGATCAACTCCCGGATCGGGATGAGCTTCATCCGGGCCACCAGATCGCGGACCCGTTGATCCTGCGGCATGAAGCTGCGGGGCCAGGTCGGCGTGTACTTCACGAACGGGCGTCGGTAGGGAATGCCCGCCTCGGAGGAGTAGCCGATGGCGTGCCCGACCCCGGAGTCCGGAATTCCGGCAACGCAGTCGACTTCGACGTCGTCCGCCCGGGCGAGCGCCTCGCCGCAGCGGTTGCGCGCCGCTTCGACGTTGACGCCCTCGTACTCCGATGCCGGGTAGCCGTAGTAGACCCAGAGGAAAGAGCAGATCTGCATCTGTTCCCCGGGAGGGGAGAGCTGCTCGACACCGTCGGGCGTGATCTTCACGATCTCGGCCGGGCCCAGTTCGCGATCGATCTCGTAGCCGAGATTGGGCAGGGCGCAGCTCTCCAGCGTCACCGCGACGGCCCCGTCTTTGCTTCCCAGCACCATCGGCGTGCGCCCGAGGCGATCCCGGGAGGCATAGATCGCGTTATCGGTGAGCAGCAGCACCGAGCAGGAGCCCTGGACCTTCCGGTGGACGTGTCGAAGCCCGTCCAGAAGCGTCTCCTGCAGGTTGATCAGGTTGGCCACGACCTCGGTCTGGTTGAATTCGTTACCTTTCAGCTCGCTGAAGTGAGTGCCGTTCTTGCGCAGGCTGGTCTCGGCGAGCGCATCGAGGTTGTCGACCCGTCCGACCGTGGCGATGGCGTAGCGCCCGTGGTGGGAACAGACCAGCAGCGGCTGGTCCTCGTAGTCGCTGATGACGCCCAGACCGATCCTGCCGGAGTACTTCGGCAGGTCGTCCTCGAACTTGGTGCGGAACGGCGTGTTCGTGATGTCGTGGATGTTGCGCTTAAAGCCCTCCTTGACCCGCACGACCATCCCGCCGCGCGAGGTGCCGAGATGGGAGTGGTAGTCGGTCCCGTAGAACACCTCCGCCACGCAGTCATCCTTGGAAACGACGCCGAAGAATCCGCCCACGTTGCCTCCTTCCGGGCACGGCCCGGCTCGCGGTGGGCCAGTCTACAAGGGCCGTGGCCGACCCAATGGAGAGGAAAGGGAGATAATCCGCCCTTGACTTTCTAGACACGTTCCAGCGCTGGCTCTCTTGCCGCGCCGCTCGTGACCATGGCGTCGCCGTCCCTCGAGGCCCGCCGCGCGCTGCTCGCCTGCAACTTCGTCGCGGTGGTCGTGATCAACCGCTTCAACCCCTCGGGCATGAGCAGGGGATCGTGCGAGACCATGAGGGCCGCAACACCGCCCACGTAGCACGCTGAGGCCCCCGTGCCGGCGAATTCGTTGCTCAAGTCGGCCGGCACGTCCTGGGAGCCGTCGTTGTAGCCGAGCGGCCCGAGGCGATCGGTGGCGTGAAGCCAGGTTCCCGGTGCGAGGAGATCGGGCCCCGTCTCGTCCTCGGCCGACCGCCACCAATAGAGACCGTCCGCACTGGCTGGCCCTTTTGGCTCACCCGCAATGCTCGACGCTCCGACGCAGATCAGGGATGTCGAGGCGCTCAGCGCGCAAGGGTAGTCGACGGCATCGCTGTAGGGACGGTGCACGCCGTCGCCCGCGGCAGCCACGATCGTCGTTCCGGCGTCGATGGCGTCGATGATCGCGCGCGTGATCACCTCGGGCGCCGCGCCGGTCCAGCCCCAGGGGATGACCAGGACATCCGCGCCGTGCTCTACGGCGACGTCGATGGCCCGCACGATCGAGAGGTCGTCTATCCCTCGGTGCAGCGGCAGCAGGAGTGCCTCCGGCGCCACGCCGGCAATGCCGATGCCGTTGTTCGCGGTGGCGCCGAGTACGCCGGCACAGGCTGTACCGTGTCGATCCTCCGGGCTGACCGGTTCGCCGGGGGGGAGTTCGACTTCGTCCTGCGGATCGCCGTCCGCTATTCCGTCGGCTTCCGGCGCACCTTCCCCGTCTTTCACCGGCTCCCAGAACGCCAGGTCGGGATGGTCGCGCTCGACCCCGTCATCCAGCAGGGCCACGATCACGTCTTTCTTCGGGATTCCTGCCGACCAGGCCGCGACGGCGTGGCTTGCGGGATCGCTCGAGGCCGGCCATCCCGCGATCTGTCCCCGCGGCATAATCGCGTACTGATGCTGAACGGCGGGATCGCGGGAGAACGGGTCGCCCCCGTCACCGGTACTGTAGAGCACGCGGATGTCGTCGACGAACAATCCTTCCGCTTCGCCGAGACCGTCGCTGTAGAAGTGGACGAATACCTGCAACGGCCTGGCGAGCGTATCGACCGGCACACGGAACATCAGCTTGCGCCATCCGCGGTCCGTGCCGGGACCCCGGGTGAGGTCTCCCGTCGGGCCGACAGGGGCGATCGGGTACTCGCGGACGTATTCCTTCGACTCCGCGTCGTAGAGCAGTACGCGGCCGAGGTCGTGGACCCGCCGGGGCGCATCGACAGGGTCCTCGAACCGCGCCCAGAACCACAATTCGACGAAAACCTCCCGGTAGGCCGCCAGGTCGAAGATCGGGCTGATCAGGTAGGAGCTGGCCCCTTCGAGGTAGGGATCGGGAGGGGAGTTCCCGGCGAGACCCTTGCCCGACATGTAGACCGCGCGCTTCCCGTCGTGGGTGCGCTCTCGGACCACCATCGGAAGGATCCGGTTGGAGCCCTCGTCACGTGCGACGATCCACCGGTCGATGTCGTTCTCGAAGTGCCCGTCGATCGCGGTGCTCCACACGAACCCCTCGGGTTCGCGATCCACGGTGGAAACCAGCCTGGCCAGATACTTCGACTCGAGCGTCTGGTGGTGCGTCAGGGACGAAGGAAAACCGGGCAGGGCCCGGCCGCTGGGCGGGCCGCCCGGCGTTTCGAGGTAAACGTTGATGAAGGACGGCTCGGCCCACAGCACGCCTTCCAGCTGGGTGAGCATCCGACTGGCCTCGAAAGCACGGCCGGCGGACGCGTCGCGCAGCACGCAGATGAAGCTGCCTGGGCGAAACTCCCGCAGTTCCTGGGCATCGAGGTCATCCCACGACCCGGCCAGGAGACGCTTCGCGTCTTTCAGAGTTGTCGCCGTATCGAAGGCCACGACGACCTCGTCGGAGGGGATCCGCAGCGCCGCCCCGTGTTCGAAGACCGGCTGCGAGGGAAGACCGGAGCGGAGAGTAACTTGCCAGGCGTCGGGCGGCGGCGTCGTATCGAGACCGCGAGGAGCAACGGAGCTCGGGACGCGGAACAGCGTCACGCCGCGCTCGATCAGATCGGGGCGGTTTCCACGCGGATCCAGCTCGAGTCCGTCGGGTGGAGTGAGGGGCCCCTTCTGTTCGGACGTGTCCGGGACCAGTGCGGCCGCATGCAGGGGGCTGGCCTGAAGCGTGATAGGGGCCCCGGCACGAAAGTAGACGAAACGACCCTCGTGCGGATCGTCGAGCAACTCTCCACTCTCGGCCGGCTGCGTGGCCATCGACTGCGCAAGGGTAACGGGGACGACCGCAGGAGATGTCATGAGGCCGAGCCACAGCAGCAGTGCGGGCAGGCGCATGTGCGTTTTCCTTCAGCCGGTCTGCGAGTGAGATACGAGACGCCGGCCAACGGCGTCTAGCGGCTGAGCGCGGAATGACCTCAAAGGCAGTTGCCGACGAAGCTCTCAGCGTGGTGTTGACGAGCCCGGGCTATCGTAGGCTCCGATTCTCGTATACAATCCGCCGGATGCGAAGGATCCTCGCGCCGGGCTGCTGTGCCGTCTATCTGGTGTTCGGCTCCATGGCCGGCCTGGCCCACGTGCACGAATCGGCGGATCATCACGAGGAATCGCGAGGGCTGCACCTCGACCACGGTCACCTGAACGCGTCGGGCGATCACGACCGCCATCACGACGAGGGACACGCGCCCGCCAGAGATCGTACGGCACGTTTCGATCTCCGACACGTCGACCACC
>JBDHLB010000058.1:0-15573 GCA_039586095.1 Gemmatimonadota bacterium
GGCCGGGCAGTCGCTGCTCTCCTTTCACTTGAAGACGCTCAAGGAGGCCGGACTGGTGGAGGGGCAGCGACGCGGTCGCTGGGTCTACTACTCGTTGCGCGAGGATGCGTTGACGGAATTGCGAGAGTTCCTGGAACAACTGGAAAGCACGGCGCGGCAAAGATCGTCATGCTGCTGAGGCCGGCCAAGCGAAGATAGACAAGAAGGGGAGAGGAACGATGACAGAACCGACGGTACGGGACGTCGTGAAGGAAAAGTATGGCGCCGCGGCTCGACAGGTGTCCGACGGCGAAGAGGCGTGCTGCGCGCCGTCGTGCTGCGGTGGCGACGCTGTGACGCTCAAGGATCCGATCACGACCGATCTGTACGACGAGGCAGAGGCCGACGCGCTGCCCGAGGCGGCGGTGCGCGCTTCCCTGGGATGCGGTAACCCGACGGCTCTCGCCGAGCTTCGGACGGGTGAAGTGGTGCTCGACCTCGGATCGGGCGGCGGAATCGACGTGCTGTTGTCAGCTCGTCGGGTGGGACCGACGGGCAAGGCGTACGGAGTGGACATGACGCCAGAGATGCTGGAGTTGGCTCGCCGCAATCAGCGGGAGGCGGGCGTCGAGAATGCCGAGTTCCTGGAAGGCACGATCGAGAGCATCCCGCTCCCGGACGACAGCGTGGACGTGATCATCTCCAACTGCGTGATCAATCTGTCGGCCGACAAGGGCCGCGTATTCCAGGAGGCCATGCGCGTGCTGCGTCCCGGCGGCCGATTCGCGGTCTCGGACATCGTGTCGCGTGGCGAGGTGCCACAGGCGATCCGACGGAGCTGGGAGCTGTGGGCCGGCTGCGTCGCGGGTGCGCTGAACGAGGACGAGTTCCGCGATCTGCTGGAGACGGCGGGCTTCGAAGACGTCACCATCGAGCCGACCCGTGTATACCGGGCCGCCGATGCAGCCGACTTGCTGGACGCGGCCGGCCTGAAGGCGGACGGGCTCGCCCGCGCAGTGGACGGCAAGTTCATGGCGGCCTTCGTGCGAGCTCGCAAACCGACGGACTGAGCGGCAGAATGTCCCGGCGGGCAAACCGCGTGCCGTGCACTGCCCCGGATGGCGTTGAGCTATCGTCAATGATGACAAATGATTACAGAATCGACTGGCCTCTGGCGCTCACGGCACGAAACACGCACTATTCTAGTATGGCGCGCCTCCACGACGCGTTCGAATTGTCCGCGGGGCGCGCGGGTATTCGATGCATCGGTCAGCGGACCGAAGATCCCACCAACCTGTTCGCTGGAGGAGTCGATGTCGGAGCTGATTCCGAAGCGACCGTCGCTCACCATCCCTGAGTCCGTGCATGCGAAAGCGGCTACCGCGCAGGTCAAGAGAGCCGTTCTAGCCCAACACCTAGCCAAAACGAAGCAATCCGCAGGGCTGCGAACCGAGGTGCACGCCCGATAGTGGCCGGGGCGACGTGGATCGTGCGCCCCCGACGCTCTGGCCTTCGACGCGAAATCCGGTCATCGCGCCAAGCCTGCAGGGTGCATCACATCCACGCGCTCCTCTTCATCCTCGGAACATTCAGACTCCCCTCTTCATGATGCGCCGGCAGGGGCCGGCGGATCATGTGGGGAAAGACCTTCACTGGGGGACGATGAACGTGACACCTCAAATCAGCTATCGGAACTTCGAAGCGATCCCGGGGCTGCGGGAGCGTATCGAGCAGGAAGTGTCCAAGCTGGAGAAGTACTACGATCGAATCGTTGCCTGTCGCGTGATGATGGAGGTGCCGCACCGCAAGCGCGGCGAGGGTAACACGTTCCACACACGAATTCGAGTGACCGTTCCCGGGCGCGAGATCGTGGTGAGCCGACATCCCAACGGCAATCAGGCACTCGCGGATCCGTTCGTGGCGGTGCGCGACGCGTTCGCGGCCATGCGTCGCCGGCTCGAAGACCACTCCAACCGGGTACGAAACCAGGTAAAGACGCACGAGCCACCACCCCACGGTCATGTGTCCCGAGTCTTTCCTCAGGACGGGTACGGCTTCATCACGACGCCAGACGGGCGGGAGGTCTATTTTCACGAGAACAGCGTACTGAACGGCGACTTCGCCCGACTGGAAGTCGGCACCGAGGTGCGGTTTGCGGAGGACGTGGGACTGGAGGGCCCGCAAGCCAGCTCGGTACGGCTCGTCGGAAAGCACCACATCATGGAGTGACCGCCGGCCGAAGCATGGATGGTCAGGAGCTGCCGCCGGGGGTGATCGAACTGGATCACACGGCGGACGTCGGCATGACCGTCGAGGCCGCTTCGCTCGAAGACCTCTTCCGGCGCGCGGCCACCGGTATGCTGTGGCTCATGTGGGAGCAGAAGGTCACGGGCCGTCCGGCGCCGGCCACGCGACCGCTGGCGTTGCAGGCGAGCGCGGTCGACACCCTCCTCGTTCGCTGGCTGCGGGAACTGCTCTATCTTCACGAGGTGCACGGATTCGTGTACCGAGGGGCCACGTTCGACACCCTCTCGGATCGTCGCGTGCTCGCCGATGTGTCGGGACTGCGCGCCTCCGACCCACCGGTGCGGGAATTCAAGGGTGTGACGTACCACGGACTCGAGGTCGAGCAGGAGAACGGGCGGTGGCGGGCGACCGTGATCTTCGACGTGTAAGGGCCGACGCGGGTTCGAGCACGGAAGGGCGAGACGTAATATGGGAGCGCCGACGAGCTCGATGACGGACGAGCTGAAGATCCGGCAGCTGGACGACTACCGCTGGCTGATCCCCCGCCAGGGCAACATGCGGGTGGACGGCCTCATCTACGCCGACCGCAAGCTGATGGAGGACATCCGCGGCGATCAGGCGATCCAGCAGGTGGCCAACGTGGCCTGCCTGCCCGGCATCGTCGGACGCTCGATCGGAATGCCGGACGTGCACTGGGGCTACGGTTTCGCGATCGGCGGAGTGGCGGCGTTCGACCCAGAAGCCGGAGGTGTCGTAAGCCCCGGAGGAGTCGGCTACGACATCAACTGTGGCGTGCGTCTGCTTCGCTGCGATCTGTCGCTGACGGAGGCGAAGGCCCGCATGCCCGACCTGATGAACCAGGTCATGCGCGATGTGCCGGCCGGCGTCGGGTCCCACTACAAGAGTTTTCGGCTGTCCGCACGGGAAGTGAAGCAGGTGCTCGAGGAAGGAGCCCGCTGGGCGGTGGCTCGCGGTTACGGGAGCGAGGCCGACCTGGACCACATCGAGAGTGGCGGAGCTCTGCCCGGCGCACGGCCGGATCAGGTGAGCCGGCGGGCCATCGAGCGTGGCCGGCCGCAGGTCGGGACGGTGGGGTCGGGCAACCATTTCATCGAGATCGGATACGTGGGGGAGGTCTACGACGAGGAGACAGCCAGGCGGCTGCGGCTCGAGCAGGGGACGGTCACGGTATTCATCCACTCGGGCTCGCGCGGCCTCGGCCATCAGGTGTGCACCGATTATCTGGACGTGATGCTGAAGGCGGCCACGCGCCACGGCATCGAGCTGCCGGACCGCCAGCTTGCCTGCGCGCCCCTGACCTCGCCGGAAGCGGAGCAGTACCTGGGCGCGATGTACGCGGCGGCCAACTTCGCATTCGCGAACCGACAGATCATGGCTCACCGTGTCCGTGAGGCCTTCGCGCACGTCCTCGGCCGACCATGGACCGAGCTGAACTTCGACCTCGTATACGACGTCGCTCACAACAACGCGAAGTGGGAGACTCACGAGGTGGACGGGACGCCGCGTCGACTGTGCGTGCACCGCAAAGGAGCGACGCGTGCCTTTCCGCCGGGTCACCCGGATATTCCCGACATGTACCGCGACGTGGGCCAGCCCGTGCTGATTCCGGGCGACATGGGTCGCTATTCGTTCGTACTAGTCGGGACGGAAGGGGCGTTCGAGGAGACGTTCGGCAGCAGCTGCCACGGGGCGGGGCGGCGCATGAGCCGGCGCAAGGCGAAGCGCTCCGTACGCGGGCGAAACCTTCGCAAAGAGTTCGAGCGGAGGGGCATCGAGGTGCGCGCGGCTTCGTTCGCGACTGTCGCCGAAGAGATCCCCGAAGCCTACAAAGACGTGGCCGAGGTTGTCGACGTCGTCGATCGTGCGGGGATCGGGCGCAAGGTGGTGCGCCTGCAACCGCTGGGCGTGCTCAAAGGATAGGCCTGCGGTCGGAGCGTTGGGTATGGACTCTAACGAGCACACGCGGGCGCTACGCGCCGCTCTCGATTACGTCCTGGCTCGCCTGGTCGAGGTCGAAGCCCTGTGCGAGCGGGTGGAGGCGTTGCGCCTCGCGGTCGAGGACGCCTACGTCGAGTTGGACGCGCTGGAGGGAAGCCCCGGCGGGGCCGATCTGGATGCCCTTCAGGCGATCATCGAGCGCGTGAGCGCCGCTCAGCTGGAGTGGGAGCAGTTCGCCAGGCAGTTCGGGGAAGCCTGGGGAGCCCGGGGTACATTGCACTAGCCAGGCCCTGGAAGACCGGTTGTACCACCTCCTCGCTGGAGGATGCATGTTCGAGAGACTGCTCGTACCGGTCGATCTTACCGACCGGAATGCGCGGGCCATCGATGTCGCGCGCGATCTCGTTCAGCAGGGCGGAGGCGACATCACGCTGCTCCATGTCATCGAAACGCTGGACCTTCCGTACGAAGAGCTGGAGGAGTTCTACGATCGCCTCGAGAAGCGCACGATCGAGCAGCTGGATGCCCTCACGGAACCGCTCCGTGCGGCCGGGCTGGGCGTCGATCAGGAGGTCGTGTACGGCCGACGCGCCGAGGAGGTGCTCCGGTATGCGGAGGAGCACGGGATCGACCTCATCGTGCTGAACTCGCACACCGTGGACCCCCATGACCCGGGTGCAGGCTGGACCACGATGAGCTACCAGGTGGCCATTCTCGCCCAGTGTCCGGTTCTGCTCGTAAAAGGGACGGAGCCCGAACAGGCCCCGCGCGCGTCAGCCGAGCCGGCTCCCGAGAACTCCGACAGCTAGAGAGGCTCCTGCCCGTCGAGGGGCGGCCGCGTGTCGAGCGAGTCTTGTTTGCGTCGTCGTCGCTCGTCGGCCGACAGCTCCCTCGCGAAATCGTACAACGTGCTCTCCCACGATCCGTAGGCAGGGTTGGGAAGCACGATCCACCGCTGACCCCACGCCCCCTCGTGGCGCCGGGCCAGCGCGACACGGGCTTGGCGCGTGTCACGAGCGCCGCTCACGAAATCGTTCATGTCATCGCCGATGAGAAGCAGCACCCGGTGAGTCCGCGCCACGTGAGCGCGCCGCGAGGCCTTGTCTGATCCCCACTCTGGACGCTCGCCCCGTGTGAGCAGAACGTCCGTGCCGTCGTCCAACGGGAAGCCGAGCTGCTCGAGGTTGCGCCGGGTCGCCGGCTCGTCCGTGTGGTCACGGTTCGTCACGTAGAAGACTCGAACACCCAGCGAGTCGGCGCGCTGCGTGAAGTCGAGTGCACCGGGTATCGCCTGTGCGCTCGCCTCGGCCGTCCAGGCGCTCCACGCTTCGCTCTCGTACTCTCTCCCGTCGCGGATCAGCCGCGCCTGAAAAGGCGAGTTGTCCAGCACGGTCTCATCCACGTCGAGGATCACGGCTGGGGGTAGCCCGGAGAACGCCTCTCTCTGCTCGAGGACGGCGGTCCACGCGGGGGTCTCCAGCGCCTCCACGATTCGCGCCTCGGCGAGCCGGTACGCCTGACGCGCCGTGGCCTCGTATTCCACCGAGCTCTGAACCCAGAGAACGGCATTCAGCTGCCCGGCACTCGGAGGTACCGTCGCGCAGGCGGAACCGACGAACAGACAGCCGATCGCGGGCAGCGCGCTCTTCCATCCCAGTGTGGCGTTCATGCGAGTCCGTATTGGCAAGGCGTTTTCCAGAACCCGGTTTCGCTTACATTCTAAGGGCAGTGCTCACGAGCGAAACGGGTCTGCGGAAACACGGAGGAGGAAAGAGATGAACGCCACCCGATCGAGGGTCTGGCTCGATGGGCTGTACGCTGGTCTGATCGGCTATGCAACGGTGGCGATGTTCATCGGGTTGGTGGACTTCTTGAGCGGGAGATCCTTCTTCTTCACGGCCTCCCTTCTGGGCCAGGCGGTGATCGGCGGGTTCGGCGACCCGACACCCGGGCTGGTCGCGCCCGGCCCTGTCTTCGCTTACAACGGGGTCCACATGCTCGTGTTCGTGGCACTCGGACTGCTGGTCGCCTGGCTCGTCCACGAGATCGAGCTCCATCCGATGTTCTGGTACGTTGTGTTCTTCGTCCTGCTCGGTGTCTTCTTCTTCAGCTTCATCTTCCTGGCGATCGTCGCGACGCCGGTATCGGAGAACGTCCCGTGGTGGTCTTTCCTCGCCGCGAACGCGATCGCCGCCCTCGCTATGGGCGGCTATTTCCACCGTACGCACCCTCGCCTGTGGGCGGAGGTCATCGAGCACGGAGACCCCGAACACGAGGAAACGAGCTGAGCGGCAGCCCGTCCGCCGTGGTCAGGAGTGGGCGTGGGCCGCGACATGCGCCGAGACGACCTCTGCCGTTCGACGTGCGATCAAGTGCTCCTCTTCGGTGTCGAACGCGAAGGCGGGCCGGGCGCCCAACCTCGAGATGCGCCCACCGGTGTTCCCTTCGTTGAGCTGTGGGTCCAGGTGTACGTCCCACGCAGCGAGACCGGCAGCGATCCGCTGACGGATCACGGGTGAGCGCGCCCCGATGCCGCCGCCGAAGACGAGGCTCCCGCGCCCGGCGAGCAGCGTGAAGTAGGCGCCGACCGTCGTGACGATCCGACGGACGAACATCTGAAGCGCCAGCCCGGCCCGCTCGTCGCCTTCCCCTTCGCGTCTCAGAAGCTCACGCGCATCTGCGGTGCCGCCGCAACCGAGCAGACCGGACCGACTGGTCAGCAGCTCCTCGATGCGGTCCACGGACAGTCCCTCACGAATCAGGTGGAGGACCACCCCCGGGTCGATCGTACCGGACTGGGTCGTGCACATCAGCCCCTCGAGTGGCGTGAAGCCCATCGTGGTCTCGATCGAGCGGCCTGCCTCCACGGCGCAGGCCGAGCACCCGGCGCCCAGCTGCAGCGTTACGGCGGACACCTGGCCAACCACCATCCTCTGAGATGAGGCCAACGTCTCGACGAGCGACTCGTGTGCGATGCCGTAGAAGCCGTACCGGTACACGGCGTGGGACTCGGTGATCTCGCGGGGCAGGGGGTAATGCAAGGATTCCAGCGGCCGTCCGGCGTGGAATGCGGTGTCGAACACGGCGACCATGGGCCGATCCGGATAGAGCTCGTGCGCGATGCGAATGCCCTCCAGGGCCGTCATGTTCAGCGTCGGGGCCAACGGCGCCACGCGCTCGATCGCCGCTTCCAGACGGTCGTCGATCAGGGCAGGGGCGGTGTAACGCGCGCCGCCATGTACGACCCGGTGGCCGATCGCCTGCGCCCCATCCCGGCGCTGTGTCTCCAGCGCCTCTCGAAGCACCTCCGTACGGGTTCTGTCCGGCTCGAACTTGAGAGTGCACCGACTGCGCACCCTTTCCCGCCCGTCCTCGACCTCGACGAGGGCGCATTTGACGGTCGCGTTGCCGGTGTTGAGGACCGCGACGTTCACCCGTCCGATGCTCCTTTCGCGGGAGCCGAGGGCTCTGCGGATGGGGCCCGCGACTCCGCGCGACCGTCCAGCCTGGCTTCCATCGCCGCGATGTTCTGTACGACGCTCACGACACTGTCGGGATTGAGGGAGATGGAGTCGATGCCGGCTTCGACGAGAAACTCCGCAAACTCGGGATAGTCGCTCGGCGCCTGACCACAGATCCCCACCGGGCGCCCGGCCGCGTGCGCCCGGACGATCAGCGTACGAACGAGTTCGCGGACTGTCTCGTTACGCTCGTCGAAGAGCTCGGCGAGGCGACCGTTATCTCTGTCCACGCCGAGGGCGAGTTGTGTGAGATCGTTGGAACCGATCGAAAAGCCGTCGAAGCGCTCGGCGAACTCTGCTGCTTGGATCACGTTCGAAGGGACCTCGGCCATCACGTACACCTGCAGTCCGGCCTCTCCCCTGCGCAGTCCCTCGTCCGCCATGACCTCGAGCACCTTATCGGCCTCCGTGACCGTACGGCAGAACGGGATCATGGCCAGCACGTTCTCGAACCCCATTTCCTCGCGCACCTTGCGCAGGGCACGGCACTCCAGCGCGAAGCCGGCGCGGTAGGCGTTACTGTAGTACCGGGACGCGCCCCGCCACCCGAGCATCGGGTTTTCCTCCGGCGGCTCGAACTGCCGGCCCCCGATCAGCTCGGCGTATTCGTTCGTCTTGAAGTCGCTCATGCGCACGATGACCGGGTGGGGATGCTGGGTCGCGGCGATCGCGGCGATCCCCCTGGCCAGAAGATCCACGAAGTACGCAGGCCGATCCGGGTAGTGTCGGGTGAGCCAGGCGATTTGCTCGCGCGCCTCCTCGTCCTCCAGCTCCTCGAACCGAACGAGCGCGAGCGGGTGGATCTTGATCACGTCGGTGATGATGTATTCCATGCGCGCGAGACCGACTCCACGGCACGGGAGCTGCCAGGCGCGCATCGCCGCGCCCGGGCTCGCGACGTTGAGCATCACCCGGGTGCGCGTGTCCGGCGCTTCCGGAATCTCGATCTCCTCCACCTCGAAACCGAGACGACCCTCGTATACGTGTCCGATCTCTCCCTCGGCACATGACAGGGTCGCGGTCTCGACGTCCTTGAGCATGCGCGTGGCGTCGCCGGTACCGACGAGAGCCGGGATCCCGAACTCGCGGCTCACGATGGCCGCGTGGGAGGTGCGGCCGCCGTGATCGGTAATGATTCCGGCCGCCTGCTTCATGATCGGACCCCAGTCCGGGTCCGTCGCGCGCGTCACGAGCAAAGCGCCCTGCGGGAAGCGGTGTGCCTCGCTGGAGCTGGCCAGCACACAGATGGGGCCGGCCGCGACGGCCTGGCCGACGGCCAGGCCGGAAACGAGCTTTCGTCCCGTTTCCGTGAGCCGGTACGTTCGCATGGTGCCGCCCCGCCGGCGCGAGTGCACGGTCTCGGGTCTCGCCTGGACGATGAACAGCTCGCCCGTCTCCCCGTCTTTCGCCCACTCGATGTCCATGGGGCGTCCGTAATGTGCCTCGATGGCAATCGCCCAGCGGGCCAGGCGCAGGACCTCGTCATCGGTCAGCACCCACGTCTCCCGCTCCTCGGCCGTCGTGGCGACGATCTCGGTCGCATCGGGCGTGCCGGTATAGACCATCTTGATCTGCTTGTCACCCAGATGCTTGCCGATGATCGGTCTCAGATCCCGGTTCGCCAGCAACGGCTTGAAGACGGTGTACTGGTCCGGCGTCACCTGGCCCTGGACCACGGTCTCGCCGAGGCCCCAGGCGGCGGTGATGAGGACGACGTCCGGGAAGCCGGTTTCCGTGTCGAGCGTGAAGGCCACGCCAGAGGAGGCCAGATCGGAGCGGACCATCTTCTGGACGCCGACCGACAGTGCCACATCCAGATCTTCGAAGCCGTGTTCCCGCCGGTAGTTGATCGCCCGGTCGGTGAACAACGAGGCATAACAACGACGACAGGCATCCAGTACGGCTTCCGCGCCCCGCACGTTGAGATACGTGTCCTGCTGGCCCGCGAAGCTGGCCTCGGGAAGGTCCTCGGCCGTGGCGCTGCTGCGCACCGCTACGTCCACCGCTTCGGAGTCGTACGTACCGGAGAGCGATCGATAGGCCTGGCGGATCTCCTCGGCGATCGCAGGGGGAAACACGGCTTCATCGAACAGGCCACGGATCGTGCGTCCGGTCTCTGACAGCGTCCGGTCTCCCGACTTCCACACTGCCAGCTCGGCTCCGATGCGCTCGCTCAGCCGGTTCTCCGACAGAAACGCACGGAACGCGGAGGCCGTTGTGGCAAACCCGTCGGGTACCGCGATCCCGCGCCTCTCGAGAGCGGCCAGCAGCTCGCCTAGCGAGGCGTTCTTGCCACCCGCCGTCGCCACGTCATCGGCGCGCAAGCTCCGCAGCGGCCGGACGTAGACTTCCTCTGTCATGTCGCGCTCCTCGGCGCCTTGCTCCGCCCTTCTCATTGCGCCTCGCCGCTTTGCGTCGGCGGATCGACACAAGCCGTCCCCGACACTTTCTGCACATCACGGTCCGGCTGGATTCACCCGCTCCGGGTCCCGTAAGTGTCGGGGTTGCGCCTGCATCCCGTGGCATATCGAACCAGTGGATCGAACGTGCCCTTGAGACATTCTGTCTGTTCCCGCCGCGCAACGGGGGGACAATCTTGACCCCCGTTGCGGAGTTCAGGAACGGCAACGATCGTGGTGGGACAACGGCATCTCACCGATTCGGCGCGTGGCGTCGGTCGGGTGCCGACAACACGCGTGAGACAGGAGAGATTCATGCCGAGCATCGCAAAGGTGATCGAGGTTATTGCCGAGTCGGAGGAGAGCTTTGACGCGGCGGTCGACAACGCGCTGACCGAGGCCTCGAAGACGGTCTCCAACATCAAGTCGATCTGGGTGGACAACCTGTCCGCGGTGGTCGAGAACAACCAGATCGTGGGATACCGCGTGAACTGCAAGATCACGTTCCTCGTCGAAGGTCACGGCTGATCCGCGCGTCCCGGCCGGGACCGTCAGCCGCGGTTCCGGTCGGCGCAGGATCATAGAAAGGAAGAAAGGAAATGAGCCTGCCGTTGATTGCGGGCACGGTCGCTCTGCTGACAGTATCGGTTCCACAACCGGCCCAGCAGGACACGATCGCTCCAGCGCTCGCACGGCGTGGAGGCCAGCTGTTTCAAGCGCGCGGCTGCGTAGCGTGTCACGAGGTGGGCCCGAATCGTCGCGTAGGGCCCGGCCTCCTGGGCGTGACCGAGCGCAGGTCCTACCGCTGGTTCGAAGGTATGGTCAGCCGACCCGACTCCATGATCCGGGAAGACGCCGCGGCCAGAAATCTCTTCGCGGAGTACAGAACCCCGATGCCGAACCTGTCCGTGGCGAAATCGGACATCGAGGCCATCTGGGCCTACCTGGGGAGTGAAGCGACGACCGGGTCGGCGGAGAGCGATGAAGAGGGCGATGTTGAGGGCGATGAGGAGTCGGAGTCCGAGCTGCGGACTGCGGCCCGAGAGGAGGTGACTACCCCCCCAGGCCGTACTGCGACACCGCTTTCACGATGTCCGTCGTCGTCACCATGCCGACGAGGCGCTCACCACGCGTCACGAGAATCCGGTGAACGCCCGCACGCAGCATGTACTCGGCGGCATCGGGGACACCGGTGTCGGGAGAGAGGCAGCACAGACTCCGGGTCATGACCTCGGACGCCGCGTGCTCTTCCAGCACGTCCCACTCCGCGGACTGACTCTCGCGTAGACGTGCTCCGACGTCGGCGCCTGCGTTGTCCCACATGCTGGCAAAGTAGGTGGAGGGGGCCTCCTCTCCTTCCACCCAGGTCTCGCTGTCGGGCCAGGAGGCCCACTCGATCTGCTCGGGCCGCTCCCGGGGGACACCGCGCCCGACGGCGTCGAACTCGAGCAGGTCCGTAGCGGACACCACGCCCAGCACGCAACCGTTGGCCACCACGGGCACGCCGCTGATGTGTCGGTCGGCCAGAAGCTCCGCCACGTCGCGAAGCGAGGCATCCGGGCTCACGGTAACGACCTCCACCGACATGATCTCGTGCAGCGTAACCATCCTGCGCCATCCTCGGTCTCGCACCCGCACCGGCGAATCGAGGCTCACGCGTCCCACCGTATGTGAAGCAGCGTCCTCACACCGTCGTGCTCTATATGGAGCGCCCTGTCGCGCCCCTCTGCGTCCGTCACGACGTCGAGGCTGCCCACGTTGCCGATCGTGTGCGTGAGATGCGGCCCCGCACCCTCGAAGCCGCCCAGCATGATCTCGAGGCGGTTGTCCCGATGATCGAAGGCCAGACCTTGAAGCTGATAGTCGCGCTGCTGCTCGCGCACGCCGGTCTCGGGATGGTGTACCTCGAGCGAGGTTCGCCGTCCGGCATTTCGCTCGGTGAACCGTGTCAGCTCCGCTTCCCAATCGGCTCGCGAGATGTTCGCACGCATGCTGGTCACCGCGGATCGGGTGCCTGCCAGGCTCTCCGCGCGGGGGCCCGCGCCCTGACCTCTTCTCCAATCTCGACTCAAAATCTCTCGCTGGCCAGAGCCGCGGCGTGCGCGCTCTCCACTCGCGGCGGCCGGGGACAGACCGGGAGGATGCGACGTCGCGACCCGAAGGGCCCGGCGGGCACGCCCTCCCCAGGGACATATTGCCCCACAACGGAGGCCACATGGGTCCGAACATGACGCGTAACTCCGCGCGGGTTAACGTCTTGCCAGGCTCGCGAACAGGCGGTACGCAGCCTGCTCGGATGGTCAGGGGGGGGTACGCGCGGCGTTCGGCCGATGGAGGCGACAGCGATGCTCGACATACGGCGAATCCTGTTTCCCACCGATTTTTCGAACTGCGCCCAGAACGCACTGTCGCTCGCCGTGACGTTCGCCGCGGTCCACGAGGCCGAGCTTCACATGCTGCACGTGCTCGTGCTGCACACGCTCGAACCCGAAGACCCCTCCTTGCCGTTCCCGGGCGAGGATCTGGCCCGCGAGCAGTTGGCCCGGTCCGGCGCATCAACAGGGCGGAGCCGCGTGCTACACACGGTGAAGCGCGGGATCTCGACCGCTCCCGTCCTTCTCGATCACGCGGCGGAGCACGAGATCGACCTTATTGTCATGGGCACCCACGGTCGTCGCGGGTTTCGTCGCCTGTTGCTGGGGAGCGTGACTGAAGAGGTCGTGAGGATGGCACCCTGCGCGGTCCTTGCCGTGCGTGCGGAGAAAGGCTGCGAGCCGACCGACGAGCCCTCCATCGCCCGGATCTTGGTCCCGATCGACTTCTCACCCCACGCGAAGCTCGCCATCGAGTACGCTCACCAGATCGCCGACATCTTCGATGCGCAGGTCGATCTCCTCCACGTGATCGAGCTCCCGACCTACCCGGACTTCTACGTTCCCGTCTCGACGTCGGCTCTCAACGTGGCGGATCTGCGCGAGCAGGCGGCGAGACGACTCGAGAGGCTGGTCGTCGAAGGCTTCGGGGAGTCTCCTGGCCGAACCGTAGAGACGCACGTGGTCGCCGGCCGTACCACCCCGGAGATCGTTGGCTTTGCGGAGGAGACGGAGTGCGACCTGATCGTCATCCCGAGTCACGGTCTGTCCGGCCTGGAGCGTGTGCTGCTCGGCAGCGTCGCGGAGGGCGTCGTTCGACGCGCCCCCTGCTCGGTTCTGACGGCCAAGCCCTACGGAAAACGACTCGGCGTTCAGTCGGACGAGGAGTCGGGATAGCCCCCGCGACGCGCCGCCCCTCTCGCCCTCGCTGCGCTTCGGACTCGACAGGTCTGACGGCGACTGGGGCAGTTTGACTTTCTGTCGCGCTTCGGGACAACTTTTCCCTTCCAGTGCGCCCCCGATCACCACGCAATGTGACCACACGGGTCGGGACCGGAAGAAGGGAGAAACGTTGGCAGACGGACAGGCGCCCGCTCCTGCGGGCCTCTCGCTCGAGGAGTATCGCGAGATCTTCGAGGTTTCACCCGACGGATGCCTCATCGTCGATGAAGTTGGGCGGATCGTAGGGGCAAACGCGCGAGCGGAGGAGCTGTTCGGGTACCCGCGCCAGGAGCTCTTCGCGATGAACGTCGACGAGCTCGTCCCGACGGGCCTGCAGTTCCAGCACCGCGCGCTGCGAGAGCGGTTCCAGACTGCGCCGCGCCGCCGGGACATGGGCTCCGGTCTCGAGCTGCGAGCACGTCGCCAGGACGGCCTGGAGGTCCCGGTCGAGATCGGGCTGAGTCCGCTGCTCATGAGCGACGGCACACTCATCGTCGCCACCGTGCACGATGTGACAGACCGCGCTCGTCTCCGCGCCTTTGGCTCCGGACTCCTTCAAGGTGCCGAAGAAGAACGTCAGCGGCTCGCCAGAGACCTGCACGACGACACCGCGCAAAGTCTGTCGGCTCTCCTTCTGCGCCTCCAGATGGCACGGCGCACGGGCGATCCGGAGCGGCGTGAGGAGCTGCTCGCCGAAATGCACGGCGAGATCCTCCGCGCATCCGAAAGCGTCCGCCGAATCCTCTACGGACTCCGTCCTCCGGCCCTCGAGGAGGCCGGCGTCGTGGCTGCCATCCGTGCCCACCTGCGGAACTCGCTGGCCGAGAGCGGGCTGAACGTGACGCTCCGAGCCGACGCCGTCGAGGACCTGCTGAATCCCGAGGGTCGACTTGCCCTGTATCGCATCGTTCAGGAAGCGCTCTCCAACGCGGTGCGGCATGCCAATGCGCAGAACCTCCGTCTGAGAGTCCGGGCCCTGGACCGGGCGGTCCGGGCGACGGTCGAGGACGACGGGAGAGGGTTCGTCGTCGAAGAGGCGATCTCGGCCCACCGGAAGGGGCTCGGCGTCCTCGGCATGCAGGAGCGCGCGATCATCGTGGGAGGCAGGGTGGAGATCGAGAGCTCGCCCGGGCGAGGTACCCGCGTGACGATCGAGATCCCGTCGCCGCTGGATTACGTCGAGGCCGGGGGCCGCGAGGAGTAGGCCGGACGCCCCGGGGCCAGGGCGTTCCGCCGTCCGTTCCTCTACCTGGTGAGCAGGTCCTGGCCGAATGCCTTCACCGTGAACACGGGGCAGGCGGCATGCGCAACAATGTCCTCGGCGACGCTCCCCATCAACGCGCGTCGGAAACCGGTCCGACCGTGGCTGGAGATTACGATGAGGTCGGAGTTCTGCATCTCCGCCAGAGCGGTGATTTCGTGAGCCGGGCGTCCGGCCAGCACATGGACGTCCGCTTCCAGGTCCCCACCCATCTTGTCACGAAGCCAGGCCCTGAGCTGATCTTCGACTTGTTGCCTCATGGCCGGCGTCAGCGTGAGCGGCGAGGCGAGCACCGGATAGTAGAACTCCGGATAGAGCGCCTCCTCGACCACGTGTGCGATTTGAAGGCGCGCACCGAAAAGGGCAGCCAGGTCGCACCCGTGGTTTAGAGCCAGCGCCGAGTGATCGGAAAAGTCCACGGGAACCGCCACACGGTCGATACGGTGAAGCTGCTGCCCTCGGCCACGCACCGTGAGCACCGGGCAGGGACACAGCCGGACCACTTCCCGAGCGACGCTTCCCAGGAGCAATCGGCCGACCCCGCTTCGCCCGTGCGTGCCCATGACCACGAGGTCGGCACCGCACTCCTCGATGAAGTCGAGGATGGCGGCCAGCGGTGACAGCGCCCGACGCGACGCCTGGTAGATCTGGACTTCCGTGTCGTGCGCTGTTGTCGCGCTCGCCAGCGCGTGTCGTGAAGTTGCTCGTGGAGACGCTCCCGATCGGGGAACCGGTGCGTCGGATTGTGCGGATCGTCCGCGTGCAGGACAACGGCGTGGAAGAGGTAGAGCTGCGCCCGGTACGCTTCCGCCAGGAGGAGCGCGTACGGAAACGCCTGCGCCGAGCTGTCGGAGAAATCGGTCGCGAACACGATTTGGTTGATGCTCCGCACG
>JBDHLB010000133.1:0-3778 GCA_039586095.1 Gemmatimonadota bacterium
CCGACGCGTATCGGGCGGAGCGCGCACACAAGGCGGAAGTGATCCTCCATCTGTGTCGGGCGGTCCTCGAGCGTGCGACGCGGATCGGCGACGTGGGATGTGGTACGGGACTTGTGAAAGAGGCGCTCGAGGCTGCGCTCGGCAAGCCGATCGTGGGTTTCGAGATCGACGTGTCGTTCGTGGAGGTTGGCGAGCGGGTGGTCGCGGCGGACGCCTGCCGGCTACCGATCTCGGACGGCGGCTTCGACGTCCTTATTCTGAACCACCTCTACGAGCACGTACGAGACCAGGCCGGTCTGTTTCGTGAAGCGTGGCGTGTGCTGCGGCCCGGTGGCGTGGCCTACGTGGCGGCGGGGAGCCGTCGTGCGGTGCTCGAGCCACACTACCAGCTGCCGTTTCTCAGCTGGCTGCCCCGGGGGCTCGCGGACCGGTACGTCCGCTGGACGGGGCGCGGGAAGGAGTACAGGGATATCCGTTTTCTGACGTACGCGAAGCTGGAGCGCCTCATGCGCGAGCCCGGCTTCCACGTGCGGGACGTCACCGAGCGGGCTCTGAACGAGCTGCTGGGAGAGGGCCGCGGCTCAGGCTGGCGGCCGGCCTGGGCCCTGATCTCTCGAGCGCCCTCCTCGTTCCGACGAGGTCTCTTGCAGGCGGCCTCCCCGCAGTGGTTCTTCACGCTCACTCGACCGACTATCGAGGCGGGCCGGGAAGCGGCGGAAGGGAAGGGGGCGGGATGACGAGCGGCGCGCGGACCGACCGTCTGGTCACCTGGCTGTTCCTCGGCGGCGCGGCCCTCGTATCCCTTCTCTTCTACCGCGACTTCATCCTTCACCCGGATCGACTCCTGTTCGGCACCGACATGATCGGCGAAGGATTCCCGCTCCGGCGATTCGCGGTCGACGAGCTGCGCGCAGGGCGGGGAATTCCCCTGTGGACGCCGTACGTGTACGGAGGGATGCCCTACGTCGCGCTCCTCCCCGGGCCCCTGTTCTACCCCAGCAGCTTGTTGTACCTGGTGATGCCGCTGTACCGGGCGATCGGCTGGACATTTGTCCTCCACACGTTTCTGGCCGGCGGGTTCGGGTACTTCCTCGCTCGGTCTTTCCGCCTGCGACCGTCGGCAGCTGCCGTGTGTGGAACCTCGTTCATGCTGACCGGCTACGTGATGTCGCACCTGTACGGAGGGCATGACGGCCGCATCTTCGCGATGGTGCTGTTTCCGCTGGCGCTCGGGTCCCTCGAGCGGGCGCTGCGCACGGCGGACGTGAGGTGGTGGGCCCTGCTGGCCGGCGCGGTCGGCCTGCAGATCCTCACACCGCACACGCAGCTGATGTACTTCTCATCCCTCGCCCTGGGGCTCTATCTGGTCTTTCATCTGACGGCTCGTGCCAGGCGTGGCGAGGTCCGTGAATATGCGCGGCCGGTCGCTGGCTTTGTGGCGGCGTTCGCGCTCGCCGCCGGTCTGGGCGCCGCGCAGCTTCTTCCGACGCTCGGGCTTCTCGATCACGTGGTGCGGGCGGCAAGCGAGCGAGGGTACGAGTTCGCCGCGTCATGGGCGCTGCCGCCGCAGGAGATCAGCGCTCTGGTCCTGCCCGACCTGATCGGTTCGCTGCCGGAGAATTACTGGGGTCGCAACCCGTTCAAGCTCCATATCGAGTACATGGGCGTGATTCCGGTCGCGCTCGCCATGCTGGCGCTCGTGGGCTCCTTCGCGCCTCGCGACGGCACACAGGAACGCCGCGTGGTGTGGTTCCTCGCCGGGGTTACGCTCGTCGGGTTGCTGTTCGCGCTGGGAGGCGCCACCCCGGTGCATCGTCTGGCCTATGCGATCGTGCCGATGATGAAGAGCTTTCGGGCGCCCGCCATGATGATGGGCGTTGTGGCGGCACTGGTGGCTCTGCTGGCTGGCTTCGGCTGGCAGACGGTGCTGGCTGCTCGCCGGACAGGGTCGGGTAAGCACGATCCGCCCGGGGTGGGCGTGTTGAGACCGCGTGTGGCGATCGTGCTGCTTTCCGCGCCGTTCCTCCTCCTCGGTCTCGCGGCCGCGCTGAGTCCAGCGGGCCTGCTCGACTTCGCGTACCATGCCTGGTTCCCGGAGGGGTGGCCGCGGAGACCGTCCTCGGAGCTCGAGGAAGCGCTCCGGACCGGTGGTCTGTTCCTCGTCGGAGGGTGGGTGCTGACCCTCGGCGTGGCTGAGGCCGTGGCGAGGCGGCGCGTCGGCGGCGCCACTGTGCTGGTGCTGTTGCTGTTCACGGTGGCGGATCTGTGGCGAATCGACGCCCGTTACGTGCGCACGGTGCCCGCGGCCGAGGTGCTGCGACGTGACCCGGTAGTCGATAGGCTCGCCGAGCGACTCGAGCCCGGTCAGCGTGCGTGGGCGCTGGAGGGTTTTCGGCCGAACGATTTCCTGTATTTCCGAATCCCCACGCCGGACGGAAGCCAGAAGTTCCTCCTCCGCTGGTCCGCCAGCCTGTTGGGCGGGATTCGACCCGCTGAGGGACTGGCCGGCCGTCCCGTGCCTCTGTGGGCACTGTTCGATGTCCGGTATCTGGTCGCACGGTCGGGGCTCGAATCTCCGCTCCTGGAGGAGCTGCCCGGAGGGGGTCTTTACGCCGTACGCGACACCGTCCCCCACGCATACTTCCCGGAGCGAGTCGAACTCGCGGCCGATACGGCCGATGCATTGCGTCGGACGCTCGCCATCGAATCCCCCGTGCGGGAGACGATCCTGGAGCGCGTGCAGGGTGCCGGATTCTCTGACGACGGTCGGGTGCCGCAGGCCGGAGCCGGTACCGCGTCGGTCGTGCGCTACGAGCCCGACGAGATCGTCCTCGAGGTCGAGGCGGAGCGGGCCGGCCTGCTCGTGGTGAGCGAGATCTGGCACCCGGGCTGGCAGGCACGGATCGATGGGGTCGAGACTCCCGTGTGGAGAGCCAACACGGCGTTTCGTGCAGTAGAGGTCCCGATGGGCGAACACGAGGTCGGCTTTCGATACGAGAGTCCGGCCTATCGGATCGGATCGGTGACGTCCGGGCTTTCTCTGGTTCTGCTGCTTGGTCTGCTGGTCGGGCCGACGCTGAGTCGGCGACGGAGGTGGGGAGCGCATGCTTCGTCCGGTTCAGATCCGGAGGGCACGTCCGACGGGAGTGATGGGCCGTGAGCCCACGCGGTCTGCGGATCGCGAGCGCCGGCTTTCTTGTCGTCGCGGCCGTGTTCGTCGGAGTCGCCCTGGCGGCCTCATGGCGTGAGCTCCGGGCGCAGCTCTCCGCGTTCACGTGGAGGTTCGACCCGCTCGCCTTGCTCGGCGCCCTCGTCCTCGGCACGGCGGCGCTCGTCCTGACGGCCGCGACATGGGAGCGACTGCATCGCGACACGGGGGGAGGGGAGGAGCTCGAGCGCGGAGAGGGAATCGTCGCGTGGCTCGCTTCGAACCTGGGCCGCTACTTGCCCGGCAAGGTCTGGCAGCTCGCCGGGCTCGCCGCGTATGTGCGCGGGCGGGGAGATTCCGCCGCTGCGGCCCTGTCGTCGTCCCTGGCGCTCCAAGCCATCACACTGCTCACCGGCGCGGCCTTCGGACTGATTCTGGCAGGGGGATCCGCGCTGGGCATCGCCGATGATGCGATTCCGCGCCTCGGTCTCCTGCTCGTCGCACTGACGCTTCTCTTGCACCCGGCCAGCATTCGTGCGGTGACGAGGGTGGCGGCTCGACTGATGGGAGAAGACGCTCCCGCACGCTCGCCACGAGTGCGCAGCCTCGTGCGCGCAGCCGCCGCCCTGT
>JBDHLB010000059.1:0-21344 GCA_039586095.1 Gemmatimonadota bacterium
GAAGGCCTTCTCGCGCAGTACACGGTCACGGTCGAGTGGCCAGAGGGCATGGAGGCGCTGGACCTCCCGGGGGTGCTCCGGTGAGACCCGCCATGCGACGGAGGCTCCGGCCGCTGCTTCGCGCCCCTCTCATCGCCGGGCTCTTCACCCTGCTCGGAACCGCTCCGCACTCGCTCCCCGGCGGGCCGCGCGACGCAGCGGCGCACGAGGTTCGGCCGGGGTACCTGGAGCTCCGCGAGACGTCGCCCGGGACCTTTCGAGTCCTGTGGAAGAAGCCGGCCCGTGGCGATCTGATCCTGAGCATCGATCCGATCTTTCCGCCCGAGTGCAGAGTGGTGGGGATCGGTTCCGAAGACGTTCGCGGAGGGGCCTACATCGCCCGCGGGACGCTCGAGTGCGAGGGCGGTCTCACCGACAAGACGCTCGAGATCGCAGGCCTCGAGACGACCCTGACCGACGTGCTGGTGCGCGTGCACTATGCGGACGGTCAGCAGGAGACCCACCTCGTCCAGCCGAACCAGACTTCCTTCGTCGTCGGCGGCCCCAGCGGTGTCGTGGCCCGCATCGCCGCCTATCTCCAGCTAGGGGTCGAGCACATCGCGCTCGGCGTGGACCACCTGCTGTTCGTGCTCGGTCTGCTTCTGATCGTGGGGAGCACGAAGACGCTCATCAAGACGATCACCGCGTTCACCGTGGCGCACAGCATCACGCTCGGCGTCGCGACGCTGGGGCTCGCCCGCGCGCCCGAGCTGCCGCTCAACGCGGTCATCGCGCTGTCGATCCTCTTCCTGGGTCCGGAGATCGTTCGGGTGTGGCGGGGTGAGACAAGCTTCACGATCCGGCACCCCTGGGTCGTAGCCTTCGCGTTCGGGCTGATGCACGGGTTCGGGTTCGCGAGCGGTCTCACCGCGATGGGCCTCCCGACGAACGAGATCCCGCTCGCGCTGCTCTTCTTCAACGTGGGCGTAGAGCTCGGCCAGCTCGCGTTCGTGTTCGTCGTGTTGGGGCTGAATCGCTCATTCCAATCGCTCGAGATCCGCTGGCCTCGCTGGGCGGAGCTCGTCCCGGGCTACGCCGTCGGCACGTTGGGTGCGTTCTGGTTCATCCAGCGCACCGCGATCCTGGTGGGGGTGCCGTGAGGCGCGCGCTCGGGCTCGTCGTGGGACTCATGGCACTGACCGCGGTGCCGCTCGCGGCGCACGAAGGAGGCACCGCCGCGGGCCTCCTGAGCGGACTCTACCACCCGATCTCGGGGATAGATCACGTCCTGGCCATGGTCGCCGTCGGCATCTGGGGGGCGCAGCTCGGTCCGCCCGCGATCTGGGCGCTTCCCGTGACCTTCCCCACCGTGATGGCCCTCGGAGGCATGCTGGGGCTGATCGGCTTGCCGATCCCGGGGGTAGAGATCGCGATCGGCCTGTCCGCGCTGCTGCTCGGCCTCATGGTGGCGCTGGAGCGCCGACCGAGTCTCGTCGTGGCCGGGGTCCTGGTGGCGTTCTTCGCGATCTTCCACGGTCATGCCCATGGGGCCGAGCTTCCCGCAGGTCAGAGCGGTCTGGCGTACTCGATCGGGTTCGTGGTCTCGACAGGGACGTTGCACGGCTGCGGCATCACGCTCGGTCTGGCGCACAGGTGGGAGCGTGGCCGGCTCGCGCTCCGAGCCGCGGGAACGGGGATCGCGTTGGCAGGGGTCTGGTTCGTCTGGTCGGCGGTGAGCGGCTGATGGGCGCGGCGCTGGCCCCGGGGCTCTACGCCCACCTGGTGACCACCGGCCTCGGGCCGCTCTTCGATGGGATCGGACACGTGGCAGTGACCCCGGAGGACCTGCTTCCGGTCATCGCCATCGCGCTCCTGGCCGGGCTCGGAGGGAAGGCGTATGCGCGCAGGGTGCTGTTCGTCCTTCCCGGAGCCTGGCTCACCGGCGGGCTGGTCGGTCTGGCACTGGGTTGGAGTGCGCCGCTCGCGGCCACCACCCTCTCGTTTCTCGTTCTGGGCGGCCTCGTGGCGTTCGACCGTCCGCTGAGCGAGAGGGTGGGCGTCGGTCTGGCCATCGGCCTTGGTCTGCTGCACGGGCAGATGAACGGGGTGGAGATGGGAACGGCCAGGATCGGCGTCGTCGGCCTGCTGGGGGCGGTGGGCTGCCTGTTTGTGCTGGTGTCCCTGGTGACCGGTTTTGTGGTGAGCCTTCAGCGGCCGTGGACCCGGATCGCTGTGCGCGTCGCGGGCTCTTGGATCGCCGCCATCGGCCTCCTGTATCTCGGCTGGAATCTCCGCGGGGCAGGCTAGATACCAGGTATCTGATCGCCCTCGCCCTGGTGACGCTTACCACACGCCGGCGCCGAACTGCAGCACGTACGTCAGCTTGTCGATGTCGAAAAAGCCCTTGTGGGGGCCCGGCTCGCGCTCTCGCAGGGGTTCCGAAAGAGGTTGAACCGTCGTATAACACAAGAGTTTTTCAAAATTCAACTTCCACTTCGTTCGGAGTAGAGCCAATGCGCCTTCGAGTCCAGCTGCTACTGATAGCCCTGTTCGCTTCTGCCGCCACGCTTCTGGGTGGTGGACCCCTGCAAGCTCAAAAAGTCGAGCTCACGCCGACGCTCGGGTACGCGTTCGGTGGGTTCATGGACAGCCCCCAGTACAACTGGCGACTCAAAGACGCGCTGACCTACGGCGGAATCCTGGGTTTCACCCTGGTTCGCGGCGGTCAGCTCGAGCTCATCTTCAACGGGCAAAACACGGATCTGACCCGGCAGCCGAGAGCCGGAGGAACCCGAGTGACGGCCGCTGATGCCGGCACCTACATGATGCATGTAGGTGGGCTGTACCAGATCGAGACGCTGGGCGCAGCGAAGCCCTTCTTCTCGATCAGTGCGGGTGCAACGGCCTTCTCTGTGGGCGAGATTCTCGATCGGGAGGATCTGGGTGATCCGTCGACGCAATGGAGAGGCTCCATGCACATCGGCGGTGGGGCGAAGCTCTTTCCCGGCGACAATGTCGGAATCCGCCTTCAAACCCGGTTGTGGATCAACTTCGTGAACGCCAGCGGCGGTTTCTGGTGTGGCACGGGTGGCTGCGGGATCGGCGCAGGGGGTGATGTGGTCGTTAGATGGGAGTTCCTCGGCGGCATCGCTCTCGGGTTCGGCAATCGCTAGCCAGATTCTGACGATTAGACGAATGGCGGCTACGCACATGGCGACCAGACACGTGGGAGGATCAAGAGAATGAGGATACGTACGACGCAGCTGTTGGTGTTGCTTGCTGTGCTCGCGTTTGCCGGCTGCGCCAGTGGAGGCGGCGGTCAGATGCCGGCTGGAGAGGCGTTGAGCGTCGGGCCCGATCAGGTAGCCGTCGAGATCAGGAACAACCTGCTCAATCCCAGAGTCGCTCTCACGATCAGGATTCGAGCGCCGGGCCGCACCGTGACGACGCTTGGCACGGTCCAGTCCGATCGGACGCAGACGTTCGTCGTCGACAGCTCCAATCTCGCGGCGGGCTGGGTAATCATCGCCAGCAGACAGGGTCAAGAGCTGCGGGTCTCGCGGCGTCTGACGACGACTGGTGGCTCCATCGTACGGTGGGATCTGAACGCCGATCGCCTGACGACGGAGGACCTGCCGAGCCAGTGACCTCTCTTGCGTCGTGATAGCCCGGGGAGGATCGGCCTCCCCGGGCTGCTTCTGCTGTCCGTGGCTGCCGGGGCTCAGACAGCCCGGGCCCAAACGGTGGTGGGCAACCAGCCCGCGCTCCCCGCCGCTTCTCACCCCGCCGTCATCGACACGATCATCCTCGACCGCCAAGACGTGTTTCCCGAGGAGGCCAGTGGGTTCCTGGCCCGGTCGATGAACTCGCTGCACATCAAGACCCGGCCGTGGGTGATCCGCTCGGAGCTTCTCTTGCGTGAGGGCGACACGTTCGATCAGCGGCTCGCAGAGGAGAGCGAGCGCAACTTGCGCGCCCGATTCCTGTTCTCCGAGGTGGCCATCGACACGACACGCCTCGACACAGGTGGCTTGGCCGTCACGGTGCGCACGCAGGACGCCTGGAGCACCAGTCCGAAGGTCAGCTTCAGCGTCGCGGCCGATGGCTCGACAAAGGCCATCCTGGGGATCACCGAGTCGAATCTCGTCGGCACGGGAGCTCGCATCCAATTGTGGTACAGGAAGGACGTCGACCGCGACGGCGCCGACCTCGCCACCGAATTCCCCCGGGCCTTCGGAAGTCCGCTCTTCATCGCCGGATCGTACAAGGGATTGACCGACCAGAACCTGGGTGATTGGCGGTTAGGCCTCCCCTTCTTCTCGAACTCCCAGCGATTCTCGGTCGAGTATGACGGCGAGGCGTTCGATGGCCGAGTGTTCAGATTCCGCACGGTCGACGCCGCCGCGCCCGACACGACCTTCTTCTTCCGGCGAGCATTGATCAACCGACTGACCATAACAGGCGCTGCCATAGGGAATCCGAGGAGGTACCTGCGCGTCGGCCTCACGGGCGAGGTTCGACAGGAGGCAATCCTGCTTGCCGACGACTCGCTGGGGCTGGTTCCCGACACGTTGTACGGAGAGATCGGAGTGTTCGCGGAGTTCCGAGAATCCGCGTTCGAAGTCGTTCGGCACTTCAACTCGTTCGGTGAGGAGGATCTTGATCTGAGTGAAGTCGTGGCCTTGACGGCGACGCTCGCGCCTTCCGTCTGGGGCTATGAAAGCACCGGTTTCGGGCCGAAGCTGAGTCTGGCGACCGGGGGTCGGGTGGGGCAGACGATCCTCAAGGGCTCGCTGATGGCCAACGCCCTGTTCAACAGTGCCGGGCTCGACTCCGGCAGGGTTGTCGTGAGCGGCGTCGCCGGTATCACGCCGGCCCCGCGCCACGCCACGTTCTTTCGCATCGAAGGCGGTGTGCAGAAGGATCCGGCGCCCGCCACCGAATTCGAGCTGGGATTCTCCATTCCGCCCCGTCTGTGGGTGCCACACGCGTTCACCGGCGATCGGAGCTTCGCGGCAACGCTGGAGCACCGGTGGTTCGTGTGGGACGAGGTGCTCGACCTGGTCGGCATCGGATTCGGGGCGTTTGCGGACTACGGAGGGGCCTGGTTCGAGGACCAGGATCGGCGTTTGGGTGGCAACGTCGGGCTGTCGATCATCTTCGGATCCGCGATCGGCGGACGGGTAGAGACCGGCTCGTTGAGCTTCGGCTTGCGCTTCGGCGATGAGCTGGAGGGAGACCGGTTCGCCGTCGGCTTACTCAGCGGTATCGTCTTCTGAAAGGTGTTACAGCGCGGAGGCCGCATGACGCCACCCGGCTCACGGCGGAAACTGGCCGACCACCTGCGCCACTCCCCTCTCGACAGCCTCGAGTCCCTGCCGGGCTGTTCCGGATCCCGCCGGGATCGCTTTGGAAACGACGCCCCTCCATAGGACCGACCGGTTTTCCGGATCCAACACATCGACGATCATCGTGCCGTCGACGTAGACGCTGGAGCGACTGTCGCGCACGGCATCGATGAGGAAGAGGTCCGCGCGTCCATACAGATCCCACGTGGTGCGGACGTCCACATCGCCGCCGACCACGTGGTAGTTGACCAGGAAGTCCGGTCCAAGCGGAACGAGCCGGAAACCATTGGCAGTCATCTGCTCTCGAATCGCCGTCTCGATCACACGAACGAGCGTCGGCCGGTTGGTGATGGCGTCCGGAGGTCGGCTCGGCAAGAACGCCCACGTGCGGAGCTCGTCAAAGGAAGTAGCGGGATCGTGGAACGTCTCCACATCACCCTTGGCGGCGCACCCGGCGAGAAAGACCGCCGCCATGACGTAGCCCGGCGCGGCCAGACGCCATCCAAGAGGGATGCGTCGACGCGATTTCACTGGTGCCTGCTCGCTCCCGCGGCGGATCGTCCCCACGTAGCGCTCCTTTCACGAGGACAACTGACCCAAGGCATCGACCCGAGGGATCGACTGCCTGCAAAGATGAGGTCTGCAAAAGATCCCGAGCTCCAGGGTCTGACCGCAAGCACTCGTGGTTGCGTCGCAGCGGTCAGACGGAGGAGCCACGACTCTTCTGTACACACCTCCGGGACCCCCGCTATACTCCTCGATCAAGAGCTTTGAGGCACGAAAGAGAACGAGGGAGACTCAGATGGAAGTGAAGACGTCCGGGACCCGTGCGCTTTACGCAGTGCTGGCAATTTTGGTGAGCGCCGGATCCGTTAGGGCTCAACAGCAGGTCGACCCGACGAACCCACTCGGGCGCATCATTTACCCGGCCGGTGATCAGACCGCCGAACAGCAGCAAACGGACCAGCTGCAGTGCTACAGCTGGGCGAGTGAGCGCACGGGCCTCGACCCGTTTGCCGCGTATCAGCAGGCACTCCAGGCTCAATCGCAGGCTGCAGCCGCCGGACAGCCTCAGGGCGAGATGGTGCGAGGTGCCGCCGGGGGTGCCGCCATGGGAGCCATCATCGGAGCCATCGCTGGAGATGCGGGAACAGGCGCCGCGATCGGTGCAGCCTCCGGCGGGCTTATGGGAGGCATGCGGCGCGCAAACCGTCGAGGTCGAACGCAGCAGCAGGCCGAGCAGTCGACGGCCGATGCTCAGGCGCAGCTGGAAAGATGGGATCAGGCGTTCGCCGCCTGTCTCGAGGGCCGCGGTTACACTGTCCGGTAGAGGGGATACGTCATGACGAGGAAAGCGATAAGGCCACTCCTGCTCATGGGCTCCCTGCCGATGTTGCTCGCAGCGACCCCCGTCCAGGAGTCAGACTGGGTGTGCTCGATCAGCAGCTTCATGGAGTGCAGCATTGGCGGTAGTTGTTCAACCGAGGCCGAGGCCCCTTCCGAGGCACCGGCTTTCTTCACCATTGACCTGAGCGCGGGTGTCGTTCGGGCGACGGAGCCGAGGTTCAGCGATCGCTCGTCTCCGATTCTAAATACCGAGAGAGCCGAGGGTCGGTTGATTCTTACTGGCTCGCAGCAGGGCAGGGGATGGAGCGTGACTCTGACCGAGGAGACCGGCGAGGTGTCTCTCGCGATCTCGGACCCCGATGCGGCGGTCCTCGTGTTTGGCCGCTGTCTGACGACGGACGAGTTGGGCTCCTGACGGTCGGCTCGGCCAGTTGGCCCGCCTCATTTGGCAGGCAGCACGACACGGGCGATTCAACGGACGGTGCCAGGGAGTGAGAACGTGAAGAGAAACAGCTCGAGTTTCTTGGTCGGTGCTCTGACCGCGCTGGTTTTACTGATCCCGGCACGGCCGGCTCCTGCGCAGCAAATCGAGTGGACGATCCAGCCGTATCTCTGGCTCGCGGGTCTGGATGGCCGTCTCGTGCTGGGACCCGTCAACGCACCGGTCGACGCGAGCTTCGGCGACCTGTTCAGCCGGCTGGAGTTTGCCGCTCTGGTCCGTGCCGAGGGCATGGAGGGCGACTGGGGACTCGGTGTCGACTTTGTCTATTTCGGCCTGGGCGATGACGTCGAAATCGACGTGCCTGTGGTCGGTCCGGTCCAGTCGGGATACAGCCTCGATTTCTTTCAGATCGAGGGTCTGCTCATACGCAGATTGCAACCCCCGGGCGCAGGTGCCGATATCATCGCAGGCGCCCGGTTCACATCGCTTGACCCGGATTTCGACGCTCCGGAGGTGATCGACCTGGGGCTCGACCTCGATGGCTTGAGCTGGTGGGATCCGTTCATCGGTGTGAGGGCGCAATCCGACCCGACCCGGAGAGTCTTCGTCCAGGGCCGGGTGGACATCGGCGGCTTCGGGCTCGGCTCGAGCTTTGCCTGGAACAACATCCTGATGCTGGGTTTTCGCCTCTCTCGCGTGGTCTCGGTCGGCGCCGGATTCCGATACCTGTCGACCGACTACGACAACGGCGAAGAGGGGCTCGCGTTCCGCGACTGGGACGTGGACCAGTACGGCTTTCTGGTGGGGTTCGACTTCACGTTCTAGCTGCCTGCCCGGCGCGTGGCGAGGACGCTGTCGGGTCCTTCCCTCGCGCTCGCTGCCGGCGCCTGATGCTCCGGAGCCTCCTCGCGCTTCGCGGTCACGAGTGCCTCGACTGATTTGGCGCTGCGGGGTCTCCTCCGCGGCGCCTCGAGGCTCGCTTCGCGAAGGACCCGAGCGGCGTCCTGGCGGGTGGTGTGTCGTGTCGCGGAGGTTGCCCGAGTCGTGCCCTGCCCAGGCCGCGCGTCAGGCTTCGCGAGCCAGCGCCGCGGCCTTTCGCATGGCCTTCTTGCGCGCGCTCGGGTCGAGGAGCCGTTTCCTCAGGCGAATCGCGTCCGGCGTGACTTCGATCAACTCGTCGTCGTTGATGAACTCGAGCGCCAGCTCGAGCGTGATCTCGCGGGGTGGCTCGAGGCGGATTCCCTCGTCTGCCGAAGCCGCGCGGATGTTCGTCAGCTTCTTCTCTTTGCAGACATTGACCTCCATGTCGCCCGGCCGTGAGCTCTCTCCGACGATCATCCCGCCGTACACAGGGTCGCCCGGGCGGACGAACATCGTGGCCCGCTCCTGGAGGTTGAACAGCGCGAAAGCGACAGCTGATCCTTCGCGGTCCGCGACCATGGCGCCTCGTTGGCGATTGAGCAGTTGACCCGCACGGGGTCCGTACTCGAGGAAGCGATGGTGAAGCTGGCCTTCGCCTCGTGTGTCGGTCAGAAACTCCGATCGATATCCGAACAACCCGCGGGCAGGGATCTTGAACTCCAGCCGTACTGGACCACTCTCGCTCGAGCGCATCTCGAGCACCTCGGCGCGCCGAGCACCCATTTTCTCCATCACGACGCCGACGGCATCCTGGGGGACCTCGATGACGGCCTCTTCGTACGGTTCAAGGACCTCGCCCTGCGGGCCGTGCTTCAGAATCACGCGCGGTCGGGACACGCAGAACTCGTACCCTTCACGGCGAAGATTCTCCATGAGAATCGTCAGGTGCAGCTCCCCGCGCCCCGACACCGCGAACGTGTCCGGTTGCGCGGTGGGATCCACTCGTAGCGCCACGTTGCTCTGCAGTTCGCGCAGGAGTCGGTCACGCAGCTGACGGGTCGTGACGTACTTGCCCGCTCGGCCGGCGAAGGGCGAGGTGTTCACGCTGAAGTCCACCGACAGCGTCGGCTCTTCGACGGCGATGCCGCGCAGACGATCACGCACCTCCGGATCGGTGATGGTCTGTCCGATCTCCACGCCCTCGAGTCCGGCGATCGCCACGATGTCTCCCGCCTCCGCCCGCCCGATCTCCGTCCTGGCCAACCCCTCGAACCCGTACAGCTTGGTGACGCGACTCACGACGCCGTCCGTCTCGTCCACCTCGCCGGGCTCGCCGAGCGGCAGCAGTGCGACGCTTTCGCCTTCCTCTACCGTGCCCCGCTCGATCCGCCCGATCGCGATGCGGCCGACGTAGCTCGAGTAATCGAGCGTGGAGGCCAGCATCTGGAATGGACCGTCCGAATCGCCAGCCGGAGCCGGGACCGCCGACACGATGGTCTCGAACAGCGGCGTGAGGTCGCCGCTCCGAGCCTCGACGTCCCGGCTGGCCCAGCCGCTGCGACCGCTGGCATAGACGAACTCCGCGTCGAGTTGCTCGTTCGTCGACTCCAGGTCCATGAACAGCTCGAGCACCTCATCGTGCACTTCCTCGGGGCGCGCGTCCGGTCGATCGACCTTGTTGATCACCACGACGGGGACGAGGCCGAGCTCCAGAGCCTTGTGGGTGACGAATCGCGTCTGCGGCATGGGACCCTCGGCGGCATCCACCAGGATCAACACGCCATCGACCATGCGCAGAATGCGCTCGACCTCACCGCCGAAGTCCCTGTGCCCGGGAGTGTCCACGATGTTGATCTTCGTGTCGCCCCACCGAACCGCGGTGTTCTTGGACAGAATGGTGATGCCCCGCTCCCTCTCGAGCGGGTTCGAGTCCATGACGCGCTCCTGCACCTGCTGGTGGTCCTGAAACACACCTGCCTGGCGCAGCATCTGGTCGACCAGCGTCGTCTTGCCGTGATCGACGTGCGCGATGATCGCGATATTTCGAAGCTTCAACTCGACAACCTTCCGGAATCATCCGGGGAAGCAGCGTGGAGCAACGGCCAAGGGTACGTCGGTGGTATAGGTCGTGTTCCCGCACGTGGACAGGGCTGCGCCGACCGACGAACGCCGTGCGGGTCCTTCCCGTCGCTCGCTGCCGGCGCCTGATGCTCCGGAGCCTCCTCGCGCTGCGCGCTACAGGGTCTCCTGCGCCGCGCCTCGAGGCTCGCTTCGCGAAAGACCCGAGCGGCGTCCCGTAGGCGCTGTCGGTCCGGTCTGTTCCTGGCAGAAGCGCTGGCCGAGAGCCGGCGAGCACGCGAGTCCTAGCTCAACCGGGCCACTCCCGGATAGGCGTCAAAGCCCCGGTCGAAGCTGAAGATCTTCTTTACATCATGACGTGTCATGACTGCGAGGTGCAGGGCGTCTCGCGATGAGATCGAGCTGTGGCCGAATAGGATCGTTTTCGCCCGCTCGACATCCTCCAGGTGCACGGGAAAGACCTGGTCAACCACTCCGAGGAGCACATCGAAGGCTGGCTGAATGGCATCTCGCCGATCGATGGCCGCGTATCGGTGGAGGATCTCCTGGAACACCTCGGCGTCCGTGACCAGGCGCGCCGAGTCGGTGATCAGACCCTCGAGCAACCGCTGGGCGTCCCGTTTGTGGGGGTGTGGAGCGCCCACGAGGTACATCGGGACATTGGAGTCGATGAAGATCACTCGTCCGAGTCGCTACCGTATCCCGCGTCAATCTCGCGGAGCATCTGGTCGATGTCCGCCGTTGGAAAGTCGTACGCGATCGCCGCTCGGACCACTTGAAGCTTCCGGTCGGCATCTCCGCTCGGAATTCTGCGCCGTGCCTCACGCAGAGCCTGTCTGACCCACTCGGAGACACTCAGCCTGGCCCGACGGGCAACACCCCGAATCTCTTGATACTCGGCGTCATCAAGCACGACCTGCAGCCTCTTACTCATGCGCATGAGTATAATTTACTTGTGTATATGAGGCAACGACTCTCGGCGGGAACCGTCGAGCTGTGAGCGATCTCCCTCAAACCACGACCGGCCGGCAGGGGCTTCGCGGAGGACGCCTCTTTCGCTCGCGAAAGCCAGCGTGCGGAGTGAAGCCCCTATGCCGCCGGTCTCATGGCGCCGAGCCAGCGGCGTGCGAAGTCAGTCCGCCAGCATCGCCTCCAGGAACGCGTACTGGTCGGCCATCTCCTCGATGCGCATCCACGTAGGCTTGCCAGCGCCGTGTCCGGCCCGCGTCTCCACCCGAACGAGCACGGGTTCGTCGCAGCCCTGCGCGTGCTGAAGCGCCGCGCCGAACTTGTACGAGTGCCACGGGACGACCCGGTCGTCATGATCGGCCGTGGTGACTAGGGTCGGCGGATAACAGACGCCCTCTTCGATGTTGTGCACCGGGGAGTAGGCGCGCAGGGCCTGAAACTCGTCTTCGTTTTCGCTCAGGCCGTAATCGCCCGACCAGGCGCGCGCATTGGCGCTCGCGGTGTGGTAGCGAAGCATGTCCATCACGCCCACGGCAGGCAGCGTGGCGCCGAACAGGTCAGGGCGCTGCGTCAGAACCGCACCCACGAGCAGTCCTCCGTTGGATCCACCCTGAATGGCGAGCTTCTCCGGGCTCGTGTAGCCGTTTTCGATCAGCCACTCGGCCGAGGCGATGAAGTCATCGAACACGTTCTGCTTGTTCAACTTCGTGCCGGCCTTGTGCCAATCCTCCCCGTACTCGCCGCCACCTCTCAGGTTGGGAATCGCGAGCACACCACCTCGCTCCATCCAAACCACCCGTCCCACGTTGAAACCCGGTGTGATTGAAATGTTGAAGCCGCCGTAAGCGTAGAGCAGTGTGGGGTTTGTCCCGTCCAGCTCGATTCCCCGCTTGTGCGTAATGAACATCGGCACCTGCGTGCCATCCGCGCTCGTCACGAAGACCTGCTTCGTCTCGAACTCAGAGGCGTCAAAGCCCGGGACGTTCGACTCGCGCCACAACGTCGTCTCGCCCGTTTCCACGTCGTACCGGTAGATCTGCCCCGGGGTCGTGAACCCGGTCAGAGTGAAGAACGTCTCGCTCCGATCCGCGTCGCCTCCGAAGCCGAACGCAGACCCGATCGCCGGCAGCTCGACCTCGCGCACGAGCGAGCCATCGGGCGCGTAAATCTTCACGACCGGTAGCACGTCCTCGAGATACCGTGTGACGATGTGACCCCCGACGTGCGCCGCCTGGACCATCGCCACCTCGGCCTCCGGGACCACCTCGCGCCAGTTCTCGGGGCCAGGGTTCTCGAGATCGATCGCCACCACTTTCCAGCCGGGCGCGTCCTTGTTTGTGCGGATGAAGAACGTGTCGCCATCGTTGCCGACGAAGTTGTAGTTCGCGTCCCAATCGTCGAGCAGCTTCACGACCTCGCCCGAGGGATCCTCGAGATCCCGGTAGTACAGCCCATTTTCCGTGAAGCGTTCCGATACGCTGATCACCAGGTAGCGCCCGTCATCGGTCACGGACCCGTAGGGGTTGCGACGGGGATGGTCCGGAATCGAGTAGACGAGCTCGTCGGCAGACTGCGGATCGCCCAGCTTGTGGAAATAGATCGAGACGGCCTTGGAGCCGTCACCCTTCCCATCCTCGCCAACCGGGTAACGGCTGTAGTAGAAACCGCTTCCGTCGAGCGCCCAGGACGCGCCCGTGAACTTGGTGAAGTCCAGGAAGTCGTCGGTGTCCACGCCGGTATCGACCTCCCGGACGCGCCACGTCTTCCAATCGGACCCGCCGTCGGACTGGGAGTAGGCGATCAGCGTCCCGTCACGGCTCACGCTCCATTGGGAGAGCGCGACCGTCGCATCCTCGGAGAACGTGTTCGGGTCGATCAGTGTGCGGGCCTCGGCCCCTTCGAGTCCGTCGCTCACGTAGAGGACGCTCTGGTTCTGCAGGCCTTCGTTTCGGGTGAAGAAGTAGCGGCCGTTCTCCTCTCGGGGCAGCCCGAAGCGCTCGTAGTCCCAAAGCTCGGTGATCCGCGCCTCGATCGTGTCGCGAGCGGGCAGGCTCTCCAGGTACGGGAAGGAAACCTCGTTCTCTGCTTCGACCCACGCCTCGACGGCATCGCTCTCCATCTCCTCCATCCAGCGATACGGGTCCGCGACTTCCACCGCGTGGTATTCATCGACGTGATCGGACCGCATGGCGACCGGGTAGTCGTCCTTGTCCGGCGCGTCGGGGAGTTCGGCCACTGCCGTGCCGCCCGGCTGCTCGCCGCCGCAGGCTGTGAGCAGTAACGAAAGAGCCAGAGCAGCCACAGCCGGTCGCGTCCAGAATCTCCAGGCCAGAGGCCAGGCCCGGGGCCAGGCTCGCGTCGATTGGATGAGCGTCATCGTATCCTCCGATGCTTGGCGCGAAAGCGTAACATCCTGTTTGACCAACGTGACGGAAGCTAGGGTCGTGTGGACGCGCCGGCGACGCCGATCGCGGGGGCACGCGAGTTGCTCCGATAAATGGATCGCATCGCAGCGAAGGACGCCGCGGGCGAACACGAAGAGACATGCGCGGTATGCGGGCACAGACTTGACGTGCGCGTGGCTCTCGGCCAAGCGCCTCAGAATGCGACGCAACCAGAGGGAAAAGTGTTCTCACGCGGCAAAATGTCTTGGTTCGCGAGGTGGGATTCACGCTTGCCGCTGCGGGTGCGCTCGGTGCCTGTTCCAGCGATTCGACAGGCCCTGATGAAGTATCCGGCGTCAGGTTGAACGTCTTCGCCCGCCCCGGTCCTCGTGAGCACCCATTCCCCGATCCCCGCCGGGACCCACAAGGAATGGGAGATCTGGGCCGACAAGCTAGAGGTTGGGAACCCTTCGTAGCAGAGTCTCATTGACGATAACTCTCTGCTCGCGGATGCCAGCGTGCTCGTCGTCGGGCGCGTAGTGCGTCCGGACGCCAGCACCGAGGAGTTTGGCTTCGCGACCGACGCAGACGAAGACCTCCACTCGGAGCCCGGGGCCGAGCGGATCGACGAAAGGCAAGCAGCCGCACTTAACATCCGGGACACTGCCAACGTCTATGTCTGTGAAGGTCAGAACGGGACATTGGCGGTGACCGGCAAATACGGAGAAGTGGAAGATGAGACAAGGAATCAGCAGCGGAATCGGCTTACTGGCGATTCTCGCTCTGTCAGCCTGCAGCGATAGCCCGGCTGCCCTCGAGTCATCCGACGATCTGCTCACGGTGGATGTGGCGATGGTGGCGGCGGATGGGGCGCTCGAGGACCTGTCGGTCATGGGTAGCCTCAACCAGATGGGACCCGGTGGTCCGCACGGAGGCATCGGGGGGGAGTTCGAGCGGTCTTTCAGCGTCACGTTCCTGGACGTGGCCGGCAACGAGCAGGTGACGTTCATTGAGGGCGAGACGGAAGCGATCCGCATCGAGCATTCCATAAGCGGAGAAATGTCGCGCGACTCGTGGGAGGCAGAGATCTCCAGGTCCCGCGAGGTCACGATCTCCGGATTCGTCACTGAGGTGGACCGCCGGATCGTCAACGGCTCGGGTGAATCGGAGGTCACCCGGAGCCGACACACCGACGAAGAAGGGACGCGCACCTACCAGATGCAGGGAAGCGTGTCTATCGATAACGTCATCTTCCTGCTTCCTCACTCTGAGAATCCGTACCCTGAGTCGGGCACGATCACTCGTGAGATCCACGTCGAGATCACGAACGGCCCGGACGGGGATGTAGAGCGGGACGTAGTCGTGACGATCATCTTCAACGGCACCTCGACCGCAACGATGATCGTGGACGGCGAGGAGTTCGATCTCGACCTGACAGCGCGGCCTGGCGACCGGCCTTTCCAGCATCGGCACGCCGGATCAGGCCCCCCCCAGTAGGGGGCGAGCACCGCTTCGGTGGAAACGGCCAGCCAAGAGTGCCCCAGCCCGTTAAGATTGCCACGAAGAGGGCCCCGTGATCCGGGGCCCTCTTCTGTATGCCTGCCGTCGGCTGTTCTCGTGCCCTCGCGCAGGTCGTCGCGTTCGCGAGCTTGCCAGGCGCCCTCTATTCGACGAGTCGCAGGGCCTTTACAAGCAAGTCGTCCCGTCCGGTGGCCTCCGCCCCCGTTCCCGTCATGAGGCCGACGTACACGTTCCACCCCCCCGCCGGGACGAGGCGCCTTCATCATCCTCATCCCGGCTGTAGAGGTAATCTCCGCCACACACCGCGCTCCGTCAGTTCGAGATCGACCGTGGGGTCGAAGCCAAACCGGCTAAGGCCGTGGTGTCGCTCAACGTAGCGCCGCTTGTTCAGGCTTCCATGCCAGAGGTGCGTGAGCTTGCCGTCGATGGACCCTAAGGAGCCACGAACACGCTCAAAGTGTTTATCGGCCCACGCCTGATAGTGATTGCGCCAGCCGCGACCCATGTCGAGGTAGCGGAATGCTTCGTCCGTGAAGCCGAGCTGCGCACACCGAATGGCCCTGCTTCCACTGCCGATGATACAGGCATCGTAGAGACCGTCCCTCAACACCTCCCGTCTTGCAGCCCAGGCCAGGCCCGAGCAGATGCCCAGTCGACGGCGGAGGGAATGGCGCAGGAGCTCCCTGGGATCGGCTCCTTCTTTGAGAGCCCTCATAAACGATATGCCCAGGCGACTCCGGCTACGCGACACAGCGGGTGGTGCGCTCGCCTCCTGGTCCCACACCTCGTCGAAGCACTGAATCACCTTGAACTCGGTAAGTGCATTCTCTGCCGCGATCGGCCAGTCGGATCGATCGAGCACGACATCGCAGTCAAGCCAGGCGACCATGTCACAGTTTGACGGTATCGCATCGAGTCCGATGTTCAGCAGACGCTCCTTGTGCCAAAGTAGATCTCGCGCGTGAAGCTGGATCAACACTTCTGCGTCTTCGCCGTCGAGATCGTAGCTGTGCGTGAAGGAAAGCTCGACCGCTACAAGCGGCACAGACAGTCGGTCTCGGAAGATACGGTAGTTCTCCCGCCGTAAACGCGATCCTGTCGGGTTATAGTAGGAAGTGACAGCCCACAACTCGCCTGAACGCGTCATCACGTCACCCACTGATTCACCACAGGCACCTGACGGTGCATCTGCCCCGAGGCGCACAAGGTAGTCGCCTCCCGATCGCCCATCTACCGTACTGCATGGTGCCAGCCAGGCGTGCAGAGGCCGCCCAGTTGGAGCGCGGAGATGTGGAACAAGCGGCAAGATTTCGAGTTAAAGGACGCGTGCGGGCGTAGCTCAGTTGGCAGAGCGTCAGCCTTCCAAGCTGAAGGTCGCCGGTTCGACCCCGGTCGCCCGCTTAGCCCCGAAAGACGGGGCTCTTCGCGCATCTGGGGGCGAGCTCACCTCGGGTGCGTCAGGGGTGCGGTAACAAAGATGATTACCGAGGAGCGGGCCCGGTGGAGCCGCCCTCATTGGGGAGAAACGGAATGGCTCCAATACGGTCATGATCAAGACGGATCAGCGACAACGGTCACTCCCTTCCCGTTGTAACGGGACCGTCGCCATTCCACATTTCCCGGGCAATCTTCCAGGTTCCGTCCGATTGCCGCTGGAGTATTGTTATATCCTTCCCGCGCACTTCCCTCGCTTCCCCTTGAGGGGTCCTCCACGCGAAGCGGTACGTACCTCGGTAGAATCCCCAGTCGCCTGCAACTTGGATTTCCTCGTCAGCCCACGAACTCTCGACTTGGGGATCCTCACTTGCCTCGCCTCGGGGGCGGCTACCGAACAACTCCTCGTACCAAGCCAGGATCGCGTCTCTACCCCCAAAGGCGGGAGCATCGTCGGGCAGCATGACCGCGTCTTCGGTGTGCAAACGCGCCAGGGCTTCAGCGTCTCCCTCCCTATACGCTTCAACCCACTGGGCAAGAACTCGACTGATGGCCACCGAATCTACCTGGTAGGCTGTCTGGACCAGGGACTCATCTCTCAACGTGTCCGGTGCCGTTTCTTGACAACTTGGGGCAACTATCAGCAACGGCAGAAGGAGAGCTTGACACCCGTGCGACGGTCGCACTGCCACCTCCTCTGTTTCGCCTCGGGGCGAGCCTCGGGCGTGCAACACGATCTGGCGAGGCATTTTGATGCGCCTGCCCGTGCCATCGGCTGTAACACGTCGCGGCTGACCCTCAGGATAGCATCTGCGAGCGCGTTTGTCTGTCGGGAAAACCCCTACACGCGTGTGGGGAAAAACCCTACAATGGCAGTCAGATCCGTAAACCGGATGTGGGCAAGCATGCTGCGAGTTGAGGGCAGGAGTAGATGATCGATGAGTCGAGAAACCAGCGCCGTTGTGCTGGGACTTATTATGATGTTGGTCTTCATGTTCGTGAGCCTCTCCGTGGTGTATCTGCTCCTGAATCCCGTTGGCCTGTATTTCATTAGCGCTGCAACGGAGGGTCTCTTTGCCACGATCGGCTCGATGGCTCTCGCTCTGCTGGCAGCTATTGCCGGGGGCTGGGTCTGCGCGGCGATTGCTGGGCAAGCTGGGACTCCGAAGGTGTTAGCGATGGCGGTTCTCGTGCTTGGACTTCTTCTGGCAGCCCGGGTGCTCACCAGCGGTGGGGAAGGGATGGAACGTGAGCAGGGGGCGACGATATTGCCGATATTGAACGTGTTGACCCAGGGCTGGCAGCAGAGCTGGATCGTACTGCTCAGTCCGTTCATCGGGGCCACCGGAGTGCTTGCTGGCGCTCGCCTGAAGGGCTCCTGATGACCCGTCTCGTGGCGCGCCATCGGCTGTAACACGTCGCGGCTTAGTGGGTCAATCTGGCGTGCGGATTTCGGGCGGCCAGATGCGGCATAGCGGCGGCCCCGGTGGAGCCGCCCCCTTACCCGTGCGAGTGTCACATGCAGGGCCGCCTCACGGCCTTTCGCCGACGGCGTACCGCGTTCGGCTCCTCGGACCCTAAGTCTGCCTCACCAGGGAGGCGGCTCGCTGTCCACCTGCCTCAAGACCGCCTTCCACGCGCTGGTGGGCCCACCGCCCCAGGTGAGGTGGAGCCTGCCCTCACCATCGATCTCGAACGTGTAGGTCACCTCGTTATCGGGCCAATCGCCCATGTAGTTCGGGTTCTTTGCCACGAAGGCCCGAGTCGTGAGCTCGTTCGCATTCACATCGTAGCGACCGGAGTTCGCGATAACCGTGGTGTAGGCGGCTACCATCTCGGCGTCCGTCATCTCCTCACCCGTCCACCGTGTGCGCAGCTCAGAACCCGGAACGAACATGATGCTGTAATGGGTCTTGGTGAACACGAGCAGGCCGGGCTGGGGCTCGACGTTTGTATCCCCACCCGGGCTCGTCCAGCTCGTGATTACCCACGCGCCCTCGAGCGGTGTGCCTTCCTGCCCGAGGCAAGGTGTAGGGCTCGCCAGCAGGGCGGCGGCTAGAATCCCGAGAACGCCCGGTTGAGATGCGATGCGTCGCATGGCTACCTCGCTGTTGGGGGATGAAGGATCAAGCAAGGATTGGTGAGTTGGGAACCTCGAGACAACATTCCAGTTCTCCAGCCATGCCTCGCGGCTGCCGATGGAGCCGCGTCGTCCTCCGCGCCTTCGACCGCCCCCTCTCAGCGCTCGTCGGCGTCCGGTCGCTTCGCCAACCAGCGCCGGACCACATCAACGGAAAAAGGCTTGCCATGGGCTGGGAAGACTGTGCTGACACCCATGTCGAGGAGTCGGCCCCAGCTCTGGATGACCATCTGCAGGTCATCGGCGAATATCGGAAGAGACGGGCCCCGAGTCAGAGGGAGCTTGTTCATCGCAAGATCGCCCACGAAAGCCTCGCCTCCCTTCAATACAACTGAGACAGACCCGGGAGAATGACCCGGCGTCGGAATAGCCACACCTTCGACGCCGTAGTCATCCAACGAACTCACGCTATCGTCCAGGCGCAGGTCCACCGGCGCCGGAGGAACGTCGATAAGTGGCATCAGCAGTCGGTGGCCGGCCATGAACACCCTGCCCCAAGCGGTTACACCGGGAGGCAGTGGCGGATCACCCTCTTCTACCCAGCTCGCCTCCTTCTCATGGACCGCCAGAGGTGCGCCCGTCATCTCTCTGAGTTCAGCTGCTGAGCCCATGTGGTCCCAGTGGGCATGGGTGAGCAGGATCAGGCGGACTTCCTCTGGCGCGATAGCAGCTTCTGCCAGGCCTTTCGCGAACCTCCCACCGCACCGGGGCTGGCCAGCATCAATGACAACCGTACCCGACTCTCTTACCACGTAGCACGTATCGAAGCCTAACGGGATACCTAGGATCTGGGTCAACTTGCGCCTTCGTTCGAGCGGACCAAACTCGTCGTGGCGTGCCATCGGCTGTAACACGTCGCGGCTTAGTGGGTCAATCTAGCGTGCGGATTCAGGGCGGCCAGATGCAGCAGGGGCGGCCCCGGTGGAGCTGCTTTGCTTTTTCGGCCTGCTATTGCCGGATCATCAGGCTTGTAGTCATTCCAACCACGCGCCCGGCACAGTTGTCCGATACAACAACGAAGCTCAGAGTACTTCCATCGAGGGACCAAGTATAAGTGCCAGTGGCGTAGGCCGGTCCCAGTTGCGAACAGGAGTAGTTTCCACCCACGTCCGTTATCGAGATTTGACTCCCGGAAACGGAGAACCTGCCAGTGACGACGGACACACCGTTGAGTACCAGGTTCCAAGTCGCATTGGACGTGAACGTGATCCGGTGTGTGCCGACGAGGTAGAGGTAGTCATCGGAAACGTCCGACTCCTCAATCGTGCCGACATAGGTCCCCACCGGAAAGTTGCCCAGACTGGGAGTAGGTGGCCCTCCGGTCGGCGTCCCATCACTGCCGCAGGCGAGTGAGAACGCGAGAAGCGGCAGCAAAGCGAGCCTGCGCATGATAGCACCCCTCTGTGCCGATGAGAGGCGAGATGCGCCTGCCGTCTGTCGTCTACGGGCGCAGACGCAGAGTCGTGGCGTGCCATCGGCTGTAACACGTCGCGGCTTAGTGGATCAATCTAGCGTGCAGAATGGGGTCGGCTAAATGCGGTGGGGGCGGCCCCGGCCGAGCCGCCCCTGTGCGTGAAAGGCACTTGCTACTCGGCCTGCCAAGGAGGGGCCGTCAGCCGTCCGGCTCGGACTGCGAATCTGGCTCTGAGGTCTCGGCGGCGGACGGGTCCACCACCGGAATGGCAACCGGTGCCAACCGTCCCGGCTCGAACCTCAGGTTCATGCGCCGGAACGCGGCCGGGAAGCGGGGGTCGCTGCGGAGGGCATCGACCGACGGATTAGCCCAGACCCAGGGGAATGCCCAGCCGGATGCCGCATATTCGAGCCACCGGAGAGCTTCCTCCCGATCCCCCAAGTCGGCGTAGATGCCAAAGAGGACCCCGGCGTCCGGAGATGACTCCGCTTCCATCTCCCGCACGATCCGGAGGGCCTCCTCCCTTCGACCGGCCTGAGCATAGATCTCAGCAAGAATGGATCGGGGAACGGATGGAAACCGGGCGCGGACCTTCTCGTAGTGCGCAATGGCCTCATCGTACAGGCCCAGGCGCAACGCGCTCCCACCGAACACCCCATTGGCAGTGAGGTTGTCGGGATAGTCTTCCAGCATCTCCTTGGCTTCGGCGTACGCCCGCTCGTAGTCTCGGGACCACCAGTAGAGGGCCGGGATCCACACCGTGTTGCGGGGGTTCAGGGGATCGAGCTCCGCGGACCGCCGATGTGCGACCAATGCCTCATCCACTCTCCCGAAGAGGGCCAGGTACCAGGCGTAGTGGTAGTGGTTATTGGCCAGGCTGGGGTTCAGCTCGTTCGCCCTCCGGAACGCCCGCTCGGCCGCCTGCCAGTCTTGCCCATTATACGTCTGGTAATCCGCCAGAGCCGCCCACCCTTCGGCGGAGGCGGAGTCGAGGCGGATCGCCCTCTCCGCGGCTGCACGGGCGTTCGACCACACCTCTGGATCGTCCATCCCGAAATCATGCCCCAGGGTGATGTAACAGTCCGCCAGGCCGGCCCAAGCCAGGGCGTCCGTCGGATTCTGCTCCACGGCTTGCTGGAAGTAGGCGATGGCACTGTCGTATTGCTCCTCGCTCGTGGCATTGCGAAGAACGTGCATCCCCCGGAGGTAGGCCTCGTAGACGTCCGGATTCACCGGAGGCGCTTCGGCCAGCCGAGCCTGGTTCCCGGGCTCCAGGCGCAGCCGGATCTGGTCGGCGATGGCCCGGGCGAAGCCGCGGTACAGGGCGACGACGTTGGGCAGCACACCGTCGAAGGAGGCGGTCCACACCTGCTGCTCGTTTCGGTCGTACAGCCGGGCCGCGATCTCGAGACTGTCACCCTGCCGG